>NZ_CP071868.1:1255750-1883626 GCF_017569225.1 Pengzhenrongella sicca
GTCCAGGATCTCGTCGGTGGTCAGGGCGTCCTCGGCGAGCCCGTGATTGTCGGTCTTGGACTGGAACTTGTCGTAGATCCAGGCTGCCTGGCCGGCCGGGGAGTCGGCCAGGGCGATTCCGATCGTCTCTGGCTTCGTGCCTTGCAGGTGGTTCGCTCCACCCATGTCCCCGGTGTACAGGGCGAGGGTGTCCACGGCGTTCTGCTCTTCGGGCGAGAGCGCCTCGGGGATCTGTGCGGGGAACGCGTACGGACTGTTCAGGTGGATGCCGAGCAGACCCTCGGGCTGCATGGCCCCGAGGACGGTGGTGACGGCGGAACCCCAGTCGCCGCCTTGAGCGGCCCAGTTCTCGTAGCCAAGACGCTTCATGAGCTCCGCCCACGCGGCCGCGATACGCGTGACGTTCCACCCCGTCTCGGTCGGCTTCGCGGAGAACCCGAACCCGGGCAGCGAGGGCACGACGACGTCAAACGAATCTTCGACGTCTCCGCCGAACGCCACCGGATCAGTCAGCGGGCCGATCAGTTTCAGGAACTCGACGATCGAGCCCGGCCATCCGTGCGTCAGGATGAGCGGCATCGCTTTCGGATTCTTGGACTTGACATGGATGAAGTGAATATCCAGCCCGTCGATCTCGGTCAGGAATTGTGGGAAACGATTGAGCTCCGCTTCGAACCGGCGCCAGTCGTACTCTCGCTCCCAGTACTGGATGAGCGATCTCGTATTGTCCAGGCGGACGCCCTGCGACCAGTCGGGGACAGTCTCCGGATCCGGCCAGCGAGTTCTAGCCAGCCTCAGCTTCAGATCCTCGATCTCGGAGTCCGGGATCGCGACGGTGAACGGGCGTACGGGCGGTGAGGTTGCGGGCGTCGATGCGGTCATGTCCTGGTCTCCTGAGCGTCTGCCTCGCGGTGCAGCGATCTGCTACACGGCCGCGTGCGTTGCACACTGCTGTGCAATCTAACCCACTACACACTGGTGTGCAATGATCAGATCATGCAGATCGAATCCGCCCGGGCACGCTCCATGAACGACACCCGGAACCGCATCCTCGACGTCGCACTGGAGGTATTGGGGCACAACCCAGACGCCGCCATGGGCGACATCGCCTCCGCTGCCGGCGTGGTCCGTCGCACCGTCTACGGCCACTTCCCCACGCGCGCCGACCTCGTGCGTAACCTCACGCAACGGGCGGTGAACGAGATGACGGCCGTGCTCGCCGAGGTCAAAGCCTCCGACGAAGCTGCCGACGCGGCGTGGGCCGACTTCATCGCCCGCTTGTGGCCGCTGGTGCGCCGTTACCGAGTGCTGTTGGCACTGCGTCGCGGCGAGTACGGGGAGGAGATCCACGCGCTGCTCGGCCCATTCGACACGGCTCTTGCCGACCTGGTGCAGCGAGGCCAGGACAGCCAAGCCTTCGGCCGACACTTGCCGGCTGGGATCCTCAGCCAGATCGCCTACGCCGCCGTGTTCTCCATCGCGGACAACGATCTATCCAGTGAGAACTTCGGCGCCCGCGCCGCGACCGTCACGAGCCTTCTCGTCCTGGGAGTTCCCGAGGCGGCGGCCAGTGCTCTCGTGGGCGACCGGGCGTGAGCAGAGCGCGCTCGACAGGTCGCCACACGGCTGGCCCCAGCAGCGGACTCGGAAGCAGACATACAAGGGCGGGCACAGCTCCGGAGCGTAGTTCGCGACACTCCCCGCCCCACATGCCACGCGCCGCCTCAATCGTCGCTTGAATGGCATCAGGTGGTGCTGGGTGGGGAAGCGCAGCCGCCCGATCACGCGGCCGCCCGAGAATTGGGCAGACAGAGGCACACCAACGGCCCTACCTTGTGTCCGCGTCGTTCTTGGCACGTCCGGAACCTGTGGCTCTGGCGTTTCCTGTTGTCGGCGCTCTAGGTAAAGGAGAGGTCTTCTCGTTCGATCGAGGGGCCTGCGGTGCGACCCCGCAGCCCGGCCGTCGAGCCGTCGCACTCTGGCTCGTCGGCTTTGTGGCTCACGCCCCGCCGGCGGACCTGTGTCGGCTCGGCGGCCGGTCACCGTCAATCCGTCGTGCTCAGAGCAAGGAACAAGACATGGCACGCGTCGACCTGCAGGAGTTCCAGCGTGCCGTGCTGCACAGCTCGGGCCTGCCCGTGCGGGTTCTCGGTCCGGGGCGCCACCGGTTCCGCCGCCGCCGCAGCGTGCTCGCCGTCGTCGACCTGCGCCCAGCACTGCTGAAGGTGGCTGGTCAGGAAGTACTCACGGCCGACGGGCTTGGCGTGCGTGCTTCCGTGGTCGTGCGCTACTCGGTCACCGACCCCCTGCGCTGGGTGCTCGCGGGCGACAGCGAGACCTCAGCAGTGCAATGGTTGTACCTCGCCGCGCAACTCGCGGTGCGCGACTTCATCGGGGGCGTGTCCGCTGAGGACCTGCTCGCGACTCGGTCGTCCGCCGCTGAGGTGGTGACCCCGCGCGTGCGCGATGCCGCCGAGCGGATCGGTGCCGTCGTCGAGGCGGTGGACCTGCGGGACGTGTCGTTCCCGGGCGATCTGCGCCGGACCTTCGCGCTCGTCGTGGTCGCCCGCCAGGAAGCGCTCGCTTCGCTGGAGCGTGCCAGGGGAGAGGTAGCGACCTTGCGGTCCCTTGCCAACGCGGCCCGCGCGCTTGAGGGCAACCCCGCGCTACGCGAGCTGCGCTCGGTGTTGGCCGTCGAGCGCACCAGCGGCACCGTCGTGCTGAACGTTGCCACGCCCGAAGGCACGTCCGCACCCTCCGCGTGAGGGCCGGACAGGCGATCGGTCGGGGTCTGTGCCTGCCGACGACGCAGACCCCGATCCCTTCCCACCGTCGTGCAACTTCGACGTAGTCGGCGGGTACGACGGGCCTTGTGCTGGAAACCACAAGATCGGCGACCTCGCCAAGTACCTCTTGGGGCAGGCTTGGTCCGGAACGGAGGTGCGGTGTGATCGCGCTTCTTGGCTGCGACTTTGGCGAGCCAGGGTGCTGGCCACTGCAGGCCAGGGTCACAGTCGCTCGAGGTCGCGTCGTCGGGGACCAGTTCGAGCGCTGAGCACGCTCGTGAGAAGACGCAGGTCTGTGGTGATCTCGTCCAGCGGAAGCGGACGATCCTCCGGCCTCTTCATCACGCACATCGTGATGCACACCTGCGCGAACCCACGGCCCTCTGTCGATCGGCGTCGAGGTCTCGGTGTCGACGATCAAGCGGGGATCCTGCGCGGCACGCCCTGCGGCGTTACCGTCACGGCGAGGCGAAAGGAGCCCCGATGACAGAAGTACGTCCGACGGCATCGACCCGAAGCCGGGTCCGGTGTCCAATCGGGTGCTTCACGGCCTCTGGTTGCTGTTCGGCGTCTCCCACGTCCTCATGGGCAACCGGTGGCTGGGGATCATCACGATCATCGGGTTCCTCGGCATCGCTGTGAATTGAATCGCCTGCACTTACAGGCGATTCAGCACGCAGCCCAGACCCCCTCGCCTGCGAGTGGTATCGCCTTGGTATCATCGCGTTCATGGCCATGACGCTCCGCCTCACCGATGCCCAGCAAGAAGCTCTCCGAGTGACAGCCGAACGCGAGCAGCGTTCGATGCAGGCCGTCGCGGCCGACGCGATCGAGCGCTACACCTCGGAGCGGAACAGTCGCCGCAACGAGATCTTCGCAAAGATCATGGACCGTGACTCCGACCTCCTGGACCGTCTGGCGCAGGGGTGAATATTGATTACCTTGAGCTCGAAGACCTCCTCATCGCCGCTGAACTGTTCCTGGGCCACGCACCTGCGGTCCGGGACTACGGGCTGCTGGAGTCGGCGCTCGCTCGCCCCCGCGCGGTGGTGTTCGAGCAGGACGCCTATCCAACGCTGGACGACAAGGCCTCTGCGCTGCTGCTCTCCCTCGTCCTGAACCACGCACTGGTCGACGGAAACAAGCGCCTCGGCTGGCTCGGCGTCGTCACGTTCTACGAGCTGAACGGTCGAACCGTTCGCATCATCGACGACTCCCCATTCGAGACGATCATGGCCATCGCCCGCGGCGAGCTCATCGACGTCCCGGCCGTCGCTCACATCCTGCACAGATGGACGACGCCCTAGCGTTGCCACCGCGCACACGTCGGATCTCCGACGCGCACCTTGACTGTCGTTCAGCAACGGTTTGCCGGCCTCTTCGACACCACCGTCACGGCAAACGGCAGCTGAGGTCTTCTGCCCTGGCCCCTCTTTGTCGAAGTCACCCACCGCGTAGTTGTCGCCCAGCGACGGTTGTGTAGTGCGTCAAACGGGCGTTCGGCCCGGTTCGTGTGGCCCCCACATGACACCTGGTTTAATGAGTGGTTGACTCGTGGGCGGCCATCTCTTCGACCAATTCGATGCACCGCAGGCGTGCTGGTGACCAGTCGTAGGGCATCTTTTGAATAGCTTCGACGGCAGTCATGGACTTTTGCCCCCTGCCAGGGTCTTGGCCGGCTTCGTCCTGGAGTACATCAACGGTGGCGGGATGTAAAGCCTCCCAGGAATCTAAGAGTGCTTCGTCGCCCTGCGCCAGGCCAGAATCCTCGATTACGGAATTCAGCGCCAATTCGAAGGCGTGTCGTTCGGCAGCCACCTGGGCCACGCGAGGGTCGTCGACGGTGATCGTGTCGTCGAGTGCCTCCTCGGCGGCATCGACCCGGTCGGAGTCCTCCCGCAGACCCGGGTGGGTGGCCAGGGCGATGTAACGGGTGGCGTTGACGGCCGCAACAAGCGGGCCGAGCATCCGCTCGATGACCAACAGGTTGTCCAGGTCCGCCTGGCGCAGGGAGCCCTCGGGCAGGCTCTCGAGGCGGCTTGCGACAGCGTCGGTGAGCAGACCTATCCTGCTGCCTCGGGTGCGCATGCGCTGCACCGCAGTCCGCTGCCGCTGCAGCTCTGCTTCCTGGGCGACGAGGGTCCTCTCCAGCCGTTCGAGAATGCCCGCGACGCCGAGGTCGCCGTCGGCACCAGCAGGTGCCGGGTCAGCAAAGGCTTCGCGGATGTCATCCAAGGCGATCCCGGCGTCGGCCATCTTTCGGATCCACAGCAGCCGGATCATTTCTTCGTAGCCGTAGCGGCGGCGGTCGTCACTGCCCCGCTCGGGCTCGGGAAGCAGCCCGATCTCGTGATAGTGACGGATTGCCCGCGGTGTGATGCCGACGAACGATGCCGCGTCACCGATCTTGACCTGGCGTGGCGGCACAAGGGACGAAAACATGAGCAGGGCCTTCCTCAAGCGGGCGGGACGTGAACCACCCGACCACATAACGCTACGGAAGGTGCAAGTCCAAGCACACGGTCACCCGCCGCGTCGACTCAGCCGTCACCGCGTGATTCCACTCCCGCACCACGGCGGGCGTCACCGATGCCAGCGTCCGGATCCCCAGATGGACCGTTCTGGGCCGCCCAGCGGCCGCGGCGGCCTCGGGGGACAGGCGCGTCGATCCAGGTGTCCAGCACCTGCTCGTACAACGCCCGAGTCGACTCGGCAATGTCGGTGCGGGTCGCGATCCAGCCACGGAGCCACTCGCCGAGCGGCTGCTCTCCAAGGCGTGGGTCGCGCCACCCACCACGGGCCATCGTGGATACCTCGTGGGCGAGCGCCTGGTCGGCCTCAGGCTTAGCGGGGGCTGACATGGACGCCGCAAGCCTCTGACCTGCGACGGAGTCTCAATCGACATCGACGTATCGCGCACTCGTGCACTATGCGTGCACTTCAGGGCCCGGTGGCAGTGCCGCCCGCTGCGTGCATGTAGAACGCGGGGTCCTGTTAGTGCCCCGGAAACAGGGCGCGCGGGCGGTGCTCGAACAAGGGCCTCCGTCTGCAAGCAGGTCGCCGACGTGGCCACCGCTGCAGTCCAGGCGGCACTGACGCCGGAGCTGCTTAACACGCTCCGGACTCAGGCCGCGGCCGCGGCCGCGGCGGTGGTGACCGAGTAGGTCCAGGCCAACGCCGCACAAAAAGTCGCTGCAGACCCTGGCGACGATCCGATCGAGCCCGGGCTGTACTACGGCAGCTTCGACGAATTTGTGCGCGAGTACCTACGCAACGTCTACCGCCGGCGCATCGACGGCCGGCACCGGTACTGGGCAGGCGAATGGTGGCGCTACGACGAGGCCGTGATCCGCCTCGAAGCCCTGTGGCGAGATTGGGAGCACCTACGCCAGGACCCCGCCACCGGCATGAGCGTCTGGTGGCGCGACCACGCCGACCACCACATGGCCGCCCTGATGGACCCCGACGGGCCATTCGCGCTCGCTGGGGAAGGGGAGGCCAACACATCCTGGAAGGGCGATCCGCCGCCCTACACCGCCCCGCCCGAGGGAATGTTCCCCGACGTCCGTCAGGAACCGGCCCTTGGCTGACGACGGCTTCCTACCCAACGACACCCCTCAAAGATGAAAAGGCAGAACCCTCACACTCAAATCAGAGTCAACGAAGTTGCGTCGAACACGTCGAGACCTGCACGCGCGCGGACGCGATTGCAACCACCGGGTCAAAGTTGGGGGCATCGTTCACGAAGTTCGACGTAAAACGCGTGGGCCCCCGACCTTTTGGTCGGGGACCCACGCGTCACGGTGCGACACAGAAGAGTTCATGCTGTGGAATTGCGGTGTTCGAGACCCTCGCGGCCTTCGAAACCCTCATGTCTGCACATGCTCCAGTACCCAACTCCAATGCGTGCTCGACCGGCGATCAAGCGGCCGTGTTGTCGCCTATGTATGCTCCGTATCTGATGGTGCCTCGCCCCCGCGCCCAATATTTCTACTGCTGCTGCGCCGGGACTTCAACCATGACCTCAATGCGTACCCAACGATGAACACAGCAAGCAGAATCCAAAAGCGAGACCACTGCGTAGAAATCACGACCAACTCGGAAATTGCCGTCAGGCCGAGAGCAAACACAAGCTCGAATATCAGGCTTGGTCCTGGGCTCCGTTTCATCAGGTTTTCCCCTTCCGCTCAGGAATCGAACGCTTTCAGTCTAGCCGAATATGAGAGCACGAAGGTAATTCCCTACTCCACCAGCAATCCATACCACGACCATGCAGGCGGTCCCATTCGCGTCGCACCACTCCACGAGGTCAGCGGGGTTGGGGCCCGTCTGGCCTGCCACCTTAAGTTGGAGCATGTTGACCTTAGAAAGTCGAGATCCGTCCAGGTACTCGTAGAACCAGCCGTAGCAGTTGGACGGACTATTGTTCGTCCAGACCATCAGCCCGCTACTCCCTTCCTCGCAGTACGAGTAGTAGTCACCCGTTCCGTTCGCAACGAGAGGTGACGCTGACGCGGTTGCTGCGGAATCCCGGATTTCAAAGGCTTGGATTGCTTGCTCAATTTGCGAGCCGGTGGCACCAGCCGGTGCGATCTGCATTGCGGTAATTCCCGCTTCACTCACCACTGTCGAGTCTGGTACGGGCTCCGGCGCCGCGTTTGCCACACCTGATAGCGACATGGACAGAATCCCTGCCAATGCGATTGTCGAGATGAACTTGTTGCGAGTGTGCATTGCTGTTCTCCTATCGAGATCGGAATCTCGTACGCCGCACAGACGAGCGGTATTTCAGGTGGGGCCTGCTTTCGCAGTTGTTTTGCCAAATCGCGCGCGACGTTGCGGCCTGCGATACATGCTGGCGTTCGATGCGATCTTTACAGTAGTAAGTCGCAGCAGTAAGCCCATTCGGAATTAGGGGCCAGATGATGAAGTAATAATGACTCTATCACGCGGTCACAAAAGTCATTACCAGGTCGCCTCGATGAGCGAGCAGCCGGGAACCGCCGCAACTGTCATGGAGCCCCCGGCGACGCTCGACCCTGATGCGCAGGCGGTACTCGAGCGGCTCAACGCCGGCCAAGGGCATGAGGCGGCGCGCGCGAGGTCCCCGGTACCGAACAGCATCGACGCGAGTCGCGTCCGACAGACGCCACAGCCGGGCACAGAGCGCGGCCCGGAGCGATAGGGGAGGTGCCCAGCCTCGCCGAGGAGACGGACGGGATCGAGGGAGCCGTCGAGCGTCAACTGCGGGTGTTGGTGACCGCTGCCGGCCAGATCGGGAAGCGGATCGCGTGGGCGGCGAGGAAGCGCGACGCCGCTCGCAGGCAGTGAGCGAGCAGGAGGCCCGTGAGCTGACGTCGCGCCTGGCCGCCGAGCAGCGCGCCGCACGAACCGAGCTGGCTGGGGTGTACCGCTCGGACTGGTGGGACCGGGCGATCGCCGCAGAGATCGCGAACACCTGGCAGTTGGCACGGGAGTGGTCGGGGGAGGACCCCGAGGCGGTGCGCGCCGAGGCGCGGATGCGGGATGAGCTGCGCGCCCGCTACGGCGTCGACGTCGACGTCGACGCTGCGAACACCGACCCAGCCGCCGTCCGAGTCGCACGCCGGGCGCGGCACCGGTGGGGGAGTCGGAGCAGGCGAAGGCGTGGTTCGCCGAGAGCGATCTCGAGCGGCTCGCCCGCTAGCTGACCACGAACTCGGGCCCGCGTTTTCTGCATTGATTCGCGTGCTGCCGCGTGTGCGGCGTAGGTAGCTTCCCGCGCGGTGGTCATGTCGACCTCGCCTCGGGCCCACTGGCGTGCCGTCGCGATCGCCCACGCTGGGCGCTCGTCGCCGGGCCGGGACGCGGCGAAGATATGGATGACGTGGTCCGCGCAGTCCGCAGCCGACATTGCGAGCGCGCGGTGGGTCGGGTCGTCGAGCGACCCTCCGCGACGCATGGTGACGAAACGTGGGTCGCGGTTGCCGGCGTAAGGCTGCGGCGACCTGGTGGTAGTCACGTGCTGGCCGGGTCGATGCGGTGGTCGTGGCGGGCGCGGGCAGCTCGATATGCGGACGCGAGCAGCTCGAGGACCCTGTCCGTGGTTCGTTCGGCGGGGTTGACCACGGCGACCCAGGCGAGGTGCCCGTACACCGGATGCGCGAGGAGGAGATCCGGCGTGCTCGGGTCGACGTCGCGTGTTGGCTGCATCCGAGGGTTGTGGCCGGTGACCGCGGCGAACTCGGTTGCTCCGGCGTGGATGTTCACGCGGAAGGTGCCCGGGGTATCGAGTCGGGACCTGGTGTCGTCGGGGTAGTCCTTAGTGACGATCGTTGCGAACGGCTGCCCATTCGGGACCACCCCGTCCGGGGCGTAGTAGAAGAAGGCATCGCCCCAGGCGATATTGGGGGTGCCGTCGCCGGGTTGCGGTCTGAGTATCAGGACGCCAGGCAGTCTGTCCACGTACTCGATGATGTCCTCGATGCTCATGTGTTCTAGCGTGACATTCATGCGCTCGTGGAGACTTGTGAGCAGCCACGCGAGGCGGGAGCAATGAGAAGTCCCCAGGCTGGCTTACGCACTGTTGATGTCGCTCGACGGGTCGGCTGCTCGGTCCAACACGTGCAGCGCCTGTCAAGTTGGCTGTTGACCTGCGAATACATGGACTATTGCTGGAGCGGGTGAGGAGAATCGAACTCCCGTAGCCAGTTTGGAAGACTGGTGCTCTACCATTGAGCTACACCCGCACGGCCCGACCATGGTCGGATCAGCGACCCAAGGTTAGCCGGTTGCGGGACCGGCGTGTGACATGCCGCGACCGGTTCGGACGGCGGCCGCTGGTTGCCGCATCAGCCCACATGGGTCGGCACTAGACTCACGCCCTGCACGGGATGTAGCGCAGGTTGGTAGCGCGTCCGCTTTGGGAGCGGAAGGTCGTGGGTTCGAATCCCGCCATCCCGACTCCGTATCTCGTCGATCGTCGGATGCCCCTGGTGACTCGGGCCCGCGACGCCGCGGGCCGCCCCGACGCCTGCGAGGTACCCCGCATGAGCACCATCCTGTTCACCGTGACGCCGATCTCGGGTCGCGTTCGCCCGGCCCTACCGATCGCGCGTGAGCTCGCCGCCGCCGGGCACCGCGTGCTCTGGTGCGCGTCGCCCGAGTTTGCCGGCGCGGCCTCCTTCGAGGCGGAAGTCGTTGCCCACGCCCCTGAGGTCGTCGTCGCGGACGCCGACTCGCCCGCCAGCGTGCTCGCCGCCCGCGCGCACGGCGCCGCGACCGTTGTCGTCACCGCCTCTTCCCCAGGCCTGCCCCGGGCCGTCGGCCGCTTCCTGCGCCACGGCGCCCGCCGCGGGACCGACGGCGTCGTCGCGGACCGGTTCCTGGTCGCGAGCATTCCCGAGCTCGACGACCCGCGGAGCGACCTGCCGCCCCACGCTGAGCACATCGGCGCGGTGGCACCCGCCGGCGAGGGCCCGTCGCGCCGGCCCGCGTGGTGGGCCGACGTCGCCTCGGCGCGCGCGGTCGGCCGCCCGGTCGTCCTCGTGGCGCCCGACGACGGCGCCCCGGGCGCCGCCTCGCTCGTGCGGTCCGCCGTCCAGGCCCTCGCAGACGACGACGTGCTCGTGCTGGCAGCGGCCGCGGGCTTGCCCGCCGAGCGGCCCGCGAACCTCCGGGTTGCCGCCGAGCTTCCGCTCGAGGAGGTCGTCGCCGACCTCGACGTGCTCGTCACGACCGGCGGCCTCGGCGCGGCGCAGCTCGCGCTCTCGCACGGCGTCCCCGTCGTCGTCGCGGGCCGGGGCCCGGACGCGGCCGACGTCGGCGCGCAGGTGGCGCGCGCCGGCGTCGGCGTGTGGCTGCGGGCCGGGCGTCCGACGCCCGCGCAGGTGGCCACCGCGGTGCACGGCGTGCTGGCCGGGCTCGGCATCCGGCGGCGCGCGGAGGCGATGCCCGCCGCCTTCGCGCGCTATGGCGGTGCGCGCCGGGCGGCGGAGGTGATCGCCGCGCTAGCCGCCGAGCGGGCGGCGGGCGAGGCCACGCGGGACCGCATCGGCGCCGACCGCGGTTTTGGCGGTGCGGGCGCCCTGTGACGTACCATCGATGGGTTGCGCGCGCGGGTCAACCATGCCCGCTCGCGCCGCTGCGGGCCGCGAGCACGGGTGCAACCTCTCGCCGCACGGCCCGCGTCACGCGACCTCCGGCCGGCATCCCCGGCTGATCCCGCCCGAGCAGTTGGAGATCATCGAAGTGAAGAGCGCTGTCGAGACCGTGGACGCCACCAAGGTCAAGCTGACCGTCGAGGTGCCGTTCGCCGAGCTCAAGCCGAGCATCGATCACGCCTATGCGCACATCGGGGGCGAGATCAGCGTTCCCGGTTTCCGCAAGGGCAAGGTTCCGCCGCGCATCGTCGACCAGCGCGTCGGCAAGGCTGCCGTGCTCGAGCACGCGATCAACGACGGGCTGTCCGGCTTCTACAGCGAGGCCGTCCGCGAGAACAAGCTGCGCCCGCTCGGCCAGCCCGAGATCGAGGTCACGCAGGTCCCCGACCTCACGAGCACTGACAGCGAGCTGCACTTCGTCGCGCAGGTCGAGGTCCGCCCCGAGATCGAGATCCCGGCGCTCGACACGCTGAACGTCGTCGTCGACGACGTCACGGTCACCGACGAGGACGTCGCGGGTCGCCTGGACGCGCTCCGCGAGCGCTTCGGCACCCTGGTCGGCGTCGACCGCCCCGCGAACGAGGGCGACTTCGTGGTCCTCGACCTCGAGGCGACCGTCGACGGCGAGCAGGTCGACAACGTCAGCGGCATCAGCTACCAGATCGGCTCGGGCAACATGCTCGAGGGCCTCGACGAGGCGCTGACCGGCCTGTCGGCGGGGGAGACCACGTCGTTCACCGCGCCGCTCGCCGGTGGCGAGCACGAGGGCGAGGAGGCGCAGGTCACCGTCACGGCGACCACCGTCAAGCAGCGCGACCTGCCCGCCGCGGACGACGACTTCGCTCAGCTCGCGAGCGAGTTCGACACCCTCGCCGAGCTCGACGCGGACCTGCGCGAGCAGGCCTCGGCCGCCAAGGCGTCCGGGCGGGCCGTCCAGGCGCGCGACGCGCTCCTGGAGCAGCTCCTCGCGGCCATCGAGATCCCGGTCCCGGCCGGCGCGATCGAGACCGAGGTCGTGCGCCACCTGGAGTCGGAGAACCGCCTCGAGGACGCCGAGCACCGCGTCGAGGTCACGGAGCAGGCCACGACGGCCCTGCGCAACCAGATCCTCCTGGATACCCTGGCCGAGAGCCTCGAGATCAAGGTCAACCAGAACGAGCTGCTCGAGTACCTCGTCAGCGCCTCGCGCCAGTACGGCATGGACCCGAACACGTTCATCAAGACGATCGATGAGCAGGGCCAGGTCCCGGCCATGGTCGCCGAGGTCGCCCGCTCCAAGGCGATCGCCGTCGCGCTGCGCCGCGTGAGCATCGCCGACGCGTCCGGTTCGGCCGTCGACCTGTCCGAGTACATCGGCTCCGACTCCGACGACGCCGCGACGGACGCGATCCAGGCGAGCATCGACGCGGCCACCGCCGAGGGCGACGACGAGGCCGTCGTCGCTGGTGACGTCGTCGCGGCGGACGACGCCGACATCGTCTTCGACGACGAGACGCCCGCCAAGGCCTGACCGGCCGGGGTCAACCACCCCTGTCCAGCGTGCTGCGCCGTCAGCGAAAACTCCCCCACGGGGGACGTTCTCGCTGACGGCGCGGCGTTATGGTCACTGCACACGCACGGCGGGCGGACCCCTTCAGGGGACCGGCGGCGGGCACAGTTTTCAGAATGAGGGAGCCTTGGTGAACAAGCAGATGCCGATGACTGCGCGGGCCGACGGCGCGGGCCTGGGACTCAACGACCACATCTTCAACCGGCTCCTCAAGGAGCGCATCATCTGGCTCGGATCCGAGGTTCGCGACGAGAACGCGAACGCGATCTGCGCGCAGATGCTGCTGCTGGCGGCGGAAGACCCGAACAAGGACATCTTTCTCTACATCAACTCGCCCGGCGGCTCGATCACGGCCGGCATGGCGATCTACGACACGATGAAGTTCATCCAGCCCGACGTCGCGACCGTGGCGATGGGCATGGCCGCCTCGATGGGGCAGTTCCTGCTCTCGTCGGGCACCAAGGGCAAGCGTTACGCGACCCCGCACGCCCGCGTCATGATGCACCAGCCCTCGGGCGGCATGGGCGGCACGGCCACCGACGTGCGCATCAACGCGCAGCTCATCCTGCACATGAAGTCGGTCCTCGCCGAGCTGATCGCCGAGCAGACCGGCAAGACCCCGGAGCAGATCGCCGCCGACTCCGACCGCGACCGCTGGTTCACCGCACCCGAGGCACTCGAGTACGGGTTCGTGGACCACGTCGTCACCCACGCGGGGGCCGTGGCCGGCGGCGGCGGGACGACCGGGTCGTGACCGACCTGACGGTGCTGCCCGCCGACGTCGCCGCCATGCAACAGAACGAGGAGAACCCGTGAGTATCGAGTCGCAGTACATCTCCAGCGCCACCCGCCTCGCCGGCGGGCACGCGCTGCCCTACGGGGCCCCGACCGGCCGGTACGTGCTGCCTCAGTTCGAGGAGCGCACCGCGTACGGGTTCAAGCGTCAGGACCCCTACACGAAGCTGTTCGAGGACCGCATCATCTTCCTCGGCGTGCAGGTCGACGACGCGTCCGCGGACGACGTCATGGCCCAGCTGCTGGTGCTCGAGAGCACCGACCCGGACCGCGACATCATCCTGTACATCAACTCGCCCGGCGGCTCGTTCACGGCCATGACGGCGATCTACGACACGATGCAGTACATCAAGCCGCAGATCCAGACCGTCTGCCTCGGGCAGGCGGCCTCCGCGGCCGCGGTGCTGCTCGGTGCCGGCAGCCCGGGCAAGCGGCTCGCGCTCCCGAACGCGCGGGTGCTCATCCACCAGCCCGCGATGGAGGGTGGCGGGTACGCGCAGGCGTCCGACATCGAGATCCACGCGAACGAGCTCATCCGGATGCGGGAGTGGCTCGAGGAGACGCTCGCCAAGCACTCGGGTCGGTCCGTCGACCAGGTGCGCCAGGACATCGAGCGGGACAAGATCCTCACCGCCGCCGAGGCGATGGAGTACGGCTTGGTCGATCAGGTGCTCGCCAGCCGCAAGGCGTTGACGGTCGCGCTGCCGAGCTGATGCACGGTCACCACCGGCGCTGACCCGGTCGGCGAGCGCACACTGGCGGGACCGCGCCAGAGTGTTGCGGCTGACAGGGCGGCGCCGGTGGTGTGCAATGGGAAGATCGCGCGCCGCGTCTGTTCGCGGAGGCCGCGGGTAGCAGGCCCATCGCAGATGGGCGCACCACCAGGGACGTACCGAGGCAAAGGGGACGGCAGTGGCTCGCATCGGAGACGGCGCCGACCTCCTCAAGTGTTCGTTCTGCGGGAAGTCCCAGAAGCAGGTCAAGAAGCTCATCGCAGGCCCCGGCGTGTACATCTGCGACGAGTGCATCGAGCTGTGCAACGAGATCATCGAGGAAGAGCTCGCCGAGGCCACCGAGGTCGGCATGGTCGAGCTGCCCAAGCCGAAGGAGATCTTCGACTTCCTCGAGCAGTACGTGATCGGCCAGGAGCCGGCCAAGCGGTCGCTCGCGGTGGCGGTGTACAACCACTACAAGCGGATCCAGGTGGGCGAGGCGGCGCACGCGCCGGGCGGGACCGACGACGGCGTCGAGATCGCGAAGTCCAACATCCTGCTCATCGGCCCCACGGGCTGCGGCAAGACGTACCTCGCGCAGACGCTGGCCAAGATGCTGAACGTCCCGTTCGCGATCGCGGACGCGACGGCGCTCACCGAGGCCGGGTACGTCGGTGAGGACGTCGAGAACATCCTGCTCAAGCTCATCCAGGCCGCTGACTATGACGTCAAGAAGGCCGAGACGGGCATCATCTACATCGACGAGGTCGACAAGATCGCCCGCAAGAGCGAGAACCCGTCGATCACGCGCGACGTCTCGGGCGAGGGCGTCCAGCAGGCGCTGCTGAAGATCCTCGAGGGGACGACGGCGTCGGTCCCGCCGCAGGGCGGCCGCAAGCACCCGCACCAGGAGTT
Organism: Pengzhenrongella sicca; assembly: GCF_017569225.1. Classification (GTDB taxonomy): domain Bacteria; phylum Actinomycetota; class Actinomycetes; order Actinomycetales; family Cellulomonadaceae; genus Pengzhenrongella; species Pengzhenrongella sicca. Next base: position 1,270,650 of record NZ_CP071868.1, read on the forward strand.
CATCCAGATCGACACGACGAACGTGCTGTTCATCGTCGCCGGCGCGTTCGCCGGGCTCGACGAGATCATCACCTCCCGCGCCGGCCGGCGCGGCATCGGGTTCGGGGCGTCGCTGCACTCGGCGGACGACCGCGACGTCTTCGGCGAGGTCATGCCGGAGGACCTGCTGAAGTTCGGGCTGATCCCCGAGTTCATCGGCCGCGTCCCCGTGATCACGACCGTCTCGCCGCTCGACCGCGAGGCGCTCGTGCGGATTCTCACCGAGCCGCGCAACGCCCTGATCAAGCAGTACCAGCGCATGTTCCAGATCGACGGTGTCGAGCTTGAGTTCGACGACGCGGCCGTGGCCGCGATCGCCGACCAGGCGCTGCTGCGCGGCACCGGCGCCCGCGGGCTGCGCGCGATCATGGAGGAAGTGCTCCAGCAGGTCATGTTCGACGTCCCCAGCCGCGACGACGTCGCGCGCGTGGTCATCTCCCGCGCCGTCGTCCTGGACAACGTTAACCCGACGCTGGTCCCGCGCGAGGCGCCCGTGCCCGCGAAGCGTCCCCGCGAGAAGAGCGCCTGAGCCGGTGTCCACCGGACGGCCGCTCCCGCCCGAGCTCACGTCGCTGCGCCAGAGCATCGACAACATCGACGCCGCGCTCGTGCACCTGCTCGCCGAGCGGTTCAAGGCCACGCAGCGGGTCGGTCACCTCAAGGCGGCCGAAGGCCTGCCCCCGGCCGACCTCGGCCGGGAGGCGCAGCAGATCGAGCGCCTGCGCCGGCTCGCGCAGGACGCGGGCCTCGACCCGGTTTTCGCCGAGAAGTTCCTCGGCTTCATCGTGGAAGAGGTCATCCGCCACCACGAAGAGATCGCCAGCGCGCGGCCCTGAGCCGACCCGTCAGCTCCCCGCCGCGGGGCCTGCCGTGCCGTAGATCGCGTCGACCTGCGCCGCGAAGTCGCGGATGACGGCCGCCCGCTTGACCTTCAGCGACGGGGTCAGGTAGCCGTTCGCCTCGGTGAAGTCGAGCGTCAGGACCGAGAGCTTGCGGATGGACTCCGCGCGCGAGACGGCCTTGTTCGCGCGCTCGGAGGCACGGTCCAGCGCCGCGAGCACGGCGGGGTGGGTCGCCGCCGCGGCGACGTCCATCGGGGGCAGCCCGTGGCTGCCCAGCCAGCCCGGCAGCATCTCGGCGTCGAGGGTGACCAGGGCCGCGATGAACGGACGCTGATCGCCGACGACGACGACCTGGCTCACCAGCGGGTGCCCGCGCAGGCGGTCCTCGAGCACGGCGGGGGCGACGTTCTTGCCGCCCGCGGTGACGATGATCTCCTTCTTGCGGCCCGTGATCGTCAGGTAGCCGTCGTCGTCCAGCGCGCCGAGGTCGCCGGTGCGGAACCAGCCGTCGACGTGCGCCTCTGCGGTGGCCTCGGGGTTGTTGTGGTACCGCGGGGAGACGTGGGCGCCGGCGGCCCAGATCTCGCCGTCCTCCGCGATGCGCAGCGACGCGCCCGGGAACGGCGGGCCGACGGTGCCGATGCGGGTGGCGCCCGGGCGGTTGACCGCCGTCGCGGACGTCGTCTCCGTCAGGCCGTAGCCCTCGAGGATGTTCAGCCCGATGCCGCGATAGAAGTGCCCGAGGCGCTCGCCGAGCGGCGCCCCGCCGGAGACGGCGAACTCGGTCCGGCCGCCCAGGGTCGTGCGGAGCTTGCTGTAGACGAGACGGTCGGCGACCGCGTGCTGCGCCCGCAGGGCGGGGGAGGCGCCGCCGGCCTGCGTCGCGCGGGAGTAGGTGATCGAGACCTTCGCGGCCCACCGGAACAGCCGCAGCTTCGCCCCGGTGCCAGCCTTCTGCTCGGCCGAGTTGTAGACCTTCTCGAACACGCGCGGCACGGCGAGCAGGAAGGTGGGCCGGAAGGACTGCAGGTCCGGCAGGAGGTTCTTGGTGTCGGGGGTGTGGCCGAGCACCGCGCCGGACGGGATGCAGAGCACCTCGATGAACCGCGCGAAGACGTGCGCGAGCGGCATGAACAGCAGCGTGCGGGAGTGCGGCTGCGCGCACACGTCGCCGAGTCCGGCGACCCCGTTGCACGTCAGCGACACGAAGTTGCCGTGCGTGAGCTCGACGCCCTTCGGCCGGCCCGTCGTGCCCGAGGTGTAGATGATGGTGGCCAGGTCGTCCATGCCGGCCATCGAGCTGCGGCGCTCGATCTCGGCGTCGGCGACCCCCGCGCCGCCGGCGACGAGCGCGGAGACCGCGCCCGCGTCGATGACCAGGACGGAGACCAGCCCGGGCAGGTCGGCGCGCACGCTCTCGACCAGCGCGGCGTGGGCCGGCGTCTCGACCACGATGACGCGGACGTCGGCGTCGGCGAGGATCCACTGCACCTGCTCGGCCGACGACGTCTCGTAGACGGGGACGCCGACCGCGCCGGCGGCCCAGATCGCGAAGTCGAGGAGCGTCCACTCGTACCGGGTGTGCGACATCAGGGCGACGCGGGCGCCGGGGGCGACGCCGAGCGCGACGAGGCCCTTCGCGACGGACGCGACCTCGGCGGCGAAGGCCCGCGCCGTCACCGGCGTCCACTTCCCGCCCAGGCTCGACTTGCGCTCAACGAGCGTGCCCTCCGGGGCCCGGGCGACCCGCTGCGCGAGCATCCCCGGGATGCTCGTGCTCTGGTCGACATCGATCAGGCTCGGTGAGCTGAACTCCAACATGCGTAGCGCTCCAGGTGATGGGGATTTATCTGCGACCTTATCGGGTCGGGGCGGGGCGCCCCACCGGCGCACGCGCCAGCCGAAGCTCGCCCGGACCTCGCCCGGGCTTCGCCCGGACCTCGCCCGGACCTCGCCCCGACATCCCAGCCCGCGGCCCGGGGGTGGCGCCGGGCCCCCGGGAGGCGGAAGGTGGAGGGGTTCACACCCGGCCGCGCGCGCCGTGGACCGGGTCCGTCTCGATTCCTAAGGCGCTGCGCATGAAGCTCTCGTGGCTCAAGCCCCTGCTCGGTCGTACCGGTCCGTTCACCACCGTCTACCTCGACGCCACGCGGGCGGACTCCGCCGGCGAGAACGAGGCGGCGGAGCGGTGGAAGGGACTGCGCCGGGATCTCGAGCATGCGGGCGCACCCGGCCCAGTGCTGGACGAGATCGGCGAGCGGGTCGCGCACCCGACGCGCGTGCCCGGCCCGCACGGGCGGGTGCTGATCGCGGACACGTCCGGGGTCCGGGTCGACCGGGTGCTGGCCGAGCCGCCTGCCCGATCGGTCGCCCGGCACGGCGACGTCCCGGACCTGCTGCCGGCGGTCCGGGCCGCGGACCAGTCGGTCGACTACCTGCTGGTCGAGGTCGACCGGCTCGGGGCGGACGTGTACGCGTGCGACCTCACGGGCCGGCTGGCCGGCGGCGCGCACGACGTCATCGAGGGCGGCCACGACGTCGTGCACAAGGTCCGCGAGGGCGGCATGTCGGACCGGCGCATGCAGACGCGCGCCGAGGACTCGTGGGAGCGCAACGCGGCCGTCGTCGCGACCGAGCTGGACCGCCGCGTGATGGTCCACGAGCCCGAGCTCATCCTCGTGACGGGGGACGTGCGCGCCGTCGCGCTCGTGCGCGACGCCCTCGGCCAGCGCGCGCGCGAGCTGGTGGCGGAGGTCCCGGGCGGGTCCCGGTCGACCGGCGTGAACGCCGGGGCCTTCGCGCTCCGGGTGCAGGCCAGCCTCGAGCAGTTCCGGGTGCGCCGGCGCGAGCAGGTGCTCGACGTCTTCCGGCAGGAGCAGGGCCGGGACGAGGCGGCGGTGACCGAGCTCGGTGACGTGCTCGAGGTGCTGCGCCGGGGGCAGGTCCGTGATCTCGTGCTCGCGGAGGCCCCCGCCGGCCAGGACTCGGAGCTCTCGCAGCGCACGGTCTGGGTCGGCCCGGACCCGCTCCAGATCGGGCTCGACCGCGACGACCTCACGGCCATCGGGGTGCTCGACGGCGCGCGCGAGCTGCCGGCCGAGATCGGCCTGGTCCGGGCGGCGCTCGGGCAGGACGCCGGGGTGACGTTCGCGATCGACGGCTCGGTCGAGCTGATCGGCGGCGTCGGCGCGGTGCTGCGCTGGTCCGACCCCGGCACCCCGAGCGAGTCCCTGGTTAGCCAGTCGGCCGACCAGTCGCGCCTGCGGACCGCCTTGTAGTCACCCGACCTGCTTGACCTTCGGCTCGGGCGGGAGGAGGTCGGCGAAGCGGACCGTGACGCCGTCGGCGCCGTCGGCGGTGGGCACGAGCAGCAGTTCGCCCTCGACCCGGCCGGCGGCGCGGACGTCGTCGGCCGCGAGCGCGACGAGGTCGAGCTGGTCGGCGGGCAGGACGAGCTCGGCGCGCGAGATCTTGGTGCGCATCGACGCCTTGGCCTCGGACTTGACCTTCCGGAGCGCGGCGAGTGCGGCGCCCGCGGCGCGGAGCGTGGCCGGGTCGGCGGAACCGGCGGCCGCGCGCAGCGGCGCGGCGACGGGCCACGGCGCGCGGTGGATCGAGCCCTCGTGCCACCACGACCAGACCTCTTCGGTCGCGAACGGCAGGATCGGCGCGAACAGCCGCAGCAGCGTCTCGAGCGCGAGCCCGAGCGCGGCCCGCGCCGACGCCGTCCCGACCGAGACCTCGGTCGCGCCGGCCCCGTAGGCCCGGTCCTTGACGAGCTCGAGGTAGTCGTCGCAGAACGTCCAGAAGAACGTCTCCGTGACCTCGAGCGCGCGGGTGTGGTCGTACGCGTCGAGCGCGGCGGTCGCGCGCTCGGTGACGTCGGCGAGCCCGGCGAGCATCGCGCGGTCGATCGGCTCGGTCACGAGCGCGGGGTCGATCGCGAGCGCGGCGTCGCCGCCGAACGTCAGCGCGAACTTGCTCGCATTGAGGATCTTGATCGCGAGCCGGCGGCCGATCTTCATCTGGCCGACCTCGAAGGCCGCGTCCGTCCCCAGGCGCGCGGACGCGGCCCAGTAGCGGACGGCGTCGGACCCGTGCTCCTCGAGCAGGCCGCGGGGCGTGACGACGTTGCCCTTGGACTTCGACATCTTCTTGCGGTCGGGGTCGAGGATCCAGCCGCTGATCCCGGCGTCCGACCAGGGCAGCACGCCGTGCTCGAGGTGCGAGCGCACGACGGTCGAGAAGAGCCACGTCCGGATGATGTCCTGTCCCTGCGGGCGCAGGTCCATCGGGAACACGCGCGCGAACAAGTCCGGGTCGCTGCGCCAGCCGCCCGCGATCTGCGGCGTGAGCGAGCTCGTCGCCCAGGTGTCCATGACGTCGGGGTCGCTCACGAAGCCACCGGGGATGCCGCGCTGGTCGGCGGAGTACCCGGCCGGCACGTCGCTCGACGGGTCGATCGGCAGGTCGGCCTCCGACGGCGTCAGCGGGGCGTCGTAGCGCACCTCGCCGTCGGCGTCGAGCGCGTACCAGACGGGGATCGGCACGCCGAAGAAGCGCTGGCGCGAGACGAGCCAGTCGCCGTTCAGGCCGCCGACCCAGTTGTCGTACCGCACGTGCATGAAGTCGGGGTGGAACGCGAGCTCGTCGCCCCGCGCGAGCAGCTCCTTGCGCAGCTCCTCGTCGCGGCCGCCGTTGCCGATGTACCACTGGCGGGACGTGACGATCTCGAGCGGCTTGTCGCCCTTCTCGAAGAAGTTCGCCTTGCGCTGGGTCGGCACTGGCTCGCCGTCGAGGTCCCCGCTCGCGCGCAGCGCGTCGACGACGACGGTGCGGGCGGAGAACGTCGTCTTGCCGCCGATCTCGGCCCACAGCGCGGCTGCCTCGGGTGCGGCGCCGGCGTCGGCCGCGAGCCACGCCGGGGTCTCGCGCAGGATCCGGCCGTCGCGGCCGAGCACCGAGCGGGCCGGCAGCTGCAGCTCACGCCACCAGACCACGTCGGTCAGGTCGCCGAACGTGCAGCACATCGCGATACCCGAGCCCTTGTCGGGCTCGGCGAGCCGGTGGGCGAGCACGGGGATCTCGACGCCGAACAGCGGCGAGCGCACCGTCGTGCCGAACAGGTGCTGGTAGCGCGCGTCGTCGGGGTGCGCGATGAGGGCGACGCACGCCGGCAGCAGCTCGGGGCGCGTGGTCTCGATGTAGATCGGGTCGACCGCTGCGCCGTCGGCGCCCGCGGGGCGGAACGCGACGCGGTGGAACGCGCCCGGGTAGTCGCGCGCCTCGAGCTCGGCCTGCGCGACGGCGGTCTGGAAGGTCACGTCCCACATGCCCGGGGCCTCGGCCTGGTAGGCCTCGCCGCGCGCGAGGTTGCGCAGGAAGGCCTGCTGCGCGACGGCGCGGGACTCGCCCGAGATCGTCTGGTAGTGGTGCTCCCAGTCGACCGAGAGGCCGAGGTAGCGCCACAGCGACTCGAACTCACGCTCGTCGGCGACGGTCAGCCGCTCGCACAGCTCGATGAAGTTGCGCCGCGCGATCGGCACCTGGTCGCCGGCGCGGGTGCTCTTGCCCTCGCCGCCGACGTGCGGCGGCGTGAAGTCGGGGTCGTACGGCAGCGAGGTGTCGCACCGGACGCCGAAGTAGTTCTGCACGCGGCGCTCGGTGGGCAGCCCGTTGTCGTCCCAGCCCATCGGGTAGAACACCTCGCGGCCCGTCATGCGCCGGTACCGCGCGACGACGTCCGTGTGCGTGTAGGAGAAGACGTGGCCGACGTGCAGCGAGCCCGAGACGGTGGGCGGCGGGGTGTCGATCGAGAACACCTGCGCGCGCGTGGCGGTGCGGTCGAAGGAGTACGTGCGCCCGCGCGACCACGCGTCGGCCCAGCGGTCCTCGAGCCCGTCGAGCGAGACCCGGTCGGGGACCTGCGGGCCGGCGCCCGGCGTGCCAGGTGCAGGGACAGGGGCGTCATTCGGTCGCAGGTCGGTCATGGTCAGCCATTCTCCCAGATCCGGCGGCGGGTCGAGGTCCGCCCGCGGCCCGGTGACGAGCGTCCGGGGTCAGGGGGTGCGGGCCACGACGTCGTCGATCAGGAGGCGGACGGGCGCGTTCCTCGCCGCGCTGGACAGGTAGGCGTTCACGCCAGGCGTCCCCGACACCTGCAGCGCCGCGGTCGCGTCGATCACGGAGGCGGTCCAGGTGGTGGGCTCCGGCTCGCTCGCGCGCCAGACCCGGGCCCGCAGGGTCGTCGGGGCCCGCCCGACGGCCTGCACCCGGACCCGCAGCAGGGTTCCCGCGGCGTAGGTCAGTCCCGGCACCGCGGCCGTGGCCCGCAGCACCGTCTCGGTCGTCTTGCCGGTCACCCGGGCGAGCCCGAGCGCGACCGTTCCCGTGGCGGTCAGCTGCACCTTCGCCCGGTACTCCCCGACGCCGGCGACGCGCCGGGCGCCCACCGCGACGTGCAGCCCGCTGCCCGTCGCGACCCGGTCGGCCGCGACCGTGAGGGCCAGGTCGGTGCTCGCCGACGCGACCGCGAGCGCGACGTCCCGGCCCGCGCCGGGAGCGGGCAGCCGGATGCGGCCGGCCCCGGCGGACACCGAGAAGTCGGCGGCCGCGCCGGTCGTGCGCCACGCGCCGCCCGTCTCGGCGGCCCCGAACCCAATCGCCGTCGTCCGGCTGAACGTGTCGGCCGCGAACGGGGGAGTACCCGGCGCGGTCGGGCCGATCGAGAAGGCGTCCGCGAACGTCCCGCCGCTGGCGCGCTCGAACCTCGCCGCGAGGGTCGTGGCGGTGGCCCGGAGGTCCAGGACGCCCCAGGTGGCCGTGGCGAGCCCCGACGCGGCCGCGAAGTACGGCGCCTCCGGATCGGTCGTGCTGACCGCGCGCTGCGTGATCCCGCCGGTGCCGACGGTCGCGAACACGGTGCCGGCGCCCTTGGTGAGGGTGGACGCGCCGCTCACGACGCAGTCCGCGTCGAACGTCGCGGGGGTCACGGCGGCGCAGCCGGGCGCGAGCGCGAGCTGCTTGGTGCGCTGGTAGAGGTGCTCATGGCCGGACAGGACGAGGTCGACCCGCTTGGACAGCAGCAGCTGCTGCAGGTCGGCCCCGGACTCGCATGCGTACTGCCCGACCGACAGGCAGGGCTTGTGCATCCCCACGACCACCCACGGGATCCCGGCCGCGCGGGCGCCGTCGATGGCGGCGGCGGTCCACGCGTACCGCGGGCTGCCGGCGGTGTACACGTAGTCGCCGTCGGGGAAGGTCAGCCCGGGCGAGATCAGCACGAGCCGCATCAGCGGGGCCTGCGCCGGCACGTCCACGTACCACTGGCGTCCGTAGGTCCCCACGAGCCCCGGCAGCCGGTTCGGCAGGCAAGCCGCGAACGCGTCGATGTTGCCGTTCACCCCGTTCGACTCGTGGTTGCCCGCGAGCAGCTCGAACGGGAAGGTCGCCCCGACGTGTTGGGTGACGAGGTCGCACCAGGACTGCTCGGCGCCCGCGACCCCGTACGAGAGGTCGCCGAGCGCGACGTGCAGGTCGGGCCCCAGCCGTGCGACGGTGCTCAGCACGGCCCGGACGTTGGCGCCGGTGCTGTAGTCGCCCGCGGTCGTGACGTGGACCGTCCCGTCGGCGGCGAGCGCGGCCGCAGCGCGGACGGCGTCGTTCGCGGCGGGCGGCGTCGCCGTCGACGACGCGGCCGACGGAAGCCCGGCGAGCCCGATCGCGAACGCGGCGCCGAGCGCGACCGCAAGGCTGGACAGGCGCCGACTCATGCTGACCTCCACCGGGCGGCGACGCGGCGCCGCATCGCCGCATTCATTGGTACCGCACCTGGCCTCGCAGCGGAAGCAGGCCGCGTCAGGGCGCTCGCAGTTAGGCTCCTCCGGGTGGGTTCAACGCGAGCGAGGGAGACACACCGGTGACGCAGGGTCTGACGGTCGGGTACGCGGCGATGCTCGAGCAGTTCCATCCGACGGAGGTCGTCGAGCTGTCGGCCTACGCCGAGTCGCAGGGATTCTCGGGCGTCATGGCGGCGGACCACTTCCAGCCGTGGGTGCCCGCGCAGGGCCAGTCCGCGTTCGTCTGGAACGTGCTCTCCGCGCTGGGCGAGCGGACCACGGGTGACCTCGGCCCCGGCGTGACCGCGCCGACGTTCCGGTGGCACCCCGCGATGGTCGCGCAGGCGTCCGCGACGCTCGCGGCGATGTACCCCGGCCGGCACTGGCTCGGGCTCGGCTCGGGCGAGGCGCTCAACGAGCACATCGTGGCCGGGTACTGGCCCGAGGCCCCGGAGCGGATCAATCGCATGTTCGAGGCGATCGAGATCATCAACAAGCTGTTCACGGCGTCGCTTGCCGGCAAGGACGTCAAACACTCCGGGCCGTTCTACAAGCTCGAGTCGACGCGCCTGTGGACCATGCCGGAGGTCGCGCCCGAGATCCTCGTCGCGACCGCCGGCCCCGTCACCGCCAAGCGGGCCGGCCGGCTCGCCGACGGGCTCATCACGGTCGGCGCCCCGCTCGAGAAGATCTCCGGGCTGTTCGGCAAGTTCGAGGACGGCGCACGCGAGGCCGGCAAGGACCCGTCGACGATGCCGCGCGTGCTCCAGCTGCACCTGTCGTGGGCCGATACCGACGAGCTCGCGCTCGTCAACGCGATGACCGAGTGGCCCAACGGGGGCATGAAGTTCCCGAAGGCCGACATCCGGTCGCCGTTCGACTTCGAGCAGATGGCCAAGCTCGTGCGCCCGGAGGACTTCGAGGGCCGCATGATCATCTCGGCCGACACCGACCGGCACCGCGCCGAGATCCAGAAGTACGTCGACCTCGGCTTCGACCGCATCTACCTGCACAACGTCGGCCGCAACCAGCGCGAGTGGATCGACGCGTTCGCGCGCGACGTGCTGCCCAACCTGGTGCGATGACGGTCGCCTTCGCGGTCGCCGCGCCGGACGGCATCCCCGAGGTCGCCGCGGGCGACGACCTCGTCGCGCTCGTGTGCGCCGCCCTGCGGGCCGTGGACTTCGGCGCGGGGCCGTCGCCGCTCGAGGACGGCGACGTCGTCGTCCTCACCAGCAAGGTCGTGTCCAAGGCCGAGGGGCGCTCGGTCGCGGCCGGCGACCGCGAGCAGGCGATCACCGACGAGACGGTGCGGGTCGTCGCGAGCCGCGAGCACCCCGGCGGGGTGACCCGGATCGTCGAGAACCGGCTCGGTCTCGTGATGGCGGCCGCGGGGGTCGACGCGAGCAACACCCCTGACGGGACCGTGCTCCTGCTCCCCGTGGACCCCGACGCCTCCGCGCGGCGGCTGCGCGCCGGGCTCGCGGCGACGCTCGGGGTACAGGTCGGGGTCATCATCTCGGACACGGCCGGTCGGCCGTGGCGCAACGGGCTGACGGACATCGCGATCGGGGCCGCCGGCGTGGAGGTGCTCGACGACCTGCGCGGCCAGCTCGACTCGTACGGCCGGCGGCTCGACTCGACGGTCGCCGCGGTCGCGGACGAGATCGCGGCGGCGGCGGAGCTCGTCAAAGGCAAGTCGTCGGGGCGGCCGCTCGCGGTCGTGCGCGGGCTGGGTCGGTACGTCACCGCGCACGACGGGCCGGGCGCCCGCGTCCTGGTCCGCACCAGCGCCGAGGACATGTTCCGCCAGGGCAGCGCCGAGGCGTACGCCCAGGGCTGGAAGGACGCGGCCGACGGCGCCGCACCGTCCGGCCCGCCCGTTCCGCAGGCCTGAGGTACGTGCGGCCGCCATGGATCCTGCAACCGACATGGTCGCGATCGCGCCCGGGCGGGTGACGCTGTCCGACCGGCGGACGCAGAGCACCTGGTCGATCGAGCTCGGGCCGTACGAGCTCGCGAGCGTGCCCGTGACCCAGGCGCTGTACGCGGCGATCACCGGCGCGCGCCCGAGCTCCGCGCCGGGAGACCTCCGGCCCGTGGAGGGCGTCTCGTGGCTGGACGCGGTGCGGTTCTGCAACGCGGCCTCCGCCGGTGCCGGGCTCGCACCCGCGTATCGCGTCGCGCCACGCGCGGGCGGCGCCGCGGGCGCCGACGCCGACGCCGACGGTGCCGCCGGCGTCGAGCTCGACCCGGCCGCCGGGGGATACCGGCTGCCGACCGAGGCCGAGTGGGAGCACGCCTGCCGGGCCGGCACGACGGGCCCGCGGTACGGCGAGCTCGACGAGATCGGGTGGTATCGCGGCAACTCGGGCGAGCGCAGCCACGACGTGGGCGGCAAGCAGCCGAATGCCTGGGGTCTGTACGACCTGCTCGGCAACGTGTGGGAGTGGTGCTGGGACGTGTACGACGCCGAGGTGTATGGCGAGTACCGCGTGCTGCGCGGCGGCGGCTGGTTCGACGAGCGCTGGAGCTGCCGGGCGTCGGTGCGCCGGCGTAGCCACCCGACCTTCCGGATCGACGACGTCGGGTTCCGGCTCGCACGTTCCCTCGCCCCGTAGCTCGGGGTGAGCTCAGCTCACGCCAGCAGGGCCGTCACGGCGGCCGGCAGGGCGGCCATGTCGGTGATCACGACGTCGGCCTCCCGGAGCTGGGCGGCGGGCGTGATCCCCCCCGCGAACCCGACGCACCGCATCCCGGCCGCGCGCGCGCCGGCGACGCCGTACTGGCTGTCCTCGACCACGACGCACCGGCCCGCCGGGACCCCTGACCGGCTCGCCGCGTGCAGAAACAGGTCCGGCGCGGGTTTGCCGCGGTCCACCTCGCTCGCGCTGAAGATCCGTCCCTCGAAGTGGTCCCACAGCCCGACGCGGCCGAGCGTGCGCCGCATCTTCTCGAGCGATCCGCTCGACGCCACGCAGGTGCGCAGGCCGGCGGCCGTGAGGGCGGCGATCGCGGCGGCCACGCCGGGCACCGCCTCGAGCCGTTCGTCGAAGGTGCGGGCGTACTCGCCGGCCCACCGCCGCTCCCAGTCAGCAGGAACCGGGTGGCCGAGGTGGTGCTCGATCGCGGCGAGGACGTCGGCGTCGGACCTGCCGAGAAAGCGCTCGACGACCTCGGCCTCGGTGATCGCCCACCCGAGGGCGCCGATCGCGCGCGCGTCGATCTCGACCGCCAGGCGCTCGCTGTCCACGAGCACGCCGTCGCAGTCGAAGATCGCCAGGCGGGGCCCGGGCCGGCTCACGCCAGCGCCGCCACCGCCGCCTCGGACGCGGCGTCCGGGACGAAGCGCTCCACCCGGGTCGAGGTGACCAGGCTCGAGACCGCGCGCAGGAACGACGCGACCTCGGGGCGAGCCTCGTGGGCGGCGTGCGCCGCGCGGTCACGGTAGATCTCGTAGAAGGCCCGGGCCAGCGGGGCGCCGTCGACGGCGTGGACCAGGTACAGCAGCGTGCCGGGCTCCAGGGTGCGGATGCCGGGCACCACCGCGGCGGCGAGGCGGTCGAACTCCGCCGCTGTGGCGTCGTCGGGAAGGTCGAACCGCACCGTGATCGCGAACATGCTGCTCCAGTCTGACGATGGGCCGCGCGACGACGGCGCGTGCGGGACGCGGATGCCCCGCGCGGCGGGAACGGGTCCGAGCGTAGGCGCGCTGGCCGCCGGTCGGCGGTCGGCCCGCGGGCGGCCGCCTCACGCGGTGCGCATGACGATCCGTGGCAGCTTGCTCGCGACGGCGTCGGTCGTTCCGACGGCGGTGAAGCCGGCCCGCTCGAACATCGCACGCGTGCCGACGAACGCCATCGTTGTGTCCATCCGCCCCGGCGGGTCGACCGGGTACGCCTCTACCGCGGGCGCCCCGCAGGACCTGGCGTACGCCACCGCCCCGTGGATCAGGGGGGTCGTGACGCCCTGCTTGCGGTGCCCGCCGCGGACGACGACGCACACGATGCTCCACACCGGCACGTCGTCGACGGGCCGGATCAGGCGCGAGTGCACGAGCCGCGGGATCTCGGCTCGCGGCCCGATGTTGCACCACCCGACGGGCGTGCCGTCAAGGTAGGCGACGACGCCGGGGGGATGCGCGCGCTCGCACAGCCGGCGCATCGCGGGCTCCCGCGCGCCGCCGCCGAGCTCCTGGATCTCGCGCGCCCGGAGCCGGTGGGACAGGCACCAGCAGTGGTCGGCGCGCCGGTTGGGGTTGATGACGTCCGCGAAGTCCTCGAACCTGTCGGGGGTGACGGGATGCACGGTCCAGGTCATCCCCCGATCCAAGCACCAAGCACCAGGCACCGACATTCGCCGCCGACATTCCCGACATTCTCCGCCGGGTGCGGGAGCCCGTCCGCGGCTAACCTGGCGCTCATGGGGCTCGACCCGGAGCTGCTCGACTGGCTGCTCGACAGCGACCCGGCGCTGCGCTGGGAGGTCGAGCGCGACCTCGCCGGCGCGCCGCCCGGGGTCTGGCGTGCCACGCGCGCCCGGGTCGCCACCGAGGGGTTCGGTGCGCGCCTGCTCGCGCTGCAAGACCCCGACGGGCAGTGGGCGGGCGGCGCGTTCTTCCCAGGTGGTTTCGACTTCGCGGCGTTCGAGGCCGCCGGGGCGGCGGGGCAGCCCTGGACCGCGACGACGTGGACGCTCACCACCCTGCGTGAATGGGGCCTGGACGCCGCGGCGCTGGCCGGCACGGCCGACAAGCTCGCCGCGAACAGCCGCTGGGAGTACGACGACCTGCCGTACTGGGGCGGCGAGGTCGACTGTTGCATCAATGCGTACACGCTCGCCAACGGCGCCTGGCTCGGGGCGGACGTCGCCGGGATCGCGCAGTGGTTCCTCGACCACCGCTTGGCCGACGGCGGCTGGAACTGCGCATGGGTCGACGGCTCGACCCGCTCGTCGTTCCACTCGACGCTCAACTCCGTGAAGGGGCTGCTGGCCTACGAGGCCATGACGGGGGAGGGTGGGCCGCTACGCGCGGCCCGCCTGGCCGGCGAGGAGTACCTGCTCGAGCGCGGGCTGCTCCGCCGGCTGTCGACCGGCGAGCCCGTCGCGACGTGGGCGACCCGGTTCGCCTACCCGTTCCGCGGGGTCTACAGCGCGCTCAACGCGGCCGAGCACTTCCGGGCCGCGGCGCAGCACAACAACGTCGCGCCCGACCCCCGGCTCGCGGACGCGATCGGCCTCATCCGCTCCCGCCGGACCGCGGACGGACGCTGGTTGCAGGAGCATCGCCACCCCGGGTCGGTCTGGTTCGAGGTCGACGTGCCGCCCGGCGAGCCGTCCCGGTGGCTCACGCTCTTCGGCACGCGCGTCCTCGCGTGGTGGTACACCGCTGCCTAGGCGCGGTCGTGCAGGGTGAGCTGGTAGCCGTCCGGGTCGACGAACGTGAACGTCCGTCCGAAGGGACCGTCGACCGGCGGCGAGACGATCGGCACTCCGGCCGTGACGAGCGCGTCGTGGATGCCCTGGGTGTCCGACGCGTGCAGCCACAGCGCGATCCCCAGGCCTGGCTGCGGCGTCGAGTCCAGGTCCACCCCGGGCACGAGGGCGCGGACGGCGAACGCCACCGGCTTCGTGTCGAACACGACGGCGTGCGGGGGGCCCTGGATGCGCGCGAGCCCGAGGTGCCGCTCGTAGAAGGCGGCGGATCGCTCGAGATCGCGCACCTGCAGGGAGATGAAGTCGGGTCCGGTCGCGGTCATGGGTGTGCTCCTCGGGGCTTTTGGGGATGTCAATACGTTGACACGACGAGAGGCTATGTCAGACTGTTGACATGAGTCAAGAGGAGCCCCGGGTCATCCTGGAGACGTCGGTCGGATACGTGCTCAAGGAGGCCGCGAGCGCGTTGCGGTCGTCGATGGAAGCCGTGCTTCGCCCCCTCGGGATGACGATCACGCACTACTCCTGCCTGGAGCTGCTCGCGCAGCGGCCCGGCCTGTCGAACTCCGCCCTCGCCCGCGGCGCCTTCGTGTCGCGCCAGGCGATGAACGTGCTGCTGCAGTCCTTGGAGCGGGACGGATTCGTCTCGCGGCCGGCCGCCGCGCCGGTGGGGCGCGCGCTGCCAGCCCAGCTGACCGAGCACGGTCGGCGCCGGCTGGATGCGGCCAGCGCCGCCGTCCGGGCGGTCGAGGTACAGATGCTCTCGCGGCTCGCGGACGGCGAGGCGGACCAGCTCCGGCGGCTGCTCACGCTCTGCGTCAGCGGCCTGGCGACGGCGCCGTCGGGAGGGTCCGGGGGCGCCTGAGGAGGCGACCGGGGCCTCGCGGCCGCTATCCGGTCGACCCGCCCGCGAGCACCGCCATGGCGGCGGACCGGCCGGGGATCCCGCTCACGCCGCCGCCCCGGCGCGCACCCGCGCCGCAGAGCAGGACACGGTCGTGGCCGGTTCCGACGCCCCACCGCCCCGCGGGAGTGCCGGCGTCGTCGGCCTCGAGCCACGGCCACTGCAGGTCGCGGTGGAAGATGTGGCCGCCGGGCAACGCGACGTCGGCCTCGAGGTCGACGGGCGAGCGCACCTCGAGGCACGGGCGCCCGTCGCCGTCGAGCGCGAGGCAGTCCTCGATCGGCTCGGCGAGCACCGCGTCAAGGGAGCGCAGCGTGGCCGCGAGCGCCGCCGCCCGGGCGCCCTCGGGGTCCGCGCGGAAGAGGCCCGCGGGCATGTGCAAGCCGAAGAGCGTGAGCGTCTGGTGGCCCGTCGCGCGCAGGTCTGCGCCGAGGATCGACGGGTCCGTGAGCGTGTGGCAGTAGAGCTCCGCGGGGGGCAGCGACGGAATCCGGCCCGCGGCCGCCTCCGCGTGCGCGACGGCCAGCTGCTCGTATGACTCGTTCACGTGGAACGTGCCGGCGAACGCCGTCGCCGGGTCCACGCCCGGGTCCCGGAGCCGGGGCAGCCGGCGCAGGACCATGTTGACCTTGAGCTGGCTTCCCTGCGGCCCGTCGTCCGCGGGCTCTCGCCCGAGCAGGCCGTCGAGGATGCGCGGGGCGACACCGGCGAGCACATGGGCCGCCGCCACCGCGTGGTCGCGACCGTCGTCGTCGGTCCAGCTGACGTCGGCACCGCCGGGCCCAGGGACGATGGCCCGCACGCGTGCGCGAGTCAGGACCTCGGCGCCACCCGCGCGCGCCGCCCCGGCGAGTGCCGCGACGACGGCGCCCATGCCGCCGACCGGGACGTCCCAGTCGCCCGTGCCGCCCCCGATCACGTGGTAGAGGAAGCAGCGGTTCTGCGCGAGGGTCGTCTCGTGCGCGGCGGCGAACGTCCCGATGAGCGCGTCGGTCAGGACCACGCCGCGGACCAGGTCGTGGGTGAACGTGCGCTCGATCAGGCCGCCGAGCGGGGCGTGCAGGTCCGCCCACCACTGCTCGCCGACGAGCGCCCGCGCCTGGGCCGACGTCGGGACCGGCCCCGTCATGGTCGGGAAGACCGCCTGCGCGAGCGCCCGCATCCGGGCCCCGAAGGCCAGCCAGGCGCCGTCGTCGGCCGCGGCGCCTACCGCCGCGAACGAGCGCCGCGTGGCGCCCCCATCGCCGGTGTCTACGAGCAGGCCGCGCGTCGGGTCCGCGGGCAGCGGGGTGTACGACGAGATCCTCCGACGTCGCAGCTCGAGAGTGAGGCCGAGCTCGTCCCGGACCGTCCGCGGCAGGAGCGAAACCAGGTAGGAGTAGCGGGACAGCCGGGCATCGACGCCCCGGAACACGCGGCGCGAATCGGTGGCGCCGCCAAGGTGGTTCGCGCGCTCGAGGACCAGGACGCTGCGACCGGCCCGCGCGAGGTACGCCGCCGCGGTGAGCCCGTTGTGACCGCCGCCGACGACGACGGCGTCGAACCTGCTCCGGTCCACTATGTCCATTGGTCCACTATGTCGGAATAAGGAAAATTCAATGCCTTGCGCAACGGCTGTACGGGTGAATTCTCCGACGGAATTGGCCACGTGGGACTTTCGTCCCTTAACGTTCTATCACCCGTTAGGAGGGCCCTCATGTTGCCAGTTCCGTACGACGTGACGACAGCAATCACGACCCACCTTGTGCTGTCCGACTCCCTGACGGAAGACGTCTTCGTCGAGCTTGGCTATCACGCGGCCGACCCCTACGCGCTCAACGCGCGGTTCAGCCAGGGCGACGGTCCCCCCTCCACGTGGTTGCTCGCGCGTGATCTTTTCGCGCAGGGGCTCGTGGCCACGCAGGCGGCGCCGGCCGGCCGGGGCGACGTGCGCATCTGGCGGGACGAGGACCCCGACTACCTCCTGATGACGTTCCGCGGCGTCGCCGGCGAAGCACTTATCGCCGCGCCCGCGGAGCCGATTGAGCGATTCATGGAGGCGACCCGGGCCATCGTCCCGTTCGGCGCCGAGAGCGAGCGAATCGGCGCCGCGGTCGACGCGTTCGTGGAGAGCCTGCTGACCGCCTGAGTTCCGCCTCCTGCCCGGTCAGGCCCGCAGGCTCGCGGCGACCTGGTCGAGCAGGTCGTCGACCATGTCCTGGTCGTACCCCTCCCGGAACTTCGTCGCTCGGAACCTGACGGCGCGCACGTCGTCGGCGGTCAGCGACGACGGCGCCGCGCGGCGGTGCGCGTCGACCGCGATGCCGGCCCGCTCGAGGAAGGCGTCGACAGCCGCGATCTCGTAGCCCTCGCGGAAGGTGGTCCGCGTCAGCGCGCTCGCGGCGCCGCGGACTCCCGCGCCATCGAGCACGTGCAGCGGTCCGTCGGCAGGCGGGTTCCAGAACCGGATCCTCATCGACGTTCCTCTCCTCGCGGGTGCGGCTTTGCTCCCCCAGGCTAGGGGGCGCGCGGGATATCGACGGCCCCGCTCGATCAGGAGTCGCGCGGGTCGACGCGCGGCTCGAGCACCACGACCGTGGTCTGGTCCGGGCGCAGTGCCGCCATCGCGTCGAGGTCGTCGCCCCAGCCCTGGACCGCGTCCAGGAGCGTCCAGAGGCGGTCGCGCTCGGCGCCGGTCGCGGCGGTCGCGTGCACGCGGCGTGCGCCGTCGCGAAGGTCGACCTCGGCGTCCGGAGCCGCCTGCAGGTTGAGCCACCAGGCGGGGGCGCCCGCTCCCCATCCGTTCATGGCGAGCGTGACGAGGCGGGCGCCGTCCTCGACGTAGCAGACGATGACGGCGCGCTCGCGGCCGGAGGTGCGCCCCACTGTGCGCAGGCGCAGGAACCCGGCCCTGGCGGCGGTCGGGCGCGACAGGCCGAGGCGGCCGGCCGTGACGCGGTAGAGCAGGCGATGCGCGCGCCAGATGGTGCGGATGATCCATCGCGGCGGCAGCGTGGGGGTGGACGAGGTCGTGGCGGACATGTCGGCTCCTCTACGGTGTAGGGCTGAGATATCAGCCTGGGCCCTACGCCGTAGAGACGTCAATAGACTGGGCCCATGCCCGCGCCGCTGAGCCCAGAACGCATCGTCGACGCCGCGATCGCGCTGGCCGACCGGGAGGGGCTCGAGGGTCTGAGCATGCGCAAGCTCGGCGTCGACCTCGGGGTCGACCCGATGTCGGTGTACCACCACGTGGCTGACAAGAGCGCCCTGCTTGCCCTGATGGTCGACCGGGTGGTCGGCCAGGTCGAGCCGGTGCGGGTCGGCGGGTGGGCCGAGGCGCTTCGCGGGACGATCCTCGGCGCCCGCGCCACGATGCTGCGCCACCCGTGGGCGGCGAAGGTCCTCGCGGCGGGAACCGAGGCGACGCCCGCGATCATCGGGTACGTCGACGCGATCCTCGGCATCCTGCGCGGCGGCGGGCTGACGGTCGGGCTCGCGCACCACGCCCTGCACGTGCTCGGCAGCCGCATCCTCGGGTTCAGCCAGGACCTCTTCGACGACGCCGCCGAACCGCGGCCGGACCTCGCGGCTCGCGCCGCGCTAGCGGCCAGGTGGGCGCAGACGTTGCCGAACGTCGCAGAGCTGGCGCTGGCGGCCGACCACGACGGCGGACTCGGTGGCTGCGACGACGACGCCGAGTTCGCCTTCGCGCTCGACCTGATCATCGAGGGCCTGGCGCTCCGCCACGCGCCCGTGCCCTGACCGACCCCCGCCCGGTTTTCAGGGGTTTCGGTCCGGATTTCGCGCCGCTTCCCCTGAAAACCGGGTCTGTCTTGACCTACGCTCGCGACATCGTCGCCCGCCACGTGGGACGAGAGCGGATGGGAGCGAGTGTGTTTGACCTGAAGCCGGGGGAACTGCTTCTGATCGTGTCGTTCGTTGCGGCGATCGTCCTATTGATTCTGTTGGCACGGCGCATGGCGATCGCCTTCCGCAAGGGACGGCGCGAGCGTTCGCGCCCGAGTTCCGAGCGCGGTGTTCCCCGCGGCTGAGATCCCCCAGCGCGGGCCGGCGCGCGACGCTCGAATGAGCGAGTCGCACGGGTGGCGGCCCGCGCTGGCGCTGGCGTGGCGCTGGGCGGTGCGAGCCGTGACGGGGTACACGCTGCTGGTCGCCCTGCTCACCCTCGGCGCTGTGCTGCTCGCGCCCACCGCCGACTGGAGCCGGGTGGGTGGTCTCGACTCGCTCCTGCTCAGCTATGCGTTCTGGATCGTCGTGCTGGTTCCGGTCCTGGCGTTGGCCGGAGTCGCGGAGGCGGCCGCGGTCTGGCTAGCGCTCCGGTTGTCGGCAGGCTCGACGAGGGTCGGCGCGATCACGGCGGGCATCGCTGGTGCGCTGATCGTCATGGCCTTCACGCTGCTGTACTCGGAGCCACGGGCCGTCGATGCCGCGGGGTACGCCGTGGGAAGCGCGGCACTCGGGGTCGTCGCTGCCAGGTTGACTGTCCGTGACGTCGCGACGATCCCCCTGCTGGTCAACTGGCTCGATCACCTTCGACGCTGACACAGTCGGCGCGAGCCCGGCTCAGAGCCCGAGTGCGTGCACAACCCTTTCGATGAGGTCTTCCTCGGTCATCGTGGTGTCGACCTCCACGACGCGCAGCCCGAGGCCGGTGGCTTCCTCGCGAAGGCGGTCGGTGAACATCCGGTCACGCTCGAGCAAGTTCTCCAGTGCCCTGGCCGGATCGCTGGTCTTCCCGGCGATCTCCAACGATGAGCCCCTACTCGAGAAGGCGGCCCGACGAAAGTCCTGCGTCGGGAGCAGCCACACCGCGTGGTTGATCGAGTCGAGAAGGGGCTTCACCAGGTGCGGCAGCAGGCGGAATCCTTCGGCGATCACCGGCGGCCCTGCTGGCTTGCGCAGCAGGTCGTCGATGAGCTCCCCGAAACCCTCGCCTCGAAACCAGTGGAACGTTTCAAACATCGTCCGGGGTGATCGATGCAGCCACCGCTCGTCCATGTCCATCGCGTGGAACGCGCTCAGGAATGGGGCGTCTTCGGGCTTGCTCCGGTCAGCATGCTCAGACATCACGTCATCAGTCACATACAGACGCAATTCATAGCGAGCCGCGACGCGACGGGCAACGGTCGACTTGCCGGCACCACTGCCGCCACCGATCCAATAGACGTTGCGCAGCCGTCGACGTAGCGAGGCAGTGTCGTCGTCGAGGCCGTTCCGTCGGCCTGACACTCAAACGAGCCCGACTGTGGCACCCGGGTCGGCGGGGGTCACTGTGTCGGCGGAGCGGCGCGGGGGATCGAGCGCTTCCGGCCACTCATGTTCGGGCAGGAGGTCGCGCAAGGGCGCAGATCGGTGCCGTCCCAGGACGATCTCGGTGTCGAGGTTCGCCGGGTCGATCTGGCGGATGAACTCACGGCATCGTCCGCAGGGCGGCAGGACGTGAAGGTCACCCGTCTCGCTGCGCCACACCGCGACGATCGTGGTGATCTGGTACTCCCCGGCGGTCACCATCGCGGCGATCGCGCTGTGCTCGGCGCAGAATCCCGTGCCGGAGCCGGTGTCGATGCAGACCCCGGAGTACTGATTCCCCGCCGCGCTGACGAGCGTGGCGCCGACATCCGCGAAGAGGCGGTCGCCGACACGGTGCGGACGAATCATCCGCTCGGCCGCGGCGATCACGTTGTCGTGTCGGTTCGTCACGGACGCGACGGTACCGGCAGCTACCTCGCGGCGCGCTTTCCCACGGGAGTCTCGTCAGCGCCCGATCGTGCGCTGACGACGAAGACGACGACGGACGCGAGCATCCCGGCGGTGCCGCCGAACAGACCAGCGCTGGCGCCGACGTCGTAGTTCGTCGTCACGACTGTCGCCCCAGAAGCGGTGGAGCATCGTTCGCGCCCGGTTTTCAGAGAAACTGGTGCGGATTTCGCTCCGATTCCTCTGAAAACCGGGCGGGGGAGGGGGACGGGGTGGGGGTGGGGGCGGAGGGGGTGGGTTAGCGGGTGTCGGCGTTTAGGCCGTGTTCGTGGACCAGGACGACGGCCTGCACCCGGTCGCGAAGGTTCAGCTTGGCCAGGACCCTCGAGACGTGCGTCTTCACGGTCTCCTCGCCGATGAAGCAGGCTCGGGCGATCTCCGCGTTGGAGAGCCCTTGGCCCATCTGCAGGAGCACCTCGTGCTCACGGGCCGTGAGGGTCTCGAGCCGGGGCGGCGCGGTGCTGGTCGAACCCCGCCGGTTCGACACGTCGAGGCCCGCGGCGAAGCGGCGCGCCAGGCGGCGGGTGACGGACGGATCGATGAGCGCGTCGCCGCGGGCGGCGATCCGGATCGCGCCCAGCACTTCCTCCGCGGGCATCCCCTTCAGGCAGAAGCCGCTCACTCCCGCCTGCAGCGCCCGGTAGAGGTGCGACTCGTCGTCGTACGTCGTCAGCAGGATGATCCTCGTAGCGGCGCCGTCCGCCAGGAGCGTCTCCGCAGCCTCCAGGCCATCCATCAGCGGCATCCTGATGTCGAGGACCGCCACGTCCGGCTGCAACCTCACCACGGCGTCGATCGCCGCTCGACCATCGCCGACGTCGGCCACGCACTCAAGGTCAGCCTGGGTGTCGACGGCGGCCCGCAAGCCGCTGCGGAAAAGGTCATGGTCGTCGGCCAGGACGACGCGGATGGTCATGAGGTCTCCAACGGAAGCTCGACGTGGGTCTGCCATGTTCGCGCACGGAGGTCGGGCCCGATGGAGCAGTTCCCACCGAACACCTCTGCGCGTCGCCGGATCCCGTCAAGACCGTGCCCCGATCCCGCCGTGGAGGTGGCGCTGACGGAGATCGCGTTGACGGCGCGGATCGACAGCATCCCGTCCCTGCGCTGGATGGACAGCGCTAGGTCTCCGTCCCCGTGCCGCAGGGCGTTCGTCAGGATCTCCTGGATGATCCGGTAGGCGGAGAGCTGGAGCGACTGCGGCAGCTCGGACGGGCGCAGGCCCTGAACGTCGAGTGCCACGTCGAGCCCGGCGCGCCGGCTGCCGTCGACCAAGGCGCCGAGCTCGGCCAGGCCGGGCTGACGCACGCCGTCGGAGCTCTCACCCGCCAGGAGGTCGAGCATCCGACGTAGGTCGGTCATGGCCGCCTGGCTCGACGTCTCGACCTGGTGCAGGGCCCGGGTCGCGGCCTCTCGCGGTCGGCGGGGACTGGCGGGCGCCCCGGTATCGACCGCGGGGTCGGGCGCGGCCAGGGCCAGTCGCCCGGCGGCCGCGTGGATGCCGATCGCGCTGACGTGGTGCGAGATCGTGTCGTGCAGGTCGCGCGCGATTGCGCCGCGCTCGGTCACCAGCGCCTTCATCGTCCGCTCCTCGGTCTCGCGTTGGTGGTCCGCGGCGGCCCGTTCTACCTGTTCGATGTAGCCCGCGCGGCCGGTGGTGTGCCGGCCGATCAACCACGGGAGCACCGTGTTCGTGACCGTGGTGAAGACCGCCCCGAGGGTGATCTCGCCGTCCTGGATCAGCTGCGCGCCGGTCATCCCCAGTGCCAGGGCGCTGAGCGCCACCCACGACCGGCGACCGGCGGTCCACGCGCCCGCTCGGTACCCGGCCACAGCGAGGCCGGTCGAGTTGCCCGTGCCGATGTCCTGAATCCCGGTCGCCTGCCAGAGCAGGGCGGCGCTGGCGCACCGGACGACGCCATGGAGCACCGCAACGCCCCCGGCAGTCCGTGCAGGCAGGGCCAGGGCGAGGTCCGCGAGCAGGACCACCCCGACCGCAATCCAGGTCAGGGGGGACGACAGGGCGTCGGTCGCGTCGCCTGCGGAGAGGGCGAGCCCGAGCAGGATCATGTCGCTGACGGCGCACAGGCCGGCGATCAGCAGGGACTGCCGCCTGAGCTCGCGGTTCTCGTCCGGGCTCTGCAGCCACATGCGCGCACCTCTTTCTCTCAGCGGGCTACTTGCCTCGATCGCGCTCAGCGTGCCACCCCGGATCCGGGTGACCCGGGTCCGGGGTGGCGCACAAGCTCTCGGTCAGGACTCTCCCTCGGCGATGAACGTCAGGATCTTCTCGCCACCCTCGGCGGTCACGGCTGGGGTGTGCCCGGCTCCGGGAATCTCGACGAAGGTCGCGTTCGGGAACTGGGCGGCAGCTTCGCGTCCCGAGGCGCTCGGGGTGTTCGCGTCGAGGTCGCCGCTGAGGACGAGCACGGGAACATCGGGCAGCTGAGCACCCTTGGCGAACGGTGCCTGAGCGGTCGGGTCGTTCGGCCACTCCAGGCAGCCCCCGTTGTCGTAGTCGGCCCGGGTGGTCCACGCCGAGGCGCTGAATGGTGCAAAGTCGTTGTCATCGAGCTCGGCCTGGGCGACGGCGTGCGCCTGCTTTCGGGCCTCGACGGAATCGGCGTAGTCGAAGGACCGGGGATAGTCGTGGCAGATCGTCGCCCAGCTCTGGGCGACCGACACGACGTCGGGGCCGGCCGAGGCGATGTCGGCGGTCGCGGTGAGACTGGCCGCCACGAACGCGCGCAGCGGCTCCAGGTCGCCGCTCTTGGCCGCGGCCGCGGACTCGGCGAGTGCCGTCAGTCCGTCGGGATCAGGAACGTTGGAGAAGACTCGCCCCGCCACCGAGGCCAGCTGCCACTCGTCCACGACGACGTCGTGAGTGGTCCCGTCATAGGTCACCTGAACCGCGTCAGGGCGCGCACGCAGCTGCTCGGCCAGGGTGGCGAGGTCTGCCAGCACGGTCTCGCCCGAGCAAGTCCCGGCGCTCGCGCAGGCCAGCGTCACGGCACGTCGGAAGGCGGCCGCACCCACCGCACCGGTCGGATCGTCATTGACCGAGTAGGCGCCGGCCATGGTGATCGTCCGCACATGGTCAGGGTGGCGCTCGGCGTAGACCGGCATGAGGTAGGTGCCGTACGAGATGCCGAGCAGGTCGAGCTTGTCGATTCCGAGCTCGAGACGCACCGACTCGATGTCATCGGCGACCGCCGTCGTCCCGTAGTCGTCGACGCGATCGCCAAGCTGGCGCCCGCACTCACCGACGGCGGTGCGCTGGTCCTGCACCGAACCGAAGACCAGCTCCGCACCCTCCACTGCGCCGCACGTGAGGGCGTCGGACCGACCCACCCCGCGTGGGTCGACGAGCAGCACGTCGCGCCGGTCCATCAGCGGGGCCAGGGCCTCGGCGAACAAGGCGCCGGTCGCGTCGATGGCGGAGGTTCCAGGGCCGCCGGGGTTGGGCACAATCGTCCCCAGGCCCGGCGTGGACGCGTCGGTGCGCGGGACCAGCGCGAAGGCAACCGTCGTGGTCGCTGAGTCGGGGTCGTGACGGTCGAGCGGCACCGTTACCGACCCGCACCTGGCTGTGGGCAGCTCAGGTAGGTCGCGGCACGGTTCGAGAGACTCGAGCGTGTCTCGCGGCGTCGTCATCACCGCCTCGGTCGGGGAGCCGCTGGGCTTTGAGCTCTCGCCCGCGGCGGTGCAGGAGGCGAGCAGGGCGGCCGTCGCCAGCGTGGCGATCAGTAGCGGGGCGGTCTTCCACATGGTGCGCCAATCCTTGCGTCGAGGTTTGTGCTGACACCTCGAACCTAGGAACACCGGCCCGCCGAAACGTCACGCCGACGCGGGACCGCCGGGTCCCCCATCCGGGGGACCCGGCGACCTGACTCGCGCCCGATTTTCAGAGGATCTGGTGCGGATTCCGCTCCGATTCCCCTGAAAACCCGCAGGCGGGGGGCGGGCGGGCGGGCGGGCGGGCGGGGGCGGGCGGGTTAGGGGGCGCCTACCTGGAGCTGGGTCATGAGGTCCAGGGTGTCGCCGTTGAGCCAGTACTCCACGATCTGGGCGTCGGCGACGCGCAGGATGTCGGTGCCGTGGAAGGTGACGGCGGTGCCCGCCGGCGCCCCGGCACCGGGCATCCCGCCCTCGTAGTGACCGGTCGCCACCCACCGGACCACCACGTAGTCGCCCTCGACGATCGGCCCGACCTCGACCGAGAAGGTCAGGTCGGACGCCAGGGAGCGCCCCTGGGTGACGAAGCCCACCATGCCGGAGACCCCGCCGACGGCGCTGCCGTCCCCGCCGTCGAGCATCGCCGCATGCACGCGGTTGTGCTCCGAGATGATCTTCTCCGCGATCGCGTAGTCGCCGTTCCAGAGCGCCATCCATTGCGAGACGAGATTCGTTGCGGCTTCCCGGGCGGGGCTCATCGTGCTGGTGCTCGTGCTGGCGTTGTCCATGGTGCTCTCCTTCGTGGTGGTGGTTGGTCTAGCCGGCGGGATGCGGGGTGGCGGTGTCGACCCAGTGGGCGAGGGCGACGGTGAATCCGTGGACGAGGCGTTCGAAGCTTCGGTTGATGTCGGCGCTCCAGGCGAACGCTCCCGCGGTCTCGTACGAGACGAACCCGTGCAGGGTGGAGCGGAAGGCGCGGATCGCGTCGACCGCGTCGTCGCCCTCGAGGTGGTAGGCGGTCAGGACGTCGGCGATCACCTGGATCGCCGCGAGCGAGACTGCTTCGTCCTCGACGTCGCCGGGTGCGGGCATCAGGTTGGACGCCTCGTACCGGGCCGGGTGCTTCAGCGCCCAGTACCGGTAGGCATCGGACATCGAGGCGATGGCGTCGGCCCCCGAGCGGCCGACCGAGGCTCGCGCGAGCACCTCGCCCAGGTCTCGCTTCGCGTGCACAGCGATGTCGCGGTGCAGGCCGGCCATCGAGTCGATGTGCTTGTAGAGCGAGGGCTGCCGCACGCCCAGGCGGCCGGCCAGGGCGACGAGGGTGAGGTTGCCGAGGCCGATCTCGTCGGCCATCACGGCGGCCTCCTCCGCTACCCGCTCGCGGGTCAGACCCACCCTAGGCACGGTGCATCACCCCAGTCACGGCACGGACCCGACGACGAAACTCTGCTGAGTGCATGGGCTAAGGCAACCCCCCTGCTTGGCTAGTGTCAATAGCCGTGGGGCTCCCGAGTAAACCGGAGTCCAGCGAGCCCCCGCGGATCTCGGCCGGGGGCAAGCGTGCACGATCGGCTATTGACTATAGCCATTGGGGGATGCAGAGTAGCCATCCAAGGCGGGATCAACGACCACCAACGAGCGGACATGTGATGAGCATCGTTCTGGCGACCACGATCGACATCGACGCGACCCCCGAGCAGGTCTGGGCGGTCCTCGCCGACTTCTCGTCCTACGGCGAGTGGAGCAACTTCTCCCGCATCGACGGGATCCCGGAGCTCGGCGACAGGCTGAAGATCCGCATGCCTGGCATGGCGTTCCGGCCAACGATCACCGCCGCGACGCCTGACCGGGAGCTGCAGTGGTCGGAAAAGTTCGGCTCCGAGCGATTCTTCCTCGGCGAGCACAACTTCACGCTCGTCCGCACCGACGACGGCGGCACCCGCGTGCACAACACCGAGACCTTCTCGGGGGTGCTCACCAAGCCGTTCGAGCGATTCTTCGCGAACAACCACAACGACAGCGGGTACGCCGCCTTCAACCGGGCCCTCAAGACCCGCGTCGAGACGCGCGTGTCACGGCCTCTCAGCTGACCGACGGCCACCTGCCCGACCGTCGACGCCGTTACGCGCCGTCCGCGGCCAGGTCGCCGTCGTCGTCGGTGGGTTCGGGCTCGTCGTTCGCCAGGATCAGGTAGAGCGAGCGGCGCGCGTCGCGGAGCACGGTGCGCGCTGCCTCGAGCTGCCCGGCGGTTCCCGAGCGAGCGATCTGGCGGGTCGCGCTGATGAGCTCGGCGACGGGCTCGCGCAGGTCGATCCGCGTGCCGGCCTCCGCGTCGAGCGCGGCGAACGGGTCACCGAGCTCCTCGGCGCGCTCGAGCACGTAGGCCCGGCCGTCGTCGGTCAGCGTGGCCATCTTGCGGCCCTGGTCGCGGGTGATCTCGACCAGGCCCTCGTCTTCGAGCTGGGCGAGGACGGGGTAGATGGTGCCGGGGCTCGGCCGCCAGGCGCCCTGGCTTCGCTCGGCGATCTGCTGCATCAGCTGGTAGCCGTGCATCGGCGCATCCCCGAGCAGCTGCAGCACGGCCGCGCGGACATCTCCCCGTGGGGCGCGCATCCCGCGGCGCCGCCCGCGGCCGCGGCCGTCCAGGTCGGGTCCGCCGTGGTGGCCGAAGCCGGGACCGAATCCCGGACCGAAGCCGGGGCCGGCTCCGAACGGGGCGTGGTGGTACAGCGGGTGCTGCTCTCCGCAGTCGGTGCGGGTGTTCGTTGCGTCTCTCATGACGCTCCTTTCATCGATACGCTCACGATATATCGTTAACGTATCGCCCGCAAGAGGTCGTGACCTGCGGCGAGGGCCCGCAGCGCGTTGCGTGGCGCGCGCCCCTACGCCTGGGCGGCCTGCTCGTACGAGCCGGGCGGCGGCAGCTCCTGCAGCGTCCAGGTGTTGCCGTCGGGGTCGGCGAACGTGGTGAACGACCCCCACGCGAGCTTCTCGACGTCGCTCGCGGCGACGCCTCGCTCGAGCAGCTCGCGGTGCGCCGCGGCCGCGTCGGGGATGACCGCCTGGATGCTGTGCTGCGTTCCCGGCGTCATGTCGGTTATGCCCTCGCCGAAGGCGATCGAGCAGGCCGACGTCGGGGGAGTGACCTGGACGAACCGCGTGTTCTCGTCCACCCGCGCCTGGATGTCGAGCGTGAACCCGAGCGTGTCGACGTAAAACGCGATCGCCCGGTCGACGTCGGTGACCGGCACGAAGATGAGCTCGATCCTGCACTGCATGGTGTCCTCCGCTCGAGCGGCGCCGGACCCGGTGCCCGGCGACATCTCGACCATCGTGGCCCGAGCCACCCACGCGCGCGCGGGCTGGCGGGCGCGGCGATGCGCCCGCCCACGGGGCGCGACGGCGGTGCGACCTGCAATGAAACATACTGACAACATGGCGCGTGTATGTTGAAACTTATGAACACTGCTTCGCTCGCGACCGAGACCGCCAACGAGGGGACCCGTGACCTCGACACGATGTCGGTCGCGCAGGTCCTCGCGGTGATGAACGCGGAGGACCGGACGGTCCCCGTCGCGGTCGCCGCGGCGCTGCCGGCGATCGAACGGGCCGTCGACCTGATCGTGACCGCCCGCACGCGGGGCGGGCGGCTGATCTACCTCGGCGCGGGCACCAGCGGCCGGCTCGGCGTCCTCGACGCCGTCGAGTGCCCGCCGACCTTCGGCACCGCTCCGCACGAGGTGATCGGCCTGATCGCGGGGGGCGACACCGCCTTCCTGCAGGCCGTCGAGGGCGCGGAGGACGACCCCGCGCTCGCGGTCGCGGACCTGCGCGGGATCGACCTTGAGGATCGCGACGTCGTCGTGGCCCTCGCCGCGAGCGGGCGGACGCCGTACGTGATCGGCGGGCTCGACTTCGCGCGCTCGATCGGTGCGGCGACGGTCTCGGTCGCGTGCAACGTGGGCGCGGCGATCAGTGCCCATGCCCAGGTCGCGATCGAGGTCGAGACCGGCCCCGAGGTGCTGACGGGGTCGACCCGCCTCAAGGCCGGCTCGGCGCAGAAGCTCGTGTGCAACATGCTCTCGACGGCGAGCATGATCCGCACCGGCAAGGTGTTCCAGAATCTCATGGTCGACGTGCGCCCGACCAACGCGAAGCTCGTCGACCGCGCGCGGCGCATCGTCAGCGCCGCGACCGGGGCCGACGACGCGCTGGCGGCCGCCACGATCGACCTCGCGGGCGGGCATGCCAAGACAGCGGTCGTCATGCTGCTCGCGGGCTGCGACGCGCGCGAGGCGGCCATCCGGCTGGACTGGGCCGCCGGGAACGTGCGGACCGCCGTCGGGCCGCGGCCCGGGCCCGGGGCCACGCTCCAGGTGAACCCGTGAGCCACGACCGATCCACGACCGACGACCCATCCACGACTCACGACCCATCCACGACCGACAGCCATCCACCACTGACCCCCACCGTGCGGAAGGATTCCTGACATGACGGATTCACGCGAGATCGCCGACCGGCTGCTGGCCGGCCTCGGCGGCGCGGGCAACATCATCGACGTCGAGAACTGCATGACCCGGCTCCGGGTCGGGGTTCGCGACCAGAGCGCCGTCGACGTCGCCGCGGTGCGGGACACCAACGGTGTGCTGGCGGTCCTGCCGGGCGACAACTGCCAGATCGTGCTCGGGCCGGGCCTGGTCGATCGGGTGGCGATCGACCTCGCCGCCGCGCTCACACGCAGCGCCGCCGCGCCCCGCAGCGCCGCGGACGTCCTCGCCGAGACCGGCGAGGCGATCCGGGCGGGCAACCGCCAGCGCAACGGCACCCCGATGAAGAGCGCGCTGCGGCGCATCTCGAACATCTTCGTCCCGCTCATCCCCGCGCTCATCGCGTGCGGGCTCATCGCCGGCATCAACGGCATCCTGACGAACCTCGTGACCTCAGGCTCGGCGACCTGGCTCGCGGGAGTGACCGGCTACCTCGCGGTCATGTCGTCCGGCTTCTTCGCGCTCCTGGCGGTGTTCGTCGGCATGAACGCGGCCAAGGAGTTCGGAGGAACGCCGATCCTCGGTGGCGTGGTCGGCGCGATGGTCGTCGCCCCCGGCGTCGCGAACATCACGGCGCTCGGCCAGGTGCACGTGCCCGGGCAGGGCGGGGTGCTCGGCGCGATGGCCGCGGCGATCCTCGGCGCCTACGTCGAGCGCTGGGCGCGCAGCTGGGCCCCGGACGTGCTCGCGCTGCTGATCGTGCCGACCATCACGGTGCTCGTCGCCGGGTTCGCGACGCTCTTCTTCCTCATGACGGCGGCGGGCTGGCTCGCCATCCAGATCGGCACCGGCGCGGCCTGGCTGCTCGGGTCGGCGGGCGGCGTGGCGGGCTTCGTGCTCGGCGGCCTGTTCCTGCCCGTCGTGATGACGGGCATGCACCAGGCCCTCATCCCGATCCACACCACCCTGATCGAGCAGACCGGCTACACGATCCTGCTGCCCGTCCTCGCGATGGCGGGCGCCGGCCAGATCGGCGCAGCGCTCGCGGTGTACACCCGGCTGCGCCGCAACACGAGCATCCGCAAGACGATCAAGTCGGCGCTGCCCGCCGGGTTCCTCGGCGTGGGCGAGCCGCTCATCTACGGCGTGACCCTCCCGTTGGGCCGGCCGTTCATCACGGCGTGCCTGGGCGGCGCGTTCGGCGGCGCCGTGATCGGGCTCTTCGACCAGTTCGGGGCCACCATCGGCGCGGTCGCGATCGGCGCGTCGGACCTCTCGCTGTTCCCGCTGCTGGACGGCAGCGAGGGCAAGGGCGCCGCCGCCGTCGGGTACGCCACCGGCCTGCTCGTGGCGTACGTCGTGGGCTTCGTCGCGACGTGGTTCTTCGGGTTCTCGCGCGAGCGCCTGGCGGAGCTCAACACCGCGGACACGGTCGACGGCGGCCTCGTGCCGGCCGCCGAGGTGGCGCAGCGCCCAGCCCCGGCAGCCCCGGCAGCCCCGGACGCCCCGCCGGTCGTGGCCGGCGCGGCGGTCTAGGACTGGTCGGGAGCTAGCCGGTCGGCGCGGGCGCGCCGCCGGGGCCGACGACCGTCAGGTCGTCCAGGGACACGGTGACCGGGACGTTGGTGGTCGCGCCCGACAGGACGGCGGCCACGCCGGGGTGCCCCGGGACCTGCAGCTCCGGGGTCGCGTCCGCGGTGTCGATCAGCCAGCCCGCGGGCTCCGGCTCGTCGGCGGCCCACACCTTGGCCCGCAGGCCGGTCGGTCCCGTGCCGGTGACCTCGAACGACGCCGCGATGCGGGTGCCGCCCGTGTAGGCGAGGAGGGGGACCGTCTGCTCCGGCGTCACGGCGGTCTCGGCCCCCGCGGCATCGGTCCGCACGATCCGGGCCGTGATCTCGCCGTCGGACTTGTGCCCGATCCGCAGCCGGTACTCGCCGCCGGGGGTGATGCGGCCGCGCACGACCAGCCAGCCGCCCGAGCCGTCCGGGCGCCGGTCCCAGGTCTCGGTGAGTCGGGTGGTTGCCGTCGTGCCGTTCACCGCCGGCAGGCGGGCCCCGACGACGGCGCCCTTGCTCGTGAGCGTCAGGCGGCCGGCGCCGCCCGTGACGGCCGCCCCCTCGGTCACCGTCCAGTCGCCGCCCGTCACGGCCGACCCGAACCCCGCCGCGACGTCGCGCTCGAACGAGTCGGCGGCGAGGACCCCGGTGACGGTGGGGGCGACCTCGATGATCCGGAGCGCCGAGCCGGTGCGCACGCTCGAGTCCGTCACCGTGAGCGTGATCGCGTACGTCCCCGCGGCGGCGTACTCGTGCGTGGTGCTCGCCCCGGCCCCGGTCGAGCCGTCGCCGAAGCTCCAGGCGAAGCCGTCGATCGTGCCGTCGGGATCGGTCGAGCCGGCGGCATCGACCGTGCAGGTCAGCAGGTCGCAGCTGGAGGTGAACGACGCGACGGGGGGCGAGTTCTGGTCCGGCCCCGCGGGCCGGATCGCGAACGAGTCCGTGAACGTGCTGCCCGCGGAGCGGACGAAGTCGGCGAACAGCGCGGTCGGCGTCGCCCGGACGTCGAGCACGCCCCAGGCCGCCGTGTCGCGGCCGCTGGCGGCCGCGAAGTACGGGGCCTCGGTGTCCTCCCGGTCTTGCGGGTTCTGCGCGATGCCGCCCGTGCCCACCGTGACGAGGACCGTGCCGGCGCCCTTGACGAGGGTCGCGTCGCCGTCGGCGACGCAGTCCGGGTCGGCCGAGCCCGGCACGAGGGCGACGCACCGGGGCGCGAGGGCGAGCTGCTTCGTGCGCTCGTAGAGGTGCTCGTGCCCGGCGAGCACCAGGTCCACCTGCTTGGTCACCAGGAGGTTCAGCAGGTCGGCGCCGGCGCCGCACGTGCGGCTCGCCGTCGTCAGGCAGGGCTGGTGCATCCCCACCACGACCCACGGGATCGACGCCGCCCGCGCCCCGTCGATCGCGTTTGCGGTCCAGGTGTAGCGCGCGTCGCCCAGGGCGTACGCGTCGGTGCCGTCCGGGAACGTCAGCCCGGGAGAGATCAGCACGAAGCGCACGAGCGGGTCACGGGCCGGCATGTCGACGTACCACTGGCGCCCGTACGTCCCCACGACCCCCGGCAGCTGGTTCGGCAAGCAGGCCGCGAAGTCGGCGATGTGGCCGGCCGTGCCGTCGGCCTCGCCCGTGCCCGCGACCAGCTCGACCGGGAAGCCGGCCCCCACCTGATCGACGACGCCGTCACACCAGGCCTGCTCGGTGCCCGCGACGTAGGACAGCCCGCCGAGGGCGAGGTGCAGGTCGGGCTCTAGGGACGCGATCGTGGCGAGCACCGACTGCGTCTGCGGGCCGGAGGCGTAGTCGCCCGCGGCCGTGAAGTGCACCGTGCGCTCGGCGGCCGCGGCCTGCGCCCGGATCTGCGAGCGGGAGGAATCCGCGGCCGGCAGCCCCGCGAGCGCGACGAGTGCCGCGGCGGCGACAAGAAAGCCCAGGTCCCGACGCATCTCGTCCTTTCGGGGCGCGCCGACGCGCCGCCAGTGCGGGCTACCGCAGATCCGGCCTGCATCCTACGCAGCGACCCCCGACCCGGCGCCCGGAACTGGTAGAGATGTCCACCGTGACCATGGCCGCACCGACGAGCGCGCCGCCCTGGGCCCTCGTCGTCCCGCTCAAGCTCGCGACGGACGCGAAGTCGCGGCTCGCGGGCCACCTCTCGCCCGGCCGCCGGCTCGAGCTCGCGCTCGCGATGCTGGGGGACACCATCGAGGCCGCCGCGGCCGCGACCGGCGTCGACCACCTCGTCGTCGTGACCGCGGACGCCGCGATGGCCGCGGCCGCGACGGCCGCCGCCGGGGGTCTGGCCACGGACCTCGTCGACGAGCCCGATCCGCCGGGCCTGAACGCGGCGGTCCGGGCCGGGATCCGCGCGGCCCGCGCCGGCCGGCCCGCGCACGCGGTCGGGGTGCTGCTCGGGGACCTGCCCGCGCTGCGGCCGGCCGAGCTCTCGGCCGCGCTCGCGCTCGCGGCCCGGCACCGGCTCGCTCTGGTGCCGGACGCGGGTGGCACCGGCACGACGCTCCTGACCGCGCTGGCCGGGGTGGCGGTCGCGCCGGCGTTCGGCCCGGGCTCGGCGCGGCGGCACGCGGCGGGCGGCCACGTCGTCGTCGCGGTGCCCGCCCGCTCGGGCCTCGTGCGCGACGTCGACGTCCCGGCCGACATCGCGGCGGTGCTCGCGCTCGGGGTCGGCCACCGCACCGCCCGAGTGCTGCGCGGCTACACCGGCTAGCGACTCAGATGCCGACGAGGCGCAGCGCCCGGTCGGCGATCCGCGCGGTGGCGGCCACATCCGTCATGAGGGTCGGGGCCGCCTCGACGGTCCAGCCCTGCGCGGCGAGGTCGCGCGCGTCACCCGCGTCGACGGCGTCGACGAGCCAGGCGTCGAGCACCCCGCCGTGGCCGCGCCGCCCGTAGTGCCGGGCCACCGCCGCGGCCGAGGTCTCGACGCCGATCGCCCGCAGGCACTGGTCAGCCATCCCGCGCACGGCCGCGCCGCCCACGATCGGGGAGATCCCGACCACGGGCGCCGACGTCGCGACGAGGGCCGCGCGGACGCCCCGCACCGCGAGGATCGTCCCGACCGAGACGACGGGGTTGGACGGCGGCAGCACGACGACGTCGGCGCCGAGCAGCGCGTCGATCACGCCCGGAGCGGCACTCGCGCGCTCGAGCCCGACCTGGACGAAGCGCCGGGCGGGCAGCGCCGCGCGATGGCGGACCCACCACTCCTCGAAGTGCAGCAGGCGCTCGCCGCCGGTCAGGCCCTCGATCAGGACGTGCGTCTCGACCTCCTGGTCGGACATCGGCAGCAGCCGGACCCCGGGCCGCCAGCGGCGGCACAGGTGCGCGGTGACCTCCGAGAGCGTGCGACCCTCGCGCAGCAGCTGCGTGCGCGCGAGGTGGGTCGCGAGGTCGAGGTCGCCGAGGGTGAACCACTCGCCGCCGACGTCGTAGGCCGCGAGGTCCGTCGAGACCCGGCTGGTCTCGGCGACGCGGCCCCAGCCCTGGCCCTCGTGGATGGCGCCGCCGAGCGTGTACATGAGCGTGTCGAGGTCGGGGCACACCCGCACCCCGTGCAGCCACAGGTCGTCGCCGGTGTTGGCGATGACGGTCACCTGTGCGGTCGTCCCGCCCTCGCCGTCGGGCAGCCGCTCGCCCAGGCAGGCGAGCAGCCCGCGCGTGAAGCGCGCGCCGCCGACGCCGCCCGAGAGCACCGTGATCCTGAGCGGCCCGGCCGTCACCGCGGCACCCCCGGCGCGGTCGTGGGCAGCGGCTCGGCGAACGCGATGACGGGCCGGCCCGTGCGCGGGTGGGTGAGCACATCGCAGTCGACGCCGTAGACCTCGCGCACGAGCTCCGGCCGCAGCACGTCGCGCGGGTGCCCGGCGGCGGCGAGCCGGCCCGCGGACAGCACGAGCACGTGCTCGCAGAACGCCGCCGCGAGGTTCAGGTCGTGCAGGGCCGCGACCGACGTGGTCCCGAGGTCGCGGACGAACGCGAGCAGGCTCAGCTGCGCGCTCACGTCCAGGTGGTTGGTCGGCTCGTCGAGCAGGAGCAGCTCGGGCTCCTGCGCGAGCGCGCGGGCGATGTGCACGCGCTGCTGCTCGCCCCCCGACAGCTGCGACCAGGGCCGGTCGGCGAGGTGCGCGGCGTTGGCGTGGCCGAGCGCGCGGTCGACCGCGCCGTCGTCGGAGTCGGCGCCCCACAGCGTGCGGTACGGGATCCGGCCGAGCGCGACCACCTCGCGGACGGTGAGCGGCACCGCGCTCGTCGACTCCTGCTCGAGCAGCGCGATCCGCCGGGCCCGCGCGCGGCGCGTGAGGCTGTCGACGGGCCGCGCGGTCGTGCCGCCCGTGCCGCTCGCAACCGCGCCAGCCGGGTCGGCGCTCCGATCGGCGACGAGCACCGCGCCGCACTCGGGGGTCAGGAGCCCGGCGATCAGGCGCAGCAGCGTCGTCTTGCCTGCGCCGTTGGGCCCGAGCAGGCCGGTGAGGTGCCCGGCCGGCGGCGTGGCGTCGATGCCGTCGAGCACCCAGCGCCCGCCGAGGCGGGTGCCCACGCCGGTCAGGGTCAGCTCCATGCCGCGCCCCGGCCGCGGCGCAGGAGCACCGCGAAGACAGGCACCCCGATGAGCGCCGTGATGATGCCGACGGGCAGCTCGCGCGGGTCGAAGATCGTGCGCGCCGCGGTGTCGGCCCAGATCAGGAAGACGGCGCCGCACAGCGCCGCGACCGGCAGCAGCCGGCGGTGCCCGGGGCCTGTGACGACCGACACGGCGTGGGGCAGCACGAGCCCGACGAAGCCGATCGCCCCGCTCACAGCGACCATCGCGCCGGTCAGGAGCGCCACGAGCGTCATCAGCGTCCAGCGGGTGCGCTCGACGTCGATGCCGAGCGCCGCGGCCGCGGTGTCCCCGAACGCGAACGCGTCGAGCCGCCCCGCCGCCGCGAGCAGCACCGCGCCGACCCCGAGCAGCGCGATCCCCGAGATCGCGACCGACGCCCAGGTGGCGCCGGCGATCGACCCCATCAGCCAGCTGAGGATCTCCCGGTAGGAGTCGCCGGTGGCCGTCCAGAAGATGACGAAGGACGTGCCGGCGGCGCACAGCTGCGAGATGGCCAGACCCGCGAGCACGGCGCGCCCGGGCGTGAGGATGCCGCCCGTGCGCGCGAGCGAGAGCGTCGCGGCGAGCGCGAGCAGCGCGCCCGCGAACGCGGCGACCGGCAGAAGGACGCCCACCCCGACGATGAGCACGGCGACCGCGCCGAGCGAGGCGCCCGAGGACAGCCCGAGCAGGTACGGGTCGGCGAGGGAGTTCCGGGTCAGGCTCTGCATGACTGCCCCGGACAGCGCCAGGCCGGCCCCGACGGCCGCCGCCGTGAGCACGCGCGGCAGGCGCAGGTCCCACACGATCGCGTCGAGCAGGCGCGGGACGGGCTCGCCCCCGATGCCGCCCAGCCCGAGGTGCCTCGCGATGCTCCGCGCGACGTCGGTCACAGCGATGTCCGCCGGTCCGATCGTGACCGTGACCAGCACCGTCGCCACCAGCACCGCGCCGACGACCGCCACGAGGGCGGCCAGCGGGGGACGCCACGGCGCGCCGGCGGCGCCGCGTCCGGCGTCGGCGGTGCGGGCGGAACGGGTGCGGGCCACGCTCGGCTCAGCCCGCCGGGGTGAGCGTGGCGAGCTGCTCGGACAGGCTCACGACGGCGTCGGCGTTGCGGACGCCCGCCTCGGCCGCGGGGAACGGCACCGTGAGGTAGCGGTGCTCGCGCACCGCGGTGAGCTGGCTCGTCGCGGGGTTCGCCTCGAGCAGCTCGATCTTCTTCGCCGCGGTGTTCCAGCTCGCGTCGACCAGCACGATGACGTCGGGATCGGCGGCCACGACCTGCTCCCAGCCGGCCGAGGTCCAGGTGTCGTGCACGTCCGCGAAGATGTTGGTGAGCCCGGCGGCCGCCAGGATCATCTGCGGCGCGCCGATGCCCGCGCCGACGTACGGGGTGTCCGTGCCGGAGCTGTACCAGAGCGCGGTCGTCGGCTCGGCCGGCGGCTCGACCGCGGCGAGCTGGGCCTCCTGCGCGGCGATGAGCTCCTCGGCGCGGTCGGTGACCCCGAAGAGGTCGGCGACCTCGCGGATCTCGTCGAACACGCCGTCGAACGTGAGCGGGTCGGGCTTGTAGCCCTCTTCCTTGCACGCGGCGGGGGAGACGTACGTGCCGATGCCGAGCCCGGCGAGCTCGGCCCGGTCGCCCGCGCCGTCGGCGGAGAAGTTGGACTCCCAGCCGGCATAGACGAAGTCGGGCGCGACCTCGAGCAGCGCCTCCTTGCCGGGGACCTGCTCCGACAGCACGGTGAGGTCGGCGGCGTCGGCCTCGTAGTCCGCCGGCACGGGGCCGTCCGCGAAGGCGGTGCCGACGATCGAGTCGCCGAGGCCGAGCGCGAGCAGCATCTCGGTCGACGTCGACTTGATCGTCACGACCTTCGTCGGGGGAGCCGTGACCGTGACCTCGGTGCCGCAGTTGTCGACGGTGACGGGGGTGAACGTCGCCGCGACGGCCGACGCGTCCGGGGTCGGGGACGTCTCGCCCGAGGCGGACGAGCACCCGGCGACCGCGATGGCGACGGCCGCGGCCGCGACGCCGGCCGACCAGCGCCGGGCGGCGCGGTGGGCCCTGCGGTGGGCGGTGCGCTCGGCGTCGGCGGTGCGCGCACGGCCGGTGCCGCGTGCGGGGGCGGGGCGAGGGGGCGTCATGGGGGAGCTCCTGCGGGGACGTGGCGGGCACCGGCGAGCGCGTGGTGCGCACCGGTGGGCGTCGAGGATGACGAAGGTCGGGCGCACGTCGCACCTGCGGACTCGCCGCCCAAGTCAGGGCGGCACCGCCGGGCCAAGTCGGGGCCGGGGTCCGTGCGGTCACCCTATCCCCGCGCCGCGACTGCCCGCGTTGCGCCTGCCGCTGCCGCCCCCGGCGAACTGGGAGTTGTGGCACGCCCGGTGGCGTGAGAGCGACCACGTCTCCCAGCTCGCCGAGTGAGATGGCGGCTTGCGCCTGACGGCCGGCGCCGGCGTGCGATGCTCGGGCGATGACGTCCGTGCCGGGGGGGCTTCGGCGCTCCGTTGCGGGCGCCGAGGGCGGCGACGCGTGGCTCCAGGCGCTCCCGGACCTGGTGGTCCGCGCGGTTGAGCGCTGGCAGCTCGTCCTCGGCCCGCCGTTCGAGGACGGCATGGCGGCGTGGACCGCCCCGGTGCGGACCTCGACCGGCGTCGCGGCGGTGCTGAAGATCTCCTATCCTCACCTCGAGGCGCGGTACGAGGCGGCGGCGCTGCGGGCGTGGGCCGGCAGCGGCGCGGTGCGGATCCTCGACGCGCACGCCGGCGACTGGGCGCTGCTGCTCGCGCGCTGCACGCCCGGCGGCTCGCTGCGCGAGGCGCGGCCCGACGGCCTCGAGCAGGTCCGGATCGGCGCCGAGCTGATGCAGCGGATGGCCGCGCGCGAGGTGCCGGCCGGCGCGCCGTTCCCCGCCCTGGAGCGGGTCGCGGCCGGGCTCGCCGACCTCGCGAGCGAGCGGATCGAGCGGTTCGTCGGCTCGGCGCCGATCCCGCTGGACCGGGGCCTGCTCGAGCACGGCGTCGACCTCCTGCGCACCCTGCCGCTCGACGCCCCGCGCGTCGGGCTCGCGCACGGCGACCTCAACCCCGGCAACATCCTGCGCGACGGCTCGGGTGGCGCGGCGCGCTGGGTCGCGATCGACCCCAAGGCGGTGTTCGGCGACCTCGCGTGGGATCCGTGGCCCCTGATCACGCAGGTCGGCGACTGGACGGCAGCCGTGACGCCCGCGGTCGAGCTGGTGGCGCGAACCCGCCTGCTGGCCGACCTGACGGGCCTCGACCCCGCGCGGGTCGCGGCCTGGTCGACCGCCCGCGGGGTCGAGTCAGCGCTGTGGGCCGCGAGCCGGGGCTGGTGGACGGGCTTCAGAGGCGCCGACGGCGACCTCGCCCGCGCCCGCGCGTGGGCGAACGCGGCGACGATGCTCGGCGCCGGCTGAGCCGGCGCTCCTGAGCCGACGCCGCTCAGCCGACGCCGCTCAGCCGACGCCGCTCAGCCGACGCCGCTCAGAAGAACGGCCACGGGAACGCGGGCATCGCGCCCTCGGGGCCGGGGAAGCGACCCGAGGCGAGCAGCCGGTCGCAGCGGGCGGCGAGGGCGACCAGCTCCTCCTCGCTGAGCAGCCCGGACAGGCGTCGGCCGAGGTCGCCGTCCAGGTCCGCGCGGACCCTCTCCACCCCCGCCAGCTCGCCGGGGCGCAGCGCCTCGCCCACCCATCCCCACAGGACCGTGCGCAGCTTGTGCTCCACGTGGAAGGTGACGCCGTGGTCCACCCCGTAGCGGTGGCCGTCGGGCATCGGGAGGATGTGGCCGCCCTTGCGGTCGGCGTTGTTGACGACGACGTCGAACACGGCCATCCGGCGCAGCTCGGCGGAGTCCTCGTGGATGAGGGCCACCGGTCGGTCCTGCTCGTCCCTGCCCTGAAACACGGCGCGCCAGCCGTCCGGCGGCACGGCGGCCGCCGGGACGACGTCGATCGGGTCCTGGTCGCGGTCCGGGTCCTGCCAGAGCTGCACCATGCCCGGCCCGTGCGGCCCGTCGCGCAGGCAGGTGACCGGCACGACGTTCCACCCGAGCGCCTCGGAGACCAGGTGCGCCGCCGACTCGCGGCGTGCGAGGGACCCGTCCGGGAAGTCCCACAGGGGTTGCTCGCCGGCGACCGGCTTGTAGACGACCATCAGCGGCCCGATGCGGCCGACGAACGTCGCGTTCGACGCGGTGGCGATGCGCCCGACGAGCGCGAGCTCACCGGCGGCGAGGTCGACCTCGCCGGAGGTCACGACGGGTCGGGCGGGCCGCAGACGTGGCCGTCCTCATCGATCGGCTGCCCGCAGCGCGGGCACGCGGGTCGCCCCGACCGGACGACCT
The DNA here is from genome assembly GCF_017569225.1 of Pengzhenrongella sicca. GTDB lineage: Bacteria > Actinomycetota > Actinomycetes > Actinomycetales > Cellulomonadaceae > Pengzhenrongella > Pengzhenrongella sicca. Next base: position 1,310,159 of record NZ_CP071868.1, read on the forward strand.
GCCGGGTGCGCTGGACGAAGGCCCGCGCGGTCCCCACGGGCATCCGGACGAGCAGCACCTCGCTCGGTTCGGCGGTGTCGAGGCCAGGTGCGGATTCCTCGGGGCCCTCGTCGTCGGCGAGGTCGAGCGGGTACGCCTCGAGGACGACCTGCGCGGTCGTGGGGTCCCAGCCCAGCCGGATGGACCCGGTGCGGAACTGCTCCTCGACGGGCTGGTCCAAAGGCTCGTTGTCGACGAGCTCGGCGGGCGTCTGGGCGGGCACGCTGTAGCGGTTGCCGTCGTCGGCCATCAGCGCGTCGAGCATCTCGTCGATCTTCTCGGCGAGCAGCTGGGACTGCTGCTTCTCCAGCGCGACGCTGGCGCTTCGCGCGCCGTCGCGCACCTGCAGGTAGAAGGTGCGCGATCCGGGGCGGCCGACCGTGCCGACGACGACGCGGTCGGGCCAGGCGAACTCGTGGACGAGGGCGGGCATGCACCCATTTTAGGAGGTGGCGCGCTCCGCGTCGTCCGGAACGGACCCGGGGCCGGCCCCGCCGCCGACCGGCGCGTCGGCGACCGGGCCGAGGGTGCGCAGCCACGACAGGTCGTGGAACTGCGTGTTCGTGGCCACGACCTCGGGTCGGCTGGTCCCGTACCGCACGATCGAGACGGACGCGGGGCTGGCGTGCAGGCGCTGGAAGTTGTCCAGGTCCAGGCCGAGCGCGTCGGCCACGATGGCCTTGATGATGTCGCCGTGGGCGACCGCGACCCACACGGAGCCCGCGCCGTGCTCCGCCTCGAGCGCGGCGTCGTGGCGCGCGATGGCGGCCACGGATCGCGCCTGCATCGCCGCCATCGACTCGCCGCCCGGGAACTCGGCCGCCGAAGGCCTGGTCTGGACGACCGACCACAGCGGCTCGCGCGCGAGCTCGCTCAGCGCCCGGCCCTGCCACTGCCCGTAGTCGCACTCGGTCAGGTCGGCCTCCAGCTCGATCACCGGCGGGTTCGCCTGGTGCGCCAGGATGAGCTGCGCCGTCTGCTGGCAGCGCTCGAGGGGGCTCGACACCACGGCGACCAGCGGCACCACCGCGAGTCGACGCGCGGTCCGCGCGGACTGCTCGCGCCCGACGACGTCGAGGCTCACCCCCGCGGCCCGCCCGGCCAAGATGCCCGCGGAGTTGGCGCTGGTACGACCGTGCCGGACGAGGATGACTGTGGCCATGCCCGGAGCCTAGGCAGTCGCGGCGCCCCTACGGGGCCGCGGCGAGGGCGAGCAGCCGCGCCACGGCGGCGACGTCGTCGCGCAGCAGGGCGACGGTGACGCGCACGTGCCCGCCCGGGCGGCCCGGCGTCGTCGGCGCGGGCTGGTCGGCCCGGGCTTGGAACGGACCTCCCGGCGCGACCCGGATCCCGGCCGCCGCGAGCCGGACCAGCGCCGTCGACTCGTCGTGCACCGGCACCCACAGGTTGATCCCGTCGCCCGGCTGCACGCTGAGCCCGTGGCCCGCGAGCGCGACGCACAGCGCCCGCTGGCGCGCGTAGTAGGCCCGGCGGGCCTCGGCGATCGAGTCCAGCGCCGCGCCGTCGGTGAGCAGGTCGACGAGCACGTGCTGCAGGAGCCGGCTGGTCCAGGCCGGGCCGAGCATCCGGCGCGCGACGAGCCGGTCGAGCACCGGCGCCGGGCCGCCGACGGCCGCGATGCGCAGATCGGGTCCGTGCGACTTCGAGAAGGAGCGCACGTGCACCACGCGCCCGGGCAGCCAGGTCCCCAGGCTCACCGGCCGCGCGGAGGAGATCTCGCCCGAGTGGTCGTCCTCGATCACGAGCACGTCGCGTTCGGTCCCGAGCCGGCGGACGACGGCGGCCAGCTCGCGGGCGCGCGTCGACGTGAGGCTCACCCCGGTCGGGTTGTGCGCGCGGGGCTGCAGGACGACGACGCCGGCGCCCGCCCGGAGCGCGGCGGCCAGCGCGTCCGGGCGCATGCCGTGGCGGTCGATCGGGACGGGGATCCGCTCGAGGCCGAGCTGCTCGACGAGGTCGAACACCGGCGGGAACCCGGGGTCCTCGACGGCGACGCGATCCCCGAAGCCGGCGACCTGCTCGAGCGTGCGGCCCAGCGCGTCCATCGCGCCGTCGACGACGGTGATCCGCGCGGGGACGAACGGCCACGACGCGCGCAGCAGGGCCTCGAGGGCGGGGATCGTGGGGGAGGAGACGTACGTGTCGGTGTCGGCGGCCGGCATGCGCGCCGCGACGCGCGCGAGCGCCGGCCCGAGCGCGGGCAGCAGCGTCGGGTCCGGCGTGCCGGTCGACAGGTCCAGGCGCGGCGCGCGCGTGCGGGTCGCGCCGGGGGCCGGCTCGCCGGCGAGGTCGCGGTAGCTCGGCGGCAACCACCCGGCGGGCTCGGGCAGCACGTAGGTGCCTGCGCGGCCGCGCGAGACCACCAGCCCGACGGCGGACAGCGCCTGCCACGCGCCGCTCACCGTCGCTGGGCTCACGGCGAGCTCGGCCGCGAGCTCCCGCACCGTCGGCAGCCGGTCGCCGGGCCTGAGCTCGCCGGACCGGACCAGGCGCGCGATCGCCGCCGCGATGCCGCGCGGGCTGCGGTCCTCGACGTGCGCGGCGAGCTCCATCTGGTCATCGTGCGCGGTGGCGGCCCGGTTTGGGGTAGCGGGCCGGGCGTCGGCGCGCCACGCTCGGACTTGTTTACCCGCGCGACACCCTGGCCGCGTCAGGGGAAACACCACAGAAATGTTCAACCGCCAGAGTCACATTCCACACCCCAGCACCGGAGGATCCATGACTGTCGTACGAGTCGCTCTCACGCAGGCCACGTGGACCGGTGACAAGGAGTCGATGATCGCGCTGCATGAGGGCTTCGCGCGGACCGCGGCGGCGCAGGGCGCCCAGGCGATCGCGTTCCAGGAGCTGTTCTACGGTCCGTACTTCGGCATCACGCAGGACCCGAAGTACTACGAGTACGCGGAGTCCGTCCCCGGCCCCACGACCGACCGCTTCGCGGCGCTCGCCAAGGAGCTCGGGATGGTCATCATCTTGCCGGTGTACGAGGAGGACCAGCCCGGCGTGCTCTACAACACCGTGGCGGTGCTCGACGCCGACGGCTCCTACCTCGGCAAGTACCGCAAGCACCACATCCCGCACCTGCCCAAGTTCTGGGAGAAGTTCTACTTCCGCCCCGGCAACCTCGGCTGGCCGATCTTCGAGACCGCGATCGGCAAGGTCGGCATCACCATCTGCTATGACCGGCACTTCCCGGAGGGTTGGCGCACGCTGGGCCTGAACGGCGCCGAGATCGTGTTCAACCCCAACGCCACGGCGCCCGGGATCTCGAACAAGCTCTGGCAGATCGAGCAGCCGGCGGCCGCGGTCGCGAACGGCTACTTCGTCGTCGCGACCAACCGCGTCGGCCTCGAGGACAACGAGTACGGCGACGAGGCGGTCAACTTCTACGGCAGCTCGTACGTCGTCGGGCCCGACGGGGAGTTCGTCGGCGACGTCGGCTCGACGACCGAGACCCAGGTGTTCGTCCGGGACATCGACCTCGACCAGATCCGGGTCGTGCGCGAGCGCTGGCAGTTCTACCGCGATCGCCGCCCGGACGCCTACGGACCGATCGTGGCGCCATGAAGACGCTCATCACGGGCGGCACGGTCGTCAACGCGACCGGTCGCGGCGCGGCGGACGTCCTCCTGGACGGCGAGACGATCGCGGCCCTCATCGCGCCCGGGTCGACGGCGCTCGGCGTCGACCTCGCTGCGCACGTCGACCGCGTGATCGATGCGACGGGCAAGTACGTCATCCCGGGCGGCATCGACGCGCACACCCACATGGAGATGCCGTTCGGCGGCACCTTCGCGGCCGACACGTTCGAGACCGGCACGCGCGCGGCCGCGTGGGGCGGCACGACGACGATCGTCGACTTCGTGGTCCAGTACGCGGGCGAGAACCCCCTCGACCAGTACGCCGCCTGGCACGCGAAGGCGGCCGGGAACTGCGCGATCGACTACGGCTTCCACCAGATCCTGTCGGACGTCCAGGACTCGTCGCTGCACGCGATGGACGAGCTCGTCGCGGAGGGCGTGACCAGCTTCAAGCTGTTCATGGCCTACAAGGGCGTCTTTCTCTCGGACGACGGGCAGATCGTCAAGGCCATGCAGCGGGCCGCGAGCAACGGCTCGATGATCATGATGCACGCGGAGAACGGCAGCGTGATCGACCTGCTCGTGCAGCAGTCGCTCGCGCGCGGCGAGACCGACCCGATCTACCACGGCCTGACCCGGCCGTGGCAGGCGGAGGAGGAGGCCACCCACCGGGCGATCATGCTCGCGAACCTCACCGGTGCGCCGCTGTACGTCGTGCACGTGTCCGCCAAGCAGGCCGCCGAGCAGATCGCGCGGGCCCGCGACACCGGGCAGAACGTCTTCGGCGAGACGTGCCCGCAGTACCTGTACCTCTCGCTCGAGGAGCAGCTCGGCGCGCCAGGCTTCGAGGGCGCCAAGTGGGTGTGCTCGACGCCGCTGCGCTCGCGGGCCGAGCACCACCAGGACCACATGTGGCGTGCGCTGCGGACCAACGACCTCCAGGTCGTCTCGACCGACCACTGCCCGTTCTGCATGACCCAGAAGCAGCTGGGGCTCGGCGACTTCTCGAAGATCCCCAACGGCATCGGTTCGGTCGAGCACCGGCTCGACCTGCTGTACCAGGGCGTCGTCACGGGCGAGATCAGCCTCGAGCGCTGGGTCGAGATCTGCTCGACGACGCCGGCGCGGATGTTCGGGCTGTACGGCCGCAAGGGCGTGCTCGCGCCGGGCGCCGACGCCGACGTCGTCATCTACGACCCGAACGGGCACACCTCGATCGGGCTCGGCAAGACCCACCACATGAACATGGACTACTCGCCGTGGGAGGGCTTCGAGATCGACGGCCACGTCGACACGGTGCTCTCGCGCGGCGAGCTCCTCATCGGCGACGGCGAGTACCACGGCCGCGCCGGGCACGGCCGGTACGTCAAGCGCGAGCTGTCCCAGTACCTGATCTGAGTTTCGGTACCTGACCTGAGTTTCGCCGCACCGATCTAAGGAGCTCAGCATGGAGTTCGGAGTCGTCCTCCAGACGAACCCCCCGGCCGCCCGCACGATCGAGCTCGCGCGGCAGGCGGAGACTCACGGCTTCGACTACGTGTGGACCTTCGACTCGCACCTGCTGTGGCAGGAGCCGTTCGTGATCTACTCGGCGATCCTCGCGGCCACCCGCAAGGTCATGGTCGGGCCGATGGTCACCAACCCGGCCACCCGGGACTGGACCGTCACGGCGTCGCTGTTCGCGACCCTCAACGAGATGTACGGCAACCGGACGGTGTGCGGCATCGGCCGCGGCGACTCGGCGGTGCGCACCCTCAACGGGCGCCCGTCGAACCTCGCCACGCTCCGCGAGGCGATCCACGTCATCCGCGAGCTCGCGAACGACCGCTCGGTCGAGGTGAACGACCGGACGCTGCGGTTCCCCTGGAGCAAGGGGTCCGCGCTCGAGGTGTGGGTCGCCGCCTACGGCCCGCTCGCGCTCAAGCTCACCGGGGAGGTGGGGGACGGGTTCATCCTGCAGCTCGCCGACCCCGACATCGCCGAGTGGACCATCAAGGTGGTCCGCGACGCGGCCGAGAAGGCCGGCCGGGACCCGGCCGCGGTGAAGTTCTGCGTCGCCGCGCCGATGTACGTCGGCGACGGGCAGTCGCCCGCCGAGCGCGCGCACATGCGCGAGCAGTGCCGGTGGTTCGGCGGCATGGTCGGCAACCACGTCGCCGACATCGTCACGAAGTACGGCGCCGGCTCGACGATCCCGACGGCCTTGACGGACTACATCGCGGGGCGCCAGGGGTACGACTACAACGAGCACGGCCGGGCCGGGAACACGCACGCGTCCTTCGTCCCCGACGAGATCGTCGAGCGCTTCTGCCTGCTCGGCAGCCCCGCCGAGCACGTCGAGAAGCTCACGGCGCTGCGCGAGCTCGGCGTGACCCAGTTCGCGGGCTACCTCCAGCACGACAACAAGGAGCAGACGCTGCGGATGTACGGCGAGCGGGTCATCCCGGCGATGGCCGAGACGGTCGTGGCCACCATATGAGGCTCGCCCGCCGGGTCGGGGTCGGGCTGCTCGCGGTCGTGCTCGCGTGCGCGCTGTGGGAGCTCTACAAGCTGGTCGGCCCCGACGCCGGCGGGCACGTGCTGGGCGCGAGCGTCCTGCCGCGCGCCGAGGACCGGGCGATGCCCCACGTGTGGGACGTCGTCGGGCGCATGCTCGAGCCGGAGAGCTCGGCCGCCGGCTCGCCGTCCGTCGCGGTGGCGATGCTCTCCGCGTGCTGGTTCACGCTGCGCGTCGCGCTGGCTGGCTGGCTCGCCGGCGTCGTCGCGGGCTTCGGCCTCGCCGTCGCGATGCAGCGCTCGCGCCTGACCGAGGCGGCCGTCTTCCCGTGGGTCGTGCTCAGCCAGACGGTGCCGCTGATCGCGCTCGCCCCGCTCGTGGTCGGCTGGGGCGGCAAGATCCAGATCGGCTCGTTCTCGTGGGAGCGGCCGATGTCCGTCGCGCTGATCGCGTCCTACCTCGCGTTCTTCCCGGTGGCGGTCGGGGCGCTGCGCGGGCTGCAGTCGCCCGACGCCGCGCACGTCGAGCTGTTCCGCGCGCAGGCGGCGAGCTGGTGGCACACCTTCCGGTTCCTGCGGCTGCCCGCGAGCGTGCCGTACCTGCTGCCCGCGCTGCGCCTGGGTGCCGCGACCGCCGTCGTCGGCGCGATCGTCGCGGAGGTGTCCACCGGCACCAAGGGCGGCATCGGTCGCCTGATCATCGCGTACGCCCAGGCCGCGAGCGGCGACCCCGCCAAGCCCTGGGCGGCGATCGTCGGCGCCGCGCTGCTCGGCCTCGTCGCCGCCGGCCTCGTCTCCCTGCTCGGGCTCGGCCTGGGCCGCTACCGCCACACGGAGGTCTCATGAGCACGCCCGCATCCCCGCCCGCCGGGCAGTTCGACCAGGCGGCCGTCGCCGTCCGGGCGCGCGGCGTCGGCAAGGTGTTCCGCTCCTCGGCGGGCGAGGTCAGCGCGCTCGACGGCATCGACCTGACCGTCTCGGCGGGCGAGTTCGTCGCGCTCATCGGCCCGTCCGGCTGCGGCAAGTCGACGCTGCTGCGCCTGATCGCCGACCTCGACGCGCCGACGTCGGGCGAGCTCACGGTATTCGGCAAGTCCCCGCGCGCGGCGCGCGAGGCGCAGGACTACGGCATCGCGTTCCAGCAGGCCGGCCTGCTGCCGTGGCGGACGGTCCGCGGCAACATCGAGCTGCCCCTCGAGCTGCACGGCGTCGGCAAGGGCGGCCGCGCCGCGCGGTCGGCCGAGCTGCTCGACCTCGTCGGCCTCGCGGAGTTCGCCGACCACTTCCCGCACCAGCTCAGCGGCGGCATGCAGCAGCGGGTCGCGATCGCGCGCTCGCTCGCCGAGCAGCCGAGCCTGCTGCTCATGGACGAGCCCTTCGGCGCGCTCGACGAGATGACGCGCGAACGCATGCAGACCGAGCTGGTCCGGATCTGCCGCGAGAGCCAGGCCGCCGTCGTCTTCGTGACCCACTCGATCCCGGAGGCGGTGTTCCTGGCCGACCGCGTGGTCGTGATGTCGCCGCGGCCGGGCCGGATCAGCGAGGTGGTTCCCGTCGAGCTCGCCCGCGCCGCCGAGCGCGGCGACGACCTCCGCGAGGACGCGACCTTCTTCGCCGCCGTGACCCGCGTGCGCGAGGCGCTGCACGGCGGCTCCCCGGCCGTCGGCGCGCGCGGGGTGGACGTGCGATGAGGGGGGTCACCGGGGCGCTGCGGCAGTGGGCGCCGCCGCTCCTGCTCGGCCTGCTCGGCCTGCTGGCGTGGCAGGCGCTCGTCGTCGGCGCCGACCTCAAGCCGTACCTGCTGCCCGCCCCGACCGCGATCGGCGAGCAGCTCGTGCTCGTCGCGCCCCTCGTGTGGACGGCCGGCCTCGCGACCGGCGCGAACGTGCTCGTCGGCATCGCGCTCGGCACGATCGTCGCGATCGTGGCCGCCGTGGCGGCGGCCCGCAGCTCGTTCGTGGACGAGCTGATGTCGCCGACGGCCGCAGCGGTGTCCGTGATGCCGATCGTCGCGCTCGCGCCCGCGCTCAACACCATGTTCGGGACGACGTCGACGACGCCGCGGCGGCTGATCGTCGCCGTGGTGGTGTTCGCGCCGGTGTTCGTCAACACGCTCCGCGGGCTGCGCCAGGTCCAGCCCGTGCACCGTGACCTCATGCGGGCGTACGCGGCGACCGCCGGCCAGCTCACGCGCCTGGTGACGATCCCCGGCGCGCTGCCGTTCCTGTTCACGGGCCTGCGGATCGCGTCGTCGACGGCCGTGATCGCGGCGATCGTGGCGGAGTACTTCGGCGGGCTCCAGAACGGGCTCGGCTCGCGCATCACCTCGGCCGCGGCCAACAGCGCGTACGGGCGCGCGTGGGCGTTCGTGCTCGGCGCGATCGTGCTCGGCCTGATCTTCTACCTCGCAACGCTTGCGCTCGAGCGCGCCGTCGCCCGCCGCCACGGCCGCTGAGCCGCCGGCTCGGACCCGCCGGCTCGGGCCCGCCCCCACCTGTCCACCTGCCACCGCTGCCAGGTCGGCTCTCCACAGCACCTCCCGCACCTACCGAGAAGAGGGAACACGATGAGGGATATCAGGAGGACCGCGCGCGGCGCGGCGGTCGTCGCCGTCGGGGCGGCGCTCGCGCTCACCGGGTGCAGCAGCAGCGATGACGCGGACGAGCCGGCGGCGAGCTCCGGGTCGGCGGCGGGCGAGCTGACGCCCGTCACGCTCCAGCTGCAGTGGTTCACCCAGGCGCAGTTCGCCGGCTATTACGCGGCGCTCGACCAGGGGTACTTCGAGGACGAGGGCCTCGACGTCGAGATCATCGAGGGCGGCGTCGACATCGTGCCGCAGTCCGTCCTCGCCGACGGCTCGGTCGACTTCGCGATCGCCTGGGTGCCGAAGGCGCTTGCCTCGCGCGAGCAGGGCGCGGGCATCACCGACGTCGCCCAGATCTTCCAGCGGTCCGGGACGCTGCAGGTCTCGTTCAAGGACAAGGCCATCACGACGGCCGCGGACCTCGAGGGCAAGAAGGTCGGCAACTGGGGCTTCGGCAACGAGTTCGAGCTCTTCGCGGGCATCACCGAGGCCGGGCTCGACCCCGCGACGGACGTGACCCTCGTGCAGCAGCAGTTCGACATGAACGCGCTGCTGTCGGGCGAGATCGACGCCGCCCAGGCAATGACGTACAACGAGTACGCGCAGGTGCTCGAGGCGGAGAACCCGGCGACGGGGGAGCTGTACACGGCCGACGACTTCAACGCCATCGACTGGAACGACGAGGGCACCGCGATGCTCCAGGACGCCGTCTGGGCCAACACCGAGCGGCTCGCGTCCGATGCGGACTACGAGGCGACGACCGTCAAGTTCCTCGCGGCGAGCCTCAAGGGCTGGATCTACGCGCGGGACAACCCGGAGGCGGCGCGCGACGCCGTCGTCGCCGCGGGCTCGCAGCTCGGCAACAGCCACCAGCTGTGGCAGACGAACGAGGTCAACAAGCTGATCTGGCCGTCCGCCGACGGCATCGGCCTGATCGACGCGGCCGCCTGGGACCAGACCGTCGACATCGCGCTGAACACCAAGAACGACCAGGGCGCGACGGTCATCACGGCGGCGCCGAGCGACGACGCCTACACCAACGAGTACGTGCAGCAGGCGCTCGACCAGCTCACCGAGGAGGGCCTCGACGTGACCGGCGAGTCGTTCGCCCCGATCGAGGTCACCCTGGAGCCGGGCGGCAGCTGACCGCCCGCCCGCTGTCCGCGGCGTCCGCGCCCGGTGGTGCCTCGGCGCCACCGGGTCTGGACGCGGCGGGGTCGTGACTGTTCTGTTCGGGGAGTTCTGAGAGGGTGGCAGGCATGACGCAGCTGAGTGACGAGAACCGGTTGGACGACGCGGGCACGGCGGGCACGGCGGGCACGAAGGGCCCGGCAAGCGCGGACGGGGCCCTGGCGCACGCGCTGGACCGGGCGCACGTGTTCCACTCCTGGTCGGCCCAGGCGGCGCTCGACCCGATCGCGATCGCGGGCGGGCTCGGGTCCCTCGTGTGGGACTTCGACGGCACCTCCTACCTGGACTTCGCCAGCCAGCTCGTCAACGTCAACATCGGGCACCGGCACCCGCGCGTGGTCGCGGCCATCCAGGCGCAGGCCGACGTGCTGCCGACGGTGGCCCCGGCGAACGCGAACCTCACGCGCGGCCAGGCGGCCAGCGCGATCGTCGGGCACGCCCCGGCCGGCATGAGCAAGGTGTTCTTCACCAACGGCGGCGCGGACGCCAACGAGAACGCGATCCGGCTCGCGCGGCTGCACACCGGTCGCGACAAGATCCTCTCGGCCTACCGCTCGTACCACGGCAACACCGGGGCGGCCGTCGTCGCGACAGGCGACTGGCGCCGCATCCCGAACGAGTTCGCGCGCGGGCACGTGCACTTCTTCGGGCCGTACCTGTACCGCTCCGAGTTCTGGGCCGCGAGCCCCGAGCAGGAGACCGAGCGCGCGCTGCGCCACCTCGAGCACGTGCTCCAGGCCGAGGGGCCGCAGTCCGTCGCGGCGATCCTGCTCGAGACCGTCGTGGGCACCGCCGGCGTCCTCGTCCCGCCGCCCGGGTACCTGCCCGGCGTGCGCGCGCTCGCGGACCGGTACGGCGTGCTGCTCATCCTCGACGAGGTGATGGCCGGGTTCGGCCGCACGGGCGCGTGGTTCGCGTTCGACCACTTCGACGTGACGCCCGACCTCATCACGTTCGCGAAGGGCGTCAACTCCGGCTACGTGCCGGTCGGCGGCGTCATCATCGCCGACCCGATCGCGGCGACCTTCGACCACCGCGTCTTCCCCGGCGGCCTGACCTACTCGGGGCACCCGCTCGCGATGGCCTCGATCGTCGCGACCCTCGACGCGATGGCGACCGAGGGGATCGTGGCCAACGCCGCCCGGATCGGCGCCGACCTGCTCGCGCCCGGCCTCGCGGACCTCGCGGCGCGGCACCGGTCGATCGGCGAGGTCCGGGGGCTCGGGGTGTTCTGGGCGCTCGAGCTCGTGACCGACCGCGCCACCCGCGAGCCCGTGCCCGCCGCGTTCATGGGCGCGCTCAAGGCCGAGCTCATGCGGCGACACCTGCTGCCGTTCCTCGCCGAGAACCGGATCCACGTCGTGCCGCCTTGCGTCGTCACGGACGACGAGGTCGCGCGCGCCCTGGCGATCTACGACGAGGCGCTCACGGTCGCCGAGGCGACGCTATGACGGCTGCCGTCGAGGCCACCACGCCGGCGCTGCGCGCGGTGGTGACGGGGGCGTCATCGGGCATCGGCGCCGCGACGGTGCGCTGGCTGCGCGCGGCGGGCTGGGACGTCGTCGCCGTCGCCCGCCGCGCCGACCGGCTGGCCGCGCTGGCCGCCGAGACCGGCGCCGTCGCGGTGGTCGCCGACGTGACGTCCGACGACGACGTCGCGCGCCTGGCCGCGCAGGTCACCGCCGGCGGCCCGGTGCACGCCCTCGTGAACATCGCGGGCGGCGCGCGCGGGACCCAGTCGGTCGCGGCGGCGTCGATCGCCGACTGGCAGGCGATGTTCGAGGTCAACGTGCTCGGCACGCTGCGCGTGACGACGGCGCTGCTGCCCGCGCTGACCGCGTCGGGCCGCGGCGACGTCGTCGTGCTCACCTCGACGGCGGCGCTCGACACCTACCCGGGCGGCGGCGGGTACGTCGCGGCCAAGCACGCCGAGCGGGCGATCGCGACGACGCTGCGGCTCGAGCTGATCGGCCAGCCCGTGCGCGTGATCGAGATCGCGCCCGGCATGGTGCAGACCGAGGAGTTCTCGCTGAACCGCTTCGGCGGCGACGCGGCCCGGGCGGCGGCCGTCTACGCGGGCGTCGACGCGCCGCTCACGGCGGCCGACGTCGCGGACACGATCGGCTGGACCCTGACCCGACCGCACCACGTGAACGTCGACCTGCTCGTGCTCCGACCGCGCGCGCAGGTCTCGAACACCCAGGTGGCACGGGCCTGACCCCCTCCCCACCGACTCCCGAACATCCCGAACCACCCGAAAGGCGCGAGCGATGAGCACGTCGATCTCCACGACCGAGCCCACGACCACGGCCGGCGCCGGGCCGGCCCCGATCCCGCACTGGATCGCAGGCGCGGCCGTCTACGCCGGTGCTGGTGACCCGACCGCGCCCGTGACGGACCCGGCGACCGGCCGGGTCTCGGGCGCGGTCCCGCTCGGCGAGTCCGCGGAGGTCGCCGCCGCCGTCGCCGCCGCAGCCGCGGCCTTCCCCGCGTGGCGCGACACGGCGCTGAGCCGCCGCGTCCAGGTGCTCTTCGCGTTCCGCGAGCTGCTCAACGCGCGCAAGGGCGAGCTCGCGGCGATCCTCACCGCCGAGCACGGCAAGGTGCTCGCCGACGCGATGGGCGAGGTCAGCCGCGGCCAGGAGGTCGTCGAGTTCGCGTGCGGCATCCCGCACCTGCTCAAGGGCGGGTACACCGAGAACGCCTCGACGAAGGTCGACGTGTACTCGATCCGGCAGCCGCTTGGCGTCGTCGGGATCATCAGCCCGTTCAACTTCCCGGCGATGGTGCCCATGTGGTTCTTCCCGATCGCGATCGCGGCGGGCAACACCGTCGTGCTCAAGCCCAGCGAGAAAGACCCGTCGGCGGCCGTCTGGATCGCCGCGCTGTGGCGCGAGGCGGGCCTGCCCGACGGCGTCTTCAACGTCGTGCACGGGGCCAAGGCGGCCGTCGATGCGCTGCTCGAGCACCCGGACGTCGCCTCGATCTCGTTCGTCGGCTCGACCCCGATCGCGCAGTACGTCTACGAGCAGGGCACCGCGGCGGGCAAGCGTGTGCAGGCGCTCGGCGGCGCGAAGAACCACATGCTCGTGCTGCCCGACGCCGACCTCGACCTGGCCGCCGACGCCGCGGTCAACGCGGGCTTCGGGTCGGCGGGGGAGCGCTGCATGGCGGTGTCCGCGCTGGTCGTGGTCGAGCCGGTCGCGGACGAGCTGATCGCGAAGATCACCGCGCGGATGGCGGGCCTGCGCACGGGCGACGGCGCGCTGCTGCGCGACGGCGTCGGCGCCGACATGGGGCCGCTCATCACCCGCGCGCACTGCGACAAGGTCGCCGCCTTCGTCGCCGCGGGCGAGGCGGAGGGCGCCGACCTCGTCGTCGACGGGCGCCCGATCGTGGCGGACGGTGACGCGGACGGGTTCTGGCTCGGCCCGACGCTGTTCGACCGCGTCACGCCGGCGATGTCGATCTACACCGAAGAGATCTTCGGCCCGGTGCTCTCGGTCGTGCGGGTGGATTCCTACGACGACGGCCTCGAGCTCATCAACGCCAGCCCGTACGGCAACGGCACCGCGATCTTCACCAACGACGGCGGCGCCGCGCGGCGCTTCCAGAACGAGGTGCAGGTCGGGATGGTCGGCATCAACGTGCCGGTGCCGGTGCCGATGGCGTACTACTCGTTCGGCGGCTGGAAGACGTCGCTCTTCGGCGACTCGCACGCGCACGGCGCGGAGGGGCTGCACTTCTTCACGCGCGGCAAGGTCGTGACCTCCCGCTGGCTCGACCCGAGCCACGGCGGCATCAACCTCGGCTTCCCCCAGAACAGCTGACCCGCGCGGGGGGCCGCTTAGGCTGGTTCGATGAGCAGCGCAGCGGGACTCGAGCAGGCGGCACCCGTGGACCCGCCCGTGGATCGTGAGGTCCTGGGGTGGGACGAGTTCGGCGCGGCCGCCCGCGAGCTCGCGCGGGCGGTGCTCGCCTCGGGCTTCGTGCCCGACGTCGTCGTCGCCATCGCGCGCGGCGGGCTGCTGCCCGGCGGCGCGATCGCGTACGCGCTCGGCACGAAGGCGGTCGGCACCCTGAACGTCGAGTTCTACACGGGCATCGACGAGCGGCTGGCCGACCCCGTCGTGCTTGCGCCGCTGCTCGACACGGCGGGCCTCGCCGGCCTGCGCTGCCTCGTGGTCGACGACGTCGCGGACACGGGCGAGACCCTCGCGCTCGTGCAGCGCCTCGTCGCGGTGCACTGCGCGCAGGTGCGCACCGCGGTGCTGTACGCCAAGCCGCACTCGATCGTGGCTCCGGACTTCGTCTGGCGCCGGACCGCGCGCTGGATCACGTTCCCGTGGTCCGCGCAGCCGCCGGTCACCGTCCAGCGGTAGCCGCGCGCTGAGGGACCTTCGCCCCTGGTTGCGGCCGCGCCCTGCACCGACCCTGGTGGGGAGCACGTTCGGGCCAGAGCACACGGAGCATCCATGCAGACCATGAAGGACGCAGCCACCGACTTCCTCGCGACCAAGCGGGTCGCCGTGACGGGGGTGTCGCGGACCGCGAAGGACCACGGCAGCAACGTCGTCTACCAGCGCCTGCGCGACCGGGGCTACGACGTCTTCGCGGTCAACCCGAACGCCGAGACCGTCGAGGGCGATCGCGCCTACCCGACCCTCGCGTCCATCCCCGGCGGCGTCGAGTCCGTCGTGATCGGGACCCGGCCCGAGACGGCCGACGTCACGATGGCCGAGTGCGCCGAGCTCGGGATCTCCCACGTGTGGATGCACCACTCGATCGGCGGCAGCAGCGTCTCGGCGACCGCCGTCGAGCTCGGCCGCGCCAACGGCATCACCGTGATCGCCGGCGGCTGCCCGCTCATGTTCGACCCGGCCGCCGACCTCGGCCACAAGTGCATGCGTGCGGTGCTGACCGCGACGGGCGTGGTGCCGCGCCACGTCGGCTGACCTTTGGCGTGACGCGGGGCCCGACGCGAGCCGGGCGCGCGCCTGACGGGCGCCCGGTCGGCGCAGTACGATGGGCGCACAGGCACTGACCCGGCCATCACCGGCGAGCCTTCCGGAAGAACAGGACCGCACGGGTCCCCAGTAGAACCGGACGGGTGGCCCGTCACAGCCGGCTCGAGTGGTCGTCGCGACCACCCGCGGGGACCTCCCGTGGAGGCAGCGGCGGCAAGCGGGGTGGTACCGCGGTGGGTGGCGCTGTAGGCGTCGGCCGTCGTCCTCGTGGGCACGACGACGCGACGGACCGACCCAGGAGCCAGGCACAGATGGCCTACCCGATGCACCGACCCAGCGAGCCCACCGGTCCCGGCGACGACCCGGCCCTGCCGGCGTCCCCCGACCTGCCCGCCCTGGAGAAGGACGTGCTCGCCTACTGGGCGGCCGACGGCACGTTCCAGGCGTCGATCGACGCCCGGCCCGCCGGCGAGAACGGCGCGAACGAGTTCGTCTTCTACGACGGCCCCCCGTTCGCCAACGGGCTGCCGCACTACGGCCACCTGCTGACCGGGTACGCCAAGGACGTCGTCGGGCGCTACCAGACCCAGCGCGGTCGCCGCGTCGAGCGCCGCTTCGGCTGGGACACGCACGGGCTGCCGGCCGAGCTCGAGGCCGAGCGCATCCTCGGCATCACCGACAAGTCCCAGATCGACGAGATGGGCATCGCCGCGTTCAACGAGGTGTGCCGGTCCTCGGTGCTGAAGTACACCGACGAGTGGCAGGCCTACGTCACGCGCCAGGCGCGCTGGGTCGACTTCGACCACGACTACAAGACCCTTGACCTGTCCTACATGGAGTCGGTCATCTGGTCGTTCAAGCAGCTCTACGACAAGGGTCTGGCCTACGAGGGCTACCGCGTCCTGCCGTACTGCTGGCACGACGAGACGCCGCTGTCGAACCACGAGCTGCGCATGGACGACGACGTCTACCAGCAGCGCCAGGACCCGGCCGTGACGGTCGGGGTGCGCCTGGACAGCGGCGAGCTCGCCCTGCTGTGGACGACGACGCCCTGGACGCTCCCGTCCAACCTCGCCCTCGCCGTCGGCCCCGAGATCGAGTACGTCGTGGTCGCCCCCGCCGAGCAGAGCGCGCTCGCGGGCGACGTCGTGATCCTCGCTGCGGCGCGGCTGCCCGCGTTCGAGCGCGAGCTCGGCGCCGAGGCCCAGGTGCTGCGCACCGTGCTCGGGGCCGACCTCGTCGGCCGGGGGTACACCCCGCCCTTCGCCTACTTCGCCGACCCGGCCGCCCGGCCGGCGGCGCACCACGTGCTCGCCGCCGACTTCGTCACGACCGAGGACGGCACCGGGCTCGTGCACCTCGCGCCGGGCTTCGGCGAGGACGACATGGCCGTGTGCGGCGCCGCGGCGATCACCCCCGTGGTGCCCGTCGATTCGAAGGGCCGGTTCACCTCCGAGGTGCCCGACTACGCCGGGCTGCACGTGTTCGAGGCGAACAAGCCGATCATCGCCGACCTGAAGGCCGGCTCCGGCCCGCTCGCCGCGACGCCCGCCAACCGCCGCGCCGTGCTCGTGCGGCACGAGACCTACGAGCACTCCTACCCGCACTGCTGGCGGTGCCGGAACCCCCTGATCTACAAGGCGGTCTCGAGCTGGTTCGTGCGCGTGACGAGCTTCCGCGACCGCATGGTCGAGCTCAACCAGGACATCACCTGGGTGCCCGGCCACATCAAGGACGGCCAGTTCGGCAAGTGGCTCGAGGGCGCGCGCGACTGGTCGATCTCGCGCAACCGCTACTGGGGCACCCCGATCCCGATCTGGACCAGCGACGACCCGGCCTACCCGCGGATCGACGCCTACGGCTCGCTCGCCGAGCTCAAGGCCGACTTCGGGGTCGACGTCACGGACCTGCACCGGCCGTACATCGACGAGCTCACCCGGCCGAACCCGGACGACCCAACGGGCGCCTCGACGATGCGCCGCATCAGCGACGTGCTCGACGTGTGGTTCGACTCGGGGTCGATGCCCTACGCCCAGGTGCACTACCCGTTCGAGAACACGCAGTGGTTCGCCGACCACTTCCCGGGCGACTTCATCACCGAGTACATCGGCCAGACGCGCGGCTGGTTCTACCTGCTGCACGTGCTCTCGACCGCGATCTTCGATAAGCCGGCGTTCCGGACCGCCGTCTCGCACGGCATCGTGCTCGGCTCCGACGGCCGCAAGATGAGCAAGTCGCTGCGCAACTACCCGGACGTCAGCGAGGTGTTCGACCGCGACGGCTCGGACGCGATGCGGTGGTTCCTGATGGCGTCGCCGATCCTGCGCGGCGGCAACCTCGTGGTGACCGAGGAGGGCATCCGGGAGAACGTGCGCCAGGTCATGCTGCCGCTGTGGAGCACCTGGTACTTCTTCACGCTCTACGCGGGCGCCGCGAACGGCGGGGCCGGGCTCACCGCGCGCACCGTCACGGCCGACGACGTCGCCGGGCTGGCCACGATGGACCGGTACCTGCTCGCGCGCACGCGCGACCTCGTCCGGGTCGTGACGGCCCAGCTCGATGCGTACGACGTGCCCGGAGCGTGCGAGAGCGTGCGCGAGCACCTCGACGTCCTGACGAACTGGTACGTGCGCACGTCGCGGCAGCGGTTCTGGGACGAGGACCCAGCGGCGTTCAACACGCTGTACACGGCGCTCGAGGTGCTCACGCGGGTGATGGCGCCGCTCGCGCCGCTGCTCACGGAGGAGATCTGGCGCGGGCTGACGGGCGGGCGCAGCGTGCACCTGACCGACTGGCCGTCCGTCGACGAGCTGCCCGGGACCGACACCGCCGACCTTTCGGACGCCGAGCTCGTCGAGGCGATGGACCGCGGGCGCGCGATCTGCTCGACCGGGCTCGGGCTGCGCAAGGCGCACTCCCTGCGCGTGCGCCAGCCGCTGCGGACGCTGCGCGTCGCGGTCGATCGTCCGGCCGCGCTCGCGCAGTTCACCGCGCTGATCGCGGGCGAGCTCAACGTCCGCGAGGTCGTGCTGCTCGACGTCGCCGCGGCGAGCGCGAGCGAGTACGGCGTCTCGTCCCAGCTGAGCGTGAACGCGCGCGCCGCCGGCCCACGGCTCGGCCGGGGCGTCCAGGACGCGATCCGCGCGGCCAAGTCTGGCGCCTGGGAGCAGCTCCCCGACGGCTCCGTGGTCGTCACCACCGCCGCCGGGCCGGTGCCGCTGCTCGCGAGCGAGTACGAGCTGCGCACGGTCGTGGACAAGCGCGACGGCGACGAGATCGCCGCGGCGATCCTGCCCGGAGCGGGCTTCGTCGTGCTCGACCTGGGCCTGGACGACGCCCTGCGCGCCGAGGGCTATGCGCGCGACGTCGTCCGCGCGGTCCAGGACGCCCGCAAGGCGGCCGGCCTGCACGTCGCCGACCGCATCCGGCTCACCCTCGGCGTGCCCGCGCCCTGGCGCGCGGCGGTCGACGAGCACGCCGCGCTCATCACCAAGGAGACCCTCGCGATGGACCTGGTTGTCACGGACACACCCGCCGCCGAGCTGACCGTCGCGGTCGAGCCGTTCGCGGCGGCGGCCGGGGCGTCGGCATGACCCGCGCCGACCGCCAGCGCCGCGACGTCGAGCGGGCCGCCGACGAGGCGGCCAAGGAGGTCTACCAGGCGATCCTGTCCCGGGCACCCGAACACGACTTCGAGCCCACGCTCGACCGCGTGCTCGCCGTGTGCGACCTGCTCGGCGACCCGCAGAAGGCGTTCCGCACGGTGCACGTGACCGGCACGAACGGCAAGACCTCGACGTCCCGCATGGTCGACCGGCTCGTGCGCGAGCACGGCCTGCGCACCGGCCGGTTCACGAGCCCGCACCTGACCAGCGTGCGCGAGCGGATCGCGATCGACGGCGAGCCGATCAGCGCCGAGCGGTTCGTGGAGATCTGGCAGGACGTCGCGCCCTACGTGCACCTGGTCGACACCAAGTCGGCCGCCGAGGGCGGCGCGCGGATGAGCTTCTTCGAGGTGCTCACCGTGATGGCGTTCGCGGCGTTCGCGGACGCGCCCATCGACGTCGCGATCATCGAGGTCGGGATGGGCGGCGCGTGGGACGCGACCAACGTCGTCGACGGCGAGGTCGCGATCATCGCGCCGATCGCGCTGGACCACGAGCGCTGGCTGGGCCACGACCTCGTCTCGATCGCGGGGGAGAAGGCCGGCATCATCAAGGACGGCGCGAGCGTCGTGATGGCGGTGCAGCACGAGGACGTCGAGGGCGTGCTGCTCGCCGCGGCCGCCGCCAAGGGCGCCCGGGTCGTGCGCGAGGGCGTCGACATCGACGTGACCGAGCGCGCCGTCGCCGTCGGCGGGCAGCTGGTCTCGCTCAAGGGGCTCGGCGGCATCTACACCGAGGTGTTCCTGCCGCTGTACGGCGCGCACCAGGCGCACAACGCGCTCCTCGCGCTCGTCGCGACCGAAGCACTCATCACGGGCGGCGCGGCGCTCGACGGCGACGTCGTCGGCGCGGCGTTCGCCGACGTCGACTCGCCCGGCCGGCTCGAGGTGCTGCGCTCGAGCCCGACGATCATCGTCGACGCCGCGCACAACCCCGCGGGGGTCGAGGCGCTGGTCGAGGCCGTCGAGGAGGCGTTCGAGTTCACGCGCCTCGTCGGGGTCGTCGGCGTGCTCGAGGACAAGGACGCCGAGCAGGTGCTCGCGGGGCTCGAGCCGCTGCTCGCGGAGGTCGTGATCACCCGCTCGTCGTCGCCGCGCTCGCTCGACGTGAACGACCTGGCCGAGATCGCCGTCGACGTGTTCGGCGAGGACCGCGTGCACATCGCGGAGCAGCTGACGGACGCGCTCGACCTCGCGGTGCAGCGCGCCGAGGAGGTCGAGCAGTACGGCGCGGGCGTGCTCGTGACCGGCTCGATCACGATGGTCGCCGACGTGCGGATCCTGCTCGGCCGCGGCTGACGCGCCCGGCCGGCGGGCCGCGCGCGGTGCCACCTGAACGGATGTGCACAAGTGCTGCACGAGTTCCCCTTGACGGCGCATCCGGGCCCAGCGAGGGTGAGCACCAGGTGGGCGACCACCGCCGGTCTGACCAGGCGCGTCATCGTCGACGTGCGGCAACGGAGCCGATCGCAACGCGTCGGCAGGGAAGGATGTGCAGGGTGAAGAAGCTGATCAACGACCCCCAGGCTGTGGTCAAGGAGACGATCGAGGGCTTCGGCTGGGCGCACGCCGACATCGTCTCGGTGAGCATCGACCCGGACTTCGTGTCCCGCGCCGGCGGCGCGGTCGCCGGGAAGGTGGGCCTGGTCTCGGGCGGCGGGAGCGGCCACGAGCCGCTGCACGCGGGCTTCGTCGGCGTCGGGATGCTCGACGCCGCGGTGCCCGGCGCCGTCTTCACCTCGCCGACCCCCGACCAGATCGCGCCCGCGTTCGCCGCGGCCAACGGCGGCGCGGGCGTGCTCGCGATCGTCAAGAACTACACCGGCGACGTGCTCAACTTCGAGACCGCCGTCGAGCTCGCAGAGGCCGACGACATCGAGGTCGCGACGGTGATCGTCAACGACGACGTCGCCGTCGAGGACTCGCTGTACACGGCGGGCCGGCGCGGGGTCGCGGGCACGGTCCTGGTCGAGAAGATCGCCGGTGCCTCGGCCGAGCGCGGGGACGACCTGGCGGCGGTCACCGCCATCGCGCAGCGCGTGAACACGAACGCCAAGTCGATGGGCGTCGCGCTGACCGCCTGCATCGTCCCGCACGCGGGGGAGCCGAGCTTCGACCTGCCCGAGGACGAGATCGAGATCGGCATCGGCATCCACGGCGAGCCCGGCCGGCGGCGCATCCCGCTCGCGAGCGCCGACGACATCACCGAGATGCTGCTCACCCCCGTCGCCGACGACCTGGCGCTCGCCGCCGGCGAGGACGTGCTGCTGTTCGTCAACGGCATGGGCGGCACCCCCGCCTCGGAGCTGTACATCGTCTATCGTCAAGCCCGCAAGCTCCTCGAGGCGCGGGGCGTGAAAGTGACCCGATCTCTGGTCGGCAACTACGTGACCTCGCTCGAGATGCAGGGTGCGTCCGTCACGGTGCTGCGGCTCGACTCCGAGCTGACGGCATTGTGGGACGCTCCTGTGCACACGGCGGCGCTGCGCTGGTGACGGTGGGCGCCTGACGACGACTGGGAAAAGAGCAGCATGACGGTTGATGTGGCGTGGGCGATCGGCTGGACCCGGGCGACGGCGGAGCGCGTGATCGCCCGCCGGGCCGAGCTCAACGGGCTCGACCGGCAGATCGGGGACGGCGACCACGGTGAGAACCTCGCCCGGGGGTTCACCGCGGTCGTCGCCCGGCTCGACGCGCTCGAGGAGGAGCCGGCGGCGATCGGCGACGTCCTCAAGCTCATCGCGACGACGCTGATGTCGACGGTCGGCGGCGCGGCCGGGCCCCTGTACGGCACCGCCTACCTGCGGGCCGCGAAGGTGACCGGCTCGCCGACGCTCGACTCGCGCGCCGTCGTCGCGATGCTCGAGGCCGGCCTCGAGGGCATCGTCGCGCGCGGCAAGGCGACCACGGGGGAGAAGACGATGGTGGACGCGTGGGCGCCCGCCGTCGAGGCCGCCGTCGCGGCGACGGACGCGGGGGCGGAGCCCGCAGCGGTGCTCGCCGCCGCGGCGACGGCGGCCGAGGCCGGCGTCGCCGCGACGATCCCGCTCGTGGCGACCAAGGGCCGGGCGAGCTACCTCGGCGAGCGCAGCGCGGGGCACCAGGACCCAGGCGCGACCTCGACGGCGATCGTGCTGCGCGCGGCGGCCGACGCCGCCGTCGATGTCGTGACGCAGAGCCGGGCGTAGTGGCCGCCCCGGAGGAGCCGTTGGCTGCCGTCGCCCTCCTGCTGGTCTCGCACTCGCGCGCCCTCGCGCAGGGAACGGTCGAGCTGGCCGCGCAGATGGCGCCGAACGTGCTGCTCGTCGACGCCGGCGGCCTGCCCGACGGCGGCCTCGGCACGAGCTTCGATGGCATCTCGGCGGGGCTCGACGAGGCGGCGGGCAACGGCCGCTCCGTGGTCGTGCTCACCGACCTCGGCTCGGCCCTGCTGACCACGGAGTCGGTGCTCGAGTTCGCCGCGGACGACGTCGCGGCGCGCGTCCGGCTCGCGGACGCCCCGTTCGTCGAGGGCGCCGTCGCGGCCGCGGTCTCGGCCGCCGGCAACGCCGGGCTCGAGGGCGTGCTCGCGGCCGCCGAGAAGGCGGGCGCGGGCTTCGCCGGATCGCGCCCCGCCGCGCCGGCCGCCGTCGGCGCAACCGACCCGGGTGTCGGGCGTGCCCCGGTGCCCGTCCTGCGGGCGAGCGCAGTGCTGCGCAACCCGCTCGGGCTGCACGCCCGGCCCGCGGCCCAGCTCGCCCGGACGGCCGCGAGCTTCGACGCCGCGGTGACCGTCAACGGCGTGGATGGGGCCAGCGTGCTCGAGCTGATCGGGCTCGGCGCGGTCGGCGGGCAGCCGCTCGCCGTCACCGCCTCCGGTCCCCAGGCCCGCGCGGCGCTCTCGGCGGTCGTCGCCGAGATCGAGGAGGGCTTCGGCGAGGCGTAGCCGCCGGGCGCGGGGGCGCGCGGGTGAACTTGCAGTTGATGCAGATATGCACTCGCTGAAATTCTGCATCAGGTGTAGGTTTTTCCGGTGCCCACGACCACGCCGCTCACCGCCCCGCCCGCCGGGCTACGCGAGCGCAAGAAGGCCGCCCGCCGCGCGGCGCTGACGGACGCGGCGCTCCACCTCGTCCAGCGCGACGGACTCGACCGGGCCACCGTCGAGGCGATCTGCGCTGAGGCGGGCGTGTCGCCGCGCACGTTCTTCAACTACTTCGCGTCCAAGGACGATGCGGTGCTCGGCATCCCGGGAACCGCCCTCGACGACGACGCCGCCGAGACCTTTGCGTCGGGCGGTCCGACCGGCCGGCTCATGCCGGACGTCGTGGCGCTCGTGCACAGCGTGCTGGCCGGGCCGATGCACGACGGCGCGCGCCACCGGCGCATCCTCGAGGTCGTGCAGCGCGAGCCCCGGCTCGTCGTCCGCCAGATCGCCTGGCTCGAGCAGGTCCGGCTCACGGTCGAGGGCCTCACGCGCCGCCGGCTCGGCCCCGCAGCGACCGCCGAACGCGTCCAGCTCGTCGGTGTCCTGGTCCTGGTCATCACCCGCACCGCGCACGCGCGGCGCGAGGACTCGGCCGGCGGGCCGACGCACGACCACGCCAGCGACGTCGTCGTCGAGCTGCGGGACCTCCTCGGCGAGACCTGACCCGACCGCCCGGCCGGAACGAGACCCGGCAGCCCCCATAACCCCGGCAACGGCGCCGTCACCCCGCACCATCCACCCGTTGAATGAGGACCCTGATGACCGCCGCCGCACCGCCCCTGACCCCGGGCAAGCCCCTGATCGTGCTGACCCAGCGCACGGTGTGGGTGATCTTCAGCGCGTTGATGGCGAGCATGTTCATGTCGTCGCTCGACCAGTCGATCGTCGGCACGGCGATGCCCACGATCGTCGGCGAGCTCGACGGCGTCGCGCACCAGGGCTGGGTCATCACCGCCTACATCCTCGCGATCGCGATCGTGATGCCGCTGTACGGCAAGTTCGGCGACCTGTGGGGCCGGCGCTACCCGTTCCTCATCGCGATCGGGCTGTTCACGGTCGCGTCCGCGGGCGCCGGCTTCGCCCAGAGCTTCGGCGAGCTCGTCGTCTGGCGCGGCGTTCAGGGCCTCGGCGGCGGCGGGCTGATGATCCTGTCGCAGGCGATCATCGCCGACATCGTGCCGGCCAAGGACCGCGGCAAGTACATGGGCCCGATGGGGGCGCTCTTCGGCGTCTCCGCGGTGATCGGGCCGCTGCTCGGCGGCTTCTTCACCGAGGGCCTCGACTGGCGCTGGTGCTTCTGGATCAACATCCCGATCGGCATCGCGGCGTTCGTCGTCGCCTGGAAGACCCTCACCCTGCCGAGCCACCGGTCGAACCGCAGGCTCGACGTCGCCGGGATCTTCCTGCTGGTCGTCGCCACCTCCGGCCTCGTGCTCGCCACGAGCTGGCAGAGCTGGTCGGGCAACGCGGACTACGACTGGGCCGATCTCGGCCTGCTCGCGCTCGTCGGCGGGACGCTCGTCGCGGCCGTCGCGTTCGTTTTCGTCGAGCAGCGGGCGCAGGAGCCGGTCCTGCCGCTGCACCTGTTCACGAACCCCACCTTCGCGATCGCGACCTCGGTCAGCCTCGTGATCGGCATGGGCATGTTTGCCGCGCTCGGCTTCCTGCCGCTGTTCCTGCAGATGGCCACCGGCGCGGGCGTGACCGAGTCGGGCTTCCTCATGCTGCCGATGATGGCGGGCGTCATGCTCACGGCGATCGGGTCGGGCATCGCGATCACCCGCACCGGGCGGTACCGGATCTTCCCGATCGTCGGGATGGCCCTGGCGACCGGCGGGCTGATCTGGCTCACGCAACTCACGGGCGACATCACGATGCTGCTGTTCGGGATCATGATCTTCGTGCTCGGCGCGGGCCTCGGCCTCGTGATGCAGACGGTCGTGCTGGCCGTGCAGAACTCGGTCGACCCGGGCGAGATCGGCACCGCGACCAGCGCGAGCAACTTCTTCCGCGAGATCGGCGCGGCGGTGGGCACGGCGCTCTTCAGCACGATCTTCGTCTCCCGGCTCGAGGTCAACCTCGGCGACGTGTTCGCCGGGGTGCCGGCGGGCGCGGCGGCGAGCACGTCGGGGCTGACCCCGGCGCTGGTCGCGGAGCTGCCCGAGCCGCTGCACACCGGCGTCGTGGACGCCTACGCGCAGGCCCTCGCGCCCGCGTTCTGGTACCTCGTCCCTCTGCTGGCGATCGGCTTCGTGCTCACGCTCTTCCTGCGCGAGGTCGCGCTGTCCGACGTCGCCGGGATGGTCGCGCGCGGCGAGGCCGTGGCCAGCCACGGCGACCTCGTCGAGGGATCGCCGGCCGAGCTCGCGGTCGTGACGACCGCGGACCTCAAGGTGGCGGACGGGACCGACGACACCGCCGACGATCGCCTGCCCGGCGCCGACGATCCCCGGGTCGCCGCCGCCGGCTGGGCCGGACCTGGGTAGCCTGCACGCATGAGCACAGCAGCGAGCAGCGCACCCACGGCCCGCCGCCGGTCGGCGCGGCACACGTTCGCGGCGACGATGCTCGTGCTCGAGGCGTTCGCGGTCTTCTTCGCCACGCTCGTCGTCTTCGCCCTGCAGATGGCCCCCGCCGCGGTGGTGTGGGCCGTCGGCGGCGCGCTCGCCGTGACTCTCGTGCTGGCGTCGGGCCTGCTGCGCCGCCCGGGCGGCTACGTCGCGGGCAGCGTCGTACAGGCAGTGGTGCTGGCGGCCTCGATCGCGCTGTTCGGCGCGCCGATCGACGACGCGGCGTTCGTGGCGGGCACGACACTCGTCGTCGCCCTCGTGTTCGTCGGGCTGTGGGTGGCGGCGCTACGACTGGGCGGCCGGATCGATCGCGAGCGGGCCGAGTGGGACGCGGCGCACCCGGCCGGTTAGGGTCTGCGGCATGAGCGATCTGACATCCCCCCCGGCCGAGCGCACCCTCATCCTCGTCAAGCCCGACGGCGTGGCCCGCGGCCTCGCGGGCGAGATCCTGCGCCGGGTCGAGGCCAAGGGCTACTCCCTCGTGGCCGTCGAGCTGCGCACCGCCTCCGCCGAGCTGCTCGGCGCCCACTACGCCGAGCACGAGGGCAAGCCGTTCTACCCGCCGCTCGTCGAGTTCATGGCGTCCGGCCCGGTGCTGGCCGTCGTCGCCGAGGGGCAGCGCGTCATCGAGGGCTTCCGTGCGCTCGCCGGCACGACCGACCCGTCCAGCGCGGCGCCGGGGACGATCCGGGGCGACCTCGGCCGCGACTGGGGCCTGAAGGTCCAGCAGAATCTCGTGCACGGCTCCGACTCCCCGGAGTCCGCCGCCCGCGAGATCGCGCTCTGGTTCCCCGCGCTGTAGTCCACCGCCCCGGCCGAGCCGCCACCGAGCGGTCCGTCCGCTCGGTTCTCCGTTCGGTCCGGGCGCGCGTGTGGGCGTTCTGCTCTCGGCGCCGCGCGTGTGGGCGTTCGGTCCCCTGAATGCGGTCCGGACCAGCAGATCGTCCACACGAGCGGGCTCACGAGCAGAACGCCCACACTCGCCTGCTCCTCCCGTGCCCGTGCCCGGGCCCGTGCCCGGGCAGCGGGCCGTTTACCGCGGGTCGAACGGGGGCCGGGCCTGCGCCATTAGGCTGGCGCGCGTGCACCTGAAGACACTCACGCTCCGCGGGTTCAAGTCGTTCGCCTCGGCGACGACGCTGAACTTCGAGCCGGGCGTGACGTGCGTCGTCGGGCCGAACGGCTCCGGCAAGTCGAACGTCGTCGACGCGCTGGCCTGGGTGATGGGGGAGCAGGGCGCCAAGTCGCTGCGTGGCGGCAAGATGGAAGACGTCATCTTCGCCGGCACCGCTGGCCGGCCGCCGCTCGGCCGCGCGGAGGTCGCGCTGACGATCGACAACTCCGACGGCGCGCTGCCGATCGAGTACACCGAGGTCACGATCTCGCGGACGCTGTTCCGCAACGGCGGCTCCGAGTACGCGATCAACGGGTCCTCGTGCCGCCTGCTCGACATCCAGGACCTGCTCTCGGACTCCGGCCTCGGCCGCGAGATGCACGTCATCGTCGGCCAGGGCCAGCTCGACGCGGTCCTGCGCGCGACGCCCGAGGAGCGACGCGGCTTCATCGAGGAGGCCGCCGGGGTCCTCAAGCACCGCAAGCGCAAGGACAAGGCGCTGCGCAAGCTCGACGCGATGCAGGCCAACCTGACCCGCCTGGGCGATCTCACGCACGAGATCCGCCGCCAGCTCGGCCCGCTCGGCAGGCAGGCCGAGGTCGCCCGCCGCGCCCAGGTGGTGCAGGCCGACTTCCGGGACGCCCGCGCCCGGCTCCTCGCCGACGACCTGACCCAGCTCAGCGCGACGCTCGAGCAGGAGAACGCCGACGAGTCCGCCGTCCGCCTGCGCCGGGCGGAGGTCGAGCAGGCGCTGACGGCCGTGCGCGGCCGGCTCGCCGAGCTCGAAGGCGTCGCGGCGCAGGCCGCGCCCCAGCTGTCCGAGGCGAGCGAGACCTGGTACCGGCTGTCCTCGCTGCGCGAGCGGCTGCGGGGCACCTCGACGCTCGCGTCCGAGCGGCTGCGGCTGCTCGGTGCGCCGACCGCCCCGGCGGAGCGCGGCGGAAATCCGGCCGACCTCGACGCGCAGGCCGAGCGTGTGCGCGCCGCGGAGGTCGAGCTCGGCGCCGAGGTCGACCTCGCTCGGACCGCCCTCGCCGCCGCGGTCGCCGCGCGGCAGGAGGCGGAGGCCGCCGCGGCCGACGCCGAACGCCAGCTCGCGACGAGCCTGCGCGGGGCCGCCGACCGGCGCGAAGGCCTGGCCCGGCTCGCCGGCCAGGTCGCGGCCCGCCGCAGCCGGATCGAGGCCACCGAGAACGAGCTGGGGCGGCTGCGGCAGACCCTCGCCGAGGCCGAGCAGCGCGGCGCGACGGCGGCCGCGGACTTCGCCGCCCTCGAGTCGCACGTGGCCGGCGCGGAGGAGGGCGAGGAGGGCCTCGACTGGGCGCACGAGGCCGCAGCCGACGCCGTCGAGCAGTCCGCCGCGGCCGTGGCCGCCGTGCGCGAGCGGCTCGCCGCCGCCGAGCGGGACCGCGCGTCGGTCTCGGCGCGCATCGAGACGCTCGAGCTCAGCCTGATCCGCAAGGACGGCGCGGGTGCGCTACTTGCGGCCGACGACCTCGTCGGCACCCTGGGCTCGGTCGCCGCGCTGCTGTCCATCACCGCCGGCAGCGAGGACGCGATCGCCGCCGCGCTCGGCTCGGCCGCCGACGCCGTCGCGGTCGAGTCCGTCGACGCGGCGGTCGACGCGATCCGGTGGCTGCGCACCGACGACGCCGGTCGCGCGAGCCTGCTCGTGGGCGCCGGTCCGGGGGGCGCCGGAGCCGACCCCGAGGCCGAGGCGGCGGCCCCGGCCGGCGCGGACCGCGCCGTCGACCTCGTGCGTGCGCCCGAGAGCGTGCGCGCCGCGGTCCGGGCGCTGCTCGCGGGCGTCGTCGTCGTCGACGACCTCGCGGCCGCGCGGGCGATCGTCGCGGCCCACCCCGACCTGACCGTCGCCACGCGCGGCGGGGACCTGCTGTCCGGGACCCTGGCCTCGGGCGGCTCGGCGACGGCGCCAAGCGTGCTGCACCTGCAGGCCGCGCTCGACGGCGCCCGGACCGCCCTCGCCGACGCCGTCGCGCGCCGCGACCGCGCGCGCGACGAGCTCGAGCCGGCGGCCGCGGCCGAGGCCGCGGCGCGCGCCCGATTCGACGAGACGCTCGACCGGCTTAACCAGTCCGACGCCGCGCTCGCGGCGGTCGCGGAACAGCTCGGCCAGCTCGGCGCGGCCGCGCGCTCCGCCCGTGCGGAGGCCGACCGCGTGCAGGCGTCGCTGGCCGCCGCCGCGGCGTCGCTCGCGGCCGACCAGAGCGAGCTGCTCGAGCTCGCCGCGCGGCTCGCCGCGGCCGAGACCGAACCCGCCCAGGCCGAGGCGGCGATCGCGGCCGGGACGCTCGACCGCGACCGGTGCGCCGAGCTCGCCACCGCCGCCCGCGGGCGGGAGACGGACGCGCGCCTGACCCTGCGCACGAGCGAGGAGCGCGCCCGTGCCCTGGCCGGGCGGGCGCAGTCGCTCGAGCGGGCCGCCCAGGCCGAGCGCGCGGCCCAGGCCCGGGCCGCCGAGCGCGAGCGCGTCCGTGCCCGGCAGGCCCACCTCGCCGAGGCGGTCCGCCAGGGTGCGGTTCAGACGCTCGCCGCGCTCGACCGGTCGCTGCAGCGGGCCGGCGCCGACCGGGAGGCCGCCGAGGCCGCGCGCGCGGACCGCGACGCCGCACTGGTCGCGCTGCGCGCCGAGACCGACCTGCTCGCGCGCCAGCTCAGCGAGCTGACCGACGTCGCGCACCGCGACGAGGTCGCGCGCGCGCAGCAGCTCCTGCGCATCGAGCAGCTGCAGGCGCGCGCCGTCGACGACCTCGGGCTGGACCCGCAGGTGCTCATGGAGGAGTTCGGGCCGCACCGCGACATCCCCGTCCTGACCCGGCCCGAGCCGGGCGCGGAGCCCGCCGCACCGGTGCCGTACGTGCGGGCCGAGCAGGAGAAGCGGCTCCGCGCCGCCGAGCGCGCGCTCGCGCTGCTCGGCCGGGTCAACCCGCTGGCGCTCGAGGAGTTCGCGGCGCTCGAGGAGCGGCACAAGTTCCTCACCGACCAGCTCGCCGACCTCAAGAAGTCCCGCTCGGACCTGCTCGAGATCGTCCGCGAGATCGACGCCCGGGTCGAGCAGGTCTTCGCCGACGCCTACCGCGACACGG
Organism: Pengzhenrongella sicca; assembly: GCF_017569225.1. Classification (GTDB taxonomy): domain Bacteria; phylum Actinomycetota; class Actinomycetes; order Actinomycetales; family Cellulomonadaceae; genus Pengzhenrongella; species Pengzhenrongella sicca. Next base: position 1,339,460 of record NZ_CP071868.1, read on the forward strand.
CCGCGCAGTTCGAGATCGTGTTCCCCCGGCTGTTCCCGGGCGGCGAGGGGCACCTCGTGCTCACCGAGCCGGGCCAGATGCTCACGACCGGCATCGAGGTCGAGGCGCGCCCGGCCGGGAAGAAGGTCAAGCGCCTGTCGCTGCTGTCCGGCGGCGAGCGGTCGCTGACGGCCGTCGCGCTCCTGGTGGCGATCTTCAAGGCCCGGCCGAGCCCGTTCTACGTGATGGACGAGGTCGAGGCGGCGCTCGACGACGCCAACCTCGGCCGGCTGCTCGAGCTGTTCGCGGAGCTGCGCGAGGACAGCCAGCTCATCGTCGTGACGCACCAGAAGCGCACGATGGAGATCGCGGACGCCCTGTACGGGGTCACGATGCGCGGCGACGGCGTGACGACCGTGATCAGCCAGCGCATGCGCGAGGACAGCGCGCTGCCGTCGCTGCGGCGGTAGCCGCGGCGGAGCGGCCGCGCGCGACCGGCCGGCGTGCCCGTGTGAAAGTTTGGTGCCCATCGCGGCGACGCGCGGGGCGTGTCTGGACCGTGGCGCGAGACCTGGGAGAATCGCTGCATGATCTCGCTCCTCGTCTGGACCTTCGTCGCCCTCGCCGCCGCCGCCATCGTCATGATCGTCGCCGGCGTGAACAGTGGTCCGTCGGGCGGAGCGCGCGGGTTCATCCGCGACCTGCGGGCCGGGCTCGCGACGTGGCGCGGGCGCGGAACCGCCGCGCCGGCCGAGGTGGTCTCCGACGAGCCGGTCGACGCGACGTTCGACGAGTTCTTCGCCGCCGCCGAGGTGGACGACGAGCCCTACCTCCAGCTCGACGACCTCACCGACACCCTGACCTGGGCCCGCGACCACGCGTCCCGCGCGACGCGCGCCGGTCGCGACGCCGCGAGCCGCAGCGCGAACCTCGTGCGGCGCTGAGCTCGCCTGCCACCTGCGCGTCCGCTCCTGACACACTGACCCGGTGAACGAGACCCTCGAGCTTCTCCTTGCCATCGGCCTGCCGACCCTTGCCGCGGTCGGCGTCGGTGCCGCGTTCGTCGCGCGCCGCCGGGGCGGGCCGACGCCGCCCACCCCGGGTAGGCCCGGCGACGGCGGGCGCGCCGCGACGGCCGTGCTGGACCCGGCCGCACCCGCGCTCGCCGCCCCGACGGCCGCCGCCGCGGTCGAGGTCGCCCCCGAGGCCGAGGCGCCCGCGGCGGCCCCCGCGCTCGAGGTCCCGGAGCCCGTCGTCGGCCGCCTCGCGCGCCTGCGCGGCCGGCTCGCCGGTTCGGGCTCGCCGCTCGGGGCCCGGCTCCTCGCGGTGCTCTCGCGCGATCACCTGACGGAGGACGACTGGGACGAGCTCGAGGAGACGTTGCTGCTCGCCGACGTCGGCGCGGGTCCGTCGGCCGAGCTCATCGCGGACCTGCGCACCGCGGTGCGGGTCGCGGGGGTGCGCGAGCCCGCGGCGGTGCGGGCGTTGCTGCGCGAGAAGCTCATCGCGCTCGTCGACCCGGCACTGGACCGGTCCCTCGCCACGGCGCCCGTCATCGGGGCGGACGGCCTGCGCCGGCCCGCCGTGCTGCTCGTCGTCGGGGTAAACGGCACGGGCAAGACCACGACCGTGGGCAAGCTTGCCCGCGTGCTGGTGGCGCAGGGGAGCACGGTCGTGCTCGGCGCGGCCGACACCTTCCGGGCGGCGGCCGCCGAGCAGCTCGCGACGTGGGGCGCGCGGGTGGGGGTGCCGACGGTGCGGTCCGACCGGGACGGCGCCGACCCGGCAGCGGTCGCGTTCGACGCGGTGCGCACCGGCCGTGACACGGGGGCCGACGTCGTGCTCGTCGACACCGCGGGCCGCCTGCAGAACAAGGCCGGACTGATGGACGAGCTCGGCAAGATCATCCGCGTGATCACGCGGGAGGCGCCCCTGAGCGAGGTGCTCTTGGTGCTGGACGCCACGACGGGTCAGAACGGCCTCAACCAGGCCCGGGTGTTCGCCGAGGTGGCGGGCGTCACCGGCATCGTGCTGACCAAGCTCGACGGCACCGCGAAGGGCGGCATCGTCATCGCCGTCCAGCGCGAGCTCGGCGTGCCCGTCAAGCTCATCGGTCTCGGCGAGGGGCCGGACGACCTCGCGCCGTTCGACGCCGCCGCGTTCGTCGACGGTCTGCTCGGGGACTGACCGCCCCGCCCCGACGACTCCCAGGAAGCCCGCGCCCGGCCCCGACTACTCCCAGCCGGCCGTGGCGCGGCCGAGGCGCCCACGCGTCGTCGTGACCATCGCTCGACCGCGTTCGATCAGCGTCGTCGCGAGCACCGCGGCCAGGCCGGCGACGGCGATCAGGATCCACACCCACGCGCCGCCCCACGCGGGCAGCAGCGCCACGAGCGGCGCAGCGACGAGCAGCACGACCGAGGTCAGGAGCACGACCGTCCCGGCGGCGACCCGCCGGCGCACGCGCGAGCCCACTCCCCAGACCGCGATCGCGATCCCGAGCGCCGCCGCGACGAGGGCGTGCGCGACCGACTGCGTGACCGCCTGGACGAGCGAGGCGCTGACGACGAACGCCAGCCCCGTCAGCTCGATCGCGACCACCTCCGCCGCGGCCACCGGTAGGCCGCGGCCGCGGCGATCGCGGCGCCACAGGGCCGCGACGGCGAGCAGGGTCAGGCCGATCGCCACCGAGTACCACTGCGGGCCGCCGCCGACGACGTCGGCGACGAAGAGCAGCCAGGCCACGCACGCGAGCGCGGGGGCGAGCAATTGCAGCCCGATCGAGCGCCGCCGCACCCCGGCGGCGGCCACCTGCACGGCGGCGGCCGCCAGCACGGGCACGAGCGGTCCGGCGTCTGGCAGCGCGGCCAGCCCGAGGAGAGCCGCGACGCCGACCGCGGCCACGCCGAGCACGCCGGCCGGCCGGACCCAGTGCGCGGCCCGACCGCGCCGCGCAGGCGTGAGCTGACCGGTTGCGAGCTGACCGGCTGCGGGCTCACGAACGGCGAGTTGAGCGACCGCGAGCTGACCGAGCGCGAGCTGACCGAGCGCGAGCGTCGCGACGAGCGCCGCGAGGGTCGCGGCGCGCGTCGCGTCGCCCGCCTGCAGCCAGTCGAGTGCGACGAGCAGTGCGGCGAGCGCCGAGCCCGCGCACGCGTCCCGCAGCCAGGGCGCCCGGAACGGCCGCGCGGACCCGGCCAGCGCGGCCGTCAGCCCCACCAGGCCGAGCATGACCCAGCCGCCGGGCGCGACGTCGTCGGCGCCGAGGCCGGCGGGCCGCAGGCTGGTCCCGACGGCCACGAGCAGGACGGCCGCCGCGGCGCCGCCCCAGGTGGCCGACCAGGACCGGTCGGTCCGGCCCGCCCGCGTGAGCGCCGCCGCGACGACCGCGACGGCGCCCGCGCCCACGGCCGTGGCGTCGACACCGGCCTGGGTCGACCAGGCGAACCAGTCCAGCGCCGCGACCCACGCCGCGACGGCGGCCGCGACGCCGGTGAGCTGCCGCACGGTCCGCGACCCGGGGTCGGCGGCGCGCACGGCCAGCCCGGTGTGCACGGTGGCGAGCGCGGCGAGGGTGAGCGCGAGCCAGCCCGCGCCGGCGGCCCCCGCGCCCACGAGGACGAGCGTCGCGCCGGTCCACCCGAGGACCTCGGCGAGCGCGGCCCGTGCCCGTAGCTGCACGGCGACGCCGGCGACGAGCAGGCCGACGAGGGCGAACGTCGAGGTGAACCGGTCGCCGTCGGCCGCTGCGGCGAGCGCGGTGAGGGCGACGGGCGCCGCGGCGATGAGGACGGGGGCGTCCCAACGGCTCCACCAGCCACGCTCGGCGGTCAGCCCGTGCAGCGTCTGCGCGGTCGCCACGAGCGCCGCCGCGGCGACCACGGCCACGAGCGGTCGGGCGCCGAGCGTCGGCCCGGCCAGCTCGAGCGCGGCGAACCAGCCGACGACGGCGGCGGCGCCCGCGAGCGCGCCGGCGCGGGCCAGCACGCCGACGGCCAGCAGGATCGCCGCGACGCCGAGGGTGATCAGACCCGCCCCGGGCAGCGGGCCGGACCCGGCGGCGTCGAGCGCGCCGCCCGCGGCGAGGAGCGCGAGGGCACCGGCCAGGCCCAGCGCGCCGACGGTCGCCGGCGGGACGAGCCAGGCGTGCAGCGGCCGTGGGCGGGGCACCCACCGGCTCCCGCGCAGGTCCGCGGCCGCGGAGCCGACGAGCAGCGCGCCGCCGACGACGGTCAGCGTCGCGGCGACCTGGGTCGCGCCGGGCAGGGCGGCGAACGGCGGGACGAGCAGGTGGGCGACCAGGCCGGCGAACGGGGCCATCGCGACCCACGCCGTCCACCCCATCACCGCGGCGCGGCGCGGCGCCGCAATGAGCGCCGGCGCGGCGATCACCGCGCCCAGGCCGACGACGGCGGGCCACGGCGCCCAGGCGGATCCCGCCGCCGCGAGCGCGAGCGCGAACGCCGCCCACGCGAGGGTCGCGGCGCACCGCGGCGCCACGGGCGCGCGGGTGACGAGCGCGTACCCGAGCGCGACGACGGCGAGCACGGCGGCCGTCCACGGGTCGTCGGCCGCGAGCAGCCCGGCCGAGTCCAGCCCCCCGACCACCACCGCGGGCAGGCCCGCCGCCACGGCCGCCCACGGTACGAAGGTCAGCGGGCGGCCCACGCCGGCGAGCGTGGCGCCCACGGGCGAGCGGCCGCCGTCGGCGGCGACGGCCGTGACCGCGCAGCCCGCCGTCGCGAGCGCGACCACGACGACGAGGGGCCACCCCGCGCCGGCCAGGGCGAGCGCGAGCAGCGCGGTGGCGTGCCCGGCCAGGCCGATGGCGGCCCCTGCGGGCCGCGCGCGGAGGTGCGCGAGCGCGACGAGCGCGAGCGCGGCGGCCGCCAGCACGATCCCGCGCACCGGGTCGCCCAGCGCGCCGGCGTCGCACGCGACGAGCCAGGCGCCCGCGGCGAGGGCGACGACGGCCCAGGTCCGGGCGGGCGGAGCCAGCGGGCCGACGGCCGCGGCCCCGGCGAGGGCGACGAGCACGCCGGCGACGAGCCACGCCTGCGCCGACGTCGTGGAGGGCGGCCAGGCCACGAGGGCGCCGGCGGCGACGGTCGGGACCGCGCCCCGCCACCACCGCGGCCAGAACTGGTCGGCGGCGTGCCGGCGCAGCACGGGCCAGCGTGCCGGCACGGTCGCGGTGAGGACGAGGGCGGCAGCGGCGGCGAGGGCGACCCAGCCGTCGGCCGCCGTCGCGAGCGCCAGGACCGACGCGGCGGGTAGCGCCGCCGCTGCGAGGTCCAGGACGCGCGCGCCCCCGCGACCGCCGAGGGGACGGGTCCGGCGTGCGAGCGCCCAGGCGGCGAGCCCGGCATACAGGGCGGCCGCCCAACCGGGGTCGGGCGCGGCGACGGCGAGGCAGACCGCGAGCCCGGCGCCCGGCAGCACGAGCGCCGCGGCGCGCGCCCCGCGGGCGTGGGCGTGCTCGAGCAGCGCCAGGAAGCCCGCGGCGAGCAGGGCGGCGAGCGCCCCGGCAGGCAGGCTCGGCGCCAGCGCCAGGCCCACGAGCGCCCACCAGCCGGGCGCCACGACGTCGATCATCGGCGCCGGGACCACCGGCCGTAGCAGCACGAGCGCGACGAGCAGCGCGATCCCCGCGCCGGCGACGGCGGGACCGGGCCAGCCCTGCGCGGCGCCGGTGACGGCCGCGAGGACGGCGAGCACGACGGTGCCCGAGACGCCCGCCCGCAGTGCGGCCGCGGCCAGGGCCGAGCTCGGCCAGCGCCGTCCGGCGGCGAGCGTGAGCACGAGCGCGGCGCTCACCGCGCAGACCTGCCACGCGGTCGGGACGGCGACGTCGCGGCCCTGGGGAACGGCCCGGCCAGCCCCGAGCGTGGCCGCGGCGACGGCGAACCAGACCGCCGGCGCGACCGCGAACCGCACGCCGCTGGCCGGGTGCCGGTGCGCCCATGCCGCAAGCGCGACAGAAAGGGCGGCGCAGCCCAGGGTCAGGGCGACCACGAGCGCGCCGCCCGCCAGGTCCGGGGGCAGCCCGGAGCCGTCGACCATCGACGTGATCAGCAGCACGGGCAGCAGCAGGCCGCCCGCGATCTCGAGCGCCTGCGCCGCGACGGTGGCGCCCCGAGCGCGGAGCAGCCGCGCGGCGGCGAACGGGACGCTCGCGCACGCGAGCTCGGCCACCGGCCGCAGGCCCGGCGTGACGTCGGCGAACGCGAACGCGACGAGCCCGAACACGCCGATGAAAAGCAGCAGCACACCGAGGTACGCCAGGCCGTGCAGCGCGAGGTCCGAGCCGGCCCGTCGCCGCGCCCGCGCGGACCACCGGGCGGCGGCGGACCGCGGCCGGGCCGGGCCGGGCGCGGCGGGGCGCGGCGGCCGGCCCGCGGGCGGCGCCGCCGGGCGCGGGACGGCGGGGTGGGGGAGGCCCGGGTGCGGGATGCCCGGGTGCGCGACCCAGGTATCCGCGTTCCCCTGGTGCGGCAGAGCCGGGCTGGCCGCCGCGGGCGCCGGCCGAGCCGGCGCGGGCGCGGCCCCGCGCCGCGCCTCCGTCGTGAGCTCGGCCAGCAGCGCGAGCTGCCGCGCCGGGGTGTCGGCGCCCTGCGCGAGCGCCTCGGGCAGGAAGACGTTCTCGACGAAGCGCAGCGCGTCGAGGTCGGCGGCGACGAGCGCGCGGCGCACGGGGCGAGGGTCGTCCCAGGTCGAGTGCCCGTCCGAGACCCGGGCGGTCCAGCCCGATCCGGACCACTGCCGCAGCGCAGCGCGGCGCATCGGGTCCGGGTACCACCCCGTCGCGACGAGCGGGCCGCCGGCCTCGCTCACGATGCCCGCGGATCCATGGCTGCGGGCACGGCTGCTCCTGGTGACGTCGGGGTGGGTGCACCACGACGGTACCGGTCGCACCTGCCGCTCCCGGCCGTATCCACACCCCGCACCCTCGGCCGGCCAGGCCCGCCCGGGACGCCCCGAACCCGCGCCGGGCCCCGCCTGCGAAACGCAACGTTTACGTGATCGGCCTCCTTGTCATCCCCCCGTAACACTCCGGGCACCGCCGGGAAATCGCGTTACCCGAAGGTGGGGACCGACCGGCCGAGCGGTCGGCAAGGGGAGAGGCGATCCACATGGAATTCACGCTGGACAGCGGAAACACGGCCTGGATGCTCACGGCATCCGGGCTCGTGCTGCTGATGACGCCAGGTCTGGCGTTCTTCTACGGCGGCATGGTGCGCGGCAAGTCCGTCCTCAACATGATGATGATGAGCTTCGGCGCGATGGGCGTCGTCGGGCTGATCTGGGTCCTGTGGGGATACTCGGCGGTCTTCGGTACGGACGTCGGGGGCCTGTTCGGCAACCCGTTCGACTACTTCGGCCTCGACGGCATGACGGACGACCAGAGCCTGATGGCGGCCGCCGGCGTCCCGGCGCTCGTCGCCGTCGCGTTCCAGGCGACGTTCGCCATCATCACGGTCGCCCTCATCAGCGGGGCGATCGCGGACCGCACGAAGTTCAGCACCTGGCTCGTCTTCTCCGGCATCTGGGCGACGGTCGTCTACGTCCCGGTCGCGCACTGGGTGTGGGGCGGCGGCCTGCTCGGCGCGGACGGGATCACGAGCAGCCTCTCGGTCCCGATCGACTTCGCGGGTGGCACCGTCGTGCACATCAACGCCGGGATCGCGGGCCTTGCCCTGGCGCTCGTGATCGGCAAGCGCAAGGGCTTCGGCAAGGAGCCCATGCGGCCGCACAACCTCCCCTTCGTCATGCTCGGCGCCGCGCTCCTGTGGTTCGGCTGGTTCGGCTTCAACGCCGGGTCGGAGTTTGCCGCTGACAACGTCGCCGGTCGCGCCTGGCTGAACACGATGATCGCGACCTGCGCCGCGATGCTGTTCTGGCTGCTCGCGGAGAAGCTGCGCGACGGGCACGCGACGTCGCTCGGCGCCGCGTCCGGCGTCGTGGCGGGCCTCGTCGCGATCACCCCCGCGGCGGCGGCGGTCGACACGTACGGCGCTATCGCCATCGGCGCCGTCGCGGGCGTCCTGTGCGCCCTCGCGGTCGGCCTCAAGTTCAAGTACGGCTACGACGACTCGCTCGACGTCGTCGGGGTCCACCTCGTCGGCGGCCTCACGGGCACGATCCTCATCGGCTTCTTCGCAACCGACAAGAACTCGACCTGGTACCCGGACGGCGCCCTGAACGGCCTGTTCTACGGTGGCGGCTTCACCCAGCTCGCGACGCAGATCATCGCGGCGCTCGTCGTCGTCGCCTTCTCCTTCGTCGCCACGTCGGTGATCGCGTTGATCCTCAAGGCGACGATGGGATTCCGGATCAGCGACGAGGATGAGGTGACCGGCGTCGACCTGACGACGCACGGCGAGACCGCGTACGAGGCACTCGGCGCTCGTATGACGACGGAGGTGAAGGCATGACCAAGCTCGTGACCGGAGTGATCCAGCCGCACCGGTTGGACGACGTGAAGTCGGCGCTCGAGGCAGCCGGAGTGCGGGGCATGACCGTGAGCGAGGCGAGCGGTTACGGCCGTCAGCGCGGGCACACCGAGGTCTACCGCGGTGCGGAGTACACGGTCGACCTCGTCCCCAAGGTTCGCATCGAGGTGCTCGTCGGCGACGAGGACGTGGCCACGGTGACGCAGGTGATCATCAAGGCCGCGCAGACCGGCAAGATCGGCGACGGCAAGGTCTGGGTCGTCCCGGTCGAGGACGTCGCGCGCGTGCGCACCGGCGAGCACGGCGCGGAGGCGCTGTAGGCATGACCGCTTCACGGCCGCACGAAAGCGATGCGACCGGGCAGGAGTCCACCGAGGTCCCGCACCCCACCCGTGGTGGGGTGCGGGACCTTCGGGCGCTTCGGCTCGAGCTCGCCCTCTCGCGCAGCGGCCCGGGGACGGACGGCGCGGCGCGCCGTGCCGCGATCTCCGAGCTGGTCAGCGCGAGCCTCGTCGACCTCTGGCACAGCGCGGTCGCGGCCCTGCCCGACGCCGACCGCCGCGAGCTCGGCGAGGACCTGCACGGCATCGCCCTCGGCGCGGTCGGGAGCATCGGCCGCGGCGACCCCAGCCCCGCGAGTGACCTCGATCTCGTGCTCGTGCACGACGGCCGCGGGCACACGCCGGCGCAGCTGTCGGCGCTCGCCGAGCGCCTGTGGTACCCGATCTGGGACGCCGGCCTCGACCTCGACCACTCCGTGCGCTCGCTCGCGCAGTGCCGTCAGGTGGCGTCCAAGGACCTGCCGGCGGCGGTGGGGCTGCTCGACCTGCGGCCGATCGCGGGCGACGCGATCGTCGTGCACCGCGCCAAGTCCGCGCTGCTGACCGACTGGCGCTCGGCGGCGCGCCGCCGCCTGCCCGAGCTGCTCACCTCCACCCGCGAGCGGGCCGACCGCCACGGCGAGCTCGCGTACCTGATCGAGCCCGACCTCAAGGAGGCCCGCGGCGGCATCCGGGACGCCGTCGTGCTCTCGGCGCTCGCGGCGACATGGCTGACGGACCGCCCGCACGGCGCGACCGACCAGGCGCACGCGCACCTGCTCGACGTCCGCGACGCCGTCCAGGTCGTGACCCGTCGGCGCACCAACCAGCTGCTGCTCGCCGACCAGGACGAGGTCGCCGCGATGTGCGGCTTCGACGACTCGGACGACCTGCTCGCGAGCCTCGCCGAGGCGGGCCGGATCATCTCCTACGCGCTGGACACGACCGTCCGGCACGCCCGCCAGGCGCTCCAGCGCCCGGTGATCTCCCGCCGGCCGATGCTCGTGCGGGGCCGGCGCAGCGCGCCCAGCCTGCGCTCCGTGGGCGAGGGCCTCGTCGAGCACGACGGCGAGCTCGTGCTGGGCGTCGACGCCCGGCCCGCGAGCGACCCGCTGCTCTCGCTGCGCGCCGCGGCGACGGCCGCCCGAACGGGCCTGAACCTGTCCCCGGTGACCGTCGCGAGCCTGACCCAGACCCCCGCGCTGCCGGTCCCGTGGCCGCGCCCCGCCCGCGAGTCGCTGCTCCAGCTGCTGGGCACCGGCCCGGCGCAGATCCCCGTGTGGGAGGCGTTGGACCTCGCCGGGGTCGTGACGACCTGGATCCCCGAGTGGGCCGCGGTACGGAACCGGCCGCAGCGATCGGCGATCCACCGGCACACCGTCGACCGGCACCTGATCGAGACCGTCGCCCGGGTGGGCCGCTCCGGCCGAGGCGCGGAGCGCTCGGACGTGCTCCTGCTCGCCGCGCTGCTGCACGACATCGGGAAGCGGCCCGGCTCGACCGACCACTCTGCCGAGGGGGCGCGCCTCGTGCCCGGCATCCTCACCCGGATGGGCTTCGCCGAGCCCGAGCGGGACGACGTCACGCGCCTCGTGCGCGAGCACCTGACGCTGGCCGAGCTGGCGACGACCCAGGACCCGGACGCGCCCGAGACCCTCGAGACCCTGCTGGCAGCCGTCGATCACCGCGCCGAGATGCTCGAGATGTTGCGCGCGCTGACGGAGGCCGACGCGTCCGCGGCGGGGCCGCTGGCGTGGACGACCTGGCGGACCCGCCTGGTCGACGACCTGACCGGCCGGGGTGCGCGCGCGCTGGCGGGTAGGCTGAACCGTCCGTAATCACGAAAGAACGGTGAGGATCCCGCGGTGTTCGCCACCCTGTCCGACCGACTGACGTCGACCTTCAAGAACCTTCGCACCAAGGGTCGGCTGTCCGAGGCCGACATCGACGCGACGGTGCGCGAGATCCGGCGCGCCCTGCTCGATGCCGACGTCGCCGTCGTCGTCGTGCGCGAATTCACCGGCAAGGTGCGCGAGCGGGCGCTCTCGGCCGAGGTGTCCGGGGCGCTCAACCCGGCCCAGCAGGTCGTGAAGATCGTGAACGAGGAGCTCGTCGCGATCCTCGGCGGGGCCAACCGGCCGCTCGCGTTCGCGAAGACCGCGCCCACGGTCATCCTGCTGGCCGGGCTCCAGGGCGCGGGCAAGACCACGCTCGCGGGCAAGCTCGCGCTGCACCTGCGCGGGCAGGGCCACACGCCCCTGCTCGTCGCGGCCGACCTGCAGCGGCCGAACGCCGTGACCCAGCTGCAGATCGTCGGCGAGCGCGCCGGCGTCCCCGTGTTCGCGCCGCACCCCGGGGCGCAGGGCTCTGCCGGCACCGACCAGGTCGACACGGGCGACCCCGTCGCCGTGGCGCGCGAGGGCCTCGCTGTCGCGCGAACCCGCCAGCACGACGTCGTCATCGTCGACACGGCCGGGCGCCTCGGCGTCGACGCCGAGCTCATGCGCCAGGCCGCGAACATCCGCGACGCGATCGACCCCGACGAGATCCTGTTCGTCATCGACGCGATGATCGGCCAGGACGCCGTCGCGACGGCGATGGCGTTCCAGGAGGGCGTCGGGTTCACCGGCGTCGTCCTGACCAAGCTCGACGGCGACGCGCGCGGTGGCGCCGCGCTGTCGGTCGCCTCCGTCACGGGCCGTCCGATCCTGTTCGCGTCGACCGGGGAGAAGCTCACCGAGTTCGAGGCGTTCCACCCCGACCGGATGGCGTCCCGCATCCTCGACATGGGTGACGTCCTCACCCTCATCGAGCACGCCGAGAAGGCCTTCGACGCGGGGCAGGCCGAGGAGATGGCCGCCAAGCTCGCCTCCGGCACCGGCTTCACGCTCGAGGACTTCCTCACCCAGATGCAGCAGCTCAAGCAGATGGGCTCGATGAAGAAGATGCTGGGGATGCTCCCCGGCATGGGCCAGATGCGCGAGGCGATCGACAACTTCGACGAGCGCGAGGTCGACCGCGTCGAGGCCATCGTCCGGTCGATGACGCCCGCGGAGCGCCAGGCCCCGAAGATCATCAACGGCTCGCGCCGCGCGCGGATCGCGAAGGGTTCCGGCACCACGGCCACCGACGTGAACCAGCTGCTCGAGCGCTTCGAGGGTGCCCGCAAGATGATGGCGCAGATGAGTCGCGGCGGTGGGATGGGGCTGCCCGGGATGGGCAACCTGCCCGGCATGGGCGGCAAGAAGGGCAAGGGCCGCACCGCGCCGCCCGCGCGCGGCAAGAAGGTGAAGTCGGGCAACCCCGCCAAGCGCGCCGAGCTCGAGCGGCTCGCGGCCGACAAGGCCGCCGGCATCGCGCCGCGCGCGCCGCAGGGCTCGGCGTTCGGGCTGGGCGCTCCCGCCAAGGACGCGGCCGTCGATCCGGCGTCGCTCGAGCTGCCGCCCGGGCTCGACAAGTTCCTCGGCCGCTGAGCGGTCGCCCCGCCGATTGTTCTGCCCGCCGACTGTGCCCGGCCCGCCGATCGCCGTGCCCGTCGTGGTTGGTCCCGGGCGGCGGATCTGGCACAATGACCCGCTGTACCCGGTGCGTCGGACCCTCTAGCCGCCGCGCCGTGTCCTTCGGCCTGACTTCCTGACTCTGCCCCCACGAGCCGGGGACGTCGGACCAACGCGCACCACACCAAGGAGAGACCACCACCGTGGCCACCAAGATCCGTTTGAAGCGTTTTGGCAAGATTCGTCAGCCGTACTACCGCGTTGTCGTCGCGGACTCGCGCGCCAAGCGCGACGGTCGCGTCATCGAGGAGATCGGCAAGTACCACCCCACCGAAGAGCCCTCGCTCATCGAGATCGACGGCGAGCGCGCCGCGTACTGGCTCGGGGTCGGCGCACAGCCGTCCGAGCAGGTCGCCGTGCTCCTGAAGATCACGGGTGACTGGCAGAAGTTCAAGGGCCTGCCCGGCACCGAGGGCACCCTGCGGGTCAAGGCCCCGAAGCTCGACCCCAAGGCCGCGATCGAGGCCAACGCCGTCGCCGCGGAGAAGTCCAAGGCGAAGGCGTCGGAGAAGCGGGCCAACGCGGCCGCTGCCGCGAGCAAGGCCGCCGAGGCCGCTGAAGACAAGCAGGCCTGATGCTCGCGGACGCGCTCGAGCACCTGGTGCGCGGCATCGTCGACCACCCGGACGACGTCCGCGTGATCGCGAAGCCGCTGCGCCGGGGCGAGCTGCTCGAGGTCCGGGTTCACCCCGAAGACCTCGGGCGCGTGATCGGTCGTGGTGGGCGCACAGCGCGTGCGCTGCGCACCGTGGTCGGCGCGCTCGCGACTGACGGTCCGGTCCGCATCGACGTCGTCGACGTCGACCGGCGCTGATCGAGCCGTCCGCACAGCACCTGCTCCGCCCAGCATCACCCGACGAGGCCCGGACCCCTACCCTGGGGACCGGGCCTCGTCGTCCGTCCCGGAACGACGCGCCTTCGGAAGAGGAACACACCCATGCAGCTGACCGTTGCCCGGATCGGCCGCGCGCACGGGCTGCGCGGCGAGGTAGCCCTCGACCTGCGCACCGATGCGCCGGCGGAGCGACTCACGGTCGGCGCCGTGCTGGCCACCGCCCCGGCCGGCGTCGGGCCTTTGACGATCGCCGCCGTCCGGACGCTGCACGACAAGTGGTTCCTGACCTTCGCCGAGGCGACCGATCGCACCGCGTCGGAGCGGCTGCGCGGGGTCGAGCTGCTCGTCGAGGAGTCCACGAGCGACGAGGACGACGCCTGGTACCCGCACGAGCTGGCCGGCCTGCGCGCCGAGCACATCGACGGCCGGTTCCTCGGCGTCATCGCCGGGCTCGAGGTCCTGCCGGCGCACGACGCGCTCGTCCTGGTCGAGCCCTCGGGGGCCAGGACCCTCGTCCCGTTCGTCCGGGCGATCGTGCCCGTCGTCGACGTCGCGGGCGGGCGCGTGGTGCTCGACCCGCCCGGCGGGCTGCTCGCGTCGGACGCCGCCAACCTGGTGATCTCCGACGAGACGTCGGGCCGCCCGCCGCAGGGGTCCGCCGCGTCGGATGCCGACGAGGCCTGACGTGCGCATCGACGTCGTCTCCATCTTTCCGGACTACCTCGCGCCGCTCGGCCTCTCGCTCGTCGGGAAGGCCCGTGCCGCCGGGCTCGTCGACCTGCGGGTCCACGACCTGCGGGCCTGGGCTGTGGACCGGCACCACACGGTCGACGACACCCCGACGGGCGGTGGCGCGGGTATGGTCATGCGCCCCGACGTCTGGGGCACCGCGCTCGACGAGCTCGTGACCGACACGACGCACCTGCTCATCCCGACGCCGTCGGGGGCGACCTTCACGCAGCGCACCGCCGAGGCGCTGGCCGCTGCGCCGCACCTCGTCATCGCCTGCGGGCGGTACGAGGGCATCGACGCCCGGGTCGCCGCGCACTACCGCACCCGGATCCAGGTCACGGAGGTCTCGATCGGGGACTACGTGCTCGGCGGCGGCGAGGCCGCCGCCCTGGTCATGGTCGAGGCGGTCACCCGGCTGCTGCCGGGCGTGATCGGCAACCCGGAGTCGCTCGTCGAGGAGTCGCACGGCGCGGACGGCCTGCTCGAGTACCCGGTGTTCACCCGGCCCGTGACGTGGGCCGGCCTCGACGTGCCCGCAGTGCTCACCTCGGGGCACCACGGCAAGATCACCCGCTGGCGCCGCGACGAGGCGCTGACCCGCACCAGCGCCCGGCGGCCGGACCTGATCGAGGCGCTCGACGCCGCGACGGTCGACCGCGGGGACCTCGCCCTCCTCTCGGGCCTGGGCTGGGTCGTCATCGACGGCCGGCTGCGACGATTGCCGCCCGACGGCCAAGGTGTGGGAGACTGACCGGTCGGTGTTCGCCGGTCGCGTCTCTGCCACAGGGGAGACGGTCACGATCTCGGGCGCACCCGCACCATCTTGCCCACGGGGCACCCCGCTCGGGTGCTCCTGATCAACGCGTCTGACCTGTGGCAGCGCGAGAAAGCGACTGACATGCATACTCTCGACACCGTCGATGCGGCCTCCCTGCGCACCGACATCCCGGCCTTCCGCGCCGGCGACACCCTCAAGGTCAACGTCAAGGTCGTGGAAGGCACCCGCTCGCGCGTGCAGGTCTTCCAGGGCGTCGTGATCTCCCGCGCCGGTGGCGGCGTCCGCGAGACGTTCTGCGTCCGCAAGATCAGCTTCGGCGTCGGCGTCGAGCGCACCTTCCCGGTGCACTCCCCGGCGCTCGAGTCGGTCGAGGTCGTCACCCGCGGTGACGTGCGTCGCGCGAAGCTGTACTACCTGCGCGCGCTGCGCGGCAAGAAGGCGAAGATCAAGGAGAAGCGCGAGGCGCTTCCGGCCAAGAAGGCCTGACGCACCCACGTTTCGCTGGCGACGGGCGGTCACCCTGGTGGTGGCCGCCCGTCGCTGCGCCCGCCGCAAGTGACGGACCGCTGGCCAGCGAGCCGGTTAGGCCGCAACCCGCGCGCAGTGGCACCATGAGCGCGTGATTGACCCCGCCGAGTCCGAGTCCGTGCCGCAGAGCCGCCGGGCACGCGGCGCGAGCCGGGGGGCTCCGCGCGGCACCTCGCTGCTGCGCGAGACGGCGATCATCCTGGTCGGCGCGCTCGTGCTCTCGCTCGTGGTCAAGACGTTCTTCATGCAGGCGTTCTACATCCCGAGCTCGTCGATGGAGGACACGCTCCAGATCGGCGACCGCGTCCTGGTCAACAAGCTGACGCCCGGCCCGTTCGACCTGCACCGGGGCGACATCGTCGTCTTCAAGGACCCGGGCGGGTGGCTGCCCGCGACGACCGAGGCCGAGCAGAGCTCGCTGCGGCAGGCGTTCGACGCCGGGCTGACGTACATCGGGCTGCTCCCGCAGGACTCGGGCGAGCACCTGATCAAGCGCGTGATCGGCCTGCCGGGCGACGAGGTCGCGTGCTGCGACAGCGAGGGCCGGCTGACCGTCAACGGGGCGCCGCTCGACGAGACCCAGCTCAAGCCCGGCTCGGTGCCGAGCGAGGTCACCTTCGCGATCACCGTGCCGCAGGACAGCCTGTGGGTCATGGGCGACAACCGGCAGAACTCGCGCGACTCGCGCGGGCACCTGGGCGACCCGGGCGGCGGGAGCATCCCGCTGGAGAACGTCGTCGGAGTCGCGTTCACGCGGGTGTGGCCCGCGGACCGGATGGCCATCCTGCGCAACCCCTCGGCGGTGTTCGCTCAGGTCCCGGACGCGGCAAAATGACCGCCACGACGACCGCGCCGACGGCGCCGCACGCCACCGCGCCGACGGCGCCGCACGCCACCGCTCCGACGCGGGCACCGCTGCGTCCGCCGACCCTGCGCCGCGAGCGCGCACTGCTCGGCGGGGGAGCGCTCGTCGTCGCGGGCATGGACGAGGTCGGCCGCGGGGCGCTCGCCGGGCCGGTGAGCGTCGGGGTCGTGGCGGTCGACGCGCGCACGCGCGCCTGCCCGCGCGGCGTCGCGGACTCGAAGCTGCTCAGCCCCGCGGCCCGGACCGCCCTGCTGCCCGCGCTGTCGCGCTGGGGCCTGGCCCGCGCCGTCGGCCACGCCTCGCCGGCCGAGATCGACGCCGTCGGCATCATCGCGGCGCTGCGGCTCGCCGGGCGGCGCGCGCTCGCGACGCTCACCGCAGCGATCGGGCCGATCGACGCGGTGCTTCTCGACGGCTCGCACGACTGGCTGACGCTCCCGGCGGAGCTCGACCTGCTGCTCGGCCGCGCCGACGCCGTGGACGACGCCCGCCTCGAGCTCGAGCCCACCGTGCACGTGCTCATCAAGGCCGACCGCACGTGCGCGTCGGTCGCGGCCGCGAGCGTGCTCGCCAAGTGCGAGCGCGACGCGCTCATGACGCAGCTCGCGCCCACGTTCCCGGCCTACGGCTGGGCCGAGAACAAGGGGTACGGCTCGGCGGACCATCTCGCGGCGTTGCGCACGCACGGCGTGAGCGAGCAGCACCGCCGCAGCTGGCGGCTCCCGCTCGACGGCTGAGACCTCGGGTGGCCGCGTCGGCGGCGGCGATGGTCCATGATGGGTGCGTGAGCGCGGAGGACCTGGAGAACTATGAGACCGACATGGAGCTCGCCCTCTACCGCGAGTATCGCGACGTGGTGGGGCTGTTCGCCTACGTCGTCGAGACCGAGCGACGGTTCTACCTCGCGAACCAGGTCGACCTGCAGGTGCGGTCGGCCGCGGGCGAGGTCTACTTCGAGCTGAGCCTCGCGGACGCCTGGGTCTGGGACGTCTACCGGTCCGCGCGGTTCGTGAAGTCCGTCCGCGTGGTCACCTTCCGGGACGTCAACGTGGAGGAGCTGGCGAAGGCCGAGCTCGACCTCGGCGAGAGCGGTCCCTTCCCGCGCTGAGTTCGTCGCTCCGCGCTGAGTTCGTCGTTCGACGCCGACCCACCCCCAGGCTGTGATGGCGGCGCGCCGTCCGCAGGCCCGACGCCGGGCTCTCGTGCGGCCGGGCGCGACGGCGCACCGTGGCCCGCGGAGGTGGTCGCATCGTGCGCGCCAAGGATGCAGTGGGCAGGTACGGCGAACGGGTCGCGGCCGCGTACCTCGAGAACGGCGGCTGGCAGGTCCTCGATCGCAACTGGCGCGGCCGGGACGGTGAGCTCGACCTCGTGGCGCTGCGCGCCGGCGAGCTGATCGTCGTCGAGGTCAAGACCCGGCGTGGCCTGCGCTTCGGCCATCCCGCCGAGGCGGTCACCGCGCGCAAGCGGGCTCGGCTGCGCCGGCTCACCGCGCAGTGGCTCGCGGCCCACGATGTGCACCCGCGCTCGCTGCGCATCGACGTGATCGCGGTGCTGGTCCAGCGCAGCGGCGCCGCCCACGTCGAGCACCTCGTCGGAGTCGTCTGATGGCGCTCGGTCGGACCCTCGCGGTCAGCCTCGTCGGCCTGACCGGGCACGTCATCGAGGTCGAGGCGCACCTCGCGCCGTCGATCCCCGGCTTCTCCCTGGTCGGGCTGCCGGACGCGGCGCTCGCGGAGTCCCGGGACCGGATCCGCGCGGCGGTCGCGTCGTCCGCGATCGACTGGCCGCAGCGCAAGATCACCGTCAACCTGTCGCCCGCCTCGCTGCCGAAGGCGGGGTCGGGCTTCGACCTGGCGATCGCCGTCGCGATGCTCGCGGGCGCGGGCGTGGTCGACGGCGCCCGCGTGGCCGGCGTCGTGCACCTGGGTGAGCTCGGGCTCGACGGGCGCCTGCGCCCCGTGCGGGGCGTCCTGCCGGCGGTCGCCGCGGCCGTCGCCGCCGGGCACGAGCGCGTCGTCGTGCCCGCGGCGAACGCCCGCGAGGCGGCGCTGGTGCCGGGTGCGCGGGTGCTCGGTGCGGCCAGCCTCGGCGAGATGGCCTGGCGCTACGGCGCGGACATCGCCCAGCCGCCGCCCGTGCCGGCGGTGGTGGCGCCCGTGCTGGCCCCGTCGGCCACCCCGGCGGCCGACCTCGCCGAGGTGCTGGGCCAGCTCGAGGCGCGGTCGGCGCTCGAGGTCGCCGCGGCCGGCGGGCACCACCTGCTGCTCGTCGGCCCACCCGGCGCGGGCAAGACGATGCTCGCGGCGCGCCTGCCGGGGCTCCTGCCCGACCTGACCGAGGCCGAGGCCGTCGAGGTCACGGCGGTGCACTCGGTGGCGGGGACGTTCGACGCGGGCGGGGGGTTGATGCGGCGGCCCCCGTTCGAGGACCCGCACCACACCGCGACGCCCGCCGCCGTCGTGGGCGGCGGCTCCGGCGTGCCGCGACCCGGCGCGGCGTCGCGCGCCCACCTCGGCGTGCTGTTCATGGACGAGGCGCCAGAGTTCTCCCCGCGCGTCCTGCAGACCCTGCGCCAGCCGCTCGAGCACGGCGAGCTCGTGATCCATCGCGCCGGTGGCTCGGCGCGCTACCCGGCCCGGTTCCAGCTCGTGCTCGCCGCGAACCCGTGCCCGTGCGGGCGTGCGGTCGGCAAGGGGCTCGAGTGCACGTGCCCCCCGATGGCTCGTCGGCGCTACTGGGCGCGGCTGTCGGGTCCGCTGCTGGACCGCGTGGACCTGCAGGTCGAGGTGCATCCCGCGACGCGCGCCGAGCTCGACGGCGCGGGCCCGGCGGAGGCGAGCGCCGCGGTCGCCCGGCGCGTCGCCGTCGCGCGCCAGGTGCAGGCCGAGCGGTTGGCCGGGACGCCGTGGCGCACGAATGCCCAGGTGCCGGGGCACTGGATCCGTGCCGCGCTCGGCGCGGACCGGTCCCTGATGGTCGACCTGGACCGCGGGCTCGACCGGGGGCTGCTGAGCTTGCGCGGGGTCGACCGCGTCCTGCGGGTCGCCTGGACGCTCGCGGACCTCGCTGGCCGGACGGCGCCCGGCCGCGCCGAGATCGGTCAGGGGCTGCTGCTGCGCACCCGGGGCCAGGGCGCATGAGCGGCGCGGAGGTGGACCCGGTGACGCTCGCGCGCGCCGCGTGGAGCCGCGTGGCCGAGCCGGGCGACCTCACCGCGGGCGCGGTGATCGCGGCGCTCGGCCCGGTCGACGCCCTGGCCTGGCTGCGGGACGCCGCGCGCGCCGGGGACAGCCAGCGCGGCGCGGGTGGCCCGGTGGTCGGGATCGACCCGGTCGACCTGTTCGATGACGGCGCCGACCACCACCCCGCCGGCCGCGCCGACGACCGGGCCGGCGGGCTCGGCGGCGCGTCCCGCCGGCGGCTCGCCGCGGCGGTCGGCCGGTGGGCGCCCAGGCTCGAGGGGCTCGACCCGCTCCGCGAGCTGCGCGTGCTGGCGCGCCTGGGCGGCGTCGTCGTGCACCCGGGCACGCCGGGTTGGCCGACGGCGCTCGCGGACCTCGGCCCCGCCGCGCCGCCATGCCTGTGGGTGCGCGGCGACGCCGCCGTCGACGCGGCCGTGGCGAGGTCGGTGGCGCTCGTCGGGTCGCGCGCCGCGACCGCCTACGGCGAGCACGTCGCGGCCGAGCTGGCGGCGGGCGTCGCCGACCGCGGCTTCACGGTCGTCTCGGGTGGCGCGTACGGCGTCGACGCCGCCGCGCACCGGGGCGCGATCGCCGGCGGCGGGCGCACGGTCGTGTTCCTGGCGGGCGGCGTCGACCGCCCGTACCCGGCGGGCAATGCCGCGTTGCTCGCTCGGGTGCTCGAGACCGGCGGATCGGTCGTGAGCGAGGTTCCGCCCGGCAGCGTGCCGAGCCGGACCCGATTCCTGCAGCGCAACCGGCTGATCGCGGCCGCGGCGGTCGCGACCGTGGTGGTGGAGGCGGCGTGGCGCTCGGGCGCGCTCAACACCGCGGGGCACGCCGCCGGGCTGCTACGCCCGGTCGGGGCCGTGCCGGGACCGGTGACCTCGATGGCGTCGGCGGGCTGCCATCGGCTGCTGCGCGAGGGCGTCGCGGTGTGCGTCACCGACGCCGGCGAGGTGGCCGAGCTCGCGGGCGCGGGGGCGGACCTCGCGCCCGCGCGGGCCGAGGCCGCGGCCGAGGTCGACGGCCTCGGCCTCGCCGCGCGTCAGGTTCTCGACGCGCTCCCGGTGCGGCGTGCCGCCGGTACGGACTCGCTCGCCCGCGCGGCCGGCCTCTCGATAGCGCAGGTCAACGCCGCGCTTGGCCCCCTCGAGCTGGCCGGCCTGGCCGAACGTGACGGCCCCGGCTGGCGCCGCCGCGCGCGAGCTGCGCGCCCGTGACGCCTGCCGAGGTCGGTGTGCCGACGACCGGAGCGGGTGAATTTTCCCGTGCGCGGCGCCGTCAGCGGGGACGAAGCGGGGCATCGGGGTGCACAAGGGATAACGCCGACACGGCCCGCGTCCGCGCGGGTCGTGTCGCCCTTGAAGTGAGGGCCGGGGACAGCAACGGTAGGTGGATGCAGCCCGCCCCGACCGCCGCCGACGCGCCCCGCGACGTCGCGGGCGCCGCGCCGGCGACCGGGCCGGTCGACGCGCAGCTGCTCGCGCAGTTCGCCGTGCATCTGAGCGCGCAGCGCGGACTGTCCGCGCACACCGTTCGGGCCTACGCGGGCGACCTCGAGCACCTCTCGGCGTTCGCCGCCGCCGCGGGCCGCCGCGCGCTCGACGAGATCGACCTCGGGGTGCTTCGGGCGTGGCTCGCGGCGATGGCCGCCGAGAGCCTGAGCCGGGCCACCCTCGCGCGCCGCGGCGCCGCCGCCCGCACCTTCTTCGCGTGGGCCCAGCGCACCGGCCGGCTTGCGGTGGACCCGGCGTTGCGCCTGGCGTCCGCGCGCGCGAGCCTGACCCTGCCGACCGTGCTCGGCGTCGAGGCGGCCGCACAGCTCCTCGACGTCGCCCGCACCCGCGCTGACGACGACGACCCGATCCACCTGCGCGACTGGGCGGCGCTGGAGCTGCTCTACGCCACCGGGGCGCGGGTCGGTGAGATCGCCGGCGCGGACGTCGACGACGTCGACCTCGACCAGCGGCTGATCCGGCTCGTCGGCAAGGGGGACAAGGAGCGGATGGTCCCGTTCGGGGTCCCCGCGGCGCGGGCGACCACGCAGTGGCTCGACCGCGGGCGACCGCGGCTCGTCGTCGCCGGGTCCGGGCCCGCGCTGCTCCTCGGCCGCCGCGGGCACCGGGCCGACCAGCGTCAGCTCCGCGAGGTCTCGCACCAGGTAGCGGCGCTCGCGGGTGTCGACGACGTCGCGCCGCACGCGCTGCGGCACAGTGCGGCGACCCATCTGCTCGCCGGTGGATCCGACCTGCGCAGCGTTCAGGAGGTTCTGGGCCACGCTACGCTTGCCACGACCCAGAGGTACACGCACGTATCAGCCGAGCGCCTGCGGACGTCGTTCCAGCAAGCGCACCCACGAGCATGAGAACGAGCATGGGGGAACGTTCGGTGAGTGCCGAGGCAAGCCAACGCGAGATCGAGGGCGCCGATTCGCTCGGCCCGTCGGTGCCGCGGCCGCATGCGTCGAGCGGCTCCCCGCCGTCGAGCGGCTCTCTGCCGTCGAACGGCTCGCTGCCGTCGAACGGCTCGCTGCCGTCGAATGGCTCGCTGCCGTCGAACGACTCGCTCGCGGTCGAGCGCACCGACGCGGGTGACCCCGAAGAGCCCGAGCCGGACCACGAGCCCGAGGACGCGGGCGACTACGTCGTCGACCCGGCGGACGAGACGCCCGCCGAGCGGATCGTCGACGTCTGGCGTGAGTACAAGGCGACCGGCGACCGCGCCCCCCGCGAACGCCTGATCCTGCACTACGCGCCGCTGGCCACCGCCGTCGCGAGCCGGCTCGGCATGCGCCTGCGAGCAGTGTCGAGCAGGCCGATCTCGTCTCCTACGGGATGTTCGGCCTGATCGACGCGATCGAGAAGTACGAGCTCGGCCGCGCCGTGAAGTTCGAGACGTACGCGAGCTCGCGCATCCGCGGCGCGATCATCGACGAGCTGCGCGCCATCGACTGGATCCCTCGGTCCGTGCGGACCAAGGCGCGCGCGGTCGACCGCGCCTACGCCGAGCTCGAGGGCGAGCTGCGGCGCACCCCCAGCGAGACCGAGGTCGCGGTCCGGCTCGAGGTCGGCGTCGGCGAGCTGCGCACGGTGTTCGCCCAGCTGTCCACCGTGAACGTCGCGGCGCTCGACGAGATGCTGGGCGCCGGCGCCGAGCGCACCGGCCAGGTCTCGCTGATCGACACGCTCGAGGACCGGCTCACGCCCGACCCCGCCGGCTCGTTCGAGGCACAGGAGACGAAGTTCCTGCTCGCGCGAGCGATCGAGCAGCTCGGCGAGCGCGAGAAGATCGTGCTGGTCCTGTACTACTACGAGGGCATGACGCTCGCGGAGATCGGGCGTGTGCTCGGCGTGACCGAGTCCCGCATCTCGCAGATGCACACGGCCGCGATGCTCCGGCTGCGCGAGAAGCTCATGAGCTCCGAGCGCGACTGACCGCTCCCGCGCTCCCGCGACCAGCCCGCCAGACCCCTCAGCCGCCCGGGAGGAGCACGACCGGCCCGGCCCCGGCGAGGAGGCCGAGCGGGTCGAGGTAGCGCTCGCCGCGGCGCACCCCCCAGTGCAGGCAGGTCGCGGGGGCGCAGTGACCGGCGACCGGCTGCACCGTCCCGACCGCCTGCCCCGCCGTGACCGACATCCCGGCGCTCACCGCGGGGTCGACGGGCTCCAGGCTCGAGCGCAGGCCGCCCTGGTGGGCGATCGTGAGCACCCCGCGGTCGACGACGGTCCCGGCGAACGCGACCGTGCCCGCGGCCGGCGCGTGCACGACGTCGGCCGCCGCCGCCCGGAGGTCGACGCCGCGGTGGCCCGCCGCCCACGGGTTCGCGGGCGCGACGAACGGCTGCGCGACGGCGGGCTCGCCCGCGAGCGGCAGGGTGTAGCCGCCGGCCCGGGGGGACGCCGCGGCCGCCGGCGCTCGGTCGCCCGGCCCGGCCGGTGCGGCGGCCAGCGCGAGGCCGACGGCTGCGGTCGCGAGCGTCAGGGTCAGGGCGAGTCGGGCGGGCACCTGACCAGGGTGCCGCGGCGGGAAGACCGCGCCGCCGACGCGCCGGCCGGCGGTGCACGCGAAGGTCGAGGGACCGACCGGAGGTCGGGTAGAGTAACGGTCGCGTCCGGCCTGTGCCGGACGACATCGCGCGCCATTCGCCCGCGGACCCGCCGCCGAGCCCCACCGCCCGGACGACGAGGACCGGGAGTTCGCGCTGGCATCGGTCCGGGAGATCCATCCTCGGCGCCAGCAGCGTTCGTGGCGCCAGGGGCACCGACCGTCCGGTCGGAGCCGACAACCGGAATGCGGGTCCGTCCGGCGGACCCGCCGCTTCGCGCGCACACCGTGAGGGTGCGCGCCGGAAGGACGTGCCATGGCCGTCGTGACCATGCGTCAGCTGCTCGAGAGCGGTGTCCACTTCGGACACCAGACCCGCCGCTGGAACCCCAAGATGAAGCGCTTCATCTTCACCGAGCGCAACGGCATCTACATCGTCGACCTGCAGCAGTCGCTCGGGTACATCGACAGCGCCTACGACTTCGTCAAGGAGACCGTCGCGCACGGTGGGACGATCCTGTTCGTCGGCACCAAGAAGCAGGCCCAGGAGCCCGTGGCCGAGCAGGCCGCCCGCGTCGGCATGCCGTACGTGAACCAGCGCTGGCTCGGTGGGATGCTCACCAACTTCCAGACCGTGAACAAGCGGCTCCAGCGCCTCAAGGAGCTTGAGCTCATCGACTTCGCCGACGTCGCGGGGAGCGCCTTCACGAAGAAGGAGCTGCTGATCATGCGGCGCGAGCGCGACAAGCTCGCGAAGACCCTCGGCGGAATCCGCGACATGACGAAGGTCCCCTCCGCCGTGTGGATCGTCGACACGAACAAGGAGCACCTCGCGGTGGATGAGGCGCGCAAGCTCCACATCCCGATCGTCGCGATCCTCGACACCAACTGCGACCCCGACGTCGTCGACTACAAGATCCCCGGCAATGACGACGCGATCCGCGCCGTCTCGCTGCTGACGCGAGTGATCGCCGACGCCGTGGCCGAGGGCCTCATCCAGCGTCACTCGGGCCGCACCGCGGGCGCCGAGGGCACGCCGGACGCCGAGCCGCTCGCCGAGTGGGAGCGCGAGCTCCTCGCCGGTGCCGAGGCCGGCCTCGCGGCCGGAGTCGTCGCGCCTGCTGGTGACGCGCCGTTCAGCGAGACGACCAACGTGCTCGTCGAGGCGATCGCGGAGGCCGTCCCGGTCGTCGAGACCGCCGCTGTCGAGACCGCTGCACCCGAGGCTGCGCCGGCTCCCGCCGAGGTCGCTGCTCCCGAGGCTGCCGCCCCGGCCGCGCCGGTCCCCGCAGCGCCTGCCGCTGCGGCTCCAGCCGTCGAGGCTGCCGCTCCGGCCGCCGAGGTCGCCGCACCCGAGACCGAGACCGGCGCCGCGAAGACCGAGTAGGTCTTCACACCGCCGCGGACCCAGCATCGACGAAGGACGGTAACTCTTCATGGCGAACTACACCGCCAGTGACATCAAGGCGCTCCGGGAGCGCACCGGCGCCGGCATGCTCGACGTCAAGCGCGCGCTCGACGAGGCCGACGGCGACGCGGAGAAGGCTCTCGAGCTCATCCGGGTCAAGGGCCTCAAGGGCGTCAGCAAGCGCGAGGGCCGCTCGGCCTCCGACGGTCTCGTCGCGGCGAACGTGTCCGCGACGCCCGACGGCGAGGGTGAGGTCGGCGTGCTCGTCGAGGTCAACTCTGAGACGGACTTCGTCGCGAAGAACGTGACCTTCATCGGCCTGGCCGAGAAGGTCCTCGCGGCGGCGGTCTCCTCCGGGGCCCGCGACGCGGACGCACTGCTCGCCGCCGAGATCGACGGCGCGCCGCTGCAGTCCGCGGTGGACAACACCGCGGCGACGCTCGGCGAGAAGATCGTCGTGCGCCGGGTTGCCCGGGTCGCCGGCGAGAAGGTCGCCGTCTACCTGCACAAGGTGAACAAGGACCTGCCCCCGCAGGTCGGCGTGCTCGTCGCCACGGACGCGGCCGGAGCCTCGGTGGCCAAGGACATCGCGATGCACATCGCGGCGTACTCGCCGACGTTCCTGTCGCGGGACGACGTCCCGGCCGAGACGGTCGAGTCCGAGCGTCGCATCGCGGAGGAGACCTCGCGTAACGAGGGCAAGCCCGAGGCCGCGCTCGCGCGCATCGTCGAGGGCCGGCTCAACGGGTTCTTCAAGGAGGCGGTCCTGCTCGAGCAGGCTTTCGCGAAGGACCAGAAGAAGACCGTCGCGCAGGTGCTGGCCGAGTCCGGTGGCTCCGTCACCGGCTTCGTGAGGTACCGCGTCGGCGCGTGAGCTGACAAGCGTGGGGGTGGCCCCGGTCCTTCGGGGCCGGGGCCATCGCCGCAGGTGCAGACGCCCGCGGCAAACGAGCACGACGACAACCGGCTAGTGGAGGACTTGTGGCGCAGGACCTGGGCACGACGAACGCCAGCGGCGCGACGCGCGGGGAAGCCTCCGCCCGCCGCGTCCTGCTCAAGCTCTCGGGCGAGACCTTCGGCGGCGGCGCGATCGGCCTGGCGCCGGACGTCGTCCAGCGGGTCGCGGCCGAGATCGCGGTCGCGGTGCGCGACGGCGTCCAGGTCGCCGTCGTCACCGGCGGCGGCAACTTCTTCCGCGGCGCCGAGCTCTCCTCCCGCGGCCTCGACCGCGCGCGCGCCGACTACATGGGCATGCTCGGCACCGTGATGAACGCCCTCGCCCTGCAGGACTTCCTCGAGCAGGCCGGCGTGGACACCCGCGTGCAGACCGCGATCACGATGGGTCAGGTGGCCGAGCCGTACGTGCCGCTGCGCGCGATCCGGCACATGGAGAAGGGCCGCGTGGTCATCTTCGGTGCGGGCGCGGGCATGCCCTACTTCTCCACCGACACCGTGGCCGTCCAGCGCGCGCTCGAGACGCACTGCCAGGAGGTCCTGATGGGTAAGAACGGCGTCGACGGCGTCTACACCGCCGACCCGCGCACCGACCCGACCGCCGTCCGGCTCGATCACGTGACGTACTCCGACGCCCTGCTGCAGGGGCTCAGCGTCGTCGACTCGACAGCCTTCAGCCTGTGCAAGGACAACGACGTGCGCATGCGCGTGTTCGGAATGAGCGACCTGGGCAACGTCACCCGCGCCCTGCAGGGTGAGAAGATCGGCACGTTGGTCTCCGCCGAGTGACATCCCCGCCCGTCGAGGGCGACCAACGCACGCGAGCCACGCAGACCTAAGGAGCACCGGTGATCGACGAGACGCTTCTCGAAGCCGAGGAGAAGATGGACAAGGCGATCGAGGTCGCCAAGGACGACTTCGCGACGATCCGGACGGGCCGGGCCAACGCGGCCATGTTCTCGAAGATCTTCGTCGACTACTACGGCAGCCCGACGCCGCTGCAGCAGCTCGCCTCGTTCAGCACCCCCGAAGCGCGCACGATCCTCATCTCGCCGTTCGACAAGTCGTCGATGGTCGGGATCGAGAAGGCCCTGCGCGAGTCCGACCTGGGCGTCAACCCGAGCAACGACGGCAACGTCATCCGGGTCATGCTCCCGTCCCTGACCGAGGAGCGCCGCAAGGACTTCGTGAAGCTCGCCCGGGCCAAGGCCGAGGACGCGCGCATCGCGGTGCGCAACATCCGCCGCCGCGCCAAGGAGCAGCTCGACCGCATCGTCAAGGACGGCGACGCCGGCGAGGACGAGGTCGCGCGCGCCGAGAAGGAGCTCGAGCACCTCACCAAGAGCCGGGTCGACATCATCGACTCGGTGCTTGCGACCAAGGAGAGCGAGCTGCTCGAGGTCTGATGACGGAGCTCGCCCAGCCCATGGCACGCCAGGTCACCCGCTCCGGCCGGGACCTTCCTGTGGCGAGCGCCGTCGGGATCGCGCTCCTGGCCGGGGTGGGCCTGTCGCTGTTCATCCGCAAGGAGGCGTTCGTGGCCGTCGCGATCGTCGCGGTCGGCGCGTGCCTGTGGGAGCTCGCGCAGGCGTTCGGCCGGCGCGGCATCCAGCTGCCGCTCCTGCCGCTGCTCGTCGGGGCGGTCGGGATCCTCGTGTCGGCCTACGTCGCGGGCAGCGAGGCGCTGCTCGTGTCGTTCATGCTCACCGCGGGCGGCGTCGTCGTCTGGCGCGTCCTCGACGGCAACGGCCCGGCCGCGCTGCGTGACGCGACCGCGGGGATCTTCGCGGCCGCGTACCTGCCCTTCCTCGCGGGCTTCGTGATGCTCACGCTGTCGATGCCCGACGGCGCGCGCCGGGTCCTGCTCTTCGTCCTGCTCGCGGTCGCGAGCGACGTCGGCGGGTACGCGGCGGGCGTCCTGATGGGGAAGCACCCGCTCGCGCCGTCGGTCAGCCCGAAGAAGACCTGGGAGGGCCTCGCCGGCTCGATCGTGCTCTCGGGCGTCGTCGGCGCGGTCGGCATCGGGTGGGGGTTCGGGGCGAGCCCGTGGATCGGCGTCGGCCTCGGCCTCGCGACCGTGACGACGGCGACCATCGGCGACCTGTCGGAGTCCCTCATCAAGCGTGACCTCGAGCTCAAGGACATGGGCAGCCTGCTGCCCGGCCACGGCGGCGTGCTCGACCGCCTCGACTCGATGCTGTTGACCGCACCCGTCGTGTACCTCGTGCTGCTGGCGTTCCTGCCAGTGGGCGACTGAACTGGAAGACTGCCGCCGATGACCGCTCCGACCGAAGCCCCCCGGGTCCCGAACCCGGTCGCGCTCGACTTCTCCACGAGTCGGCGCGGACCCCGCGGCAAGCCGCCGCGGCACTACGTCGACCTCACGCCTGAGCAGCGCCTCGTGGCCGTCACCGACCTCGGCGAGCCCGCGTACCGCGCCAAGCAGCTCGCGACCCACTACTTCACCCACCTCACGGCCGACCCCGCCGCGATGACGGACCTGCCCAAGGCCAGCCGCGACGTGCTCGTCGCCGGCCTCTTCCCGCCGCTGCTCACCGCGGCGCGCACGCTGCAGGCCGACGCCGGCACGACCGTCAAGACGCTCTGGCACCTGTTCGACGGTGCCAAGGTCGAGTCGGTCCTCATGCGCTACAAGCACCGGTCGACGCTGTGCGTCTCGAGCCAGGCCGGCTGCGGACTCGCCTGCTCGTTCTGTGCGACGGGCCGGCTGGGGCTCATCCGCAACCTCTCGACGGCCGAGATCGTCGAACAGGTCCGGTCCGCGGGGCGCTCGCTCGCCGACGGGGAGCTCCCTGGCGGCCCGACCCGGCTCTCGAACGTCGTGTTCATGGGCATGGGCGAGCCGCTCGCCAACTACAAGTCGGTGTTGGAGACCGTGCGCCGGCTGATCGCCCCGAACCCCGACGGGTTCGGGATGTCCGCGCGCAACATCACGGTCTCGACCGTCGGCCTCGTGCCCGCGATCGAGAAGCTGACCAACGAGGGGATCCCGGTCACGCTCGCGGTGTCGCTGCACGCCCCGGACGACGAGCTGCGCGACGAGCTCGTGCCCGTCAACACGCGGTGGAGCGTGGATCAGACGATCGACGCCGCGTACCACTACTTCGAGGTCACGGGCCGGCGGGTGTCGATCGAGTACGCCCTCATCCGCAACATCAACGACCAGGGCTGGCGCGCGGACCTGCTCGGCGAGAAGCTCAACGCGCGGGGCAAGGGCTGGGTGCACTGCAACCCGATCCCGCTCAACCCCGTGCCCGGGTCGAAGTGGACCGCGAGCGACCCCGAGGTCGAGGATGAGTTCGTCGCCCGGCTGCGCGCGCACGGCATCCCGACCACGATCCGGGACACGCGGGGAAGCGACATCGACGGAGCCTGTGGACAGCTGGCCGCGGAGGAGGAGCTGTGAGCAAGGGGATGTTCCGTACCGTCTCGAAGCTGCACTCGGGGTACGCCACGCAGGAGGTCGACGAGTTCTTCGACCTCGCGCGGCGCGCGTACGAGGGTGAGGCGACCGAGAAGCTGACCGGGCGCGAGGTCCGCGCGACGGCGTTCGACGTTGTGCGCGGGGGCTACTCGACGGGCGCGGTCGACGCGGCGCTCGACCGGCTCGAGGCCGCATTCGTGGCCCGGACCCGGCAGGAGTTCGTGGCGGCCCACGGCCAGCAGGCGTGGATGGTGCAGCTCGCCGACGGCGCGCGCACGCTCTACGGTCGCCTGACCCGGCCCGACGGCGAGCGGTTCGCTCCCGCGCATCGCGGCGCCGCCGGCTACGAGCCCGCCGACGTCGACGCGCTGTGCCGCCGGCTCGTCGCGTACTTCGACCGCGGCGAACCGCTGACCGCGCAGGAGGTGCGCTCGGCGACGTTCCGCCGTCGCCACGGCGCGAAGGGGTACGGCGAGGCCCCGGTCGACGCGTTCTTCGACCGCGCCGTCGAGGTCCTGCTCGGCGTCGAGTAGCAGCTCGGCGTTTCGTCGAACGCTCGAGCGGTGCGGGCTGTCAACTTGGCTATGTTTGTTTGTCTGCGCTTTTGTTGACAAACAAAGATAAACACAGATAGTGTCCTGAGGACCGGGGCCCGTGGCCCAGATCGCTCAGTGTCGAGGTGGCAGCGTGTTCGCGGAAGAACGTCAGGTCCTGATCGCCGAGCTGGTCGCGGACCGCAGCCGGATCACCGTGAGCGAGCTGGCGGAACGCTTCAAGATCACCCCGGAGACCGTGCGTCGCGACCTGGCCACGCTCGAGGTCGCCCGGCAGCTGCGCCGGGTGCACGGCGGCGCGGTGGCCATGAACAAGCTCAGCATGTCCGAGCCAAGCCTGCACGAGCGGCAGTCCCAGCGTCAGCACGAGAAGTCGCGGATCGCGGCCGCGGCGCAGGCCATGGTCCCGGCGAGCCGCACGGGCTCGATCGTCCTCGACGCCGGCACCACGACCGAGCGGCTGGCCGAGCTGCTGGTGGATTGGTCGCCCGCGGCGCCGGGGGAGCAGCTGCTCGTCATCACCAACGCCGTGCCGATCGCGTTCAAGCTCTCGGGCAACCCCGAGATCCAGCTGCACATCCTCGGTGGCCGGGTCCGCGGTCTGACCAGCGCCGTCGTCGGCGCGACGACCGCCGCCCAGCTCGAGGTGCTGCGCCCCGACATCGCGTTCGTCGGCGCCAACGGCGTCGACGCCTCCTTCGGGTTCAGCACGCCCGACTCGCTCGAGGCGGCGGTCAAGACGGCGATCGTCCGCTCCGCGCGCCGGGTCGTCGCGCTGGTGGACTCCTCCAAGCTCGGGGTCGAGACGCTCGTGCGCTTCGCGGCGCTGACGGAGATCGACATGCTCATCACCGATGCCCCCCCATCCACCGAACTTGCCGTGGCCCTGGCCGCGGCCGACGTCGAGGTTGTGATCGCATGATTGTCACGTTTACGCCCAACCCGAGCCTGGACCGCACGATCGAGCTCGAGGGCGAGCTCGCTCGCGGCGACGTCCAGCGTGCCGTCGGGGCCCGGCAGGAGCCGGGCGGCAAGGGCGTGAACATCTGCCGCGCGCTCGACTCCTCCGGCGTGAGCTGCCTCGCGCTGCTGCCCGGCGACGACGCGGACCCGGTCCTGCTCGCGCTGACGGCCCAGGCCATCCCGCACATCGGCCTGCACATCGGCGCGACGCTGCGCAGCAACGTCGCGATCACCGAACCCGACGGCACGACGACGAAGGTCAACGAGCCCGGGCCCGCCCTGACGGTGGAGCAGCAGCGCGACCTCGTCGAGCTGGTCCTGGCCAAGGCCGAGGGCGCGAGCTGGCTCGTCCTGGCGGGCTCGCTCCCGCCGGGGGTCCCGGCGGACTTCTACGCCGGCATCACCCGCGAGCTGCGCGAGCGGCTCGGCGCCAACGCTCCCAAGGTCGCCATCGACTCCTCGGGCGCGCCGCTCGCGGCGTCCGTCGTTGCCCACCCCGACCTGCTCAAGCCGAACGCCGAGGAGCT
Organism: Pengzhenrongella sicca; assembly: GCF_017569225.1. Classification (GTDB taxonomy): domain Bacteria; phylum Actinomycetota; class Actinomycetes; order Actinomycetales; family Cellulomonadaceae; genus Pengzhenrongella; species Pengzhenrongella sicca. The sequence goes on from NZ_CP071868.1 coordinate 1,370,587, forward strand.
CGCCGAGCTCGCCGGCTGGTCCGACGGCCCGAGCCTCGAGGCCGATCCGATGCTCGCCGCCAAGGCCGCTCGCCGGCTCGTGGACGGTGGCGTCGGCGCCGTGCTCGCGACGCTTGGGTCGAAGGGCGCCGTCCTCGTGACGGCCGCCGGGAGTTGGCTCGCGCGCGGGCCGAAGATCGTCGCCCGCAGTACGGTGGGTGCCGGAGACTGCGCCTTGGCGGGGTTCCTGCTCAGCAACGTCGCTGGTGCATCCGCACCCGACAGCCTGGGTCAGGCCGTCGCTCACGGAGCGGCCGCCGCGGAGTTGCCCGGTTCGACCGTCCCGACCCTGAGCCAGACCCGTCCCGAAGCCGTCACCGTGACGGCGCTAGTGTCCGATCCGAAGGAGGACGACCAGTGAGCGCACTGATCACACCGGGGCTCGTGGCCCTGGACGCAGACCTGGGGACCGAACCCGCCACCGTGATCCGGCACCTGGCCGAGCTCGTCGTCGCCGCCGGCCGCGCCAGCGAGGTCGAGGGCCTGTACGCCGACGCCATGGCGCGCGAGGCGAAGACGGCCACGGGGATCCCCGGCGGGCTCGCCATCCCGCACTGCCGGTCGACCGCGGTGCTCGAGCCGACGCTCGCCATGGCCCGGCTCGCGACCCGCGCCGACTTCGGCTCCGCGGACGGCGCGGCCGACCTGGTCTTCTTCATCGCGGCCCCGGCAGGCGCCGACCAGGCGCACCTGAAGCTGCTCGCCAAGCTCGCCCGCTCGCTGATGAAGAAGGACTTCACCGCGTCGCTGCGCTCGGCCGCCTCGGCCGAGGAGATCGTCGCCATCGTGACCGCGGTCGTGAGCCCCGACGCGGCCCAGGTGGCCGCGAACGAGGCCGCCAGCGCGGCGGCGGCCGCGGCGACCCCGGCGGTGGCGGCCGGCGCGACGAGCCTCGTCGCGATCACGGCGTGCCCGACGGGCATCGCCCACACCTACATGGCCGCCGACGCGCTGGTCGCGGCGGCCCGGGAGGCGGGCGTCGACCTCCAGGTCGAGACCCAGGGCTCGGCCGGGCTCACGCCGCTCGACCCAGCGGTCATCGCCGCGGCGGGCGCCGTGATCTTCGCCGTCGACGTCGACGTGCGCGGCCGGGAGCGGTTCATCGGCAAGCCGGTCATCAACGCGCCCGTCAAGCGCGGTATCGACGAGCCGAAGGAGCTGATCGCGGAGGCGCTCGCCGCGGCGCACAACCCCAACGCGCGGCGCGTGAGCGGCGGCGCCGACCCGGGCGCGGAGCAGTCCGCGGAGTCCGGCGAGCACCTCGGCCAGCAGCTCAAGCGCGCGCTGCTCACCGGCGTCAGCTACATGATCCCGTTCGTCGCGGGCGGCGGCCTGCTGATCGCCCTCGGCTTCCTGCTCGCGGGGTACGAGATCGCGCTCGGCACCACCGCCGACGATGTGCTCGCCGCGGCCACGCTCACGAACCTCCCGCCCGAGGGCCTGATCTACTTCCTCGGCGCGGTGCTTTTCAAGATCGGCGCGCTGTCGATGGGCTTCCTGGTCCCCGCGCTCGCCGGGTACATCGCGTACGCGATCGCGGACCGGCCCGGCATCGCGCCCGGGTTCGTCTCCGGTGCGGTCGCGGGCTACATGGGCGCCGGCTTCCTCGGCGGCATCGTCGGCGGTCTGCTGGCCGGCGTCGTGGCCAAGTGGATCGGCAGCTTCGCGGTGCCGCGGTGGCTGCGCGGGCTGATGCCCGTCGTGATCATCCCGCTGCTCGCCTCGATCGTCGCCTCCGGGCTGATGTTCCTCGTGCTCGGCGGGCCCATCGCGGCCCTGACCGAGGGCCTCAACAGCTGGCTCACCGGGATGAGCGGCGCGGGTGCGATCACGCTCGGCATCATCCTCGGCCTCATGATGGCGTTCGACCTCGGCGGCCCGGTCAACAAGGTCGCCTACGCGTTCGCCGTCGCCGGCCTCTCGGCCGCGACCGTCCAGAACCAGGCGCCGTGGGAGATCATGGCGACGGTGATGGCCGCCGGCATGGTGCCGCCGCTCGCGATGGCCCTGGCCACGACGGTCGACCGCCGGCTGTTCAGCCTCGCCGAGCGCGAGAACGGCAAGGCCGCGTGGCTGCTCGGGGCATCGTTCATCTCCGAGGGCGCGATCCCGTTCGCCGCGGCCGACCCGCTGCGCGTCATCCCGTCGTGCATGCTTGGGGCGGCCACGACCGGCGCGATCGTCATGGGCTCGGGGGTGACCTCAAAGGCGCCGCACGGCGGGATCTTCGTGTTCTTCGCCATCGGCAACGTGGGCATGTTCGTGCTGGCGATCGCCATCGGGACCGTGATCTCGGCGGCCGCCGTGATCGCGCTGAAGCGGTACGCGGTCCGCAAGGCGCCGGCCGATGAGCCGGCGGGCGACCTTGTCAGCGTCTAGCCGCACGTCCGTCCTTGCCGGCCACACACATCGGGGGTCTTCCGTGCACGAGTACGCAGGAGTTGGGGTCAGCCCGGGTCGGGTGATCGGGCTGGTCCGGCAGATGCCGAAGCCCGTCAGCGAGCCGCCGGCGGGGGAGCAGCTCGCGTCGTCGACGACGCCGGACGAGGCGGTGACCGCGCTGAAGGCGGCGTCGCAGGCGGTCCAGGCGGGCCTGTCGGCGCGCGCGCAGGACGCGCGCGGCGACGCGCGCGCGGTGCTCGAGGCCACCGCGCTGATGGCCGCCGACCCGATGCTGATCAAGGCGGCCGTGAAGCTGGTCCGCGGCGGCGCGTCCAGCGAGCGCGCGATCTGGGACGCGGCCGCGTCGGTCGCGGAGATGCTGCACAACCTCGGCGGCTACATGGCCGAGCGGGCGACTGACGTCTTCGATGTGCGGGCCCGGCTGGTCGCCGAGCTGCGCGGGGTGCCCGCGCCGGGGATCCCGGCGGCGAGCGAGCCGTTCGTGCTCGTCGCGCACGACCTGGCGCCCGCGGACACCGCGACGCTCGATCCCGCGAAGATCCTCGCCCTGGTCACGTCCGGGGGAGGGCCGCAGTCCCACACGGCGATCATCGCCCGGGCCCTGGGCCTCCCGGCGGTCGTCGCGGCGGTCGGGGTCGAGGACCTGGCGGACGGCACCGAGGTGTACCTCGACGGGACGGCCGGCACGATCACGGCCGAGCCGGGCGAGAGCGAGGTCGCGGCCGCGGCCGCGTGGGCGTCGACGGCGTCCAAGCTGGCGGTCTTCGACGGCGACGGGCGCACGGCCGACGGGCACCTCGTGCCGCTGCTCGCCAACGTCGGCGGCGCGAAGGACGCTGTGAAGGCCGCCGCCGCCGGGGCGCAGGGCGTCGGCCTCCTGCGCACCGAGTTCTGCTTCCTCGAGCGCGACACGGAGCCGACCCTCGACGAGCAGGTCGCCGCATACAAGGGCGTGTTCGACGAGTTCGCCGGCAAGAAGGTCGTGATCCGCACGCTCGACGCGGGGGCCGACAAGCCGTTGCCGTTCCTCACCGACGCGAGCGAGCCCAACCCCGCCCTCGGTGTCCGCGGGTACCGGACCGACTGGACGTCGCCAGGGGTGCTCGAGCGTCAGCTCGCGGCCATCGCGGCGGCGGCCGAGAGCTCCGCGGCGCTCGTGTGGGTGATGGCGCCCATGATCGCCACGGTCGAGGAGGCGGGGCACTTCGCCTCGATGTGCGCCGCGGCGGGCCTGGAAACGCCCGGCGTGATGGTCGAGATCCCGTCCGCCGCGCTTCGCGCGGAGCACATCCTCGGCCAGGTCGAGTTCGCGAGCCTCGGCACGAACGACCTCACGCAGTACACGATGGCGGCGGACCGCCAGCTCGGCCCGCTCGCCGCGCTGAACAGCCCGTGGCAGCCGGCCGTGCTCCAGCTCATCGGCCTGACGGTCACGGGCTCGCGTGCCGAGGGGCACGACAAGCCCGTCGGGGTCTGCGGTGAGGCGGCTGCGGATCCGGCGCTCGCCGTCGTCCTGGTGGGTCTCGGCGTGTCGACCCTCTCGATGACGCCGCGCGCGCTCGCCGCGGTCGGTACCGTGCTCAGCAGCGTGACGTTGGCGCAGGCGCAGGACCTGGCTCAGCTCGCCCTCGCGGCGCCGAGCGCGGCGGCGGCGAAGGAGAGCGTCCGGGCGAAGCTGCCCATTCTCGACGAGCTGGGTCTGTGACCGCCTCGGCATAGTTCGCACGTGTTGTCCGACCACTACGCAGGAGGAACAATGTCCGAACGTAAGGCCACCATCGGCAGCCGAGTGGGGCTGCACGCGCGGCCCGCCGCGATCTTCGCCGAAGCGGCCGGAAAGGTCCCGCTCGAGGTCACGATCGCGATGGACGGCGAGCCCGCCGACGACGCGATGGACGCCTCGAGCATCCTGTCCCTGATGAGCCTCGGCGCCACGCACGGCGACGTCGTGGTGCTCCGGGCCGAGGGCGATGGCGCCGACGAGGCCCTCGAGACGCTCGCCAAGATCCTCGAGACGGACCACGACGCCGCCTAGGTCGACTCCGCGTTGAGCTGGCGCCCTGCCGCCGGGATCATTCCCGGCGGCAGGGCTTTTTTCTGCCCCGGCGCGCCGGCAAATTCCCTGCGCAATCCGATCGAACGCCGGCCGAAATCTCGCCAGAATCGGAGAGGAATCTCACCAGAATTGCGCCGTGATCACGCTGTGATCTCGCCAAAAATCGGGACAAGTCGGGCGCGCGAATGCTACGTCCCACGCGACGGCCGCGCAACCGCTGGTAGAATTGAAGGCCTGCCCGGAGCGGGCCGCCGAGATTTCTCCAGCACAATGACCTCCACGGGAGTGGCCTCAGTGCCAAAAGACCACAGTATTGCCAGCGGTGCCAAGGGCATTGCGAAGAAGATTAAGAAGCCCCAATTGCGGCGCCGTCGACTCGACGTGTCGCACGTGAATGTGGTCGACCAGCCGATGTTGAAGAAAGCGCTCGGCGGGACGATCGTCGGAAACACGATGGAATGGTACGACGTCGGTGTCTTCGGTTATCTGATCACGACGATGGGGCCGGTCTTCCTGCCCGAGGCCGACGCCTCCGTCCAGACGCTGTTCCTGCTGGGCACATTCGCGGCGACCTTCATCGCGCGGCCCGTGGGCGGGGTGTTCTTCGGCTGGCTCGGGGACAAGCTCGGGCGCCAGAAGGTGCTCGCGATGACCCTCATCCTCATGGCGGCCTCGACCTTCGTGGTCGGGCTCCTGCCGGGCTACTCCTCGATCGGCATCTGGGCCGCGGTTCTGCTCGTGCTCACAAAGCTGGTCCAGGGCTTCTCGACCGGTGGCGAGTACGCCGGCGCCACGACGTTCGTGAGCGAGTACGCCCCCGACAACCGGCGTGGCTTCGTCGCGAGCATGCTCGACATGGGCAGCTACCTCGGCTTCGCGATCGGTGCCGCCCTGGTGTCGGTCCTGCAGCTGACGCTCGGCCAGGCCGCGATGGAGGACTGGGGGTGGCGCCTGCCGTTCCTGATCGCGGGCCCGCTCGGGCTCATCGCGATCTACTTCCGGATGAAGATCGAGGAGTCGCCGACCTTCCAGGCGACGCTCGACGCGCAGCAGGCCAGCGCGGACGAGCCCGTCGGCTCCGACGACGCGGCCTTGAAGACGCCGATCGGCATCTTCCGGGCGTACTGGCGCAAGATCCTCGTGGCGATGATCATCGTGGCCGCGGCGAACACCGTCGGCTACGCGCTCACGTCCTACATGCCGACCTACCTCACGAGCACCATGGGGTACGACGAGGTGCACGGAACGCTGCTGACGATCCCGGTGCTCGTGATCATGTCGATCTGCATCCCGCTGGCGGGGCGGCTGTCGGACAAGATCGGGCGCCGGCCGGTGCTCTGGCTCGGCTCGATCTCCGCCGTCGTCGGCGCCGTCCCGGCCTTCCTGCTCATCGGCCACGGCGCGCTGTGGTCGACGCTGCTCGGGCTCGCCCTCATCGCTGTGCCGGTGACGTTCTACGTCTCGAACATCGCGTCTGCCCTGCCGGCGCTGTTCCCGACCGCGAGCCGCTACGGCGCGATGGGGATCGCTTACAACTTCGCGGTCGCGATCTTCGGCGGGACGTCGCCGTTCATCATCGCGGCGCTGATCACCTACACCGACGACGTGATGATGCCCGCGTACTACCTGATGGGCACCTCGGCCATCGGTGCGGTGGCGATCTACTTCCTCACGGAGTCCGCCAACCGGCCGCTGCCCGGCTCGATGCCGAGCGTCGACACAGAGGAGGAGGCCCACGCGCTCGTGGCCACGCAGGAGGAGAACCCCCTGCTGGACATGAACGAACTGCCGTTCGACGACACGTACGAGCCCGCCGAGACCGACGCGGACCTCGTGCACGCCGGCGAGGTCGGCGAGGGCGAGCGCGTCCCGGTCTAGCTGTTCAGCCCTCGTCGCGGCGGACGGTGCGTGCACCGATCCGGACGCCGCCCGCGACGAGGGCCGCGGTCAGGACGCACGTCGGCGCGAGCGGCGCGCGCACCGGGGGAGAATGCGCGCATGAGCCAGCGCACCGCCATTCTGCTCGGGTCCACCGGTTCGATCGGCACCCAGGCCATCGACGTGATCACCCGCAACCCCGACCGGTTCGCCGTCGTCGGGCTGAGCGCGGGCGGCGCCGATCCGGTCGCGCTCGCCCGGCAGGCGGTGTCGCTCGGGGTGCAGGTCGTCGCGGTGGCCGATCCACACGCGGCGCCCGCGCTGATGTCGGCGATCGCCGACGCCGCCTTCGCGGCCGGGCGGACCAGCGCCGGGATCGAGGTGCTCGTCGGCCCCGACGCCGCGACCGAGCTGGCCGGGCGCCCCGCCGACGTCGTGCTCAACGGGATCACCGGCTCGGTCGGCCTGGGGCCCACCCTCGCCGCGCTGGCGGCCGGCACCACGCTCGCGCTCGCGAACAAGGAGTCACTCGTCGTCGGCGGCCCGCTCGTGGCCGCGGCGCTGACCCGGCCGGACCAGATCGTGCCGGTGGACTCCGAGCACTCCGCGATGGCGCAGGCGCTGCGGTCCGGGACCCACGCGGAGGTGCGCCGGCTCATCCTCACCGCGTCCGGGGGGCCGTTCCGCGGGCGCTCCCGCGACGAGCTGAAGCCCGTCACGCCGGACGAGGCGCTGCACCACCCCACCTGGACCATGGGTCCCGTCGTGACGATCAACTCGGCGACGCTGATGAACAAGGGGCTCGAGCTCATCGAGGCCCACCTGCTGTTCGACGTCCCGACCGACGACATCACCGTCGTCGTGCACCCGCAGTCGGTCGTGCACTCGATGGTCGAGTTCGTCGACGGCTCGACCCTCGCGCAGGCGTCGCCGCCCGACATGCGCCTGCCGATCGCCCTCGGGCTGTCGTGGCCCGAGCGGATCGCCGACGTCGCGTCCGCGTGCGACTGGACCGCGGCGCGTGAGTGGACCTTCGAGCCGCTCGACGAGGCAGCGTTCCCCGCCGTCGGGCTGGCGCGCGCCGCCGTCGCGGCGTCGGCCACCCACCCGGCGGTCTTCAACGCCGCGAACGAGCAGGGCGTGCGGGCGTTCCTCGCCGGGCGCATCGGCTTCCTGGACATCGTCGACACGGTCGCCCGGGTGCTCGACGAGCACGACGGGGCGGCCACCGCCGCGGGCCTGACCCTCGCGGACGTGCTCGCGGCCGAAGAGTGGGCCCGGGCCCGCGCCGACGAGCTCCTGCGCCGCAGCTAGCCGAGTGTGGGCGATCTGCTCCTGAACGCGCGGGTGTGCAGGATCTGCTGGTCCGGGACCAGTTCAGGGGACCGATTTCCCACACACGCGGCGTTGGGAGCCGAATGCCCACACTCGGAGCATGCGGTGGGTGTGGAGCATGCGGTGGGTGTGGAGCACACGGTGGGTGGAGCTCGCGCCGGGGTGGAGGTGGTGCGGGCTAGTGGCCCGTGAACCGGCCGAGGGCGGTCGCCAGGGCGCTCGGGCGCCGAGTGAGGCGCTCCTCGGCGTCGGCGGCGACGGCGACGGCGAACCCCGCGTTGATGCCGAGCCAGCGCGCGGGTTCGGCCTCCCAGCGCGGCGAGCGGTGGTTGACCCACGGGAGCCGCGTCAGCGCGCTGTCATGGCCCGAGATCAGGTCCGCGAGCGTGCGGCCGGCGAGGTTGGTCGTGGCCAAGCCGTCGCCGACGTACCCACCCGCCCAGGCCAGCCCCGTGCGCGGGTCGAGGCCGACGCTCGCCTGCCAGTCGCGGGCGATGCCCAGTGGTCCGCCCCAGGAATGGGTCACCGCGAAGTCCGCGACGTCCGGGAACAGGTCGATCAGGGCCGCGCGCAGGTGGGCGTGCACCCGCCGGTCGCGGTCGAACGCGCCCTCGATCTTCGAGCCCGCGTGGTACGGCGCGCCCCGGCCGCCGAACGCGAGCCGGTCGTCCGCCGTGCGCTGGCCGTAGACGATGAGGTGGCGGTGGTCGGCGAACGTCTCACCGCGCGCCAGGCCGAGGCGGTCCCACACCGACGTCGGCAGCGGCTCGGTCGCGATCATCAGCGAGTAGACCGGCACGACGTCGCGGCCGGTGCCGGGCAGCCGGGCCGTCCACGCCTCCGTCGCCCGCACGACGTGCTTGGCGCGCACAATGCCGTGATCGGTGACGACGGCACGCGGCGACAGGCGCAGCGCCGTCGTGCCCTCGGCGATCTGCACGCCGCGGCGCTCGAGCACGCGCGCGAGGCCGCGCGCCAGTCGGGCCGGTTGGACCCGGGCGCAGTCCGGGGTGAAGGTCGCGCCGAGCACGCGCGTGGCGCCGACCCGCTCGCGGGCCTGCGCGGCGTCGAGCAGCGTGACCTCGTCGCCCCAGCGTGCGGCGGCATCGGCGTCGGCGCGGGCCCGGTCGAGCTGGGCGGCCGAGCGCGCGAGCGTGACCGTCCCGCCGTACGCGAAGTCGCACTCGATCTCCTCGAACGCCGCGACGCCGCCCACCTCGACCACGGTGTCCCGCATCGCGGCGCGCAGCGCGCGCGCCGCCTCGGGCCCGTGCTCGCGGGCGATCGCGTCGGCCGACGTCGGGAACAGGGCCGAGCACCAGCCCCCGTTGCGCCCGCTCGCCCCGAAGCCGGCGAACTCGCGCTCGACGATCACGACCCGCACCTCGGGGTCGGCCTCGGTCAGGTAGTAGGCCGTCCACAGCCCGGTCAGGCCCGCGCCGACGACGACGACGTCGGCCTCGCAGTCGCCGTCCAGCGGGGCGCGGGGCGTGAGCGGGTCGCCGTCCGCGACCACCTGGTCGAGCCAGAGGGAGAGGTCGCGGGGGCCGCTCACAGGCGAGTCCAGGCTTCCGACAGCACGCCGCGCAGGATCTGCTCCATCTGGTCGAACTCGGCGGGGCCGCAGGTCAGCGGCGGCGCGAGCTGGACCACCGGGTCGCCGCGGTCGTCGGCGCGGCAGTACAGGCCGGCGTCGAACAGGGCCTTGGACAGGAAGCCGCGCAGCAGGCGCTCGCTCTCGTCGTCGTCGAAGGTCTCGCGGGTCGCCTTGTCCTTGACGAGCTCGATCCCGTAGAAGTACCCGTCCCCGCGCACGTCGCCGACGATCGGCAGGTCGAGCAGCTTCTCGAGCGTGCTGCGGAAGATCGGCGCGTTCGCGTGCACGTGCTCGGTGATCTTCTCGCGCTCGAAGATGTCGAGGTTCGCCATCGCGACGGCCGCCGAGACCGGGTGCCCGCCGAACGTGTACCCGTGGTAGAAGGTCGTCGAGCCCGTGCTGAACGGCTCGAACAGCCGGTCGGACGCGATGAGCGCGCCGATCGGGGAGTACCCCGAGGTCATGCCCTTCGCGCAGGTGATCATGTCGGGGACGTACCCGTAGTCGTTGCACGCGAAGATCTCGCCGATCCGGCCGAACGCGCAGATCACCTCGTCGGACACGAGCAGCACGTCGTAGGCGTCGCAGATCTCCCGGACCCGCTCGAAGTACCCGGGCGGCGGGGGGAAGCAGCCGCCGGAGTTCTGGACCGGCTCGAGGAACACGGCCGCGACGGTATCGGCGCCCTCGAAGAGGATCGCCTCCTCGATCCGGTCGGCGGCCCACCGGCCGAACGCCTTGGGATCCTCGCGCAGCGCCTCCGGCCCGCGGTAGATGTTCGTGTTGGGCACCTTGTGCGCGCCGGGCACGAGCGGCTCGAACGGGGCCTTCATCGCGGGGATGCCGGTGATCGACAGCGCCCCCTGCGGGGTGCCGTGGTAGGCGACCGCGCGCGAGATGACCTTGTACTTGGTCGGCTGACCCTGGAGCTTCCAGTACTGCTTCGCGAGCTTCCAGGCCGTCTCGACGGCCTCGCCGCCGCCGGTCGTGAAGAAGACGCGGTTGAGGTCGCCCGGCGCGTGATGCGCGAGGCGTTCGGCCAGGTCGATCGCGTTCGGGTGCGCGTACGACCAGAGCGGGAAGAACGCGAGCTCGCTGGCCTGGGCGTGGGCCCGCTCGGCGAGCTCGGCGCGGCCGTGGCCGACCTGCACGACGAACAGCCCCGACAGGCCGTCGATGAGCTGGTGACCGGTGTCGTCCCAGATGTGGTGGCCCTGCCCGCGCACGATCGTCGGCACGGACAGGTCCCAGCTGCTGTGCCGCGTGAAGTGGCCCCACAGGTGGCGCCGCGCGGCGTCGTCGCGGGGGGTGCCGGTGGGCGTGACGGAGCGGGCTTCGGTGGTCATCGGGTTCCCCAGTTGTATTGCTGCTTGCGGAGCTTGAGGTAGACGAACGTCTCGGTGCCGAGCACTCCCGGGAGCGCGCGGATCTTGTTGTTGAGCACGTCGAGGAGGTGCTCGTCGTCCTCGCAGACGACCTCGACCAGCAGGTCGAACCCCCCGGCGGTGATCACCACGTAGTCGATCTCGGGCAGCTCGGCGATCGAGTCGGCGAGCTTCTCGAGGTCGCCGCCGCTGCGGATCCCGATCATCGCCTGGCGCGCGAAGCCCACCTGGACGGGGTCGGTGACGGCGACGATCTGCACGATGCCGGACTCGACGAGCCGTTGGACGCGCTGGCGGACCGCGGCCTCCGAGAGGCCGACCGCCTTGCCGATCGACGCGTAGGCGCGCCGGCCGTCCTCCTGGAGCTGCTCGATGATGGCCTTCGAGATCGCGTCCAGCGGGACGGTCGCCGAGGTGCGCGAGCGCTGAGTCATGTGCCGATGGTCCCTGCTGGACCCGCGTGTGCGCAAGTGATTCCGCAGTGCGCCGGCCTGCGGGCCGCTGATTTCGGCGTCACGGGCCCGTGCAACCGTTGATTTCGGATCGAACTCGACTAGCCTCGGAGCGCGGGCGGATGCACCCAGCGACCCGCGACCCGGGCCCGAGGAGACCGTTGTGAGCGCCACGACCACCGACCTGACACCCCCGCCGCCGCTGACCGCGCTGCGCAACTTCATCGACGGCGCGCACCACGACGCCGGCTCGGGCCGCACCGCCGAGATCATCGATCCGAGCACCGGTCGGGCCTACGCGAGCGCGCCCGTCTCCGACGCCGACGACGTCGACCGGGCCCTGCGCGCCGCCTCGCGGGCGTTCGGAGCGTGGCGCGACAGCACGCCGGGCGAGCGCCAGCTCGCGCTGCTGCGCATCGCCGACGCGATCGACGCGCGCGCGGGGGAGTTCGTCGAGGTCGAGTCCCGCAACACCGGCAAGCCGCTCGCCCTCGTCGCCAGCGACGAGCTGCCGCCGTCGAGCGACCACTTCCGCTTCTTCGCGGGCGCGGCGCGCCTGCTCGAGGGGTCGAGCGCGGGGGAGTACCTCGCCGGCCACACGTCGTTCGTGCGGCGCGAGCCCATCGGCGTGTGCGGGCAGGTCACGCCGTGGAACTACCCGCTCATGATGGCCGTGTGGAAGATCGCGCCGGCGCTCGCGGCCGGCAACACGGTGGTGCTCAAGCCGTCCGACACGACGCCCGCGTCGACGCTGCTGCTGGCCGAGATCGCCGCCGAGTTCCTGCCCGCCGGCGTGTTCAACGTCGTGTGCGGGGACCGGGACACCGGCCGGGCGCTCGTGGACCACCCGCTCCCGGACATGGTCTCGATCACCGGCTCCGTGCGCGCAGGGATGGAGGTCGCGGGCAGCGCGGCCCGCGACGTCAAGCGTGTGCACCTCGAGCTCGGGGGCAAGGCCCCGGTCGTCGTGTTCGCCGACGCCGACCTCGCGGCGGCCGCGGCGGGGATCGCCTACGGCGGCTTCTACAACGCGGGCCAGGACTGCACCGCCGCGACCCGGGTGCTCGTGCACGAGTCGGTGCACGCGGACTTCGCCGCCGCGCTCGCCGAGCAGGCGGCCGGCCAGCGCACGGGCCGCCCGGACGAGGACGACATCGCGTTCGGGCCGGTCAACAGCGCGGGCCAGCTCGCGCGCGTCGCCGGCTTCCTCGACCGGCTGCCCGACCACGCGCGGATCCTCACGGGCGGGCACCGGCAGGGCGACACCGGCTACTTCCACGAGGCGACGGTGGTCGACGGGCTGCGCCAGGAGGACGAGGTCAGCCAGACCGAGATCTTCGGTCCCGTCATCACGATCCAGACGTTCCGGGACGAGGCGGAGGCGGTCGCGCTCGCGAACGGGGTCGACTACGGGCTGTCGAGCTCGGTGTGGACGAAGGACCACGGCACTGCGATGCGGATGTCCCGGTCGCTCGACTTCGGCGTCGTGTGGATCAACACCCACATCCCCTTCGTCTCGGAGATGCCGCACGGCGGGTTCAAGCACTCCGGCTACGGCAAGGACCTGTCCAAGTACAGCCTCGAGGACTACACGCGGATCAAGCACGTCATGACGAATCTCGACGCCTGACGGCGGGAAACCGCAGCGAATGTTCCGAACGTGAAACTTTTTCGTTGCGGCCAGTGACATCCACCACGGAATCCCTTGTGCTCTCCCGGTTCCGGTGTCAGCATCCCCACAACGACTCGGTGCCCCCGGCCGCGTCCTGCTGATCGCCTCGAGACCGGAGCCCAGAGATGACCCGTGCGCGCGACCTCCCCGGCGATCCCCTCATCCGGTCCCTCGTCCAGCAGGCCCGGCGGTCGCAGCGCGGGGCCGTCTCGCGCCGCACGGTGCTCGCGGGTGCGGGCGTCGCGGGCGTCGGGTCGCTCCTCGCGGCGTGCGGGACGGGCGGGACGTCGGGCGGGACGTCGTCGTCGGCGGCGCCTGGCACGGACGTCTCGGCGACCGACCCGACCGTCTCGTGGGCGAACTGGACCCTCTACCTCGACTACGACGACGAGTCCCAGAGCTACCCGACGCTCGACGCGTTCGCCGCGGAGACCGGCATCACGGCGAACTACGCCGAGGACATCGACGACAACGACACCTACTTCGGCAAGATCCAGGGCCAGCTCGCGATCGGGCAGGACATCGGGCAGGACATCGTGGTCTTCACGGACTGGATGGCCGCGCGCATGATCCGCCTCGGCTACACCCAGGAGCTGGACCGCACGAACATCCCGAACGCGAGCAACCTGCTCGCGAGCCTCCAGGAGGTCGACTTCGACCCGGGCCGCAAGCACTCGCTGACCTGGCAGTCGGGCTTCGGTGGTCTCGCCTGGTCGAAAGAGAAGATCCCCGGCGGCCTGACCAGCGTCTCCGACCTGTGGAAGCCCGAGTACAAGGGCCGCGTCGAGGTGCTCTCGGAGATGCGGGACACGATCGGGCTGATCATGCTCGACCAGGGCGTGGACATCTCGGGAGACTGGGGCGACGACGAGTTCGACGCCGCGCTCGCGGTCGTGACCGAGCAGATCGCGTCCGGCCAGATCCGTCAGGTCAAGGGCAACTCCTACAAGGAGGACCTGATCTCGGGGGACGCCGTCGCCGTGATCGGCTGGTCGGGGGACATCACCCAGATCAACTTCGAGTACGACGACCAGTGGTCGTTCCTGCTGCCGGAGGCTGGCGGCACGCTCTGGTCGGACAACATGGAGATCCCGATCGGCGCGACCCACAAGGCGAACGCCGAGGCGCTGATGAACTACTACTACGACCCGGTCGTGGCCGCCCAGGTCGCCGCGTACGTCAACTTCATCTGCCCCGTCGACGGCGCCCAGGACGCGATGGCGGACATCGACCCCAGCCTCGTCGAGAACCCCCTGATCTTTCCCGACGCCGCGACCCTGGCGCAGGCGCACGTGTTCCGGAGCCTGAGCGCGGAGGAGGAGACGAAGTACAACGGCGCCTACCTCACGGCCGTGGGGGCCTGAGCGTGGCCGGCGGGCCGGGCACGGCGACGGACACGCCGCCCGCGCCCCAGGTCGCGACGTCGTCGGGCGCCGACCTCGAGATCGCCGGTGTCACGAAGGACTTCGGCACGTTCCTCGCCGTCGACGACCTGACCCTGACCGTGCCGTCGGGCTCGTTCTTCGCGCTGCTCGGCCCGTCCGGCTGCGGCAAGACGACCACGCTGCGGATGGTCGCGGGGCTCGAGCACCCGACGGCGGGCTCGATCTCGATCGGCGGCGTCGACATGACGGCGCGCAAGGCGTACCAGCGCCCCGTGAACACGGTGTTCCAGAGCTACGCGCTGTTCCCGCACCTGACGGTGCTCGAGAACGTCGCGTTCGGGCTGCGCCGCACGAAGGTGCCCGACGCCGTCGCCCGCGCCGGGGAGGGCCTGGACCTCGTCGAGCTGCGCCACCTCGCGGACCGCAGGCCCGCGCAGCTCTCGGGCGGCCAGCAGCAACGCGTCGCGCTCGCCCGCGCGCTCGTGAACAACCCCGCCGTGCTGCTCCTGGACGAGCCGCTCGGCGCGCTCGACCTCAAGCTGCGCCGCCAGATGCAGGTCGAGCTTAAGCGGATCCAGACCGAGGTCGGCCTGACGTTCGTGCACGTCACGCACGACCAGGAGGAGGCCATGACGATGGCCGACACCGTCGCGGTGATGAACGCCGGCCGGATCGAGCAGATGGGGCCGCCGGAGCAGCTGTACGAGCTGCCGCGCACGGCGTTCGTCGCGAACTTCCTCGGGCAGTCGAACCTGCTCCCGGGCGTCGTCGTCGAGTCCCGCGACGGGTGGCTCGGCGTCGACGTCGCGGGCACCCGGCTGGTCGTGCCCGGCGCCCGCGCGGTGAGCACCTCGGGGTCGGTGCTGGTCGGGGTCCGCCCCGAGAAGGTGCTGCTGCTCGCCGGCGGCGAGGAGCCCGCACCGGATGCCAACGTGATCGGGCCGGGCACCGTCGCTGATGTGTCCTTCTCCGGCGTCAGCACGCAGTACCAGGTCGACGTGCCGGGCCTGGGCACGCTCGGGGTGTTCGCGCAGAACCTCGCCGGCGGGGCGCGCGTCGCGGTGGGGGACCGGGTCCGGCTCGCCTGGGCGCCGGGGTTCACCTTCGGCCTCGACGGCGACGACGACGCGTCGGCCGGCGCATGAGCATCGTCCGGCCGGAGGCCCGCGCATGAGCATCGTCCGGCCGGAGGACGGCGCATGAGCATCGCGGCGGCGCTCGGCACCGAGGCCGCGGCCGGCCCGCTCGGCGGCGCGGCGCCGCCAGCGCAGCGGCGCGCGCGCAGCGGCGCGTACCTGCTCCTGATCCCGGGCCTCGCCTACCTCGTCGTGTTCTTCGTGCTCCCCGTGGTGGCGCTGCTCGCGACCTCGTTGTACGTGCCGGTCCCGGGCGGCGACGTCGGCCAGTTCCAGCCGGCGTTCCACTGGCAGAACTACACCGCGGCGCTCGCGGAGTTCTGGCCCCAGCTCGTGCGCTCGTTCGCCTTCGCGCTCGTGGCGACCGTCGCCGCGCTGCTGATCGGCTACCCGATCGCCTACGTCATCGCCGTGAAGGCGCGCGGCAGGTCGTTCCTGCAGGGGCTGCTGCTCGTCCTGCTCATCGCGCCGTTCTTCACCAGCTTCATCCTGCGCACGGTCGCCTGGAAGCAGATCCTCGCCGACGACGCGTTCGTCGCCACCGCGCTGCGCTGGCTGCACGTGCTGCCGGCGGACGGCCGGCTCACCGCGACCGCGTTCGCGGTCGTCGCGGGGCTCACGTACAACTTCCTGCCGTTCATGGCGCTGCCCATCTATGCGAGCCTCGAGCGCATGGACCCGCGCCTGATCGAGGCGGGCGGCGACCTGTACGCGAACGGGCCGACGACCTTCTGGCGGGTCACGCTGCCGCTGTCGATGCCCGGCGTCGTCTCGGGGACGCTGCTCACGTTCATCCCGGCCTCGGGCGACTACGTCAACTCGAGCCTGCTCGGCAACCCGACGAGCACGGTGATGATCGGGCAGGTCATCGACTCGCGGTTCTTCCGGGTGTCCGACTACCCGACGGCGTCGGCGTTGTCCGTCGTGCTCATGGTCGCGATCCTCGTGCTCGTCGGCCTGTACGTCCGCCGCGCCGGGACGGAGGACCTCGTATGAGCCGGCGGCGGCACTGGTCCCTCGGGGACGCGATCGTCCCCGTGTTCGCGACGCTCGCGTTCGCCTACCTGCTCGTGCCGATCGCGTACACCGTCGCGTTCTCGTTCAACGACGCGGGCAAGTCGAACCTCGTGTGGCGCGGCTTCTCGCTGCGCGCCTGGCAGCACCCGTGCGGCGCCCCGCAGGTGTGCCAGTCGCTCGTGAACTCGCTCACGGTCGGCGTCATCGCGACGGCGGTCGCCACGGTGCTCGGGACGCTCATCGCGATCGCGCTCGTCCGCTACCGGTTCCGGGGCCGCTCGGCCGCGAACCTGCTGATCTTCCTGCCGATGTCGACCCCCGAGGTCGTGCTCGGCGCGGCGCTGCTCGCGCAGTTCCTGTCGCTGCGGGTGCAGCCGGGCTTCGGGACCGTCGTCGTCGCCCACGTGATGTTCTGCATCTCGTTCGTGGTGGTCACGGTCAAGGCGCGCGTGGCGAGCCTCGATCCCCGGCTCGAGGAGGCCGCGGCCGACCTGTACGCCTCGGCCTGGCTCGCGTTCTGGAAGGTCACCTTCCCGCTGCTGGTCCCGGGGATCGCCGCCGCCGCGCTGCTGGCGTTCTCGCTGAGCTTCGACGACTTCATCATCACGAACTTCAACTCGGGGAGCTTCACGACGTTCCCGAAGTTCGTCTACGTCTCGGCGACCCGCGGCATCCCGCCGCAGGCGAACGTCATCGGCTCGATGATGTTCTTCCTCGCCCTCGCGCTGGTCATCGGCGTGCAGGTCGTCTCGTCGGCCCGTCGGCGCAGGGCCGCGGCCGTGGGCTGAGCCGCCCGCGGGGCCAGCGGGTGGTAGGCAGGAGGCAACGGAGGGAGCGGACGTGCGGATTCTCGTGATCGGCAGCGGTGGGGTGGGCGACGCGGTCGCCCGGATCGCGGCTCGGAGGACGTTCTTCGAGCTGATGGTGGTGGCGGACTTCGACCTGGGCCGCGCCGAGAGGACGGTTGCTGCTGCGCTCGTGCGCGATGAAACTGGCGCGCTCGCGCGCGATGAGACTGCCGCGCCCGGCCCGCGGTTCGTCGCGGCGCGGGTGGACGCCTCGGACGCCGCCGCCGTCGAGTCGCTCGCGCGCGAGCACGGCGCCACGCACGTGCTCAACGCCGTCGACCCGCGGTTCGTGCTGCCGGTGTTCACGGGAGCGCTCGCCGCCGGCGCCGACTACCTCGACATGGCCATGTCCCTGTCGCGCCCGCACCCGGAACGCCCCTACGAGCTGACCGGGGTCAAGCTCGGCGACGAGCAGTTCGCCGCGCACGAGTCGGTCCGCGCGGCGGGCAGGCTCGCGCTGGTCGGCATGGGCGTCGAGCCGGGACTGTCGAACGTGTTCGCGCGCTACGCCGTCGACCACCTGTTCTCGGAGGTCGACGAGCTCGGCACGCGCGACGGCGCCAACCTCGAGGTGGTCGGCGACGACGGCGAGCCGATCTTCGCGCCCTCGTTCTCGATCTGGACGACGATCGAGGAATGCCTCAACCCGCCCGTGATCTGGGAGGCGGGCCGCGGCTGGTACACCACGGCGCCGTTCTCCGAGCCTGAGGTGTTCGACTTCCCCGGCGGCATCGGCCCGGTGGAGTGCGTGCACGTCGAGCACGAGGAGGTGCTGCTGATGCCGCGCTTCCTCACCGCGAAGAAGGTCACCTTCAAGTACGGCTTGGGCGAGGAGTTCATCTCGGTGCTGCGCACCCTGCACACCCTCGGGCTCGACCGGACGACGCCCGTGCGGGTGAAGTCGGCCGACCCCGCCGCCCCCGGCGCCGTCGCGGTCAGCCCCCGCGACGTCGTCGCCGCCGTGCTGCCCGACCCGGCGACGCTGGGGGACCGGATGCGGGGCACCACGTGCGCGGGCCTGCTCGTGACCGGCCTCGGCCTCGACGGCCGCCCGCGCGAGGTCTACCTGCACCATCTGGTGGACAACGCCTGGTCGATGCGCGAGTACGGGGCGCAGTGCGTCGTCTGGCAGACCGCAGTCAACCCCGTCGTCGCGCTCGAGCTGCTCGCGACCGGCGTCTGGTCCGGGGCGGGAGTGCTCGGCCCGGAGGCGTTCGACGCGGTCCCGTTCCTCGACCTGTTGGCGGCCCCCGAACCGGCAGGCTACGGCTCCCCCTGGTCCCTCCAGGAGCGCCCCCCTTCCTGACCAACCCTCCTCCCCTCCCCAACTTCCGCGTTTTCAGGGGAATATGTGCGGCTGCCGCACACATTCCCTTGAAAAGGCGCCGGGGGCGGGGCGGGAGTGGTGTGCTTGCGGCATGAGGGTGCTCGTGCTGGGGGGGAATGGGTGGGTTGGGCGGCTCGTGGCGGAGGGCGCGCTTGCTCGCGGGCATGAGGTCACGTGCCTCGCGCGGGGGACTGCGGGGGCCCCGCCGACCGGCGCCGTCGTCGTCCGCGCCGACCGCGACGGGCCGGACGCGTACCGCGACGTCGTCGGGACGGCGTGGGACGCGGTGCTCGACGTGTCCCGCCAGCCCGGACACGTCCGGCGCGCGTGCGCGGCGCTGTCCGGCAGCGCGGCGACCTTCGCGTTCGTGTCGTCCAGCAGCGTCTATGCCGGTGCCGCGACGCCGGGGGACGCCGAGGACGCCGATCTCCTGCCCGCGCTCGCGGGCGACGTGCTGACGAGCATGGACGACTACGGCCAGGCCAAGGTCGCGTGCGAGCAGCACGTGCTCGACGCGTTCGGTCCGGAGCGCTCGCTCCTCGCCCGCTGCGGCCTGATCGGCGGCCCGGGCGACGAGTCGGACCGGACCGGGTACTGGCCTGCCCGTTTCGACCGGCCGGCCGCGGCCGACGGCAGCGTCCTGGTGCCCGATGTGCCCGAACTCGGCACCCAGGTGCTCGACGTGCGCGACCTCGCGGCGTGGCTGGTCGGCGCCGTTGAGCGCGCGCTGGCGGGGATCTTCAACGTCGCCGGCGAGACGGTCCGCCTGCCCGACCACCTCGCCGTCGCGCGGTCGGTCGCGGGCCACGTCGGGCCGGTCGTCCACGCGAGCCCGGACTGGCTGATCGCCCACGACGTCGAACCCTGGGCCGGGCCCCGCTCCCTGCCGCTGTGGCTGCCGTGGCCCGAGTACGCGGGCTTCGCGGCGCGCAGCACCGCGGCGGCGCGCGCGGCCGGGCTGGTGACGCGCTCGCTCGCGCAGACACTCGCGGACACCCTCGCCTGGGAACGCGCCCGCCCCGAGCCCGAGAACCGCCGCGCGGGCCTCACCCGCCCGGCGGAACGAGCCCTCCTTGCCCTGGACCCCCCACGTTCGGGCCGAATCTGACCGTTTCTCGATCAGATTCCGCCCATTCGTGGGCGGTCAGCAGCTAGCGGGCGAGGACGACCTCCGTCAGCACGTCGAGGGCGTCGTCGAGCAGCTCGGCCGCGATCACGAGCGGCGGCAGGAAGCGCAGCACGTTGCCGAACGTGCCGCAGGTCAGCACCAGGACGCCGCGCTGCGCGCACTCGCGCGCGATGCGGGCGGCCTCCGCCGCGTCGGGTTCGAGCGTGCCGGGGCGCACGAGCTCGATCGCGAGCATCGCGCCGCGCCCGCGAACCTCGGCGATCTGCGGCGCGTCGTCGGCGAGGGCCCGCAGCCGCGGCACCATGCGCGCCTCGATCGCGCGCGCCGCGGCGGCCAGGTCGTCCCGCTCGTACAGGGCGATCGCCGCGAGGGCGGCAGCGCACGAGACCGGGCTGCCGCCGAACGTGCCACCCAGCCCGCCGGCGTGCACGGCGTCCATGAGCTCCGCTCGCCCGGTCACCGCCGCGAGCGGCAGCCCGCCCGCGATGCCCTTGGCCGTGGCGACCAGGTCGGGCACGACGCCCTCGTGCTCGCACGCGAACATCGTGCCGGTGCGGGCGAAGCCCGTCTGCACCTCGTCGGCGACGAAGACGACGCCGTTGGCCCTCGCCCAGGCCGCGAGGGCGGGCAGGAAGCCGGGCGCGGGCACGATGAAGCCGCCCTCGCCCAGGATCGGCTCGATCACGAGCGCCGCCACCGCGCTCGCCCCCACCTGCTTCTCGATCACCGCGATCGCGCGGGCGGCGGCGTCGGCGCCGCTGATCGGCACCGGCTCGCGCAGGGGGTACGACGCCGGCGCCCGGTAGACCTCGCCCGCGAACGGCCCGAAGCCGGCCTTGTACGGCATCGCCTTGGCGGTCATCGCCATCGTGAGGTTGGTGCGGCCGTGGTAGGCGTGGTCGAACACCACGACCGCGTCGCGACCGGTCGCGTGCCGCGCGATCTTCACCGCGTTCTCCACCGCCTCGGCGCCCGAGTTCACGAGCACCGACTTCTTCGCGTGGTCGCCGGGGGTCAGCCGCGCGAGCGCCTCGCACACGGCCACGTACCCCTCGTAGGGCGCGATCATGAAGCACGTGTGGGTGAAGTCGGCGGCCTGGGCGGCCACGGCGGCGACGACGGCGGGGGCCGAGTTGCCGACCGACGTCACCGCGATGCCCGACCCGAGGTCGATGAAGGTGTTGCCGTCGACGTCCTCGAGCACCCCGCCGCCGGCCCGGGCGACGTAGACGCCCAGCGCGCTCGTGACCGCGCCGGCCACGAACTCGGCACGCCGCGCGCCGAGCTCGAGCGACCGGGGCCCGGGTACGGCGGTCAGCACCCGGCGACGCTGGTCGAGGGTCGGGCGCGCGGCCCGCAGGGCGGATTCGGTGGTCATCTGCCGAATCTACTGGCGCGATCCGTGGGAGGCGGCGCCAACTCTCCAGCGAACTGTCAGACTTCCGGGAGATGATGGCCGACCGCACGGGCCCCGCCGCGCACAACACATCGGAGACCTGATGGCGTACCTCGTAGGCGTGCTGGTGATGGTCGTCGGCGTGCTGATCTCGATCGCGCTGCACGAGGTCGGCCACATGGTGCCCGCACGGAGGTTCGGGGTGCGGGTGAGCCAGTACATGGTCGGCTTCGGCCCGACGCTGTGGTCGCGCACGCGCGGGGAGACCGAGTACGGCATCAAGGCCATCCCGCTCGGCGGGTACGTGCGCATGGTCGGGATGTACCCGACGCCCGACGCCGTCGGGAACCCCCCGGTCACGAACTGGTTCGCCCGCGTAGCCCAGGATGCGCGCGAGGTCAGCGTCGAGGAGATCCGGCCCGGCGAGGAGCACCGCGCGTTCTACCGGCTCTCGACGCCGAAGAAGCTCGTGGTGATGCTCGGCGGGCCGGTCATGAACCTCGTCATCGCCACCGTGCTGCTCACGGTCGTGCTCTGCGGCCTCGGGGTGGCCAGCCTCTCCTCGACGGTCTCGGCCGTGACGCCGTGCGTGCCCGCCGCCGGCGCCACCGAGTGCGCGGCCGGCGACCCGCAGTCGCCGGCCGCCGCCGCGGGGCTGGCCGTCGGCGACACCGTCACCTCCTTCGACGGCACCGCCGTCACCTCGTGGACGCAGCTGTCCGGCCTGATCCGGGAGGCGGGGGGCGAGTCCGTGCCCGTCGTCGTCGACCGCGACGGCGCCGACGTCGCCCTGACCGTCAGCCCAGTCCAGCTGGACCGCGCGGTCGTGGACGCCGACGGCGAGCCCGTGCTCGCGGCGGACGGCACCGCCCGCACGGAGTCCGTGGGCTACCTGGGCATCGGCCCCAGCTACGTGCTGGCGCGCCAGCCGCTGTCGGCGGTGCCCGCGGCGATCGGCGCCGCTGTCGCCGGGACCGCCGAGGTGGTCCTGCACCTGCCCGCGCGGGTCGTCGACGTCGCCCAGTCGGCGTTCGGCTCGCAGGAGCGCGACGCCAACTCGGTCATCGGCGTCGTCGGGATCGGCCGGATCGCGGGCGAGGTGGCGGCCGACGGCGGCGGCGACCTCGGCCTGCTCGGTCAGGTCGTCACGATGCTCAGCCTGATCGCGTCCCTGAACATCGCGCTGTTCGTCTTCAACCTCATCCCGCTTCTCCCGCTCGACGGCGGCCACGTCGCGGGCGCGCTCTGGGAGGGCGCCCGCCGGCAGGTCGCGCGCCTGCGGGGGCTGCCGCGCCCGCGCCCGGTCGACGTGGCGCGCATGATGCCGCTCGCGTACGGCGTCTTCGTGGTGCTCGCCGGAGTGGGCGTGCTGCTGATCTACGCCGACATCGTGCGCCCGGTCTCGCTGTGACGACCGAGACGCCGCCCGCCGAGAGGGACTGCACCGGAAGAGGGATACTGGCTGCGTGAGCATCAACCTTGGTATGCCGGAGGCCCCGGCCCCGGTCCTCGCCCCCCGCCGGCTGACCCGCAAGATCAAGGTCGGCAAGGTCGACGTCGGTGGCGACGCCCCCGTCAGCGTCCAGTCCATGTGCACGACGCAGACGACCAACATCGACGCGACCCTGCAGCAGATCGCCGAGCTGACCGCGGCCGGCTGCGACATCGTGCGCGTCGCGGTACCGACGCAGGACGACGCCGACGCGCTCCCGGTCATCGCCCGCAAGTCCCAGCTCCCGGTGATCGCCGACATCCACTTCCAGCCGAAGTACGTCTTCGCGGCGATCGACGCCGGCTGCGCGGCCGTGCGCGTGAACCCCGGCAACATCCGCAAGTTTGACGACCAGGTCAAGCAGATCGCGCGCGCGGCGTCCGACGCCGGCGTGTCCATCCGGATCGGCGTCAACGCCGGCTCGCTCGACCCGCGTCTGCTCGCCAAGTACGGCAAGGCGACCCCCGAGGCGCTCGTGGAGTCCGCCGTCTGGGAGGCCTCGCTGTTCGAGGAGCACGGCTTCCACGACTTCAAGATCTCGGTCAAGCACAACGACCCCGTGATCATGGTGCGCGCCTACGAGCTGCTCTCCGAGCGCGGCGACTGGCCGCTGCACCTGGGCGTGACCGAGGCGGGCCCGACGTTCCAGGGCACGATCAAGTCGGCGACGGCGTTCGGCGCGCTCCTGAGCAAGGGTATCGGCGACACGATCCGCGTCTCGCTCTCGGCCCCGCCGGTCGAGGAGGTCAAGGTCGGCATCCAGATCCTGCAGTCGCTCAACCTGCGCCCGCGCAAGCTGGAGATCGTCTCGTGCCCCTCGTGCGGCCGGGCGCAGGTGGACGTCTACTCGCTCGCCGAGCGCGTCGCCGCCGGGCTCGAGGGCCTCGAGGTCCCGCTGCGCGTGGCCGTCATGGGCTGCGTCGTGAACGGACCCGGCGAGGCGCGCGAGGCCGACCTCGGCGTGGCGTCCGGCAACGGCAAGGGCCAGATCTTCGTCCGCGGCCAGGTCATCAAGACGGTGCCCGAGTCGATGATCGTCGAGACGTTGATCGAGGAGGCGATGCGGATCGCCGAGTCGATGGAGCCCGTCGCCGACGGCGCGCCCGTCGTGACGGTGTCCTGAGGTCGCGCACCTGACCGCTGAATGACCGCGACGTGACCGGCGCCGGGCTGTCGCGGGCGCCTGGGCGCGTTCCGGTGTCGCTCACAGCCACGTAGTGCACAATTCACTCATGGCACGCTGGCGTGGCTCCACCCTCAGTGGCACCGCAGTGGGCGGTCGGCTGCTCGACGACGCCGACCTCCCGGCGGCGGCCCGGCTGTGCGCGCGGATGCCCGTCGAGTCCGTGCTCGCCGCGAACCGGATCGACGCGGTGGCCCGGTCGGGCCTGAAGTCCTCCGGCGGGCAGCTCTGGGGCTTCGATCGGGCCGGCGAGCTGGCCGCGGTGTGCTGGTCCGGCGCGAACCTCGTGCCCGTCATCCCCCCGGACGCCGACGGCGCGCTCGACGGGTTCGCGGCGCTCGCGCGCGCGCAGGGACGGCGGTGCTCGTCGATCGTCGGCGCGGCCGACGCGGCCCTCGGGCTGTGGGAGCGGCTCGCCCCGTCCTGGTCGAAGCCGCGCGAGATCCGCGCGAACCAGCCGTCGCTCGTGATCGACCACGCACCGCTCGTCGCCCCCGATCCGCTCGTGCGCGTGTCGCGGCCAGACGAGTACGACGCCGTGCTGCCCGCCTGCGTGCTGATGTTCGCCGAGGAGGTCGGGTACTCGCCGGCCTCGGGGCCGAACGGGCCGTACGAGACCCGTGTGCGGTCGCTGATCGCCGAGGAGCGCTCGTTCATCCGGATGGCCCGCGGGCCCCGAGGCCCCGAGGTGATCTTCAAGGCCGAGCTGGGCGCCGTCGCCGGCAAGGTCGCGCAGGTCCAGGGCGTCTGGGTCGCGCCGGACTACCGCGGCCGCGGCTTCTCCGAGGCAGGCATGGCGGCCGTCGTCGCGATGACGCGCGCGCACGTCGCCCCGACCGTCTCGCTGTACGTCAACGACTACAACACCCGCGCCCTCGCGGCCTACTACCGCGTGGGCTTCCGCCAGGTCGGCACCTTCGCGACGATCCTCTTCTAGCCGAGCCCCGAGCCCCGCACACTCGCCCTGCCATCGGGTCACCGGCGCCTCAGTGGCGCCTCACCGGCGCACGCCGGCGGCCGCCAGGCGCGCGCGCAGCGCGGCGGGTGCGCCGAGGTCGGCCGTCGTCCAGCGCACCACGGCGACGTCCAGCCCGCGCAGGCGGTCCTCCCGGAGCTGCTCGGCCCAGCGCATCGCCGCCCCCGGGCGCACCGCCGGATCCGCGCGTCCGTAGGCCGCCCGGCCGTCGAACTCGCCCGCGACGCGGTGCCGCTCCCACCAGAAGTCGACCCGCCCGATCGAGCCGCCCCGGTCCGCGAACGCGGCCTGCCGCGCCGGGGCCGGTACCCCGAGGGCGTCGAGGACGACGGCCGACCAGGACTCGCCCGGGCTCTCGGACAGCGGGGACGCGAGCTCGCGGGCGAGGCGGGCGTTGCGCACCCGCCACAGGCGCGGCATGCGCGCGAGCGCGGTGTCGAGGTCGTCGTGCGTGACGGAGCCGGCGCGCAGCGCGGCGTCGGCGGCCGCCACGCCCGCCTGGACCGTGTGCCAGCGGGCGACGTCGAGCGCCGCGCGGGCCGGGCCGGCCACGAGCGCGCCGTCGCGCCGCACGACGTCGTCGGCGCCGAGCGGGCCCGTCGGCCGGATCAACCCGCCCCCCGAGCGGCCGCCGGGGTAGGCGCGGGCGACCGTGATCGCGGCGGGCGGCGTGCCGAGCAGCGGGAGGCCGTGCAGCACGAGCGCAGCGGCCCCCGTGAGGATCGGTTCGCCGCCTGCGACGTGACCGGCGGCGCGGCGCTCGGCGTCGGCGGCGAGGAAGGCCCGCACCCGCAGGAGGTAGGCCTCGACCGGGAATCGGGCCGGGTCCGCGAGCGCGTACCAGCCGTGGTGCAGGCGCACGAGCCGACCCGTGCGCACGAGCTCGCGCACCTCGGCGTGCCCGAGCCCGGCGCGTTCGAGCGCGTGCCGCCCGAACACGCGCGGCGGGCCGCCGGGAGCGAGGCCGTCGAGCAGGTCCGAGGCAGTCGTGGTGTCCATCGCCCGACCGTGCCCACCCGCGCCGGCCCAGCCAAGCCCCCGCCGGCCGGCCTGTGGACATCTCGCCGTCCACCGCGCCCACGGGAGGGTCGCCCCAGGTCAGCGCAGGAGGCGGCTGAGCCGACGGTCGGCGAGGGGGTGGCCGTCCGTCTGGCAGGTGGGGCAGTACTGCAGTGCCGAGTCCGCGAAGCTCACTTCGTGCACGGTGTCGCCGCACGGGACGCCGTCCCACCCCGGGCACGGAAGGCCCGCGCGGCCGTGCACGCGCATGCCGCGCCGCTTGGAGTCCTTCAGCTCCGCCGCGGGCTTGCCCGCCGACGCCGCGATCGCCTCGGTCAGCACGTCGCCGATCGCGACGTGCAGGGCCGCGATCCGGGCTGCGCTGAGCGAGCGGGTGAGCGCGAACGGGCTGGTGCGCGTCACGAGCAGGATCTCGTCGGAGTACGCGTTGCCGATCCCCGCGATCACCGACTGGTCGCGGAGCAGCCCCTTGATCTGCTGGTTGCGCGCGGCGAGCAGGGCCGTGAGCCGCTCGACGGTGAACTCCGGGCTCAGCGGCTCGACGCCGAGCGTCGCGATCGCCCGGACCTGCTGCGGGTCGTCGACGACGTGCACCGCGAGCCGCTTGCGCGTGCCTGCCTCCGTCAGGTCGAACCCGGCGCCGTCGTCGAATCGCACGCGCAGCGCCAGCGGCGACTTCCCCGGGCGCACGCGCGTCGTGGGGGCCTTGTCCGACCAGCGCAGCCACCCGGCCCGGGCGAGGTGGAAGACCAGGTGCGGGCCGGCGTCGTCGGCGAGGTCGGCGGCCGACGACGCCGGCGCACCCGGGGGCGGGCCCGTCGCCACGTCGAGCCACTTGCCGTGGCGCGACACGCCCCGCACGGTCTGCCCGACGAGGTCGGCCGGCGCGGGGGCGAACGTCTTGAGCGCGCTGATCGCGCCGATGTCGGCGGCGGCCACGGCGTGCCCGACCGTCCGCTCGCGCAGGAAGCGCGCGAGCGCCTCGACCTCGGGCAGCTCCGGCATCCGCCCATCGTGGCGCACCGCGCGCCGATGCACCGCCCGAACGGCGTGGTGGGCGCAGCGGGTGCGGCGACGGGAGCGGGTAGGCGGGGGAGCGAGGCCGCGGGTGGAGCGGGCGGCCGCCGACAGTAGGCTGACGCCCATGCTGCTGCGGATGTCGTCCCTGTTCGTCCGGACTCTGCGGGAGGACCCGGCCGACGCCGAGGTGGACAGCCACCGGCTCCTGGTGCGCGCGGGGTACATCCGCCGCGCCGCGCCCGGCATCTACACCTGGCTCCCGCTCGGGCTGCGCGTGCTGCGCAAGGTCGAGGCCGTCGTCCGCGAGGAGATGGACGCCGCCGGCGCGCAGGAGGTGCATTTCCCCGCGCTCCTGCCGAAGGAGCCGTACGAGGTCACGGGCCGGTGGACCGAGTACGGCCCGAACATCTTCCGGCTCAAGGACCGCAAGGGCGGGGACTACCTGCTCGCGCCCACGCACGAGGAGCTCTTCACGCTCCTGGTCAAGGACCTGTACTCGTCCTACAAGGACCTGCCGCTGTCGCTCTACCAGATCCAGACGAAGTACCGCGACGAGGTGCGCCCGCGCGCGGGCCTCATCCGCGGCCGCGAGTTCGTGATGAAGGACGCCTACTCGTTCGACATCGACGACGCCGGGCTCGAGGCGTCCTACCAGATCCAGCGCGACACCTACCGGCGGATCTTCGAGCGTCTCGGCCTCGAGTACGTCATCGTCGCGGCGACGTCGGGCGCGATGGGCGGCTCGCGCAGCGAGGAGTTCCTCACGCCGACCCCGATCGGCGAGGACACTTACGTCCGCTCGGCCGGCGGCTACACCGCCAACGTCGAGGCCGTCACGACGCCCTCCCCGGCGCCGATCGACTTCGCCGATGCCCCGGCCGCGCACGTCGAGGACACCCCGGACACGCCGACGATCGACACGCTCGTCGCCGTCGCGAACGAGCGCTTCGGGCGCCCCGACCGCGCCTGGACGGCGGCCGACACGCTCAAGAACGTCGTCCTCGCCCTCGTGCAGCCGTCGGGTGCGCGCGAGCTGCTCGTGGTGGGCCTGCCGGGCGACCGCGAGGTCGACCTCAAGCGGCTCGAGGCGTCGCTCGCCCCCGCGGAGGTGGAGACCGCGACCGCGGCCGACCTCGCGACGCGGCCCGAGCTCGTCAAGGGCTACATCGGCTCCGCCGCGCTCGGCGAGAACGCCGGGACGGACGCGAAGGGCGCCCCGCTCGGGGTCCGTTACCTGCTCGACCCGCGCATCTCGATCGGCACCCGCTGGATCACCGGCGCCAACGAGCCCGGCCGGCACGTCTTCGACCTCGTGGCGGGGCGGGACTTCCTCGCCGCGGGCCAGGGCGGCGCGGCGAACACGGTCGAGGCCGCCGAGGTGCGCGCCGGCGACGAGGCGCCAGACGGCTCCGGCCCGCTCGAGCTCGCGCGCGGGATCGAGATCGGCCACATCTTCGCCCTCGGCCGCAAGTACGCGAAGGCGCTCGGCCTGACGGTGCTCGACAAGAACGGCAAGGCGACCGTCGTGACCATGGGGTCGTATGGCATCGGCGTCTCGCGCGTCCTCGCGGCCCTCGCGGAGGCGCACCACGACGACGCCGGGCTCGCGTGGCCCGCGCAGGTCGCCCCCGCGCACGTCCACGTCGTCGCGACCGGCAAGGACCCCGCCGTGTTCGAGGCGGCCGAGTCCATCGCGACGACGCTGTCGAGCCGCGGCATCGAGGTGCTGTTCGACGACCGGCCCAAGGTCTCGCCCGGCGTGAAGTTCGCGGATGCGGAGCTGCTCGGGGTGCCGCTCGTCGTCGTGGTCGGCCGCGGGCTGGCCGACGGCGTGGTCGAGGTGCGCCCGCGCGTCGCGAGCGCCGACGCCGACGCCCCGCAGGCCGAGCAGGTCCCGGTCGCCGACGCCCCGGACCGCATAGCCGAGCTCCTAGACGCCCTCCTCCCGAGCTAACCCCCGCCCCACCCCGCTAGCCCCCCCCGCCCACCCACCCGCCGCGACCCGGTTTTCAGGGGAATGTGTGCGTGTGGCGCACACATTCCCCTGAAAACCGGGGCTGGTGGCGGGGCTGGGCGGGCGGGGTGGGGGTGAGTTAGAGGCCCGGGAAGGGTGGGGTGGGGGCGCCCCAGGTGGCCGCCTCGTTCGTGGCCTCGGCCAGCGCGTCGATCAGCGGTGTGCGCGCGTCGGGGTCGGCGCTTGCCACGAGGGCCGCGTACGTCGCCGCGAGGGACTGCTCCATGGTCTGGGCCAGGGTCGCGGCGGTCGCGGGGTCCTCGAGACCGGCCGGGAGCGCGTAGGCGGTCCGGCGTGGGTCCAGGCCGGTGCGCGAGATCCCGGCGGCGACGGCCCAGTCCTGCGCGCGGCTCCGGTGCACCGCGGCGCGCGCGAGGGCGTTGGCGCGCATCGTCTCCGACTGCTTCGCCGCGATGACCTCGTACCCGTACGCCGCCTCGTCCTCGGCCGCGACCAGCGCGCTCAGCGCGCTCGCCGGAACGCCGGCCGGGGCCTGGTCGGGCGCGACGAGGCCGGGCAGCTCGGGCACGGCCGGGGTCGCGGCGCCCGCGAGCTGCCGCGCGAGCAGGAGCCGCTCGGCGGCGATCGAGGCGAGCAGCCGCGCGAGCGCGCCGTCGGGCACCGTCTCGGCGTCGGCGCGCGCGTTCGCCGCCGACTGGGTGAGCTGCGTGACGACGGCGTCCGTCGAGGCCGCGGCGACCTCGCCCGGCGCGGGGTCGGTCGTGGCAGTGCTCGAGGGCGAGGGCGAGGCCGCCGAGTCGGCGTAGACCCCGCCGAGCGCGAGCAGGTGCTCGCCCGCGTGCGCGGCAACCGTGGCGCGGACCGCGGTCGCCGGGTTCGCGGGATCAGCGGCCGGGTCGGAGGCGAGCACCTCGAGGCTCAGGGCGTCGGCGCTCCCGCGCTGGCGCGCCGACTCGGTCGCGTCGGGGGTCAGCGGGGCAGGCGCTTCGGTCTCGAGCCGAACCCCGCAGCCCGCGAGCAGGCCGGCGAGGGCGACGGTCGCAACGAGCGCGCGCACGGACGTGAGCGGTCTGGTAGCCATCGCGGGTGATCCTGCCACGTCCCGCGTGTGCGAGCCCCGCGCCCGGGACTCGATAGGCTGGGGTCCGCACAACTTCACACAGGGTCGAATCCACGCCGGGTTGCCCGGTTGGAGCCGACAGGAGATGAGCATGGCGACGCCAGCAAGCACGCAGCGAGTTCGCACGGCGGTCGAACCGGTCGTCACCGCAGCAGGACTGGTCCTCGACGGACTCGAGATCAGCGCGGCCGGGCGGCGCACCGTGGTGCGCGTGACGATCGACCTGGCCGAGGACGCCGTCGGGAGCCTCGACCTCGACACCCTGGCCGCGGTCTCGCGCGAGGTCGGTGCCGCGCTCGACGCGGCGTCCCCCGTCCCGGGTGAGTACACCCTCGAGGTCAGCACCCCCGGCACGAGCCGCCCGCTGACCGAACCCCGCCACTTCAAGCGGGCCCGCACGCGGCTCGTGCGCCTGAACCTGCGCGAGGGCGTGGCCGCGTTCGGCCACGTCAGCGGCTCGGCGTTCGGCCGCATCACCGACGTGACGGACGGCCGGCTGACGCTGAGCCCGGTCGACGCCGCCACGGGCCGTGACGTCACCGGCGTACCCACCCACATCGCGCTCGCGGACATCACGAGCGCAGCAGTCGAGGTCGAGCTCACCCACGCCCCGGCCGGCGACGACCCAGACGAAGAGAGCTGACATGGACATCGACATGACGACCCTGCGGATGCTGGAGCGTGAACGCGACCTCAGCCTGGACGTGCTCGTCTCGGCCATCGAGCAGGCCCTGCTGTCCGCCTACCACCGCACGCCGGGCGCCCGCGAGAAGGCGCGTGTCGTCGTCGACCGCAAGTCGGGTCACGTCACCGTGTGGGCCACGGACGACGTCGTCGTCGGCGAAGACGGGGTCGCGAGCGACCCGGGCCCCGAGTACGAGGACACGCCCGACGGCTTCGGCCGGATCGCGACCGCGACGGCCCGCCAGGTCATCGTCCAGCGCCTGCGCGACGCCGAGGACGACCAGGTGCTCGGCAACTTCCGCGGCAAGGAGGGCGAGGTCCTCGCGGGCGTCATCCAGCAGGGTCGCGATCCGCGGGTCGTGCTCGTCGACGTCGGCGGCACCGAGGCCGTCCTGCCCGCGCACGAGCAGGTGCCCACCGAGAAGTACGTGCACGGCGAGCGGCTGCGCGCCTTCGTGCTCGATGTCGGCCGCGGCCCGCGCGGGCCGCAGATCACGCTCTCGCGCACGCACCCCAACCTCGTGCGCAAGCTGTTCGCGCTCGAGGTCCCCGAGGTCGCCGACGGCTCGGTCGAGATCATCTCGATCGCGCGCGAGGCCGGGCACCGCACCAAGATGTCGGTGCGCACGAAGATCCCCGGGCTCAACGCCAAGGGCGCCTGCATCGGGCCGCTCGGCTCGCGCGTGCGTGCGGTGATGTCCGAGCTGCACGGCGAGAAGATCGACATCGTCGACCACAGCGACGACCCCGCCGAGATGGTCGCGCACGCCCTCTCGCCGGCCCGCGTCCTGTCGGTCACCGTCGTCGACGCCGTGGCCCGCTCGGCCCGCGTCATCGTGCCGGACTTCCAGCTGTCGCTCGCGATCGGCAAGGAGGGACAGAACGCCCGCCTCGCCGCGAAGCTCACCGGGTGGCGGATCGACATCCGGTCCGACGCCGCGGTCGCCGAGCCCGCGCACGAGGGTCGGCCCGACGCGACGGCCGGCGGGCCGACCTCCGCACCCGGCGGCGCCGCGACCCACGACGCCGAGGGATCATCCGGTAACGCTCGGTGAGCCGGAGCGTTAGACTTGGGGGTGCTGGGCCCGAAGCCCGGCGCTCCCGCGCGAGCGCTCCCGAGTCGATCCCTGGCCCGGTCCGCACGTGCGTAGGGTGCCGGTCGCAGGGTTCCAGGTCCGTCTTGCACCGCGTGGTGGCGACAGACTGCGGCCCGGGAGAGATTCCGGTGCTGGTCATCGACACCGGGCGGAGCCTGCCGGGCAGGGGAGCGTGGCTGCACCCCGATCCTTCGTGCCTCGAGCTTGCCGAGCGCCGTCGGGCGTTCCCTCGGGCCCTGCGCATAGCGGGTCCGGTGGACACCTCTGCGGTGCGCGGCTTCCTTGCGGCACGGGAGCACTAGCCAGCACGACGATCGGCGGTGAGTGCTTCCGAAGCCCTCGCCTGAGCAGTGACCGAACATCGACACGAAAGCGGGTTGGAAGCCGATGGCTGCCCGATGAGCATCCAACGATGAGTTCCCAGCGATGAGTACCCAGCGATGAGTACCCAGCACTAACGACGGTCTGACCCTGTCCGGGCGGACCGAGACAGGAGAGTTGTGGCCAAGGTCCGCGTATACGAGCTCGCTAAAGAGCTCGGTGTGGAAAGCAAGACGATCATGAACAAGCTGGGCGAGCTCGGAGAGTTCGTCCGCTCGGCATCCTCGACCATCGAGCCGCCGGTTGTGCGCAAGCTGCGCGACCTGTACCCGGCCGGTGCGTCCGACGGTGCCGCTACCCCGGCAGCGCCCAAGCCCGGTGGCTCCAAGCCCGCAGCGCCCGCCGTACCGGCGACGCCCGCCGCGACCGCTGCACCGGTGGCGCCCGCCGCACCGGCCGCGTCGAGCCCCGCACCCGCGGCGCCCGCCGCTCCCGCCGTCGTCGCACCGGCTGCCTCGGCGCCGCGCGTCGCGCCCGCACCCGGCCCGCGGCCCGCCCCGGCGGCGCCCGCGCCTGCCGCCGCACCCGCGACGGGTGGTCGCCCCGGCGCCCCTCGTCCCGGCAACAACCCGTTCGCGCCGAGCCAGGGGATGCCGCGCTCCGGCGGATCCGGCGCGGCGCCTGCTGCTCCCGCGGCCCCCGCCCGACCGGGCGCGGCCCGCACGAGCGGACCCCGCCCCGGCAACAACCCGTTCGCCCCGAGCCAGGGCATGCCCCGGCCCGGCGAGCGTCGGGTCGACCCGGCCGCGGCCGCGGGAACTCCCGCCCCCGCAGGCGAGCGTCCCGGCGGTCCCCGTCCCGGCGGCCCCCGCCCGGGCGGACCGCGTCCGAGCCCCGGCATGATGCCGCAGCGCACCGCGGTCGGTCGCCCCGGTGACCGTCCGGCCAGCGGCCCTGGTGGTGGGCGCGCCGGTGGCGGTGCCCGTCCCGGCGGTGGCGGCGGCTACGCCGGTCGTCCCGGCGGCGCCGGTGGCGCTCCGGGTGGAGCGCCCGGCGGCTTCGCCGGTCGTCCCGGCGGCGGCGGTCGTCCCGGTGGTGCCGGTCGCGGCAGCACGCAGGGTGCCTTCGGCCGCGCCGGAGGCCGCCCCGTTCGCGGGCGGAAGTCGAAGCGCGCGAAGCGCCAGGAGTTCGAGCAGATGCAGGCGCCCTCGCTGGGTGGCGTGCAGGTGCCTCGCGGCAGCGGCACGACCCCGGTCCGCCTGCGTCGCGGCTCGTCGCTGAACGACTTCGCGGACAAGATCGACGCGAACCCGGCCAGCCTCGTCACGGTGCTGTTCCACCTCGGTGAAATGGTGACCGCGACGCAGTCGCTCGACGAGGACATGTTCGGCACGCTCGCCGCCGAGCTCGGCTACGTCATCGAGATGGTCTCGGCCGAGGAAGAGGACCGCGAGCTGCTCGGGGCCTTCGACATCGACCTCGACGCCGAGCTGGCGGACGAGGACGACTCGCAGCTCAAGGCCCGTCCGCCGGTCGTGACCGTCATGGGTCACGTCGACCACGGTAAGACGAAGCTCCTCGACGCGATCCGCCAGACCGACGTCGTCGCGGGCGAGGCCGGTGGCATCACCCAGCACATCGGTGCCTACCAGGTCCGCACGATGCACGAGGGCGTCGACCGCGCCATCACCTTCATCGACACCCCGGGTCACGAGGCGTTCACCGCCATGCGTGCACGTGGTGCGCAGGTCACCGACATCGCGATCCTCGTGGTCGCGGCCGATGACGGCGTGATGCCGCAGACGATCGAGGCGCTCAACCACGCCCAGGCGGCCAACGTGCCGATCGTGGTCGCGGTCAACAAGGTGGACAAGGAGGGGGCCAACGCCTCCAAGATCCGCCAGCAGCTCACCGAGTACAACCTCGTGGCGGAGGAGTACGGCGGCGACACGATGTTCGTCGACGTCTCCGCGCTCAAGCGCATGGGTATCGAGGCACTCCTCGAGGCCGTGCTCCTGACGGCCGACGCCGCGCTCGACCTGCGGGCGAACCCCGACAAGCCGGCGCGCGGTGTGGCCATCGAGGCGAACCTCGACAAGGGCCGCGGTGCGGTTGCGACCGTGCTGGTCCAGTCCGGGACGCTGCACATCGGCGACGCGATCGTGGCGGGTACCGCTCACGGGCGGGTCCGCGCGATGTTCGACGAGCACGGCGAGGCCGTCACGGCGGCCGGTCCGGCGCGTCCGGTCATGGTGCTCGGTCTGGCCTCGGTGCCCGGCGCCGGCGACACGATCCTCGTGGCGTCCGACGAGCGGACGGCGCGGCAGATCGCCGAGAAGCGCGAGGCCGCCCAGCGGGCCGCGCTGCTCGCCAAGCGCCGCAAGCGCATCAGCCTCGAGGACTTCACTCAGGCGCTCCAGCAGGGCAAGGTCGAGACCCTCAACCTGGTCCTCAAGGGCGACGTGTCCGGTGCCGTCGAGGCGCTCGAGGACTCGCTGCTCAAGATCGACGTGGGCGAAGAGGTCGAGCTGCGGGTCATCCACCGTGGGGTGGGTGCCATCACGCAGAACGACGTCAACCTGGCCACGGTCGACAACGCGATCATCATCGGGTTCAACGTCAAGTTCGCCGAGCGGGTCGAGGAGCTGGCGGACCGCGAAGGCGTCGACGTCCGGTTCTACTCGGTCATCTACGCCGCGATCGACGACGTCGAGAGCGCGCTCACGGGCATGCTCAAGCCGGAGTACGAGGAGGTCCAGCTCGGTACCGCAGAGGTGCGCGAGGTGTTCCGGTCCTCCAAGTTCGGGAACGTCGCGGGTTCGCTCGTGCGGTCCGGGACGATCGTCCGCAACTCGAAGGCGCGTGTGCTGCGCAACGAGAAGGTCATGGGGGACAACCTCACGGTCGAGTCGCTCAAGCGGTTCAAGAACGACGCCACCGAGGTCCGCGAGGGCTACGAGTGCGGTATCGGGCTCGGCTCGTTCAACGACGTCGAGATCGGCGACGTGATCGAGACGTTCGAGATGCGCGAGAAGCCCCGCAAGTAGGGGGTCGTGGCACGGCAGTAGCGGTTCGGCCCGGGTGACGACACGCGTCGTCGCCCGGGCCTTCCCGTCCGCCCGGGTACCGGGCGCTGGTAGTACTGGAAGCTCGTCCGAGAAGGAGTTCAAGTCATGGCTGATCACGCACGCGCGCGCAAGCTCGCCGACCGGATCCAGGTCATCGTCGCGAAGATGATCGACACCCGGGTCAAGGACCCGCGGCTCGGCTTCGTCACGGTGACCGATGTGCGCGTCACCGGCGACCTGCAGCACGCGTCGGTGTTCTACACCGTGCTCGGCGACGAGGAGGCCCGCGCCGGTTCCGCCGCGGCGCTCGAGAGCGCGAAGGGCCTCATCCGGTCCGAGGTCGGCAAGCAGACCGGGATCCGGCTGACGCCGTCGCTCGAGTTCGTGCTCGACGCCGTCCCGGAGGTCGCCGCGACCCTCGAGGCCGCGCTGCACGAGGCGGCCCGTCGCGACTCGGAGGTCGCGGCCCTCGCGGCCGGCGCCGTCTACGCAGGCGACGCCGACCCGTACCGCAAGCCCGAGCCCGCGTTCGACGAAGAAGACGACACCGACGACGGCGAGCCCGCCGAGCCCGCGGACCGCGACGCGTAGACCGCCGTCGGCGGAACCCGGCGGGCCAGCTAGTCCGCGCGCCGGTGCCGGGGGAGCCAGAGCGTCGCGACGGCGCCCAGGGCGAGCACCCCGGCGCCGGTGAGGATGGCGGCGCGCAGGCCGTCGTCGTAGCCGGTCGGGGTCAGCGTGCCGCCGCTCGCCTGGAAGACCGCGACGAGCACCGCCACCCCGAGCGCGACGCCGATCTCGCGGATGGTCGAGTTCGTCGAGCTGGCGGTGGCGTGGTCGTCGGGGGCCATGTCGGCGAGGACGGCGGTCGCGCTGGGCGCGAACGTCAGGCCCATGCCCACCCCCGCGAGGACGAAGCCGGGCACCAGCGAGCCGTAGGCGGCCGTCGTCGTGGTCAGGACGGCGAGCCAGGTTAGCCCGACCGCCTGGAACGTGAGCCCCGTGGCGAGCAGGACGCGCACGCCGACGCGGGGAGCGAGCAGGCCCGCGATCGGTGCGACGATCATCGGGGCGGCCGTCCACGGCAGGGTCCGGATGCCCGCCTCCAGCGGCGTGTACCCGCTGACGACCTGCAGGTACTGCGCGAGCAGGAACACCGACCCGAACATCCCGAGGCTGAACGCGAGGGACGTGACGTTGGCGACCGAGAAGCTGCGCGAGCGGAACAGGCGCAGGGGGACGAGCGGGTACGCGGTCCGGCCCTCGTGCCACCCGAACGCCGCGATCAGCGCGATCCCGGCCGTGAGCGAGCCCGCGACGGTGAGCGAGGTCCAGCCGAGCTCGTTGGCGCGCACGATGCCCCAGACCGTGGCGAGCACCCCCGCGCCGACCAGCACGAGCCCGGCGATGTCGAGCGGCTGGCGGCGCCCGTAGGACTCGGGCAGGGCGCGCAGGATCAGCGGCACCGCGATGAGCGCGATCGGGACGTTGAGCCAGAAGATCGCCTGCCAGGAGAAGCCGTCGACGACGGCGCCGCCGATCACGGGACCGAGCGCCACGCCCAGCCCCGAGACGCCGCCCCAGACGCCGATGGCCATCGCGCGGCGCGAGACGGGCACGGCGCTGGCGAGCAGGGTGAGGGAGAGCGGCATGATCGCGGCCGCGCCGACGCCCTGGACGGCGCGGGCCGCGATGAGCGCGCCGGCGCTCGTGGCGAGCGCGGAGCCGATCGACGCCAGCGTGAAGACGGCGATGCCGCCGAGGAACAGGCGCCGGCGACCCCACCGGTCGCCGAGCGTCGCGGCGGCGAGCATGAGGGTCGCGAACGCCAGGGTGTAGGAGTTCATCATCCATTGGAGCTGCTCGACGCTCGCGCCGAACGCGGTCTGGAGGACCGGCAGCGCGCTGGTCATGACCAGGTTGTCGAGCGAGGACATGAACATCGGCAGGGACGCCGCAGCGAGCGCCAGTGCGAGCGGGACGGCCCGCGGGGCGGGGGCGGGCCGGCCGGCCGGGGCGACCGGGGCGGGACCGGCGGGCGTCGGCCCGAGCGGTCCGGGGGGAGCGCTGATGGTCATGAGATCTCCTGTGAGCACGCGGTAAGCATCGGATGATAACTACTCTCCCGACCGTAGTTATCGACTGATAACCTGTCAACCATGACTTCCGGAACCGCCCTTCGACGCATGACGGCGCACGAGCGCCGCGAGCAGATCCTGCACGCGGCGCGGTCGGCGTTCGCGGACGGCGGCTACGCCGCCACGACGACCGACCAGGTCGCGCGCGCGG
Organism: Pengzhenrongella sicca; assembly: GCF_017569225.1. GTDB lineage: Bacteria > Actinomycetota > Actinomycetes > Actinomycetales > Cellulomonadaceae > Pengzhenrongella > Pengzhenrongella sicca. The sequence goes on from NZ_CP071868.1 coordinate 1,407,887, forward strand.
CGGGCGTCTCGCAGCCCTACGTGGTCCGCCTGTTCGGGGGCAAGCAGCAGCTCTTCGTCGAGGTCTACACCCGGGCGTGCACCCAGATCGTCGACACCCTCGCGGCGGTGCCGGCGGGGCCTGAGGCGAAGGCGCGGATGGGGGACGCCTACATCGGGTTGCTCACCGACCACGACCTGCTTCGCCTGGTGCTGCACGGCTTCGCCGCGGGCTCGGACCCCGAGATCGGCCGGCTCGCGCGCGCGACGCTCAGCGACGCGTTCCGGCTGTACCGCGAGCGGACGGGGGAGGGTCCGGACGAGGCCCGGGTGTTCGTCGCCCACGGCATGCTCATCAGCGTGCTCCTCGCGGTCGACGCGGCCGAGCACCTGGGCGAGAGCGCGGCCCTCGCGGCGCTCGCGGAGTGCACGTTCGGCGACGCCCTCGGCGCCGCCAGCGTCGGTGCGACCAGCGTCGGTGCGGCCAGCGTTGGTGCGACCGGCGCGCACGCGGCGGTGTCCCGATGATCGCGACGCCGGCCGCGGAGAGCGCGCCTCGGGCGGGCAGAGCGCCCCGGAAGCCCCGGACGGACCGCGGCCCGCGCGCCGCGCGCCGACCGACGGCCGCCGACGGCCTCGTCATCGTCGACAAGCCCGCGGGCTGGACCAGCCACGACGTCGTCGCGCGGATGCGCGGGATCGCGGGCACGCGCAAGGTCGGCCACGCGGGCACGCTCGACCCGATGGCGACCGGGGTGCTCGTGCTCGGCATCGGCCGGGCGACGAAGCTGCTCACGTACGTCGTCGGCGCCGACAAGGAGTACACCGCGACCATCCGGCTCGGCGTCGCGACGAACACCGACGACGCCGAGGGCGAGGTCATCGCGACCGTCGACGCCGCCGCGGTCACCCGCCCGGCGATCGACGCGGGAGTGGCCGCGCTCACCGGGCCCATCGAGCAGGTCCCCTCGACCGTCAGCGCGATCAAGGTCGACGGCCAGCGCGCGTACGCCCGCGTGCGCGCCGGCGAGCAGTTCGAGCTCGCCGCGCGCCCGGTCACGATCGTGAGCTTCACCGTGCACGACGTACGTGCCGAGGAGCTCGCCGACGACGGCGGCACGGCCGTCGACGTGGACGTCACCGTCGTGTGCACCTCGGGCACCTACATCCGCGCGCTGGCCCGCGACCTCGGCACCGGGCTCGGCGTCGGGGGGCACCTGACGGCGTTGCGGCGCACGCGCGTGGGCGGCTACCCGATCGGGCTCGCGCGCACGCTGGACGAGCTCGAGGCGCACCCCGACTCGACGCCGCTCGAGGTGCTGCCGCTCGCGGCCGCGGCGCGCGCGACCTTCCCGGTGCGCGAGCTCACCGCCGACGAGGCGACGGCGTTGTCCTACGGCAAGCGCATCGACGCGGGCGAGCCCGCCCCGAGCGACCCGATCGCGGCCATCGCACCGGACGGCACGCTCGCCGCGCTGCTGACGGCCGACGGCCCTCACGCCCGCCCGGTCCTGGTCTTCGCCCCCGCCTAGCCGCCGCCCCGGCCGGCTCGGTGCTTGGGCCGCGCGGCGGGCGTGGCAGTCTTGTCCTCGCTGTTGCCCTGGGGTGGCGGGACGGCAGGACCAGATCACTGACTGCAACTCAGGAGCGTTTCGTGCACCGTTGGACCGACCTCGCCGAGGTACCGACCGGTTTCGGACCCTCGGTGGTCACGCTCGGCAACTTCGACGGCGTGCACCGCGGGCACCACAGCGTGCTCACCCGGATGGTCACGGACGCGCGCGCGGCCGGGGCGCGGGCGGTCGCGGTCACCTTCTCTCCGCACCCCGCGCAGGTGCACCACCCGGACACCGCCCCGCCGCTGCTCACGGGCGACGAGGACCGCCTGCTGCTGCTCGAGCGCACGGGTCTCGACGCCGTCCTGATGCTCACCTACACGCTCGACTTCGCGCGGCAGACGCCGGAGGAGTTCGTCAGCCGCTACCTGGTGCACGCCCTCGGCGCGCGCACCGTCGTCGTCGGCCGCGACGTCCGGTTCGGCTGGGAGAACGCGGGCGACCTCACGACGATGACCGAGCTGGGCGCGAAGTACGGCTTCGCCGTCGACGTCATCGAGGACCTCGCGGCCGAGCCGGAGCCCGAGGCACCTCTCGGCCGGACGCCCGACGAGGAGCACCTGTCGCGCGTCGCGGACCCGTTGCACCGGCGCTGGTCCTCGACCTGGGTTCGCGAGCTGCTCACCGACGGGCGGGTCACCGAGGCCGCGAGCATCCTCGGCCGCCCGCACCGGGTGCGCGGCGTCGTCGTGCACGGTGATGCGCGCGGCCGCGAGCTCGGCTACCCGACCGCCAACCTCAGCGCCGACGCGGCGGGCATGGTCCCGGCCGACGGCGTCTACGCGGGCTGGCTGCGCCGGCTCGACCTGGCGCCCGACGCGGCCGACGCCGTGCTGCCCGCCGCGATCTCGGTCGGCACCAACCCGACGTTCGACGGCGTCGCCCGCCGCGTCGAGGCCTACGTCCTGGACCGGACGGATCTCGACCTGTACGGCGAGGACGTCGCGTTGGAGTTCGTGGCCCGGTTGCGCGCGACGCTGCGCTTCGACTCGATCGACGAGCTGGTCGCGACCATGCACGACGACGTCGCTCGCGCCCGCGAGCTGCTCGTCGCGGCGGGCGGGCCGCCCGCCGGCTGGTAGTATCAGGTCGCCGTCAGATCGGCCGCGGACCCAGAGCGCTCGGGTGGATGTGCCCCAGAGCACCGCGCAGCGAACACACTAGGAGAACCGTGCCCCTCGACGCAGTAAAGAAGCAGTCCATCATGACCGAGTACGCCACGCACGAGGGCGACACCGGGTCTCCTGAGGTCCAGATCGCCATGATGACCGCTCGGATCACCGACCTGACCGAGCACCTCAAGGAGCACAAGCACGATCACCACAGCCGCCGCGGGCTGCTGCTCATCGTCGGCAAGCGCCGCCGGATGCTCAGCTACCTCAAGCGCATCGACATCGGCCGCTACCGCGCGCTGATCGAGCGCCTCGGCCTGCGCCGCTAGCACCATCCGCCAGCCCGGACCTCACTGAGGTCCGGGCTGGCGTTGCGAGGGCCCTGTGCCCCGCCCCCTAGACGTCACCTGCACAACCCACGCGCCGCCCCGGCTCCGCCGGTCCTCGGTAGTGGCCCGCGGAGCCTCGCTCCGCAGGCCTCCATCGAAGATCGCAACGAAGCGGTCGGCGCCTTCACGAAAGAGGAGGGTACCCATGGAGGGTCCCGAGATCGAGTTCAGCGAAGCCATCATCGACAACGGCAAGTTCGGCAAGCGCACGGTGCGCTTCGAGACCGGGCGCCTCGCGCGCCAGGCCGCCGGCTCCGCCGTCGCCTACCTCGACGGCGAGACGATGCTCCTGTCGGCCACGACGGCCGGCAAGCACCCGAAGGAGCAGTTCGACTTCTTCCCGCTCACGGTCGACGTCGAGGAGCGGATGTACGCCGCCGGGCGCATCCCCGGCTCGTTCTTCCGCCGCGAGGGCCGCCCGTCCACCGAGGCGATCCTGGCGTGCCGCCTGATCGACCGCCCGCTGCGGCCGACCTTCATCAAGGGCCTGCGCAACGAGGTCCAGGTCGTCATCACGGTGATGGCGCTGCACCCCGACGACTCGTACGACACGCTCGCGATCAACGCCGCGTCGCTCAGCACGCAGCTGTCCGGCCTGCCGTTCGACGGCCCGATCGCCGGTGTGCGCATCGCGCTGGTCGACGGCCAGTGGATCGCGTTCCCGAAGTACTCCGACAAGGAGCGCGCCGTCTTCGACATGGTCGTCGCCGGTCGCATCGCTGGTGACGACGTCGCCATCATGATGGTCGAGGCCGAGGCCACGAACGATTCCTGGAACCTCATCTCCGAGGGTGCCGGCGCGCCGACCGAGGCCGTCGTCGCCGAGGGCCTCGAGGCCGCCAAGCCGTTCCTCAAGCTGCTCTGCGAGGCGCAGTCCGACCTCGCCGCTCGCGCCGCCAAGCCGGTCCGCGAGTTCCCGCGCTTCCTCGACTACCAGGACGACACGTACGCCGCCGTCAAGGCCGTCGTCGAGGCCGACCTCACCGTGGCGCTCACCATCGCGGACAAGCACGACCGCGAGGCGCGCCTCGACGAGATCAAGTCCGCCGCGGTCGCGCAGCTGTCCGGTCAGTTCGAGGGCCGCGAGAAGGAGCTGTCCGCGTCGGTTCGGGGCATCACCAAGCAGCTCGTGCGCCAGCGCGTGCTCACGGACGGCGTCCGCATGGACGGCCGCGGGCTCGCGGACATCCGCACCCTGTCCGCCGAGGTCGAGGTCCTGCCCCGCGTGCACGGTTCGGCGCTGTTCGAGCGCGGCGAGACCCAGATCCTGGGCGTCACCACGCTGAACATGCTCCGCATGGAGCAGCAGCTGGACACGCTCGCGCCCGAGACGCGCAAGCGCTACATGCACAACTACAACTTCCCGCCCTACTCGACCGGGGAGACGGGCCGCGTCGGCTCGCCGAAGCGGCGCGAGATCGGCCACGGCGCGCTCGCCGAGCGGGCGCTCATGCCCGTCCTGCCGAGCCGCGAGGAGTTCCCCTACGCGATCCGCCAGGTCTCCGAGGCGCTGGGCTCCAACGGCTCCACGTCGATGGGCTCGGTCTGCGCCTCGACCCTCTCGCTGCTCAACGCGGGCGTGCCGCTGCGCGCACCCGTCGCCGGCATCGCGATGGGCCTCATCTCCGACACGGTGAACGGTGAGACCCGCTACGCGGCCCTGACCGACATCCTCGGCGCCGAGGACGCGTTCGGCGACATGGACTTCAAGGTCGCCGGTACCCGCGAGTTCATCACGGCCATCCAGCTCGACACCAAGATCGCCGGCATCCCGGCGTCGGTGCTCGCGTCGGCCCTGACCCAGGCCCGCGACGCGCGCCTGGCGATCCTCGACGTGCTGGCCGAGGCCATCGACGTCCCGGACGAGATGTCCCCGAACGCCCCCCGCGTCATCTCCGTGAAGGTGCCGATCGACAAGATCGGCGAGGTCATCGGGCCGAAGGGCAAGATGATCAACCAGATCCAGGAGGAGACCGGCGCCGACATCTCCATCGAGGACGACGGCACGGTCTACATCGGCGCGACCGACGGCCCGTCGGCCGAGGCCGCTCGGGCCGCGATCAACGCCATCGCCAACCCGATGATGCCGGAGATCGGCGAGCGCTTCGTGGGCACCGTGGTCAAGACCACGACCTTCGGCGCGTTCATCTCGCTCTCGCCGGGCAAGGACGGGCTGCTGCACATCTCGCAGATCCGCAAGCTCGTCGGTGGCAAGCGTGTCGAGAACGTCGAGGACGTCCTGACCGTGGGCCAGAAGGTCCAGGTCGAGATCGGCGAGATCGACCCGCGCGGCAAGCTGTCGCTGCACGCCGTGGTCGAGGGTGACGACGCGGCGGAGTCCTCCGCCGCCGTGCCGGCGAACGCCGACGTCTGACGTGCCACTCGCCTTTCCGCTCGTCGAGCCCGGGGAACCGGGCAGCGAGCTCACCGCCGGGCCAGGCGGCGACGCGATCGTGCGTCGTTCCGTCCTGCCCGGCGGGGTGCGGGTCCTGACCGAGCGGATGCCCGGCGTCCGCTCGGCCACGGTCGGCGCCTGGGTCGGCGTCGGCTCGCGCGACGAGCGCGACGGCCATCACGGCTCGACGCACTTCCTCGAGCACCTGCTGTTCAAGGGCACCACAGAGCGCTCGGCGATGGACATCGCCGAGGCGTTCGACGCCGTCGGCGGCGAGGCCAACGCGGCCACCGGCAAGGAGCACACTTGCTACTACGCCCGGGTGCTCGACAGCGACCTGCCGATGGCGGTCGACGTCATCACGGACATGGTCACCTCGGCCCGCCTGGATGCCGACGAGCTCGAGACCGAGCGCGGCGTCATCCTCGAAGAGCTCGCGATGAACGACGACGACCCGTCCGACGTCGTGCACGAGCAGTTCACCGCCACGGTCCTCGGCGCACACGCGCTCGGGCGGCCGATCGGCGGCACCCCCGACACCATCCGCGCGGTGCCCCGCGCCGCGGTGTGGGACCACTATCGCGAGCACTACGACCCCCGCACGCTCGTCGTGACGGCGGCCGGCGGCGTCGACCACGACGCGCTGTGCGCGCAGGTGCTCGGCGCCCTCGAGGTCGGCGGCTGGGACACGACGACGTCGGTCGCGCCGATCGGGCGCCGGGTCGGTTCGGTCGCGCCCGGTGCGCTCGAGGGCGTGCCGACGCAGGGCTCGCACGTCACGGTCCGCCGCACCACCGAGCAGGCCAACGTCATCATCGGCGGCCTCGGCCTGACCGCGACGGATCCCCGCCGCTTCACGCTCTCGGTGCTCAACGCGGTCCTCGGCGGTGGCATGTCGTCGCGGCTGTTCCAGGAGATCCGCGAGAAGCGGGGCCTGGCGTACTCGACGTACTCGTTCGCGTCTGGCCACGCCGACACGGGCATCTTCGGGCTCTACGCGGGCTGCACCCCGTCGAAGGTGGACGAGGTCACGGCGCTGCTCGAGACCGAGTGGGAGCGGCTCGCGTCCGACGGCATCACGCCCGGCGAGCTCGCGCGCAGCATCGGCCAGCTCTCGGGCGGCCTCGTGCTCGGCATGGAGGACTCCGGCTCCCGCATGAGCCGGCTCGGCAAGGCCGAGCTGGTGCACGGCGAGCTGACCGACCTCGAGGAGTCCCTCGAGCTGGTCCGCGCGGTGACGGCCGAGCAGGTCCGCGAACTTGCGGTCGAGCTGGCCGCGCGCCCGCGCTCGGTGGTCCGCATCGGCCCGTTCGGCGACTGACCGCTCGCGCTGCACGCACGCGTCCGCATCCCGCGGTGCTCCGGCACCCTGGGGTGCGGACGTTCGCGTTCGGGCGCAGCGGTTAGGGTTTCGTCCCGTGAGCGAGTCGAGCAGCACCCCCGTGAGTGGCACCCCAGCGAGCAGCACCCCGAGCAGCCCCGAGCGCGTTCGCGTCGCCGTCCTGGGCGCGGCCGGCCGGATGGGCACCGCCGTCGCGGCGGCGGTCCGCGGCGCCGCTGACCTCGAGCTGGTCGCCGCGCTGGACTCCGGCGACGACGTCGCGCGCCTCGCCTCGACCGGCGCCCAGGTGGGCATCGATTTCACCGTGCCGGCCGCGACCGAGGCGAACGTGCACGCGCTCATCGACGCGGGGCTGCACGCCGTCGTCGGCACCACCGGCTGGACCGACGAGGCGCTCGAGCGCGTGCGCGAGCACCTCGCGCGGGCCCCCGGCCTCGGCGTCCTGATCGCCCCCAACTTCGCCCTCGGCGCGGTGCTCGCGATGGAGTTCGCGGCCCGGGCCGCGCGCTTCTTCGAGTCCGCCGAGGTCATCGAGCTGCACCACCCCGACAAGGTCGACGCGCCGTCGGGCACGGCCCGGCACACCGCCGCCGCGATCGCCGCCGCGCGCGCCGACGCCGGGCTCGGCCCGATCCCCGACGCGACGGCCACGGGGCTCGTCGGGGCGCGGGGCGCCGACGTCGACGGCGTCCGGGTGCATAGCGTGCGCCTGCGCGGGCTCGTGGCGCACGAGGAGATCCTGTTCGGCAACCCGGGGGAGCAGCTGACGATCCGGACCGACTCGTTCGACCGCGTGTCGTTCCTGCCGGGGGTGCTGCTCGCGGTGCGCCGCGTCTCTGCGCGGCCCGGCCTCACGGTCGGGCTCGACCAGCTGCTGGACCTGTGATGAGCCCGACGCCGGAGTCGGCGCGACCCGCGCGGCGCTGGCGCCGCGGCCTGGCCGGGGCGATCGCGCTGACGGCGCTGCTCGGGCTGTACACCGTGCTGCTCGCCTCGCGCGGCCTCGCGCTCGTGCGCACGGGCGAGCCGGTCGGAATCGCCCTCGGCGTGGCGATCGGCGTCCTGCCGCTGCTGGGCGTCTGGTTCGTCGTGAGCGAGTGGCGGCTCGCCGCGCAGGTGCAGCGGATGGCCGACGAGCTCGCGGCCGACGGCGCGCTGCCGGTCGACGATCTGCCCCGCTCGCCGGGCGGACGGATCGACCGCGCGGCCGCGCGCGCGGCCTTCGCCGGCGCGCGCGCCGAGGCGCAGGAGCACGACGACGACTGGGCCGCGTGGTACCGCCTCGCGTTCGCCTACGACGCGGCGGGCGACCGCCGGCGTGCCCGCGCGGGGCTGCGCCGCGCTGCGGCCCTGTACCGCGCGCGCTGACCTACAGCTCGGCCGCCCAGCGGTGCTCCGCCACGGTCTGCCCCGGCGTGGGGCCGGTCGCGAGCTCGCGGGTCACGTCGTCCGGGCCGAGCCCGGCCGAGCGCAGGAACTCCGCACGCGCGGAGTCGCCGTCGAGCACCCAGGCCACGAGGTAGCCGGCGCCGTCGGCGCGCAGCGTGTCCACGGCGGCTGTGAGAAGCCGGGAGCCGTGCCCGCCGCGGCGCGCGTCCGGCGCGACCTCGAGCGCGAGCAGCTCGCCCCCCGACGACGCCAGCGGGGTCCGCTCGTCCACGAGCAGCGGGCGCACCGCGGTGAAGCCGACGACGTCAGCCCGGTCGCACGCGACGAGCACGCGGTAGCCGGCGCCGGGCGGGGTCGTGATCGCGGCGGCCCAGCGCGAGCGGATCTCGGTCGGGTCGAGGCCGTCGAGCACGTCGGCCCCGAGCACCTCGGCGTGCCCGGCCCGCCAGGCGGCGAGCTGGATGCGGGCGATCGCCGTCTCGTCGCCGGGGACGGCCGGGCGAACCGACACGTCGGCGTCCTCGCGGAAGAGCGCCATCATCGGCCCGCGGCGGTGGGCGGGGGGACGAGCGTGCTGGTCGGCGCGAGCCGACGGGCGGGGTGGGGCACGGTCTCTCCGAGCGTCGGGGAGCGGGTGGGTAGGCAAGGCAGGCTACCTCTGCCGCCCGGTAGTGGCGCGGGGCGGTGCGGCGGGCCAGCGACGTCACATCCCGAGGGCGCGGAGCACCGCGGCGGTCGCCGCGGCCGCGAGCACGACCACGACGAATGGCGCCCGGAGCGCGAGCGCGCCTGCCGCGACCGCGAGCGCCGGCAGCCGCGCGTCGACGACGAGCTGGTGCCCGGCGGTCATCGTCTGCACCCCGACGAGCGCCGCGAGCAGCGCGACCGTGACGAGCGCCGCCGTGCGGGCCACGCGCGGCTGCGAGAGCCAGTGGTCGGGCACGAGGTGACCTGCGAGCTTGAGCGCGAAGCAGACGGCCGACGCCGCGAGGATCGCCCACCAGGTCATGGCGAAGGTGCTCATGGCTGCACCGGCCGATCGGGCACCGGCACGGGCGTGGGCACCGGCTCGGGTGCCGGCCCGCGCCAGCCGATCACGATCGCCACGGCCGCGGCGGCGAGGACCGGGATTCCCGCCGGCACGACCGGGGTCAGTGCGAGCGCGACGACGACGGCGGCGAGCGCGGTCGCCCGGGCGGTCCGGCCGGCGCGGCCGCCGCCCAGCCGAGGCCAGACGAGGGCGAGGAACGCGGCCGGTGCCGCGGCATCCAGGCCGTAGCGGCGCGGATCGCCGAGGGCGTCGCCGAGCACGGCGCCGAGGATCGTGCTGGCGCCCCACAGGACGAACACGCCCACGCCCGTCCACCAGAACCCGGCCCGGGTGGCCGCGAGCGTGGGCTGGGCGGTGGCGACCGCGGCGGACTCGTCGATCGTCACCTGCGCCGCGGCGTAGCGCCGCCAGCCCGTCGCGGCGAGCAGCGGCGCGACCCGCACGCCGTAGAGGGCGTTGCGCACGCCCAGCAGCCCCGCGGTCGCGATCGCCGCGCCGCCGGCGCCGCCGGCACCGAGCACGCCGATGAACGCGAACTGCGAGCCGCCGGAGAACATCAACAGGCTCAGGGCGGCGGTCTGCGCGAGGTCGAGCCCCGCCGCGACGGCGAGCGCGCCGAACGAAATCCCGTAGGCGCCGGTCGCGACGGACACGCTCACGGCCTGCCGGATGGCGCGGCGCACGCCGTCGTCGTCTGCTGGGGGCACGCGGGCCAGGCTAGCGGGCGGTCGTCGGCGCCGTCGGGGTCCGTTAGCCTGTGTGCGCCCCATGCGGTCTGAGGTGCGTGTATGCCGCGCGCAAGCCGTCGCATCCCCACCCCGCACGAGGAGTCAACCATGGCCACCGATCACCGCGCGCTGCCGGCCGAGGACGCCCCGGCCAGCGGCACGGACGCCCCGGCGGGCGACACCGACACCAGGCCCGCGTGGCTGCGCGACCGCTCCGCTGCGGCCGCGCCGGTCACCACCACCGGGCTCGTCGTCCGCGCCGCAGTCATCGTCTTCGGCCTGTACCTCATCTGGCTCGGCGCGCACGGTGACCCGCTGCCGAGCGGCCTGGGTGCCGATGACCGGGCCGGGCAGGCGCTCGCCGGCCTGGACGCCTGGGTCGCGCAGTCCGTGGTCGCGCTTGCCCTCGGCGTGTTCGCGGTGCTCGGCGCGGCCACCAGCCTGTTGGCGTCCCGGCCGGTCGGCGGCGCTCGCGGCGCGGCGCTGCGCACGCGCGTCAGCGACCGCTACCTCCTGATCCTGTTCGGCCTCCTCGGCGTCATCTTCACCGCGACGATCGTCGTGCTCGCGAGTCTGTGGGCGACCGGCGTGGCGTACCGCAACTACGAGGTGGACAACTCCGTGCCGAGCGGCGCGAACTACGCGATCCTGATCGGCGTCTGCGTCATCCTCGCGGGCGTCGGCTGGGGCATGGTGGTCACCCTCGTGCGTGGCCCCGCCCGCGTCGTGGCGGCGGGCGAGCACCTGCCGACGGCGCGGTTGGTCCTGCGGCCGTTCGGCTACCTCGCGATGGGGGTCGTCTGGGTCGCGCTCTGGCTCGTCATCGTCGCTCTCGCCGCCGCGCTGCCCGTCGCGCTCTCCGACCGCAAGCCGATCGGGCTGGCCGACGGGCCCTTCTCGACCGCTGCGGGCATCGTGGACCTGCAGGAGAACCCGCTCACGCTCATCCTCGTCCTCCTCCTGCTCATGCCGTTCCTCGCGCTGGTCTTCGGCTACGTCGTCGCGCTCTTCCCGCTCACGTCGTGGCCGCTCGCGGCGCTCTCGTTCGTCTACGTGGCCCGGTCGCTGCGACCGAGCTACGCGGGCGAGGCGCTGTCGGGAACGTCGTACAGCGACGAGGCCATCGGGCCGCCCACGGTCGGGGGCAGCACGGCTCTGTCGTTGCTGCCGATGCGCAGCAGCTGGCTCACCGACGTGCTGATGAAGGCCTACATCATGGGCTGGACGCCGTCGTTCACCGCGATCAAGCACTGCTTCTGGCTCGGGATCGGCTACCTCGTCGCGACGCTCGCGTTCGTCTGGCCGGTGACGAACCCGGTCCTGGTCGCGCTGTTCGCGATCCTCAGCCTCGGCCTCGTCGGGTACTCGGTCGCGAAGCTTGTCGCCATCGCGCGCGCGATCCCGCCGCGCTCGGTGCGAGCCTACGGATCCAAGGCGGCCGAGGACGCCACGGTGTCGGGTCCGAAACGCACGCGGCGCTGAGCGCCTAGATCGCGACGTACACGCTCTCGAGGTACTCCTCGAGGCCGGCCTCGCCGCCCTCGCGGCCCAAGCCCGAGGACTTCACGCCCCCGAACGGCGCGCTCGCGTCCGACACCATGCCGCGGTTGATGCCGAGCATGCCGGCCTCGATCCGGTCCGCGACCCGGAACGCGCGGCCTACGTCCTGCGTGTACGCGTAGGCGACGAGGCCAAACTCGGTCGAGTTCGCCATCGTCAGGGCCTCGTCCTCGTCCGCGAACGTCACGATGGGGGCGACGGGGCCGAAGATCTCCTCGCGCACCACGCGAGACTCGGGGTCGACGTTCGTCAGGACGGTCGGCGCGTAGAACCAGCCGGGCCGGCGCGGCCGGTCGGCGCCGATCGCGACGCGGGCGCCGTCGTCGAGCGCCTCCGCGACGACCTGCTCGACGCGGTCCACCGCGCGCTCCTCGATGAGCGGCCCGACGGTGGTGCCGCCGGCCGCGCCGTGGCCGACCACGAGCCGGTCGAACGCCTCGGTCAGGCCGGCCGCGAACTCCTTCGCGACGGACTCGTGCACGAGGAACCGGTTGGCCGCCACGCAGGTCTGGCCGGCGTTGCGCATCTTGGCGGCGAGCGCGCCCGTGACCGCGGCCGGGATGTCGGCGTCCTCGAAGACGAGGAAGGGCGCGTTCCCGCCGAGCTCCATCGACGTGCGCAGCACGCCCTCGGCGGCGCCGCGCAGCAGCACCCGGCCGACCTCGGTGGACCCGGTGAACGACAGCTTGCGCAGTCGCGGGTCCGCCAGCAGCGGCTCGACGAGCGAGCTCGACGACGAGGTCGGGACGACGTTGATGATCCCGGTGGGTAGCCCGCGGTCGGCGAGCTCGGCGCGCACCACCTCGGCGAACAGTGCCGTCGTGAGCGGCGTGAGGCCGGCCGGCTTGATCACGACAGTGCAGCCCGCCGCGAGCGCCGGGGCCACCTTGCGCGTGATCATCGCGATCGGGAAGTTCCACGGCGTGATCAGCAGGGCCGGGCCGACGGGCCGGCGCAGCACGAGCTGGCGGTTGGCGCCCGAGGGCGCGGTGCGCGTCAGGCCGTTGATCCGGACGGCCTGCTCGGAGTACCAGCGCACGTACTCGGCGCCGTAGGCGACCTCGGCCCGCGACTCGGCGAGCGGCTTGCCACCCTCGGCGGTGATGAGCGCCGCGAAGTCCTCGGTGCGCGCGACCAGTGTCTCGAACACCGCGCGCAGCAGCTCGGCCCGCTCCCGCGGTGCCGTGGAACGCCAGGCGGGCAGCGCGGCGTCGGCGGCGGCGAGCGCGGCCAGCCCGTCCTGCGCGGTCGCGTCCGCGACGTCGAACAGCACCTGCCCGGTGCCCGGATCCGCCACGGGGAAGGTTGCCCCGCCAGTCGCGGGGCGCCAGGCCCCGCCGATCAGCAGCCCGGTCGGAAGGTGCGCGGCGACGGTGGGAGGGAGGGTCGAGGTCGGCATCCGGCCAGTATTGCGCCCACGGCGGCCTCCCGCGCGACCCCAGCGGGCGCGCGCAACTTAGGATGACCCGCATGACGGCACCCGTACGCACCCAGTACGAGGACCTGCTGCGGCTGGTGCTCGAGACCGGGACCCCGAAGGCGGACCGCACCGGCACCGGCACGCGGAGCCTGTTCGGTCACCAGCTCCGCTTCGACCTGAGCGAGGGGTTCCCGCTCGTGACGACCAAGCGGGTGCACCTGAAGTCGATCGTGTACGAGCTGCTGTGGTTCCTGCGCGGCGACTCCAACGTGACGTGGCTCCAGGAGCGCGGCGTCAAGATCTGGGACGAGTGGGCTGGCCCCGACGGCGACCTCGGGCCCGTCTACGGCGTGCAGTGGCGGTCCTGGCCGACGCCGGACGGCGGCCACATCGACCAGATCACGCAGGTGCTCGAGACGCTGCGCACCGACCCCGACTCGCGCCGGATGGTCGTGTCCGCCTGGAACGTCGCCGAGATCCCGAAAATGGCGCTCGCGCCGTGCCACGCGTTCTTCCAGTTCTACGTCGCCGACGGCAAGCTGTCGTGCCAGCTGTACCAGCGCAGCGCCGACCTGTTCCTCGGGGTCCCCTTCAACATCGCGAGCTACGCCCTGCTCACCCACATGGTGGCCGCCCAGGCCGGGCTCGAGGTCGGCGAGTTCGTGTGGACCGGGGGCGACTGCCACCTCTACGACAACCACGTCGACCAGGCCCGCGAGCAGCTCGCGCGCGAGCCCTTCCCGTTCCCGACGCTGCGCCTGCACCCCGCCGCGACGATCTTCGACTACGCCTACGACGACGTCGAGGTCGTCGGCTACCAGCACCACGCCGCGATCAAGGCGCCCGTCGCCGTATGACCGTCGCGCTCGTCTGGGCGCAGGCCCGCGCGCTCGACGGCGGGCCGGCGATCATCGGCGCCGGCGGCGCGCTGCCGTGGCACCTGCCCGCGGACCTGGCTCACTTCCGCGCCCTGACGACCGGCCGGCCGGTGCTGATGGGCCGGCTCACCTGGGAGTCCCTGCCGGCCCGGTTCCGGCCGCTCCCGGGGCGCACCAACCTCGTGCTCAGCCGGAGGCCGGGATTCGAGGCCCCCGGCGCTGTCGTCGTGCCCGACCTCGGGGCGGCCCTCGCGCTCGCCGACGACGGCGCGGGGGAGGTGTGGATCATCGGCGGCGCGCAGCTGTACGCCGCGACGATCGACCGGGCGCACCGCCTCGAGGTCACCGAGATCGACCTCGACCTCGACGGCGACGCGCGTGCGCCGGCGATCGGCGCCGGCTGGCACCGGGACGCGACCGCCTGGCACACGCTCGACGCGGGCCCGCGATACCGCTTCGTCACCTACACGCGGGCCCCCCGCCCCGAGCCGCCGAGGGCCTGACCGGCCGGGCCGGCGGGCTCCGCAGCGCGGCCGGCGGGTATCTTGGCCCCATGTCTCACGTCTCGTCGTCGCGCCCGTTCGGCGCCGTGCTCACCGCCATGGTCACCCCGATGACGGCCGACGGCGCCGTCGACCTCGCGGCCGCCGCGCGCCTGGCCCAGCACCTCGTCGACCACGGCCACGACGGCCTGGTCCTCAACGGGACGACGGGGGAGTCGCCCACGACCCACACGCCCGAGAAGTCCGACCTCATCGCCGCGGTCGTCGCGGCCGTGGGTGACCGCGCCGTCGTCGTCGCGGGCGCCGGATCGAACGACACCGCGCACGCCGTCCGGATCGCCGAGCAGGCCGCGGCCGCCGGGGCGCACGGGCTGCTCGTCGTCAGCCCCTACTACTCCCGGCCCTCGCAGGAGGGCATCTACCAGCACACGGTCGCCGTCGCTGACGCGACCGCCCTGCGCGTCATGCTCTACGACGTGCCCGGGCGGACCGTCGTGCGGTACTCGGCGCAGACGCTCGACCGGCTCGCGGACCACCCGAACGTCGTCGCCGTCAAGGATGCGACGGGCGACGTGTACGGCGCCGCGCGGACGATGGCCCGCACAGGGCTCGCGTACTACTGCGGCGACGACCCGCTGAACCTGGCGTTCCTGGCGCACGGCGCCGCCGGGATCGTGAGCATGGTCGGGCACATCGCGGGCGACGAGCTGGCGGCGATGGTCGCGGCCGTCGACGCGGGCGATCTCGCGCTCGCGCGGGCGACCTTCGTCGCGATGCTGCCGAAGATCGAGCTCATCTGCGGGTCCGGCAACGGCGCCGTGCGCGCCAAGGCGGTGCTCGAGCTCGCCGGCGTGATCCCGTCCCGGGCGATGCGGCTGCCGCAGGTCGCCGCGGACGCCGACGAGCTCGAGGTCGTGCGGGCCGCCATGGTCACCGCGGGCCTGCTCGTCGCGCTGTGAGAACCGCACTGTGACGACGACGCTGTGACGACCATGTTCCACCCGCACCCCGAGCTCGAGCTTCCGCCGCCGCTCGCCGACGGCGCGCTGCGCATCGTCGCGCTCGGCGGCCTCGGCGAGATCGGTCGCAACATGACCGTCTTCGAGCACGGCGGGCGGCTGCTCGTGGTCGACTGCGGCGTGCTGTTCCCCGAGGAGACCCAGCCCGGCGTCGACCTGATCCTGCCGGACTTCAGCTACCTCGCCGACCGGCTCGAGGACATCGAGGCCATCGTGCTCACGCACGGGCACGAGGACCACATCGGCGCCGTGCCGTACCTGCTGCGCCTGCGCGGCGACATCCCGCTCATCGGCTCGCAGCTCACGCTCGCGTTCCTCGAGGCGAAGCTCAAGGAGTTCCACCTCGACTCGCTCACGATGGTCGTCGCCGCGGGTCAGACCGAGCAGGTCGGCCCGTTCGAGTGCGAGTTCGTCGCGGTCAACCACTCGATCCCCGACGCGCTCGCCGTCGCGGTGCGCACCGCGGCCGGCACCGTGCTGCACACGGGCGACTTCAAGATGGACCAGCTCCCGCTCGACGGCCGGGTCACCGACCTGCGCGCGTTCGCCCGGCTCGGCGAGGCCGGCGTCGACCTGTTCATGGTCGACTCCACGAACGCCGAGGTGCCGGGCTTCGTCACGCCGGAGCGCGAGATCGGCCCGGTGCTCGACGCGGTCTTCGCGGCCTCCTCCCGGCGCATCGTCGTCGCGTCGTTCTCCTCGCACGTGCACCGCGTGCAGCAGGTGCTCGACGCCGCGGCGTCGCACGGCCGGCGCGTCGCCCTGGTCGGGCGGTCGATGGTCCGGAACATGACGATCGCCGCCGACCTCGGCTACCTGACCGTCCCGACCGGCGTGCTGGTCGACGTCAAGAAGGTCGACGCCCTGCCCGACGACGAGGTCGTGCTGATGTGCACGGGCTCGCAGGGCGAGCCGATGGCGGCGCTGTCGCGGATCGCGAACAACGACCATTTCCGCATCTCGGTCGGGCCGGGGGACACCGTGATCCTCGCGTCCTCGCTCATCCCGGGCAACGAGAACGCCGTCTACCGCGTGATCAACGGCTTGACCCGGCTGGGCGCGAAAGTCGTGCACAGCGGGACCGCGAAGGTGCACGTGTCCGGTCACGCCAGCGCCGGCGAGCTCCTGTACTGCTACAACATCGTCCGCCCGCGCAACGTGCTGCCGGTGCACGGCGAGATGCGGCACCTCGTGGCCAATGGCGAGCTCGCCGTCGCGACCGGCGTCGCGCCGGAGGCGGTGCTCATCGCCGAGGCAGGCGTCGTCGTCGACCTCGCAGACGGCCACGCCCAGATCGTCGGCGCCGTGCCGTGCGGGTACGTGTACGTCGACGGCTCGAGCGTCGGGGGCGTGACCGAGGCCGAGCTCAAGGACCGCCGGATCCTGGGCGAGGAGGGCTTCGTCTCGATCTTCGCCGTCGTCGACTCCGGCACCGGCAAGGTGCTGGCGGGCCCGCATATCCAGGCGCGCGGCTTCGCGGAGGACGACGCGGTGTTCGACGAGATCCTCCCGCAGGTCACCGCCGCGCTGCAGGAGGCGACGCTCGCGGGAGCCATCGACGCCCAGCAGCTGCAGCAGGTCGTCCGCCGCGTCGTCGGCAAGTGGGTGTCCGCCAAGCTCGGTCGCCGCCCGCTCATCCTGCCGGTGGTCGTCGCGGCCTGACCGGAGCCGAACTCGAAGCCGGCCGCCGGGGTGTCCCCGGCGCTCCTGTGCGGGACCGCCGGTAGGTTGGGCACCATGGCGACCCGTACGACCCCTTCAGCGCGGTCCGCCCCCGCGGCGCGCGCCCGCACCACGGCCGCGCGCGTGACGGCGTCCGGCGGCGCTTCGTCGCGCCCGGCTGGGCGGGCTCCGAAGAAGCCCGCCGCGGGGTCCACGCAGTCGGCGCTGCCCGTGCGGATGGTGCGCGGCGCCTGGATGGGCAGCGCTCACCTGATCGGCGGCACGGCGCGGCGCATCGGGCGCGGCGCCCGCGACCTCGACCCCGCTCACCGTCGCGACGGCCTGGCGTTCACCCTGCTCGGCGTCGCGATCGTCGTGGCCGCACGCGAGTGGTGGAACCTGTCGGGCACCGCCGGGAACGCCATCCATGCCGTCGTCGCCGGCACGTTCGGCCGGGTCGGCCTCGCCGTTCCGCTCATGCTGCTCGGCCTGGCCGTGCGCCTGATGCGTCACCCGGACCGGACCCAGGCCACCTCCCGCATCACCATCGGGCTCTCCGCGATCGTCCTCGCGGCGTGCGCGCTCGTGCACGTGTCTGCCGGCATGCCCGACCCGGCGGACGGCTTCGTCGGCGTGCGCGCGGCCGGCGGCGTCGTCGGCTACCTCCTCGGGACGCCGCTGTCGAGCGCCCTGACGATCTGGGTCGCCGTGCCGCTGCTCGCCCTGCTGGCGTTCTTCGGCGTCCTGGTCGTCACCGCCACGCCGGTCTACGCGATCGGGCCCCGGCTGCTCGCCGGCTTCGACCGGCTCACCGGCGGGCGCGGCCGGTCGGAGCAGGACAGCGAGGCCGAGGACGACGACGCCGACGACGACGGCCCGCTCGTCATCAACGCGGGACACACCGAGGTCCAGCTTCCCGAGCCGCGGCCGAAGAAGGGCCTCCGCCGGCTCGCGTCGCGGCGGGCCGCCGCCGGCGCGTCGGACGCCGACCTGCTGGACGCGTACGAGGCCGACGAGGCCTTCCGCCGGGCCGCGATCGTCGAGGCCGCCCGCACCGAGGCCGCCGCGACCGCGATCGAGTCGGCAACCGAGGCGGCCGCGACCGTCTACATCGACCACGACGCCATCGACCGCGACGCCATCGACCGCGGGGCCGACGCCGCCGCGTCGACCGAGCTCATCGCGCCGCCGACGACGGGCGTCCCGCGCGGCGAGCAGCCCATGCTCGAGGGCGACATCGTCTACACGTTGCCGCCCGACGAGGCGCTCGCCAAGGGCCCGCCGCACAAGCTCCGCTCCGCCGCGAACGACCGCATCGTCGCCGCTCTGACCACCGTCCTCGACCAGTTCGAGATCGACGCGCAGGTCACGGGGTTCATGCGCGGGCCGACCGTGACGCGCTACGAGGTCGAGCTCGGCCCGGCGGTCAAGGTCGAGCGGGTCACCGCGCTGAGCAAGAACATCGCCTACGCCGTCGCCAGCGCGGACGTCCGCATCCTGTCGCCCATCCCGGGAAAGTCCGCGATCGGCATCGAGATCCCGAACACCGATCGCGAGACGGTGTCGCTCGGCGACGTGCTGCGCTCGTCGGCCGCGCGCCGCTCGACCCACCCGATGGTGATCGGCGTCGGCAAGGACGTCGAGGGCGGCTACGTCATCGCGAACCTCGCGAAGATGCCCCACCTGCTCGTGGCCGGCGCGACCGGCGCCGGCAAGTCGGGCTTCGTCAACGCGATGATCGTCTCGATCCTGATGCGCGCCACGCCCGACGAGGTCCGCATGGTGCTCGTCGACCCGAAGCGGGTCGAGCTGACGATCTACGAGGGCATCCCGCACCTCATCACGCCCATCATCACGAACCCCAAGAAGGCGGCCGAGGCGCTCGAGTGGGTCGTGCGCGAGATGGAGACGCGGTACGACGACCTCGCGTTGTACGGGTTCAAGCACCTCGACGACTTCAACGCCGCCGTGCGGTCGGGCAAGGTCAAGCCGCTCCCGGGCAGCAAGCGCAAGATCGCCCCGTACCCGTACCTGCTCATCGTCGTTGACGAGCTCGCTGACCTGATGATGGTCGCGCCGCGCGACGTCGAGGCCTCGATCCAGCGGATCACGCAGCTCGCGCGGGCCGCCGGGATCCACCTCGTGCTGGCCACCCAGCGCCCGAGCGTCGACGTCGTCACGGGCCTGATCAAGGCCAACGTGCCCTCCCGGCTCGCGTTCGCGACGTCGTCGCTGACCGACTCCCGGGTGGTGCTCGACCAGCCCGGCGCCGAGAAGCTCATCGGCCAGGGCGACGCGCTGTTCCTGCCCATGGGGGCGGCCAAGCCGATGCGCACCCAGGGTGCCTGGGTGACCGAAACGGAGATCCACGCCGTCGTGGCCCACGTCAAGGGCCAGCACAAGCCCGTCTACCGCGAGGACGTCGCCGTCACGGTCACGAAGGCGCACGTCGACGAGGACATCGGCGACGACCTCGACCTGCTGCTGCAGGCGGCTGAGCTGTGCGTGACGACCCAGTTCGGCTCGACCTCGATGCTCCAGCGCAAGCTGCGGGTCGGGTTCGCCAAGGCGGGTCGCCTCATGGACCTGCTCGAGTCGCGCGAGATCGTCGGGCCGTCGGAGGGCTCCAAGGCGCGAGACGTCCTGGTGCGGCCGGACGACCTCGCGGGCACGCTGGCGATGCTGCGCGGAGAGCCGGACCCCGGCGCTGACGACGCCTACGACCAGGGCATCAGCGCGGGGCTGCCGCCCGTCGCGACCGACTATCACGACGACGCGGACGACGCCGACGGACCCGGGTTGCGGCCCGGTCGGTAAGCACGCACAGCGCGGACGCCTAGGCTGGACCCGTGGCCGCGTCAACTCCCTCCCGCTGGAACGTCGCGAATATCGTGACGGTCGGGCGCATCGCGTTCGTCCCGTTCTTCGCCCTCGCGCTGCTGGTCGACGGCGGTGACTCGATCGCGTGGCGCCTCGTCGCCACCGTGCTCTTCGTCATCGCGGCGCTCACCGACAAGCTCGACGGCTACCTCGCGCGGCGGCACGACCTCGTCACGGACCTCGGCGCGCTGCTCGACCCGATCGCTGACAAGCTGCTCATCGGCACGGCGCTGGTCATCCTGTCGGCGTTCGGCGAGCTGCCGTGGTGGGTGACGATCGTGATCCTGGTGCGCGAGCTGGGCATCACGGCGCTGCGGTTCGCGCTGCTCCGGTCGTCGACGACGCTGCCCGTCTCGCGCGGGGGCAAGCTGAAGACCGTGCTGCAGTCCGTCGCGATCGCGATCTACCTGTTGCCGTTGTCCGAGCTCCCGTCCTGGACGCACGCCGTCGCGGCGGTCGTCATGGGCGTCGCGGTCACGCTGACGGTCGTCACCGGCGCCGACTACGTGCGCCAGTCGATCCGGCTGCGCGGTACCGCGCCGGTCGGATGACCGGCCCAGGGCAGCCGGGCGAGCCGGCCCTCGCCGGATCGCCGGCCGGATCGACGGCCGATCTGCCGGCCGCGTTGCCGGCCGACCTGCTCGCCGCGCTGCAGACGCGCGGGTGGAGCGTCGCGGTGGCCGAGTCGCTCACGGGCGGCCTAGTGACCGACGCGCTCGTCGCCGTCCCCGGCGCGTCCCGGTCCGTGCGCGGCGGGGTCGTCGCGTACGCGACCGACCTCAAGGCCACCCTGCTCGGCGTCGACGCCTCCCTGCTCGCGGCCCGGGGTGCCGTCGACCCGGACGTCGCTGCCGCGATGGCACGGGGCGCGCGGTACCGGCTCGGCGCGGACGTGGGGCTCGCGACGACCGGGGTCGCCGGCCCGCAGGGGCAGGACGGCGAGCGCCCCGGGACGGTGCATGTCGCGGTCGCGACCGCGCACGGGGTGCGGGTTGCGTCGGCGCAGCTGCCGGGCGGCCGGGCCGAGGTGCGTGCCGCGGCGCGGGACCTGGTGCTCAGGCTCGCGCTCGACGTCGTCGGCGACCCGGAAAGTCGCTGACCCGGGAAGTGGCCGGCCGGGAACAGGCGGACCACGCGGTGCGTTGGACCCGATGTGATAACGAACCGGCCGACAAACCGCGCTCTCGAGGGCACCGGTGGTGGCCCGGGGTACGGTAGGAATCTCCCCGCCAGGGGACGTGCCAGTGTGAGCGTGACGGATCGGCGGCCTCTTCGGTCGATCCCCGCGACCGGACCGGTGCTCGAACGGGACACGAAAGGGGGTCGTCCGATGGTTGTTCTACGCCGCGAGATCGGTGATGTGCTGCGGGATGCCCGCCAGCGTCAGGGGCGAACCCTGCGTGAAGTGTCTTCGGCTGCTCGGGTGTCCCTCGGGTACCTGAGCGAGGTGGAACGCGGCCAGAAGGAGGCGTCGTCGGAGCTGCTCGGCAGCATCTGCGGGGCGCTCGAGGTGCCGTTGTCGATCGTGCTCCGCGAGGTCAGCGACCGGGTGGCCGTGGCCGAGGGTCTGCTGATCCCCGACACGATTCCCGCGGATCTAGCCGCGTCGTTCGGTGCGCGTGGTGCGACTGACGGTGGCCTCGGCCGCCAGCGTCTGCGCGGCGAGCTCGCACGGGTGGGTTGACGCACAGCAGCTAGCGCGCCTGGCACACCGGGCAGTAGAAGATTGGCCGGTCCGTTCCGGGCGCGCCAGCGCGCCCGACGGCGATCGGCGTGCCACAGCGCCGGCACGGCAGCCGCAGCCGGCCATGCACGAGCGTCGTGCGCCCACGTGCCGTGTCACCCGTCGCGGTGGGCAGCGTCGCCCGAACAGAACGAGCCATGAGCGTGCGCGCCGTGAGCAGCAGCGCGCGTGGGTCGTTGACGTCGCCCGCCGGCGTCCAGGGCCACAGCCGGTGCGCGTAGAGCGACTCGGCCGCGTAGATCGTCCCGATGCCGGCGGCGACGCGCTGATCCAGCAGCACCTCCGCGACCGGTGACTGGGCGCGCGTCGCGAGCCGGGCCAGCGCCTCGGTGAGCCCCGCCTCGACGAAGTCGGGGGCGAGCAGGTCGGGCCCGAGGTGGCCGAGCACGGTGTGCTCGTCCCGGGTGCGGGTGACGTCCAGCATCCCGATCCGCTCGCCGATCGCCGTCCAGGTCTCGGCGCCGAGCACGACGCGCACCCACGGCCCCCGCGCCTGCGCCGCACTCGAGCCGGTCCGCGCGATCGCCCACGACCCCTCCATGCGCAGGTGCGTGTGCAGGCTCCGGCCATCGTCGAAGCGGGTGAGCAGGTGCTTGCCGTAGGCGCGGGTCCCGAGCACCGTCAGGCCGACGAGGTCGACCTCCGCGGCGGTCGGCCAGCGCAGCTCGGCGCGTACCAGCACCGTCCCGGTCAACGCCTGATCCAGCCGCGCGGCGGTCCTCCGCAGGATGTCACCCTCTGGCACGGCGCACCCCGCTACGGCGCACCCCGCTATGGCCAACCCCGCTATGGCCCACCCCGCCGCGGCGCACCCCGGCCGCGCGGCTCACGCCTGCCCCCGCAGTCGCAGGCCCCGCGGCGTGGGCGCGAAACCCGCCTCCTCGAGGGCCCGCCCGAGCGCCGTGCGCGGACCGCCCGTGAGCAGCTCCGCGCCGTCGCCGCGCTGCAGCACCAGCCGGCCGAGCCGGCCGGCGCGCACGGTCTGCGCGAGGGCGTCCGCGGCCGCGGCGAGCGACGCGTCGTCGGCGGTGAACGACAGCAGCGTGCGGCCACCACGCTCGACGTACAGGACGAGCGCGCCAGCCACGAGCACCACGACCGCGCCGGCCTTGCGCCCCGGGCGATGCCGGGCGAGCTCGGTCTCGTCCGGCCCGGCAGCGGCGCCGGCCCGGCCCGGGGCGCCGGTGGCCGACGGCGCGGGCCACGCGAGCGCCCCGCCGTACGGGTTCGCGGGGTCGGTCGCCGCGAGCAGGACCGCCTCGGGCGCCGCCGAGGCGCCGCCGGCCGCGGTGCGCGCGCCGCCGCCCGGACGAGCGTCGAGCACATCGCCGTCGGCCAGGGAGTGCGCGTCCTTGGCGTCGGCCCGGACCTGGTCGACCGCGCCCGGCAACGCGAACTGCGACCCGCCGAGGTGCTCGACGAAGTACCCGCGGCGCACCTGGCCGGCCTGTTCGAGTGCCGCGAGCACCTTGTACACCGCGCCGAACTGGCCCGAGATGCCCTCGAGGGGCGCGATCGCGCGCGTGACGATGCCGTGCCGGTCGAGCAGCTGCGCCGCGAGGGCGTGCGCGCGCACGGTCGGGTCCAGCTCGCGCGCGGGCAGGAGCGACCACCGCCCCGCCGCTGCGGCGGAGGTGCCGCCGACGGGTTCGGCGGCCCCCCGCAGCCCCAGCCGCGAGCCGCGCAGCCCGCGCGCCCGGGGCGCGCGCGCCCGCACCCGATGGGCCGTGCCGCCGCCCGACCCGAGCCGCGCGCGCAGCGGCGTCAGCCCGTCGTTCGTCACCAGCCCGGCCCACACCAGGTCCCACAGGGCGGTCGTGAGCGCGGCCTGCGTCGGCGCGGCGCCCGCGGCCTGCGTCGGCGCGACCTCCGCCGCGAGCAGCGCCCCGACGCGCCCGGCGAGGCCGCCGAGGAAGAAGGCGCCCCCGCCGTCGAGCGCCGTGAGGATCGCGGCGTGCAGCGGGGTGTCGAGTGCGCCGCCTGCGGTCGGCTCGGGCGGCGCCAGCGTGAGGTCCGCGGTGGCGGCCGGGTGCAGGCTGACCATCCCGTCGCGGCCCGCGAGGCGGGTGTGCCCGGCCCACAGGACCTCCCCGGCGGCCGTGAGCTCGTCGAGCATCGCGGGCGAGTAGTCCGTGACGCGGGCCGGGAGCACGTGGGTCTCGAGCGCCGAGGCGGGCAGCGCCACCCCGGCGAGCTGCTCGACGGCGCGCGCGAGCCCCTCGACCCCGCGCAGCCGGCCGATGCCCTGCCACCGGGGGACGAACACGCCCAGCGCCTGCTGATCGACCGGCTCGACCTCGGCGCGCAGCGCGGCGAGCGAGCGCCGGCGCAGGGTGCGCAGCACCTCGGCGTCGCAGTACTCGTCGCCGGTCCCGCCCAGCGACTCGGGTCGCAGCCGCCCGGCGACGAGCACGCCCGCGCCGGCCAGGCGGCGCACGGTCTCGGCGGCGACGGCGATGCCGAGCCCGAACCGGGCGGCGACCTGGGCGGAGGTGAAGGGGCCGTGCGTCCGGGCGTGCCTGCGCACGAGGTCCCCGAGCGGGTCGGGCAGCACCTCGGTGAAGGCCTCGGGGACGCCGACGGGGAGCGCGACGCCGAGCGCGTCCCGCAGCCGGCCGGCGTCCTCGATCGCCGCCCACTGCTCGGTCCGGTCGGGCGCCCCCGCCGCGGCGTCGGCTGGAGTGGGGACCAGCCCCGCGATCCGGACGCGCAGGACGCGGCGGGACGCCTCGAGCTCCGCGAGCCAGCCGCCGACGTCGTCGCGCACCTCCGGGCGGGTGCGCGCCTGCGCGTCGGCCGTGGTGAGCGGGCCGTGGCGCCGGACGACGTCCGCGAGGTCCTCGAGATGGCGCGCCTGCCGCTCGGGGGCGAGCCCGGCGAGCTCGGCCTCCGTGCGCAGCACGGCAACGGGGTCCAGCAGGTCCGCGAGCTGGGACGCCCCACCCTGGCCGAGCAGCTCCGCGAGCAGCGTCGGGTCGAGCGTGAGCGCCGCGGCCCGCCGCTCGGCCAGCGGCGCGTCGCCGTCGTACAGGTACTGGGCGGTGTACCCGAACAGCAGCGACTGCGCGAACGGCGACGGGGAGGCCGTCGTGACCTCGACCAGTCGGACGCGGCGCGCCGCGACGGCGCGCATCAGCTCGGTCAGCGCGGCGACGTCGAAGTCGTCCTGGAGGCACTCACGAACGGCCTCGAGCAGGATCGGGAACTCCGGGTACTGCGCCGCGACGCTGAGCAGCTGCGCCGACCGCTGCCGCTGCTGCCACAGCGGCTGGCGGCGGTCGGGCCGCCGGCGCGGCAGCAGCAGGGCGCGCGCCGCCGCCTCGCGGAACCGGGCCCCGAACATCGTCGAGCCGCCCAGCTCGCCGCGCACGGCGGCCGCGACGTCGTCGGGGTCGATGATCAGGTCGTCGACGTCGACCGCCGGCCCCGCGTCGCCGCTCCACTCGCCGGCGTCGCCGCCCGCCAGCATGTCGGGCAGCCGCAGCACGATGCCGTCGTCGGCGGCCATCGCCGCGGCGTCGACGCCGTACCGCTCGCGCATCCGCGCGGCGATCACCAGCGCCCACGGCGCGTGTACCTTGGCGCCGAACGGCGAGTGCACCACGATGCGCCAGTCGCCGATCTCGTCGCGGAACCGCTCGATCACGATCGTGCGGTCGTCCGGCAGCTGCCCGGTGGAGGCGCGCTGCTCGTGGAGGTAGGTGAGTAGGTTGTCGGCGGCCCAGTCGTCCAGCCCCGCGCGCGCGACCTCGGCGCGCGCCGCGCCCGGGCTCGCCGCGCCCAGCTCGCGCACCCACGCCCCCATCGCGGCGCCGAGCTCCGCGGGCCGGCCGGGGGAGTCGCCCTTCCAGAACGGGAGCCGGCCGGGCACGCCGGGCGCTGGGGTGACCAGGACGCGGTCGAGCGTGATGTCCTCGATCCGCCAGCTGCTCGAGCCGAGCGTGAACGTGTCCCCGACCCGGGACTCGTAGACCATCTCCTCGTCGAGCTCGCCCACCCGCTTGCCGCCGCGCAGCCGCCCGCCCGTGCGCTCGGCGTCGGCGGGCACGTCGGGTCCGCCCGGCGAAGCCCCGGCGCCCGAGGCGAGGAAGACGCCGTACAGCCCGCGGTCGGGGATCGTGCCGCCGCTCGTGACGGCCAGCCGCAGGGCGCCGGGCCGGGCCGTGAGCACGTCCGTCGTGCGGTCCCACACGATCCGTGCCCGCAGCTCGCCGAACTCCTCGCTCGGGTACCGCCCGGCGAGCATGTCGAGCACGGCCCGGAGCGTCGCGTCGCCGAGCCCCGCGAACGGCGCCGCGCGCCGCACGACAGTCGCGAGCTCGGCCACCGTCCAGTCCTCGACGGCGACCATCGCCACGATCTGCTGCGCGAGCACGTCGAGCGGGTTCGTCAGCACGGTGAGCCGCTCGATCTCGCCGCGGCGCATGCGGCCCGCGATCACCGCGGCGGGCACGAGGTCGCCGCGGAACGTCGGGAACACGACGCCCCGCGAGACGGCACCGACCTGGTGCCCCGCGCGCCCGACGCGCTGCAGCCCGCTCGCGACGGACGGCGGCGCGCCGACCTGGACGACGAGGTCGATCGCGCCCATGTCGATGCCGAGCTCGAGCGACGACGTCGCGACGACGGCGGGCAGCCGCCCCGCCTTGAGCTCGGTCTCGGTCCGGGTGCGCTCGGCCCGGCTCATCGAGCCGTGGTGCGCCCGGGCGAGGATGCGGCTCGCGTCGGACGTGTCGACGCCGGCGGACGTGCCGGACTGCGCCGGTGCCGCCGCGGGCCAGGTCGAGCCCGGGTCGGGGACGTCGGCCCCGCTGCGCAGCGCCCAGACCTCGTTCATGCGCGCGGTGAGCCGTTCGGCGCCGCGGCGCGAGTTCGTGAACACGAGAGTCGAGCGGTGGTCCGCGACGAGGTCCACGACCCGCTCCTCGACGTGCGGCCAGATCGAGGGCCGCGACCGCGCCCCGGCGGCCTGACCCGTGAGGTCGGGCTCGCCGGGCGCGAGGGGCGCCAGTGTTGCGCCGGCGCTGGCCGGGCCGCCCGCAGCCGCGCTTCTTACGCCGCCGTCGCTCGCGGCAGCAGGCGTGGGCGCGGCGGCGAGGTCGGTCAGGTCCGGGACGGGCACCACGACGTCGACGACGATCTTCTTGGTCGCGGGCGGCTGGACCACGTGCACGGGCCGTCCGCCGTCGGCCGGCGTCCGCCCCCCGCCCAGGAAGCTGGCGGCCGCGTCGACCGGCCGGACGGTCGCGGACAGCCCGATGCGCTGCGCGGGGGCGGGCAGCAGCGCGTCGAGGCGTTCGAGCGACAGCATCAGGTGCGACCCGCGCTTGGTCCCCGCGACGGCGTGGATCTCGTCGAGGATGACGGTCTGCACCCCCGCCAGGCCGGCCCGGGCGGCCGACGTGAGCACCAGGTACAGCGACTCGGGCGTGGTGATGAGGATGTCCGGCGGCCTCGTCGCGAACGCGCGGCGCTCGGCGGGCGGCGTGTCGCCCGTGCGGATGCCCACCGTGACGTCTGCGGTCGAGACCCCGAGCCGTGTCGCGGCCTGCCGGATGCCGACGAGCGGCGAGCGCAGGTTCCGCTCGACGTCGGAGGCGAGCGCCTTGAGCGGCGACACGTACAGCACGCGGCAGCGGTCGGTTCCGGCGGCGCCCGATCCCGGCGCGAGCAGGCCGTCCAGCGCCCACAGGAATGCCGCGAGCGTCTTGCCCGAGCCGGTGGGCGCCACGACGAGCGCGTGCGCGCCGTCGCGCACGGCCGCCCACGCGCCGGCCTGCGCCGCCGTCGGGCCGGCGAAGGCCCCCGCGAACCAGGCGCGGGTCGCGGCGGAGAATCCCGCGAGCGGGTCCGCCGGGGCGGCGTTCGCTGCGGGCGGTGGTGAGGTCACCGCACCATTCTGTCCGCAGCCACCGACACGGCGCCCGCCGGCGTGGCAGGCTTCGCTCCATGCGACACCGTGAGTTCTGGGCCCTCGTCGACGAGGTCTTCGGCCGCGTGTACGGGCGCACGCTCGCCGGCGACCAGGTGATCGGCGCGCTCGAGAACCGGACCGCCGCGCAGGCGATCGAGGACGGCGTCGAGCCGCGGACCGTCTGGCACGCGCTGTGCGACGCCCTGGACGTGCCGCAGGAGAGGCGCTGGGGCGCCGACGCGCAGCGCCCGGCCCCGCCCCGGGGGTAGCCGGCGATGACCGCGACCGCGACCCGCGCGCCCTGGTGGGGGCCGACCCTGCGCGATCTCGGCGAGGGCGCCGTCGCCGTCGTGACGTCCGCCCTCGGGCTGGGGGTGGCGCTGCTGCTGCTCGACGACGCGGGGGCGCGGTCCTGGCTCGACGTGCTCGCGGTCGCCGTGCTGATGACGCTCGGGGACCGGCTCGTGCGCCCGCTCGTGCGCCTGGTCGCGGCGGCGCTCGGCGTGCTCGGCGCGCTGCTCGCCGGGCTCGCCGCCCAGGTCCTGGTGGCGTGGGCCGCCCTGACGGTCGTGCCGGGGATCACCGTGCGCAGCTGGGGTCAGGTCCTGCTGCTGCTGCTGATCGCCGCGGGGGCGATGACGGCCGGGCGCTGGCTCCTCGGCGCGAACGACGGCTCCTACGTGCTCGGGGACGTGCTGCGGCGGGCCCGCTCGCGCGCGCGCCACGGGGAGGTGCCCGGCCGCGGCGAGCCGGGCCTGCTCGTGGTGCAGCTCGACGGCGTCGCGCGCGCGGTGTTCGAGAACGCCGTCGAGGCGGGGCTCGTGCCGACGATGGCGCGCTGGCTCCAGTCCGGCACGCACCGGCTCGACGGCTGGTGGGCGCGCGTGCCGTCGACGACGCCCGCGAGCCAGGCCGCGCTGCTGCACGGCGCGAGCGCGCAGGTGCCGGCCTTCCGGTGGTGGGACAAGGACCTCGGCCGGCTCGTCGTGACGAACCGGCCCGCCGACGCCGCGCTCGTCGAGGCGCGGGTCAGCGACGGCGACGGGCTGCTCGCGCACGGCGGCGCCGCGATCTCGACGATGTTCACGGGCGATGCGCCGATCGCGCTGCTCGTCATGAGCCGGGCCCGGGGGCGGCGCGGCTTCGGCCCGGGCACCGCCTTCATCCGGTTCTTCGCGAGCCCGTACGTGCTCACCCGCACCCTGGGGCTGACCGCCGGCGAGATGGTCAAGGAGCTGTACCAGGGCCGTCGGCAGCGCGCGCGCGACGTGCAGCCACGGGTGCGCCGCCGCGGCGTGTTCGTGGCGCTGCGCGGGTTGAGCAACGTGCTGCTGCGCGACCTCAACACCGCCCTCGTCGCCGAGCAGCTGCTGCACGGCACGCCGACCGTCTTCGTCGACCTCGTCGACTACGACGAGATCGCCCACCACGCCGGACCGGTCCGGCCGGAGTCCCTGCGTGCGCTCGAGGGCCTCGACCGGGTGCTGGAGATCCTCGCGGAGGTGGCCGACCATGCGCCTCGCGCGTACCGCACCGTCGTGCTCTCCGACCACGGCCAGTCCCTGGGGGCGACCTTTGCCCAGGTCGAGGGCGAGGCGCTCGTCGACGTCGTGCGGGCGCTGATGCTCGACGTCGCCGCTGCTCCGGGCCCGGGGGTGACGGCTGGGGTGACGGCGACGGCGGCGGCGGCCCGCGCCGACGCGGGCGAGGAGTGGGGCCCGCTGTACTCCCTGCTCGGCTCCACCGGCGCGGTGCGGCTGACCGAGGCCGAGCCCGACCGGGGCGAGCACCCCGAGGTCGCGGTCATCGCGTCGGGCAATCTCGGGCTCGTGTGGTTTCCGCGGCTGCCGGGGACGGTCACGCTCGAGGAGGTCCTGGTTCGCTGGCCCCGGCTCGTGCCCGGGCTGCTCGCGCGGGCCGGCGTCGGGGTCGTCGTCGCGCACACCCGGGACCGCGGCCCGATCGCGCTCGGTGTGCACGGCGCCCGGCTGCTGGCCGACGACGCGCCGGTGCCGGCGGCGGAGGACGGCGACGACCCGCTCGCCCCGTACGGTCCGCGCGCTCGCCCGGACCTGCTGCGCGCGGCTGGCCTCGCGCACGCGGGTGACCTGCTACTCGTCTCGTCGGTGGACGAGCGCGGCTCGGTGCACGCCTTCGAGGAGCTGGTCGGCTCGCACGGCGGGCTCGGGGGCGCGCAGAACGACGCCCTGCTGCTGTACCCGGCGGACTGGGCGATCGACCCGACCCTGCGCCAGGACGTTGCGGGCTCACCGACGCTGGTCGGGGGCGAGGGGGTGCACGCCCAGCTCGTGCAGTGGCAGCGCACCCTCGGCCTGCGCCCGTGACGGGCGCGGGGTGCCCGGCGACCGGCGTCGGCGGGCCGACGACGTCGTGGGGCCCGACCGCGCGGCTGAGCGTGACCTGGCTCGGCCACTCGAGCGCGGTCCTCGACCTCGACGGTGCGCGCCTGGTCACCGATCCGCTGCTGGGCGTGAACGCGGGGCTGCTGCGCCGGCGCGGCGCCCGGCCGGACGAGGCGCTGTGGCGCGACCCGGACGCCGTCCTCCTGTCGCACCTGCACCACGATCACGCCGAGCTGAGCTCGCTGCGGCTGCTGCGGCCCGCGCCCATCCTCACCGCGACGTCGAGCGCGCACTGGCTGAGCGGGCGGGGACTGAGCGGGGTCGGCCTGCGCGACGGCGAGTGGGAGCCGGTCGGGACGGGCGGCGTCCGTGTCCGGCTCAGCCCGGCGGTGCACGGCCACCGGCCGATGCCGCACCGCCCCAACGCCGCGCACGGCCACCTCGTGCGCGGGCCGTCGGGCTGTATCTGGGTCGCGGGGGACACCTCGCTGTACCCGGCGATGCGGGACCTGCCCGAGCTCGCGGGGGCGCCGATCGACGTCGCGCTCGTGCCGGTGCACGGCTGGGGGCCGCGCCTGTCGGGCGGCCACCTCGGGCCCGTGGACGCCGCGCGGGCCTGCGCGATCGTGCGGGCCCGGGTCGCGATCCCCGTGCACTGGGGCACGCTGCACGCGCCGGCGTCGCGTCGCCTGCCGCCCGGCTGGATGGACCACGCGGGCGACGCATTCGCGGCGGCGCTCGCGCGCGAGGCCCCGGGCTGCCGCGCGGTCGTGCTGGGCCTGGGCGAGCGCTGGACCGCCGCGCCGGCCGCGGCCGCGTGAGACGTCCCCCTCGCCGCGTAAGACGTCCCCCTCGCCGAGTGAGACGTCCCCTCGCCGAGTGAGACGTCTTGGCGGTCGCCGGGCCGGCGGGACCGCCGGTTTGTCGCACTCGGCGTTGGGTGGAGGGGCTGCCTAGAACGAACGATCGTGCTATTTTGAGTGGGTGACCAAGGGGAGCGTGACGCGCGACGCGATCCTCGCGACGGCCGTCGACCGCGCCTACCGCGTCGGGCTCGGCGGCCTGACGATCGGCGACCTTGCCGTGAGTCTCGAGATGAGCAAGAGCGGCCTGTACGCGCACTTCGGGTCCAAGGAATCGCTCCAGCTCGCCGTGCTGGACCGGGCCCGCCTCGAGTTCACCGAGTCGGTCATCCGCCCCGCGCTTGCGGCCCCGCGGGGCGAGGCCCGCGTGCGCGAGCTGTTCGAGCGATGGCTGCGCTGCGGCCTCGAGCGCGCGCCGGGCGGCTGCCTGTTCGTCAAGGCCAGCATGGAGCTCGACGAGCAGGTTGGGCCCGTGCGCGACCAGCTCGCGCGCGACCACCGCGACCTGTACGCCACGATCGCGCGCGTGTTTGGCACCGGGATCGCGGCCGGGCAGTTCCGCGCCGACGCCGACCCCGACCAGTTCGCGGTCGAGCTCGACGGCGTGATGCTCGCCTTCTACCACTGGCACCGGCTGCTCGACGACGAGCTCGCGCCCGTCCGCGCGCGCCGCGCGTTCGAGGGGCTGCTCGACGCCGCCCGCATCCGATCTGCCCTGAGCGACCTGACCTGCCCGACCTGACCTGACCTGACCGATCTGACCTGACCGACCTGACGTGACCCGACCTGACCGATCGACCCGCTGGGGAGCCCATGCCTGAGACCTCGTCACCCGTGCGGCCGCCCGCGTCCCCGGACCGGCGCGCCCGGCTACGGGCGGCGCCCGTCCGGCTGGCCTTCGGGCTGCTCGACCGCGTCGCCCCGCCGCTCGCCGCCCGTTGGGCGCTCGACATCTGGTGCACGCTGCCGAACAACTCGGGCCGGCGCCGCGACGAGCGTCCGGCGGGCGGGGTCGTGACCGAGCTCGCCGGGCCCGGCCGGACGCGGCTCGCCATCGAGACCTGGGGGAGCGGGCCGCCGGTGTACCTCGTGCACGGCTGGGGCGGCTGGCGGGGCCAGCTCGGTGCCTTCGTCGAGCCACTCGTGGCGGCCGGCCACCGGGTGATCGGGTTCGACGCGCCGGGCCACGGCGACTCGGCGCCCGGCGTGCTGGGCTCGCGCCGCGGCAACGCGGCCGAGTTCGCCCGGGCGCTGTCCGACGTCGTCGACGCGCACGGGCCGGCGGCCGGCGTCATCGCGCACTCGCTCGGCAGCGCGACGGCGGCGCTCGCGGTGCACGACGGCGCGCCGGTGGCCCGACTCGCCGTCATCGCGCCGAGCCCCGACTTCATCCGGATGACGCAGGCCCTGCCGGTGCACCTCGGGTACGGCGCGCAGACGCACCAGCGCTTCCTCGCGCAGCTCGCGGCGCTCGCGGAGCGCCCGCTCGCGGACTTCGACATGACCACGCTCGACGTGGGCGCGACGCCGGCGCTGATCGTGCACGACCGCCTCGACAAGGAGGTGCCGTACGCCGACAGCGCGCGCCTGGCCGACGCCTGGCCGCGCGCCGAGTTCGTCACGACCGAGGGCCTGGGCCATCAGCGCATCCTGCAGGATCCCGCGGTCGTCGAGCGGGTGTGCCGCTTCGTGGCCGCCGCGGCCTGAGCGCAATTCTCTCGGCGCGTCGGATGCGGGTGATCGAACAGATGTTCGGGTAGGGTTCTGCACAGGCGAAGACGGCGACGGTCCCTCCACAGCACGCGGAGGCTCCATCGCTGGATGTCGGTGGTCGGGCATAGCGTCGCTTGCAGCAACAGACCAGCCCCAGTCCCGCGCAGCTCCGGCTGCCACCCCCAACACCCCGAGGTGTGAAATGGCCGCTCCCCAGGACCGCGAGAAGGCCCTCGAGGCCGCGCTCAGCCAGATCGATCGGCAGTTCGGCAAAGGCTCGATCATGCGCCTCGGCGACGAGGGCCGCGTGCCCGTCGAGGTCATCCCGACCGGCTCGATCGCGCTCGACATCGCGCTCGGCATCGGTGGCCTGCCGCGCGGGCGGGTCGTCGAGATCTACGGCCCGGAGTCCAGCGGCAAGACGACGCTCGCGCTGCACGCGGTCGCGAACGCGCAGCGCGCCGGCGGCATCGCCGCGTTCATCGACGCGGAGCACGCGCTCGACCCCGAGTGGGCCGCGAAGCTCGGCGTCGACACGGACGCGCTGCTGGTCTCGCAGCCGGACACCGGCGAGCAGGCGCTGGAGATCATGGACATGCTGATCCGCTCCGGCGCGATCGACATCGTCGTCATCGACTCGGTCGCGGCGCTCGTGCCGAAGGCCGAGATCGAGGGCGAGATGGGTGACAGCCACGTCGGCCTGCAGGCCCGGCTGATGAGCCAGGCGCTGCGCAAGATCACCGGCGCGCTGAGCGCGTCGGGCACGACGGCCATCTTCATCAACCAGCTGCGCGAGAAGATCGGCGTGTTCTTCGGCTCGCCCGAGACGACCACCGGCGGCAAGGCGCTCAAGTTCTACGCGTCGGTCCGTCTGGATATCCGCCGGATCGAGACCCTCAAGGAGGGCACCGACGCGGTCGGGAACCGGACCCGCGTCAAGGTCGTCAAGAACAAGATGGCGCCGCCGTTCAAGCAGGCCGAGTTCGACATCCTGTACGGCGTCGGCATCTCGCGCGAGGGCGGCCTGATCGACATGGGCGTGGAGCACGGCTTCGTGCGCAAGTCCGGCTCGTGGTTCACCTACGAGGGCGACCAGCTGGGCCAGGGCAAGGAGAACGCGCGCGGGTTCCTGCGGGACAACCCGGACCTCGCCGCCGAGCTCGAGAAGAAGATCAAGGAGAAGCTCGGCGTCGGGGCGACGCTCGACAAGCCTGCGGATGCCGGTCCGGCGGTCGACTTCTGAGCGGGCGCCGCCCGATGCGCGACCAGGACGAGCCCGACTCCGACCAGGGTGCGGAGCCCGACCAGGGCGCGGAGCGCGACCAGGCCGCGGTGGCCCGCGACCAGGCCGCGGTGGCCCGCGACCAGGCCGGGGTGGCGCGCGCCATCGGGCTCCGGCTGCTCACGGGGGCGCCACGGAGCCGCGCCGAGCTCGCTGCGGCGATGGCGCGCAAGGACGTCCCCGAGGAGGTCGCGGACGCGGTCCTGGACCGGTTCACCGAGGTCGGGCTGGTCGACGACGCGGAGTACGCGCAGATGCTCGTCCGGTCCCGGCACGCCGACCGCGGGCTCGCCCGGCGTGCGCTGAGCGTCGAGTTGCGCCGCAAGGGCATCGGCGAGGAGTTCGCAGCCGCGGCGCTCGCGACGATCGACGCCGACGATGAGGAGGCGACTGCTCGGGACCTGGCTCGCCGCCGGTTGCGCGGGATGGGTGGCCTCGCGCCCGACGTCCAGCTCCGTCGGGTGGTCGCGACGCTTGGCCGAAAGGGCTATCCGATGGGCCTCGCGGTACGGATCGTCCGCGAGGTGATGGACGATGAGCACAGCGCCGGTGACGTCGACCGGCAAGCGGGCCCAGCGCGCGCGCCGCACCCTGACGACGAGTGGACTCTCGACGGCAGCTGAGGTCGCCGCGGTCTGGGCGCACATCGTCGAGGGAGTTCGCATGGACCTGAACCAGATCGCGCTGATCGTGGGGCTGCTGGGCGCGTGCCTCGTGGCGCTGCTGCTCGTCCTGCTCGCGCGCCGGGAGGCGGGTGAGCTGCGGCAGCGCGCCACGGCCGACGTCACCGGCATCCGCGAGGACGCACGGGCCGCGGCGGCCGAGGTCGGTCGCCGCGAGGAGCAGCTCACGGTCCGCGAGCAAGCGTTCGCCCAGGACCGGGCGAGCGCGGCCGAGCTGGCCCTGACGCTGCGCGATCGCGCGCTCGCGCTCGCGCAGTCCGAGCAGGAGATCGCCGCGCAGCGTGCCGCCGCGCACGAAGCCGCCGCCGCCGAGCGCAGCGCCGCGCACGCGGCCGCGGTCGCCGAGCTCGAGAGCGTCGCCGGGCTGAGCGCCGCCGACGCGCGTGCGGAGCTCGAGCGCCGGGTCGTCGACCAGGCCACGCGGGACGCCGAAGCTGCCGTTAGGCGGGTCGAGGCGAAGGCGCGCCGCACCGCCGAGGATCGCGCGCGCGCGATCGTGGCGACCGCCGTCCAGCGCATCGCGGTGCCCACGAGCTCCCAGGCCGTCGTCGTGGTCGTGCCCCTGCCGTCCGAGGAGATGAAGGGCCGGATCATCGGCAAGGAGGGGCGCAACATCCGCACGTTCGAGGCGCTCACCGGCGTCAACGTGCTGATCGACGACACGCCGGACTCGGTGATGCTGTCCTGCTTCGACGCCGAGCGGCGCGAGGTCGCGCAGGTGGCGCTCGAGTCCCTGATCTCCGACGGGCGCATCCACCCGCAGCGCATCGAGTCCGCGTACGCCGAGGCGCTCGCCGGTGCCCCCGAGCGCGCGATCGCCGCCGGGCACGAGGCGGCCGAGCAGGCCGGCGTCGGCGCGCTGCACCCCGACCTGGTGCGCACGATGGGTCAGCTCCGGCTGCGCACGTCCTACGGCCAGAACGTGTTGGCGCACCTCGTGGAGAGCGCGCAGATCGCCGCCCGCATCGCCGCCGAGCTGGGCGCCGACGTCGACCTGGCGCGCCGCGCCGCGTTCTTGCACGACGTCGGCAAGGCGCTCACGGCCGAGACGCCCGGCACGCACGCGCTGCTCGGGGCCGAGCTCGCGCGCCGGTGCGGCGAGGACCCCACGGTCGTCAACGCGATCGCCGCCCACCACGACGAGGTGCCGCCCGAGACGGTCGAGGCCGTGCTCGTGCAGGCCTCCGACGCCTGCTCGGCCGCGCGCCCGGGCGCCCGGCGGGAGGAGCTCGACCAGTACGTCGAGCGGATGGACAAGATCGAGCAGCTCGTGGCCGAGCACGCCGGCGTGCGGCGCGTCCTCGCGATGGCCGCGGGCCGGGAGGTCCGCGTGATCGTCGAGCCGGAGACCGTGGACGAC
Organism: Pengzhenrongella sicca; assembly: GCF_017569225.1. Taxonomy (GTDB): domain Bacteria; phylum Actinomycetota; class Actinomycetes; order Actinomycetales; family Cellulomonadaceae; genus Pengzhenrongella; species Pengzhenrongella sicca. The sequence continues at coordinate 1,443,731 of NZ_CP071868.1, forward strand.
ACGGCGTTGCCCGGCCTCGCGGTCGCGATCGCCAAGCACATCGAGGCCGACCTGAGCTACCCCGGCGAGATCAAGGTGACCGTGATCCGTGAGATCCGGGCGAGCGCGACCGCGGGCTAGATCGAGCCCGGCATGGTCACGGCCACAGGCACGACCGGCGCCGCGGTGCGCGTCGTGCGGCGCTGGATCCACACGGCGAGGCGCGAGAGCGCGATGTTCACGATCAGGTAGATGCTGGCGCCGATGACGAAGAGCGCGATGAAATACTCGTTGCCGAAGAACTGCGCGTTGTTCTGGATCGACTTGAGCAGTTCGGCGTAGCCGACGATGAAGCCCAGGGACGAGTCCTTGAGCAGCACCACGAGCTGGCTGATGAGGCTCGGGAGCATGGTGCGGACGGCCTGCGGCAGCAGGATCGACAGCAGCGTCTGCGTGCGCGTCAGGCCGACCGCGTAGGCGGCCTCCGCCTGGCCCTTCGGCAGCGACGCGAGCCCTGCGCGCAGGATCTCCGAGATGATCGCCATGTTGTAGACCGTCAGGCCGAACACGACCGCGTTGAACGCGTCCCACCCGAACCCGAGCAGCGCGAAGAACATCATCAGCAGCACGGGCAACCCGCGGAAGAGCTCGATGACGACGACGGCGGGCAGGCGGATCCAGCGGCGCTGGGCCGTCCGCCACAGAGCCAGGATTAGACCAAGGACGAGAGCCAGGGGAGCGGCGAGGGCAGCTGCCCGCAGCGTCGCGCCGAGGCCCCGTACGACCATGGAGGTCCACACGTCTTCGGCCGTCTGATTCTTGGGCGGGTCGTACAGCACGTCCCAGCGGTCGGCCTCGAAGACTCCGCGGCCGGCCGCGTACCACAGGGCGAGGCCGACGAGGGCGAGCACGACGAGCCCACCGAGGATCGAGCCGATGCGCTCGCGCCGCCGCGTCAGCGGGCCCGGAGCGTCGTACAGGACGGAGCTCATCGCGCGAACGCCACCTTTCGTTCGATGACCCCGGCGGAGATGCCGGCCGGGATGGTGATGAGCAGGTAGAAGCACGCCACGCCGATCAGGACCGGGATGATCTCGGCGGGGTTCTGCGTGCCGAGGCGCCGACCGGCCGCCATGAGCTCGACCGTGGCGAATCCGGAGGCGACCGAGGTGTTCTTGGCGAGCGCGATGAAGACGTTGATCAGCGGGGGGATCACGGTGCGTACCGCCTGCGGGAGGATCACCATCGAGAGGGTCTGCCCGAAGGTCAGCCCGATCGCGCGCGCTGCCTCGGCCTGGCCGAGGCCGACGCTGTTGATCCCCGAGCGCACGGCCTCGCAGACGAACGCCGACGTATACGCCGACAGGGCGATGACGGCGGTCCAGAACCCCAGCGGAGCCAGCAGGCCGAACTGCGGGGCGACAAAGACGAGGAAGAAGAACACCAACGTCAGCGGTGTGTTACGGAGCAGTTCGACGTAGACGGTCGAGAACGCCCGCAGCGGCGTAATCGGCGAGACCCTCAGAGCGGCCAGCACGAGGCCCCAGATCAGCGCGATGACCCCGGAGACGACGGTCAGTCGCAGCGTCATCGAGAAGCCGGCGAGGTACGCCGGAAAGTTGTCGACGATCACGTCCATCGAGATGAGCCTCCGTGAGTTGCGGTTCTACCGGGGTGCGAGGTGGTCGCGCCCCGCGAGGAGGCGGGCGGGCGCTTGGCGCCCGCCCGCCTCCCTCAAGCTGGGCTTAGTACCGGTCGACGGCCGGGGGCTCCGGCGTCGGCAGCACGGAGCCGGCGGTGGACTCCCAGGCTGCGGTCCACGACCCGTCCTCGAAGCTCGCCTCGAGGGTGTCGTTGATCCAGTCGCGGAACGCGACGTCGTCCTTGGCCACCCCGATGCCGTACGGCTCCTCGGTGAAGGGCTCGCCCCGCACCTCGAGGTCGTCGTTGTCCGCCGCGAAGCCCGCGAGGATGACGTTGTCGGTGCTCACGGCGTCGACCTGGCCGTTGCGCAGCGGCTCGAGGCACTCGGAGTACGTGCCGAACGGCACGACCTCGGCGTCGGGGTAGTTGGCCAGCAGGTTGGCCTCGGGGGTCGAGCCCGACACGGTGCAGACCTTCTTGCCCGCGAGGTCGTCCGGCCCCTCGATGTCCGTGTTGTCGGCGAGCGTCAGGATCGACTGGCCCGCGAGGTAGTACGGGCCGGCGAAGGCCACGATCTCCTTGCGGGCGTCGTTGATCGTGTAGGTGGCCGCGACGATGTCGACCTGGCCCGACGTGATGAAGGTCTCGCGGTTGGCGGACACCGTCTCGGTCCAGGTGATGCCGTCCTCGTCGATGCCGAGCGCGCCGGCGATGATCTTGGCGATCTCGACGTCGAAGCCCTGCGGGACGCCGTCGGGCCCGACGAGCCCGAAGAGAGGCTGGTCGAACTTCGTGCCGACGGTGATCTCGCCGGCCTCGGCGAGCGTGGCCATCGTGGAGCCCTCGGGGAACTCCGCGACCTCGCTCGAGTCGGCAACGTCGGGCTCGGCCGCGTCGTCGTCCGCGCTACTGCAAGCGGTGAGGGTCAGCGCCGAGACGGCGAGCAGGGCAACGAGCCCGGTGGGTCGGATGCGCATCGTGTCTCCTTCGTGTGTGGTGACGTTCGGACGGAAGCGGGTGGAGGTCTAGTGGGTGAGGATCTTCGAGAGGAAGTCCTTGGCGCGGTCGGACGCAGGCGCCGTGAAGAACGTCTCGGGAGCGGCCTCCTCGACGATCTGCCCGCCGTCCATGAACACGACGCGGTGCCCGGCCTTGCGTGCGAAACCCATCTCATGGGTCACGACCACCATGGTCATGCCGTCCCGGGCGAGCGAGACCATGACGTCGAGGACCTCGTTGATCATCTCGGGGTCGAGCGCCGAGGTCGGCTCGTCGAACAGCATGACCTTGGGCTGCATCGCCAGGGCCCGGGCGATCGCGACGCGCTGCTGCTGGCCTCCGGAGAGCTGGGCGGGGAGCTTGGCCGCCTGGTTCGCGACGCCCACCCGCTCGAGCAGACCCATCGCGGTCTCCTCGGCGTCCTTGCGCTTGACGCCCTTGGCCTTGATCGGTCCGAGCGTGATGTTCTGCAGCACGGTCTTGTGCGCGAACAGGTTGAACGACTGGAAGACCATGCCGACGTCGGCTCGCAGCTGCGCGAGCGCCTTGCCCTCGGCCGGCAGCGGGACGCCGTCGATCGTGATCGACCCCGTGTCGATGGTCTCGAGGCGGTTGATCGCGCGGCAGAGCGTGGACTTGCCCGATCCCGACGGCCCGATGACGACGACGACCTCGCCCTTGTGCACGGTCAGGTCGATGTCCTGGAGCACGTGCAGCGCCCCGAAGTGCTTGTTCACCTTCGACAGCACGACCAGCGGTTCGCCTATCTCGGCCCGGCCCGGCGAGGGCGTCGCGGGCTCTACGGTGTCTTGTGCCATTGCATGAACCTAGGGCCGGATTGTTTCCTTGGCTACTTCGTTCGGTCACGAGTTGGCAACGTGCCGGAAATGTAGGGCCGGGCCGTAGGCTATTCAGGATGTCCGCGACCACCGCCCCCGAGAGCCTGCGCACGTACGTCGTGCGGACCCTCGGCTGCCAGATGAACGTGCACGACTCCGAGCACATGGCCGGGATGCTCGAGGCGGCCGGGTACGTCCGTGCGCCGCTCGGGGCCGACGGCGCGCCCGCTGCGGTGGCCGACGTCGTCGTCATCAACACCTGCGCCGTCCGCGAGAACGCGGCCGGCAAGCTCTACGGCAACCTCGGCCAGCTCGCGAGCATCAAGCGGGAGTGGCCCGGCATGCAGATCGCCGTCGGCGGCTGCCTCGCGCAGAAGGACCGCGCGGGCATCGTCGAGCGCGCGCCCTGGGTCGACGTCGTCTTCGGCACCCACAACCTCGACGCGCTGCCCGTGCTGCTTGAGCGCGCCCGGCACAACGAGCGCGCCGAGGTCGAGATCGCGGAGTCGCTGCAGGTCTTCCCCTCGACCCTGCCGACGCGGCGCGAGTCCGTCTTCGCGGGCTGGGTGTCGATCAGCGTGGGCTGCAACAACACCTGCACCTTCTGCATCGTGCCGCACCTGCGCGGGAAGGAGCGCGACCGGCGGCCCGGCGAGATCCTCGCGGAGGTGCAGGCGCTCGTCGACCAGGGCGCGATCGAGGTGACCCTGCTCGGCCAGAACGTCAACAGCTACGGCGTCGAGTTCGGCGACCGCGGCGCGTTCGCGAAGCTCCTGCGCGCCTGCGGGACCGTGCCGGGCCTGGAGCGGCTCCGCTTCACCAGCCCGCACCCCGCCGCCTTTACGGACGACGTGATCGCCGCGATGGCGCAGACGCCCGTCGTGATGCCGCAGCTGCACATGCCGCTGCAGTCCGGGTCCGACCGCGTGCTGCGCGCGATGCGCCGGTCGTACCGGGCGGAGAAGTTCCTCGGCATCCTCGACCGGGTCCGCCTCGCGATGCCGGCCGCCGCGATCACGACCGACATCATCGTCGGCTTCCCGGGGGAGACCGAGGACGACTTCGCGCAGACGCTTCGCGTGGTCGAGTCCGCGCGGTTCGTCTCGGCATACACGTTCCAGTACTCCCCGCGCCCCGGGACCCCCGCGGCGACGCTGCCCGACCAGGTCCCGAAGGAGGTCGTGCAGGAGCGGTACGTCCGGCTCGCGGCCCTGCAGGAGCGCATCTCGCTCGAGGAGAACCGCGCGCAGGTGGGCCGCACGGTCGAGGTCCTGATCGCCGAGGAGTCCGGACGCAAGGACGGCGCGTCGCACCGGGTCTCGGGCCGCGCCGCCGACAACCGCCTGGTCCACCTCGCGCTGCCGCCGGACCTCCTCGCGCCGCGCGGGGACCTGCCCGCCGCCGACGCCGCGGACCCCCGCCTCGCCGACGTGCCCGACCCGCGCCTGCCGCGCCCGGGCGACCTCGTGACGGTGGCCGTGACGCATGCCGCGCCGCACCACCTGGTGGCCGACTCGGCGACGACCGGCGGCGCGTACGCCGTCCGCCGCACGCGTGCGGGCGACGCGTGGGCGACGCGCGAGCGGACCAGGGCGGGCTTGACCCCCGACGAGCACACCCACGCCGCGCCCCCGGCGGCAGGCGCGCCGATAGCGCTAGGCCTCCCGACCCTCCGCCCCCGCTAACCATCCCCGCGACCCCGCCCCGCCCCGCCTCGCCCCGCCCCGCCCCGACCAGGTTCTCAGGGGAATGTGCGCGTAATTCGCACAGCTTCCCCTGAAAACCGGGCTGGGTGGGGCGTTAGGGCTCTGGGAGGAGGGTGTCTAGGGCCGTGAAGGTTTGGACGCCGGTGCCCAGGCCGCACGCCAGGAGCTGAGCGAGCTGCGTGTCCGTCACGCCGTTCTCGAGGTCGATCGAGACCTCGCTGTACAGGGCGAGCACGCCGTCCTCCTCGCGCAGGTAGACCTTTGGCCAGATGCGTTCGCGATTCCAGTCGTTGACCGCGAGCAGCATCGCCGGGCGCTGCGCCGTCGGCAGCGTGCGATGCCAGCGGCCGCGGACCTGCACGATCTCGCTGTGCTCGCCGAGCAGCAGGAACCAGAACCGGCTGCCGTCCCACGTGCCGCTGAGGTCGCCGTCGTCGTCGATCAGGTAGCGGTAGCCGCGCCGCGTCAGGTACGCCGCGAGGCGGTCCCGGGTCAGCGGGCTCACGCGCTCGGGCGGCCGGGAGGCGGACATCGGCTTGGGTCGCGCGTTGCCGAACACGCGGGAGATCCAGCCGGTCAGGGCCTCGGGCTTCACGGCGCGACCGTCGCCGGGTCGGGGTAGAGCTCGTCGATCGTGTCGAACAGCATGTTCCCGGTGCTGAGCCCGCAGTGCAGCAGCTGGCTGAGCTGGGCGTCGGTCACGCCGTGCTCGAGGTCGGTCGCGACCTCGGAGATCACGTGCACCATGCCGTTGTCCCGGACCCGCACGTAGGCCTTGGGCCAGATGCGGTCGGCGTTCCACTCGTTGCAGGCCTCGAGGACCTCGCTGAGGCGTTCGATCGCGACCTCCCGGTTCCACTGGCCCCGGATCTGGAGGATCTCGCCGTCGTCCCCGAAGAGGAAGAAGTAGAACAGGCGACCGCGCCACAGCCCGCCGAGGTCACCGTCACTGTCGAGGAAGTAGCTGAACTGGTTGGCCTCGAACCACTCGACGATCCGCGCGACCGAGAGCGGGGTCGGCACGCCGGCGCTGCCGGGTGCGGCGACCAGGGTGGCACCGAGCTCGCGGGCCAGGAGGTCCTCGACCTCCGACTGAAGCTCGTCATCGGGCGGCCCGTTCCGGCCCGGATCGGGCTGGACCCGGCCGCGGTGGGGCTGCCGGCCCCCCGCCGACTCGTTGGCCGAGCCCGTGTTTCGGCCGCGCCATCCGCCCCCGCGATTTCCCCGGAAGAAGCCCATGCAGGCACCCTACCCGGGGGCCGCCGGGAGCGGCCTCCTCGGCGGGCGACGCCGACACGGTCGCCGGTGCGGCCCCCGGGGCGCAGCGGTTACCGTCGGGTCGTGCTAGCCATCGCTGCTCTCGTGCCCGACACCGCCCTGCTGGTCCCGGGGGCCGCGGGCCGCGCCGTCGTCCTCGAGGCGACGCGCGAGGCCGCGCTGGCCGCCGCACGCGAGGTCGTGGCGGCCGGCCCCGACCAGATCGTGGTCGTCGCGCCCGGGCCGCACGAGCGGACCCTGCCCGCGCCGGCGCGGCCGAGCCTGATCGCGGCCGGCATCGCCGACGCGGGTCACGGGTGGCCACCAGCCGAGGCCGCGGCGCCGACGACGTCCCCGCAGCCGACGACGTCCCTCCCGCCGGCGACGCCCGCGGCGCCGACGACGTCGCTCCCGCCGGGCGTGGCCGCCTCGACCGTGCTGCTGCTGCTCGCCGCAGCCGGGTGGGCGGGGCCGGTCACCGTGCTCGAGGTCGGCGCGGGGGAGTCGGGTGCGCAGGTGCTGCGCGAGCGCGGCGCCGCGCTGGCGGCGGGCGCCGCGCGGCTCGCCCTCGTCGCGTCCGGATCGCTCAGCGCGCGGAACGGGCCGAGCGCGCCGCTGCCGGCCGACGAGCGCGCGGCGGAGCTCGATGCGTCGATCCTGGCGGACCTCGGCGCCGCCGACCCGGCAGCCCGCGACCGCCTCGGCTCCGTGCCGGCCGACCTCGCCGGCGACCTCGCCGTCACGGCCTGGGCGCCGCTGCAGGTGGTGCTCGGCGCGGCCGGCACCGCCGAAGGGCTCGCGGGCGGCGTGCGGCACACGTCCGCGCCCTTCGGTGTCACCTACGCGGTCGCCGTGTGGCGCCCGAGCGGCCCCGCCGTCGCGTCCGCGGCGGGGAGGCCGTGATGGCCGCGGCCGTCCCCGGGGCACTCCCCGTGGCAGTCCCCGTGGCAGGGGAAGGCTCCGAGGGCCGCGTCGTCGTCGCCGTCGTCGGCCCGACCGCGACCGGCAAGTCGGACCTCGGCCTCGCGCTCGCCGAGCGGCTCGGCGGCGAGGTCGTCAACGTCGACGCGATGCAGCTCTACCGCGGCATGGACATCGGCACGGCGAAGCTCGCCGTCGCCGAGCGCCGGGGGATCCCCCACCACCAGCTCGACGTGCTCGACGTCGACGAGGACGCCTCCGTCGCCCGGTACCAGCGCGACGCGCGGGCCGACCTGGCCGGCATTTCCGCGCGCGGCGCGCGCGGGGTCGTCGTCGGCGGCTCGGGACTGTACGTGCGCGCCCTGCTCGACAAGCTCACGTTCCCGGGGGTCGATCCCGCGGTGCGCGCGCGCCTCGAGGAGCGCGCCGAGAAGCACGGCACGCGGCACCTGCACGACGAGCTCGCCCGCCTAGACCCGGCCGCCGCGATCGCGATCGGCCCGGCGAACACCCGCCGCATCGTCCGCGCGCTCGAGGTCATCGAGATCACCGGGCAGCCGTACACCGCGAACCTGCCCGAGCAGGTGTACGTCGTGCCGGCGGTGCAGATCGGGCTCGACTGCGACCGCGCCGTGCTCGACGAGCGGGTCGACCGGCGCGTGGACCGGATGTGGGAGCAGGGGCTCGTCGAGGAGGTGCTCGGGCTGCTCACGCGCGGCATGGGCCGGACCGCCGCGCGCGCCGTCGGCTACGCCGAGGTGATCGCGCTCGTGCGCGGCGAGGGCGACGAGGCGGACGCGCGCGCGGCGGTCGCGGGCAACACGCGCCGGCTCGCGCGCAAGCAGATGACGTGGTTCGGGCGCGACCAGCGCGTCCACTGGCTCGACGCGCGCGACCCGGACCTGGTCGCCCGCGCGCTCGAGATCGTCGCGGCCGCCGACCGGGGCGACCTCGAGCCGGGACCCGAGCCGCGCCGTACGCTGGGCGCATGACCAGCCCCTCGACGGCACCCTCGACGGCGACCTCGACCAGGCCCGGCGACGGACCGGTGCGCGCGAACCGGCTGACGTTCACCAAGGGGCACGGCACCGAGAACGACTTCGTGCTCATCGACGACCGGGCTGCGACGCTCGACCTGACCCCCGACCTCGTCCGCGCGCTCGCGGACCGGCGTGCCGGCGTCGGCGGCGACGGCGTTATCCGGGTGGTGCCGACGGCCGAGCTGCCCGAGGGCGCCGCGATCCTCGCGGCGGAGCCTGCGGCCACCTGGTTCATGGACTACCGCAACAGCGACGGGTCGGTGGCCGAGATGTGCGGCAACGGAGCGCGGGTCTTCGCGGCCTTCCTCGAGCGGCTCGACCTCGCGGCGGTGCCGCTGCGCCTGCAGGGCGACCAGCCCGCGCTGGCGATCGGCACGCGCGCGGGCGTGCGGTACGTGCGGCGCGAGGCGAACGGCTGGTACGCGGTCGACATGGGCCCGTGGCGGCTGACCGGCGGCGACGACGCGGCGATCGCGGGCGCCGACGCCCAGGTCGCGGTGGCGGGCCTCGAGGTCGCGCGCCCCGCGCTGAGTGTCGACGTCGGCAACCCCCACGTGGTGCTGGCCCTCGCCGACGTGGGCGAGCTCGCCGCGGCCGACCTGTCCCGCGCACCTGAGGTCCGCCCCGTGCCGATCGACGGCACGAACGTCGAGCTCGTGGTCCCGCTCGGCGAGGAGCCCGGCGCCGACGGCGTCGCGGTCGGCCGCCTGCGCATGCGCGTGCACGAGCGGGGCGTGGGGGAGACCCGGTCCTGCGGGACCGGTGCGTGCGCGGCCGCGCTCGCGGTGCGGACCTGGGCGGGCGCGGGGGCGCCGGACGTGTGGCTCGTCGACGTGCCCGGCGGCACGGTCCGGGTCAGCGTGCTGGCCTCGGGCCACGTCGAGCTCGCCGGCCCGGCCGCGCTCGTCGCGACCGGGGAGCTCGACCTGTCGACGCTTCCGGGGCGCTGAGCCGATGCCGGACACCTCGCTCGCGGGCGACCTTCCGGTCGCGCTCGGGCACCGGGCGACGCTCCTGCAGTTCTCGAGCACGTTCTGCGCGCCCTGCCGCGCGACCCGGTCCGTGCTGGACCGCGTCGCTCGGACGACGGGCGGGGTGACGCACGTCGAGCTGGACGTCGCCGACCACGTCGAGCTCGGCGAGCGGCTCGGCATCGACGCCACGCCCATGGTGCTCATCCTCGACGCCGACGGCGTCGAGCGCGGGCGGGCCAGCGGCGCGCCGAGCCTTGCTCAGGCGCGGGCGGCGCTCGCGGCCGTCGTCGACCCGAGCTGATCGACCCGCAGCACGCGGAAGCCCTTCTCGGTCTCGACCCGGGTGACCTCGGCGGCGTCGCCGAGCTGCTCGGCGAGCCAGCGCTGCAACGAGTCGGCGCCGAGGTTGCGCTGCACGACGAGGTGGGCCTGCGCACCGGGTGCGAGCCGCGGCAGCCAGCGCAGCAGCATCTCGTGCAGCGCGACCTTCCCGACCCGGATCGGCGGGTTCGACCACAGGGCGGCGAGCGCGACGTCGGCCGGGACGTCGTCGGGCGTGACGGCGCGGACGTTGGCGAGGCCGAGCACGTCGGCGTTGCGCCGCACGAGGTCGAGCGCGCGCTCGTTCACATCGACGGCCCACACGCGCGCCGCGGGCGAGGTCAGGGCGAGGGTCAACGCGACGGGCCCCCAGCCGCAGCCGAGGTCGAGCAGGTCGCCGCTGGTCGGCGGCGCGGGCACGGTCTCGAGCAGCACGCGTGTGCCGAGGTCGAGCCGGTCGGGGGAGAAGACCCCGCGCGCGGTCTCGAGCTCGAGCTCGCGGCCGGCCAGGCGCACGCGCAGCGGGCGCCGTTCGGAGGGCGACGCGGGCCGGGCGGTGAAGTAGTGGTCGGCCGGGTCGGCGGCCCTGGCGTCGGCGGGCTCAGCGGGATCGGGCACGGGTCGAACCCTACGCGGGTCACGCCGGGAGCGAATTGGCTCGCCGCCTGGCCAGGCGGCGTGACACCCTGGGACGAGCGAAGAGAGAAAGAGGTAGCACGTGACCCATCCCCGCACCGGCTCCACGTCCGACGGCGCAGCCGAGGTCCCCGACGAGCCCGCCACCGCGGGCGAACCGCAGCGGGACGGGGGATCGGGCCAGCGCAGCGCGCAGGACGTCGCCGGCGACGTCGTCGCCCGGGTCCTGGCCCGCGCGGGCACCGCGCTCGACGCGGGGGCCACGGTGCACTCGTCCTACGACGGCCAGCAGTTCGACATCGCGGACCGGGCCTCGCTGCGGCGGGTCGGCGGCCTGTCGACCGAGCTTCAGGACGTCACCGAGGTCGAGTACCGGCAGCTGCGGCTCGAGAAGGTCGTGCTCGTCGGGATCTGGGGTCAGGGCACCGTGCAGGACGCCGAGGTATCACTCGCCGAGCTCTCCGCGCTCGCCGAGACGGCGGGCTCCGAGGTGCTCGACGGCATGCTCCAGCGCCGCGCCAACCCGGACCCGAGCACGTACCTGGGCTCGGGCAAGGCCGTGGAGCTGGCCACGATCGTGGCCGCGACCGGCGCCGACACCGTCATCATCGACGGCGACCTCGCGCCGTCCCAGCGCCGTGCGCTGGAGGACATCGTCAAGGTCAAGGTGATCGACCGCACCGCGCTGATCCTGGACATCTTTGCCCAGCACGCGAAGTCCCGTGAGGGCAAGGCCCAGGTGGAGCTCGCCCAGCTCGAGTACCTGCTGCCGCGCCTGCGCGGCTGGGGCGAGTCCATGTCCCGCCAGGCCGGCGGGCGGGTCGCGGCCGGCGCCGGGATCGGCTCGCGCGGTCCCGGTGAGACCAAGATGGAGCTGGACCGGCGCCGCATCCGGACCCGGATGGCGAAGCTCCGCCGCGAGATCGCCGCGATGGCGCCCTCGCGCGAGACCAAGCGGTCCTCCCGGCGGCGCAACGCCATCCCGTCGGTCGCGATCGCCGGGTACACGAACGCGGGCAAGTCGTCGCTGCTCAACCGGCTCACCGGCGCTGGCGTCATGGTCGAGAACGCGCTCTTCGCGACCCTCGACCCGACCGTCCGGCGAGCCGAGACTGCCGACGGCCGGGTCTACACGCTGACCGACACCGTCGGCTTCGTGCGCTCGCTGCCCACGCAGCTCGTCGAGGCGTTCCGGTCCACGCTCGAGGAGGTCGCGGACGCCGACCTCGTGCTGCACATCGTGGACGCGTCGCACCCCGACCCCGAGGGCCAGATCACGGCCGTCCGGCAGGTGCTGGCCGGGATCCCCGGCGCGTTCGACGTGCCCGAGGTCATCGTGCTCAACAAGGCCGACGTCGCCGATCCCGACGTCATCGCGCGGCTGCGCTCGCAAGAGGTGCACTCGATCGTCATCTCCGCCCACACCGGCGAGGGGATAGACGAGCTGCTCGCGCTCGTCACCGACCAGCTCCCGCGGCCCGGGGTCAGTGTCGACCTCGTCATCCCGTACGACCGCGGCGACCTCGTCAGCCGCGTGCACGAGGTCGGTGAGATCGAGGCCGAGGAGCACACGGGCGCAGGCACCGCGCTGCGCGCGCGCGTGGACGAGGCTCTCGCCCGTGAGCTCGCCGAGGCGGCCGTCCCGGGGACCTGAGCTCGGGCGTCCACACCCGGTGCCGGCTCCGGCCGGCCGGGCGGGCGCCCGCACTAGGCTGTCCCGGTGCCAGACCCGAGCCCGTCGAACGACCAGCCCGCCCCGGTCGAGGAGCTGCTCGAGCTGGCGGTCACGAGCCTCGGCGGGTCGCGCCGCGCGGGCCAGGTCGAGATGGCGCGCGCCGTGGCCGGCGCGATCGAGGGCGGCGAGCACCTCCTGGTCCAGGCGGGCACAGGCACCGGTAAGTCGCTCGGCTACCTCGTCCCGGCGGTGCGGCACGCGGTGCAGGACGACGAGCGCGTCGTCGTGTCGACCGCGACGCTCGCGCTCCAGCGCCAGATCCTCACGCACGACCTCCCGCTCGTCGCCGCGGCCCTGGCGCCGCGGCTGCCGCGCGCCCCGCGAATCGCGGTGCTCAAGGGCTGGCACAACTACGCGTGCGTGCAGAAGGTCGCGGGCGGCTTCCCGGCGGACGAGGCCGGCACGCTGTTCGAGCTGCCGGGTGAGCCGGCGGGCGCCGCCGAGCACCCCGCGGCCGCCGACGACGACGCGGGCGCTCGCCCGCGCGCGGGTCGGGCCGGGGGCGGGGCCCGGTCGGGCGATCTCGGTGCGCAGGTCGTCCGGGCCCGAGCCTGGGTCGAGGAGACCGAGACGGGCGACCGGGACGACCTCGTCCCGGGGGTGAGCGACCGCGCGTGGCGCCAGGTCTCCGTCACCTCGATGGAGTGCCTCGCCCCGAAGTGCCCCATGATCGGCGACTGCTTCCCGACGCGGGCGCGCGCGTTGGCGAAGGAGGCCGACGTCGTGGTGACCAACCACGCGATGCTCGGCATCGCCGCCTCCGGGTTCCCCGGGATCCTGCCCGAGCACCAGGTCCTGATCGTCGACGAGGCGCACGAGCTCACCGACCGCGTCACCGCGCAGGCGACCGCGGAGCTGTCGGTCGCGACGGTCGAACGCGCGGCCCGCCTCACGCGCCGCCACGGCAGCCTCCCGACGACGGACCTGGACGCCGCGAGCCTCGCGCTCGGCGCCGTGCTCGCCGAGCTGCCCGAGGGCCGGCTGCGCGACGGCCTGCCCCCGGCCGCGCAGTCGGCCGTGGGCGCCGTGCGCGACGCCGCGCGCACGCTCCTGAGCGCGCTCAAGCCCGCGGGCGCCCCGTCGGCCGCGGCCGCCGAGGGCGGGATCAAGATGGCCGCGTCGGCGATGCTCGAGCTGTTCGACATCACCGACCGGATGGCCGGCAACCCGGACCGCACGGGCACCGACGTGCTTTGGTGCTCGCGCGGCGACGACGGCGGCGCGTTCCGCGGCAGCGGCATGTCCCGCCTGCACGCGGCCCCGCTCGCCGTCAACGGCCTCATCCGGACCCACCTGCTCGCGGGGCGGTCCGGCGTGCTCACGTCGGCGACCCTCGCGCTCGGCGGCTCCTTCGTGCCGCTCGCGCGGTCCCTCGGCCTGGACGCCTCCGCGCAGCGGGTCGAGGCGGCCGGCGAGGCAGCGCCGGCCGCGGAACCCGCCGTCAAGCCCGCCGCAAAGCCCGCCGCGAAGACGAGCGCGAAGCAGGCCGCGAAGCCGGCCGCCGACGGCGACGCCGAGGCGGTCCCGTGGCGCGGCCTCGACGTCGGGAGCCCGTTCGACTACCCGCGCCAGGGCATCCTGTACATCGCGAAGCGGCTGCCGGCCCCGGGCCGGGAGTCCGCGACCGACGCCCAGCTCGACGAGATCGCGACCCTCATCACCGCCGCCGGCGGCCGGACCCTCGGGCTCTTCTCATCCCGGCGCGCCGCGACGGCGGTCGCGGAGGCGATGCGCGAGCGGCTCGACGTCCCCGTGCTCGCGCAGGGCGACGACCAGCTGCCGACCCTCGTGCGCGAGTTCGCGGCGGACCCGGCCACGTGCCTGTTCGGCACGCTCTCGCTCTGGCAGGGCGTCGACGTGCCCGGCCCGTCGTGCCAGCTCGTGCTCATCGACCGCATCCCGTTCCCGCGGCCGGACGACCCGGTCCGCTCGGCGCGGTCGGAGGCCGTCGAGGCCGCGGGCGGCAACGGGTTCATGCAGATCTCCGCGACCCACGCGGCGCTGATGCTCGCGCAGGGAGCGGGCCGGCTGATCCGCGGCACCGCCGATCGCGGCGTCGTCGCCGTCCTCGACCCGCGGCTCGCGACGGCGCGGTACGGGGAGTTCCTCGCCCGCTCTCTGCCGGACTTCTGGCGCACGAGCGACCGGGAGGTCGTCGTCGCGGCGCTCGAGCGGCTGGGCGCACTAGCCTGACCCCAAACCCCGCCCGCCCGCCGCACGACCCATCCGTGGAGGATCCATGAGCGAGACCTACGACAGCGACGACGTCGGCACGGGCAACGGACCGGTCCCGGACCGGCGCACCACCAAGCTCGCCGTGGTCGGAGCTGGCGCGGTCGGGGCGACGGTGGCCTACGCGGCGCTGCTGCGCGGCGCGGCGCGCACGGTCGCGCTCTACGACATCAGCAAGGAGAAGGTCGAGGCCGAGGCGCTCGACCTCGGGCACGGCATCCAGTTCATGCCGATGGCCGAGGTGATCGGCTCGGACGACATCGCGGTGTGCGCGGACGCCGACGTGGTCGTCGTGACCGCCGGGGCGAAGCAGAAGCCCGGGCAGACCCGCCTGGACCTCGCCGAGGCGACCATCTCGCTCACCCGCAAGATCCTGCCGCCGCTGGTCGAGCAGGCCCCGAACGCGATCTTCATCATGGTGACCAACCCGGTCGACATCGTCACCTACGCGGCCCTGAAGCTGTCGGGCCTGCCGCGCTCGCAGCTGTTCGGCTCGGGCACGGTGCTCGACTCGTCCCGCCTGCGCTACCTGATCGCGCGTCGCACCGGCGTCGCGGTGCAGAACGTGCACGCGTACATGGCGGGGGAGCACGGCGACAGCGAGTTCCCGCTGTGGGACTCGGCGTCGATCGGCGGCGTGCCGCTGACGCAGTGGCGCGGCACGCGCGACGCCGGACCGATGACGCCCGCCGTGCGCGAGGCCATCGCGCGCGACGTCATCGAGTCGGCCTACCAGATCATCAAGGGCAAGGGCGCGACCAACTACGCCGTCTCGCTGGCCGTGTCCCGGATCATCGAGGCGGTGCTCAAGGACGAGCGCCGGGTGCTGCCGGTCTCGAGCCTGCTCGACGACTACTACGGAATCAGCGACGTGTGCCTGTCGGTGCCGACGGTCGTGGGCCGCACCGGCGCCGACCGGCTGCTCGAGGTGCCCATGTCCGCCGACGAGGTCGCGAACCTGCGGCGCTCGGCCGAGGCGCTCAAGGCGGTCGCGCGACGGTTCGGGTTCTAGTTCACCCGCGAACCTCGGATGCGGCGACCGAAGGAGCCCTAGCCTCGGCCCATGCAACGACGTGACCTCGATGGCCTCACCGTTCTTTCCGCGCCCGCCCCCGCACCGTTCACCGCCACGCTGGTGTTCGCGGTCGGCCGCCGCCACGAGGCGTTCCTGACCGGGGGGATCACTCACCTCGTCGAGCACCTCGCGATGTCGGCAGTCGGCCGGCCCATGCTCGAGTGCAACGGGCAGGTGCAGCTCGGGCATACGACCTTCACCGCCACGGGGAACGCCGACGACGTCGTCGAGGTGCTCCGTCGGCTCGCCGCTGCGCTGCCCGCGCTGCCAGTCGAGCGCCTCGCGACCGAGGCGGCCGTGCTGCGTGCCGAGGGTGGTTCGTATGCGAGGCCAGCCCTGGGCCGGCACCTCGCGTACCGCTACGGGGCGCGCGGGCTCGGAATCGCCGGGTTCACGGAGCCGACGATCGGCGCCCTCGACGCCGACGCGGTCACGGCCTGGTCGAACCGGTACTTCGTGCGGGAGAACGCGGTGCTGTGCCTCAGCGGGCCGGCGCCCGACGGCCTTGACGAGGCGCTGAGCGCGCTGCCGCACGGAGACCGGTCCCAGCGGGCCTCGGACGTCGCCCTGGACATCCCCTACCCGGTGGTGAGCGAGGGCGACGTCGAGGAGGCAGTTGGCCTGTCGTTCCTGGCGGCGGAGAGCCCCGCCCTGCTGGCCGGGATCCGGATCGCCATGGAGCGCGCGTTCATCGAGCTGCGCATGCGCCGGGGGATCGTCTACCACCCGGACGCCGACGTCATCGACGTCGCGGGAGACACTCTGCTGGTGCTGCTCCACGCCGACCCGCTGCCCGTCCATCAGGTCGAGGCAGGCCGGGGACTGCTCGACATCGTCCGGGCCCTCGCATCCGACGGGCCGACCGCAGCGGAGCTTCGCGGTGACGTCGCGCGAGCGCGGCTGGCCGTCGCCGACCCGCGCGCTGCCCTTGCCGAGCTCGACTGGGCGGCCGCGGACGTGCTGGCGGGGCGGCCCGAGCACACCGACGTCGAGCGGCTCGCAGAGCTCGAGCTGGTCACCCCGGCCGCCGTCCGCGACGCCTTTGCTGCTGCCGCCGCATCGCTTCTCGTCCTTGTGCCCGGAGCGGCGGAGGCCGCCGAGCTGGAGCTGCCGGTCGACGACGGGACCCGCGGCGCGGTGCTCCAGGGCCGGACCTACGCGCGGCGGCTGCGCTCGGAGGCGCCGCGCGGATCCCGGCTCGTCATTGGCGCCGACGGACTGTCGATCGTGCTGCCGTCCGACACGCTGACCGTGCGGTTCGCCGACATCATCGGTGCCACGATGGCACCCGAGGGGTACCTGACGATCCTGGGGGTCGACGGGACGACCATGCCGCTCGACCGCGGCGACTGGCGCATCGGCCGCGCCGCGTTCGAGCATCTGCTCGCGCAGATCCCGGACGCCGCACGGTTCGACCGTGAGGACGCCTGCGGCGGCGCCACGCACCGCGGCGAGTCACACGCGGCGGCCGCGGTCTGGCCGCCGACGCCGGGCCGCAGCACCGACGACCTCGCCGCCGAGCCGCCGGTGCCAGCGCCCCTGAGCTGAGCCGAGAAGGCCCCGTCAGACGGGGCTGGCCGTGCGCAGGATCTCGGCCAGCTTCGTCATCTGATCCGCCTGGGAGGAGTAGTCGAGGGCGGCGTTCTGCCAGGAGTAGACCTGGTTGGCGGCCAGCGCCGGGTGGCCGGCGAAGGTGGGCTGGGCGCGCAGGTCCTCGTCCTGGAAGCCTTCGGCGTTCACGATCAGGACGTCGCCCGTCATCATCTGGCCCGCGTTCTCCCAGCTGTAGATGTCCCAGTAGTAGTCGCCGTCGGGGCTCAGGTTCGTGTAGTCGACGCCGAGACTGCCGTACAGCGCGCTCTCGGGCTCGTCGGCTGGCTTGGTGACATAGACGCCGTCGGCGTCCGCGTACATCATCGTCACCTCGAGGTCGGTCTCCGCAGCGGCGGCGGACAGGTCGGCGGCGGCGGCGTCGTACTCCGACTTCGCTGTCGCGATCCGCTCGTCGCTCGCGCCGATCGAGGAAGCGAGCTCGGTCAGGCTCTCGATGACCTCGAGGCCGTTCCCGCCGATCTCGATCGCGACGACGGGGGCGATCTTTTCGAGCTGCTGCTGCTGCTCCACGTCGGCGAAGCCGTAGTACGGGCCAGCCAGGTCAAGGGTGCCCGCGCGGTCGGTCGGGTAGATGCCGGTCACGATCAGGTCGGGCGCGGCCTCGGCCAAGGCCTCGAGGTCGATCTCGCCGTAGGAGTTGCCCACGATGGCGGTGTCGGAGATGTCGTAGTCGACGAGGCGGGGATCGGAGGCGACATCGAGCCGCCCGAAGATCGCCACGGGGTCGATGCCGTAGCTGAGCAGCCCGACGGCGTAGTCGGTGAAGCTCGCGACGCGTTCCGGCGCCTGGTCGAGCGTGATGGTCGCACCGGTGTCGTCGGTGTAGCTCCACCCGCCGGTCGTCTCCTCGGCGTCGCCTGCCGGGCCGGACGAGCACGCTGCGAGCGTCGCGACGCAGAGGATCAGGACGGGGGACAGGAGTCGGGCGGCACGGCGCCCGGCGTGAGATCGCGTCATGAAGGTAAGGTTAGCCTATCCTCAGTCGCGGAGCGTGGGTCACCTCGACTCCGCTCGGTTCGAGCGGCACGATCAGCGGCGTGCCCGTGACTGGGTCCGGCACGACGATCGCCGCGAGGTCGAACGCGTCGCGTAGGACCTCTGGCGAGAGCACCTCCCAGGGCGTGCCGTCGGCGAGCACGCGACCTCGACCGAGCACGACCAGGCGGTCAGAGAACCGGGCGGCGAGCGTGAGGTCGTGCAGCACCATGACGACGGTGGTGCCGTGCTCGCGGTTGATCCGGCGGGTCAGGCGCAGGACATCGAGCTGGTGCGTGAGGTCGAGGAATGTCGTGGGCTCGTCGAGCAGGACGGTCGGCGCCTCCTGCGCGAGGACGAGCGCGATCCACGCGCGCTGGAGCTGCCCGCCCGAGAGGGTCCCCGCGTCGCGGTCCGCGAGCTCGGTCAACCCGGTCGCGGCGAGTGCGGCCGCCACGACGTCGCCGTCGTGGGACGTCCACGGGCGCAGCAGGCTCTGGTGCGGGTGCCTGCCACGCGAGACGAGGTCCTGCACGCTCGTCGCCGACGGCGTCATCGGCTTCTGCGGCAGGAGGGCGAGCGAGCGGGCCACGGCGCGGGTCGGCAGGCCGCGGACCGGTCGTCCGGCCAGGTGCACCTCACCGGCGGCAGGCGTGAGGATGCGGCCGAAGGCCTTCAGGAGGGTGGACTTCCCGCTGCCGTTCGCGCCGATCAGCGTCGTGATCTGCCCGGCCTCGATCCGCAGGTTTAGATGGTCGAAGACGACGTGCCGCTCATAGGCCAGGGTGACGTCCCGCGCCTCGAGCGCGGGGGTGGGCAGCGGGGTCATGCGAGGTTCTCCTTGCCGTGCCGGCGGGTGAGCAACCAGATCAGGTAGGGCGCCCCGACGATCGCGGTGACGATGCCGACGGGGATCTCGGTCGGCGCGAGGCGCGCGACGCTGTCACCGGCAACCACGATCAGCGCGCCCGCCAGCGCCGAGGCGACGAGTGGTGGGCGGCCGGCCCGGGTGAGGCGGCGCGCGACCTGCGGGGCGACGAAGGCGACGAACTCGATGGGACCGCTGACCGAGACCGCGGCCGCGGTGAGCAGCACCGCGCACGCGATCACGAGGAGGCGGTGGCGCTGTACCCGGACGCCGAGCCCGAGCGTCATCTCGTCGCCGAGCCGGCTGACCTCCAGGTCGGCCGACTGCGCGAGGGCGACCGGAGCGACGACGACGAGCACGAGGCAGGCGGGCCAGACGCTGGCCCAGGAGACGCCCGAGAGGCTCCCGACGAGCCACTGGGCGGCGGCGGCGGCCTCGGTGATCTGTGCGCGGGCGATCAGATAGCTGGTGATGCCGCCGAGCGTTGCCGTCGCTCCGATCCCGATGAGGATCAACCGGTAGCTGTCGACGCCGCCGCGCCAGGCGAGCCCGTACACGACGGCGGCGGTGACGAGCGCGCCGACCGTGGCGGCGGCGGGGACGCCGAGGGAGAGCAGGCGCGCGCTGACCGAGTAGGTCCCGCCCGCCAGCACGATCGCGAGGACCGCGCCGAGCGCGGCGCCGGACGTGACCCCGATGATGTCCGGCGTCGCCAGGGGGTTCCGGGCGAACGTTTGCGTCAGCGCTCCGGCCATCCCGAGGCAGCCCCCCACGACCACCGCTCCGAGCACCCGCGGCAGGCGCAGGTCGAACACGATGAGCTCCTCGCCCGGGCTCCCGGAACCCAGCAGGGTCCGTGTCACGTCCAACGCGGTCAGCGACGACGAGCCGACCGTGATGCCGACGATGGCGGCGACCAGGACCGCGAGCACAAGCGCCGACGTCGCGACCGCGCCACGTCCGCGCCGTCGCCGGTCCCGCCGCGCCGGGGCGCCCCCGCCGGGCGACGGACGATCCAGAGTCCGGGGCGCGGTCGGGTTGGGGGCCGTCACAGCATCGCCATCCGGCCGCGGCGGACGATGGTCACGAAGGCGATGCCGCCAAGGACCGTGAGCACCACCCCGACGGGCAACTCCGCCGTCCCGCCGACGAGGCGTCCGAGGACGTCGCAGGCGAGCAGGACGATGGCGCCGAGCAACCCGGAGGCCGGCAGCAGCCACGCGTGATTGCCCCCGACGGCGACGCGCGCGAGGTGCGGGGCCGTCAGGCCGATGAAGCCGATCGGGCCGGTGATCGCGACGGCGCTCGCCGTGAGGAGCGTGATCGCGCCGAGCCCGACGATCCGCGCACGCAGGAGATTCTCCCCGAGCCCGCGCGCGAGCTCCGTGCCGAGGGCGAGGGTATTCAGGGAGCGCGTGTTCGCGGCGGCAAGGACGAGGCCGACGGCCGCGAAGCCGATCGCCGCGGCGATCCCGTGCAGCGAGCGACCCGACAGAGACCCGACGACCCAGATCCGGTACGCCGCCAGCGTCGTCTCGTCGGAGAGCACCAGCAGCGAGGTCCACGCCACCAGCAGCGCCGAGACGGCCGCTCCCG
Organism: Pengzhenrongella sicca; assembly: GCF_017569225.1. Classification (GTDB taxonomy): domain Bacteria; phylum Actinomycetota; class Actinomycetes; order Actinomycetales; family Cellulomonadaceae; genus Pengzhenrongella; species Pengzhenrongella sicca. The sequence goes on from NZ_CP071868.1 coordinate 1,464,142, forward strand.
CGATGGTCAGCGGCACCGGGCTCGTGAGCTCGCGGCCGAGCGCCGCGACCGAGAACACCACGACGCTCGCGACCACGGCGCCGGCGAGCGCCAGCCAGAGGGTGGTCAGGACCGAGCTGGTCCCGAGGACGTAGACCCCGATGACGACGGCGAGGCTCGCGCCGGCGGAGACGCCGAAGAGCCCCGGATCGGCCAGGGGGTTCCGGGTCTGCCCCTGCATCACGGCCCCGGCGACCCCGAGGCAGCAGCCGACGAAGGCGCCGAGGACCGTCCGCGGGACACGGGAGCCCCAGACGATCGCGTCGACGTCGGTCGCGGGATCGATCAAACCACGGATGACGGCCGTCGGGCTGATGAGGTTGCTGCCGAGCAGCAGGCTCACCGCCGCGAGCGCGAGCACGGCAGCACCGAGGGAGAGGAGCACGAACGCACGCGCCAGCGTCGCAGGGCGGGCGTTCGGCATGGTGTAAGCGTAGCCTTACCTAATATAGTTCCGGTGCATGAGCCGGTACCCGCGCCTGATGCCCGCACACCCGCGGCTGTTCACCGCCCAGGTGGTGCGGTCCGAACGTCGATCGCCGTCGTTCCAACGCGTGACGATCGCAGGGGCGCAGATCGACGAGTTCGTCTGGGCGGGCTTCGACCACTGGTTCCGGCTGTTCATCCCGCCGACGGCCGGCGCGGCGTTGGTGCTGCCCGACGTCGCGGGCCGATCCTGGTGGAAGCCCTACCTGGCCATCCCCGAGCCGGACCGGCCGCACTGCAGCAACTACACGGTGGCCGACGTGCGCCAGGCGGGTGGCGAGACCGAGCTGGACATCGACGTCGTGCTGCACTGGGACGCGCAGGGCCGGGTGGCCGGCCCGGTCGCCATCTGGTCGGTCAGCGCGGCTCCCGGTGCCGAGGTCGCGCTGCTCGACCAGGGGCTCCTGTTCGACCCGCCGGGCGACGCGGGCGGCATCCGCCTGGTCGCCGACGAGACCGGCCTGCCGGCCGTCCGCGGCATCTTGCGCCATCTTCCGGCGGCTGCAGTCGGTTCGGCGATCCTCGAGGTCCCCACCAGCGGTGACGTCGAGGACCTCGCGGCCCCCGCCGGAGTTCACGTCACCTGGCTCGCCCGCGACGACCCCCGCGCCACTCCCGGTGCGCTCGCGCTGGCCGAGGTCGGACGCCGCGCCGCGCCGGGGCGCAATGACTACGCGTTCGTCGTCGGCGAGTCGTCCCTGGCGACGCAGGGCCGGCGACTACTGCACCGAGCCGGCCTGCCCAAGGCCAGGATCACGTTCTCCGGCTTCTGGAAGCACTCGCCGACGGCGAGCATCGCCCGCTGAGTCAGCTCGTGGAGTAGGTGAGGCAGTTGGCGACGTGCGAGCCGGCGCCAGCGCCGATGCGCACGGCGTCGGCGCTGCACTCGAGGTTCGCGTTGTGGACGCAATCGGTCCGGGAGCAGGCACCGACCTGGGTGACGACGCGGTCGAGGCCGCCCTTGACGCCCAGCGGGATGAAGGTTCCGCAGTCGGCCGAGCTGTCCGCACCGCTGACGGTGATCGCGAACGCATGACAGCCGCTGTGATCGTTGTACGAGCAGCCGAGGACGGTGCATTCGCTGACGGCGGGCATGGTGACGGTCATGTCGAGCTCCTTAGCGGGCGCGGAACGACGAAGACCATTTCATGATGGGACATCCGGCAACGCTCGCGCTAGCAAGCCGAGGCTTACCTCAGCGATGCCCGGGCCGCCGCGCGCAGCGCGTCGACGAGAGCTGCCCGGGTCATCGTCGAGCGGCCCCGGATGCCGTGCTCCGCGGCGCGGCGGCGCAGCTCGCGCAGGCTGACGCTCTCGAGCTCCACCGCCGCCGGCTCGGCGCGGAGCAACGCCCTGGCCCGAGGCCCGGGATCCCTGATCGGCCGCGGCATCGCTCGCCTGCCCGCGCTACAGCTTGCGCAGGACGCTGACGACGCGCCCCAGGATCTGCGCCTGGTCCCCGGGGATGGGGGAGTAGGCGGCGTTGTGCGGCATCAGCCACACGTGGCCGCCGGTGCGCTTGAAGGTCTTGACCGTCGCCTCGCCGTCGATCATCGCCGCGACGATCTCGCCGTTCTCGGCGACGGGCTGGCGGCGGATGACGACCCAGTCGCCGTCGCAGATCGCGGCGTCGACCATCGAGTCTCCCGCGACCTTGAGCAGGAACAGGTCCCCATCGCCGACGAGCTGACGCGGCAGCGGGAAGACGTCCTCCACCACCTGCTCGGCGAGGATCGGGCCGCCCGCCGCGATGCGTCCGACGACGGGCACGTACGACGGCGTCGGGGTCGCGTCGCCCGCCGCGAGCTGATCCTCGCCGAACTCCGCGCCCGCCCGCTCGTCGTCACCGTGCCAGCTGGCGATCGTGCGCGAGTCATCCGGGTGCATCACCTCGATGGCCCGGGGCCGGTTCGGGTCCCTGCGCAGGTAGCCCTTGCGCTCGAGGGCCGTGAGCTGGTGCTTGACGCTCGACGGGCTGGTCAGGCCGACGGCGTGGCCGATCTCGCGCATGCTCGGCGGGTAGCCGCGCTGCTTCACCGCGGACCGGATGGTCTCGAGCACGAGCCGCTGCCGCGCCGTCAGGCCGTCGCCGTCGGGACCGCCGTCCGGCAGCGCGTGCACGGATGCCAGCGGAGCGCGCCGAGCGCCAGCCTTCGGCCCGTCGGGCGTTGTCCCGTCTGTGGTCACCGTTCTCCTCCTCGATCGCGAGCCAGCTCCGAGCGGAGCGTGTGGGTGGCTCGTGGTGCCCTTGTCTCGTACCCGCAGCCTAGGCAAAAGCGGGCACGCTTTCAAACATCTGTTCGAGCGTGTCTCGACAAGTGTCCATGGCACGTGCTAAACATCGTACAGACGTTCGACATACAGGTGTTCGATTGGCGGCAGGTTCGGGCGACCAGTGCCCGTGCGGCCTTCGGACGGGCAGCGGCCGAAAGGAGCGGGACATGAGCACGACACTGATCCTCCCCACGGGGGCGCAGGGGCAAGCGGAGCTGTCGCTGACCCCGCGCGGCCGCCGCGTTCTCCGCGTTGCCGGCGTGGTCCTCCTGGTGCTCGTCGCGCTGCTCGGCGGTCGAGCGGTGGCCGGGACGCCGTCCGCGCCGATCTCGGTCGACACCTACACCGTGAGCGCGGGGGAGAGCCTGTGGGCGATCGCGTCCGCGTACACCGCGCCGCACGAGGACGTGCGCGACACCGTGACCGAGCTCGTCGACCTCAACGGCCTCGCGGGCAGCTCAGTGCAGGCGGGCGAGCAGATCCTGGTTCCCGCCGGCTGAGTGAATGGGCAATGAGCTGACTGGATGAGCTGGCTGAATGAGTTGAGTGCGCAGGCCCGGCCGGGGGAGAGCCGCGTTGCATCCGCGCGGTCGAACCTCTAGGTTTTGCCGGGACGTCGGGGCGTCCGCTCTCGTAGGTGCTCGGTCGCCGTGGATCGATCACGGTCACCCGGGTGTTCTGCGCGGGGGGCGTCGCTGCGATCAGACCGCAACCAGGAGCCGAGGGCCAACGTGCATTGTCCGTTCTGCCACCATTCGGACTCTCGCGTCGTCGACTCGCGAACCTCGGACGACGGCTCGTCGATCCGGCGCCGTCGACAGTGCCCGCAGTGCAACCGTCGCTTCACGACCGTCGAGACCGCGAGCCTGTCCGTCGTCAAGCGGTCGGGTGCGACGGAGCCGTTCAGCCGCGAGAAGATCATCAACGGCGTGCGCAAGGCGTGCCAAGGGCGGCCGGTGAGCGAGGACGACCTCGCACTGCTCGCCCAGCGGGTCGAAGAGTCCATCCGCAGCACCGGGAGCGCCGAGCTCGACGCCTACGAGATCGGCCTGACCATCCTCGCCCCGTTGCGGGACCTCGACGAGGTCGCGTACCTGCGGTTCGCGAGCGTGTATCAAGGCTTCAACTCGCTCGACGACTTCGAGGCCGCGATCACCGTGCTTCGCGCCGAGCACACTCAGCAGGACGCGGACCAGGCGCACGACGGCGAGACCCTGGCCGGGTTGTCCTCGGCCGACGGCGCCCCGGTACCCGACGCGCCGAGCCGCTGACTGCTGGAGCACAACCCCAGCATCGAGGCGTGCGACCGAGGTCGCGTCGGCAGCGCCGCGAGCCAGCAGCGCCGTGAGGCAGCGGGGTCGTGAGCCAGCCGTGCCGTGCCGGCCGCTGCGGGAGCGGTCGGCTCAGCGAACGGTCAGGTCAGAGACGTTCGAGCTTGGCGCTGTCGAGCGCGACCCGGCGTCGATCGCCGGAACCGAAGTCCACGATGACGGCGCGCTCACCGTCGAGCGCGACGACTCGGCCGAGGCCGTGCCGCTCGTGCGAGACGCGTGCGCCGACGGGGATCGGCTTGATTGCCGCTGCTGCCGCCTCTCGGGCGGCATTGAACGGACTGTTGGGCAGGTGCCGGCGGCGACCGGTGGGTTGGGAGGACATCAGTACCATCATCCTCCTGTTCGGACGTGAGTGGAACCAGACCGGGTGACGCGACCCCGAATGGCCCACGTCATGCCGACGCCGGCTTCCGTGCGGCGAGGAGTGCGTCGCGTACCGTCCGGCGCAAAACCTTGCCGATCGGCGAGCGCGGCAGCTCGGTGAGGATGACCAGCTCGCGGGGGATCGCGTACCGGGCGAGGCGCTGCTCGCACCAGGCCCGCACAGCCGCGAGGTCGACCGCGCCGGCGGCCGCGTCGTGCGCGGCGAGGACGATCGCTGCCACGACCCGCTCGCCCCGCTCGCCGCCCGGAACCCCCACGATCGCGACGTCGGCGACGCCGGGCATCGTGCGCAGGTGGTCCTCGACCTGGGAGGGGTACACCTTGAAGCCGCCGGTGATGATCATCTCCTTGGTGCGATCGACGAGGGTGCACGCACCCGCGTCGTCGGCCACCACGACGTCGCCGGTGCGCAGCCAGCCGCCGGGGAGCAGCGCCGCCGCCGTGTCCTGCGGGCGGCCCCAGTAGCCGGCGAAGACCTGCGGGCCACGGATCAGGAGCTCGCCTCGCGCGCCGAGCGGGACGTCCGAGGTCGGGTCGTCGGGGTCGACGATGCGGATGTCGGTGCTCGGGAACGGCAGGCCGAGAGTGCTGGGACGGCGGTCCGCGCTGCACGGGTTGCCGAGCGCGAGCGGGGACGCCTCCGTCATGCCGTAGCCCTCGATGAGCAGGCCGCCGGTGCAGGCTTCCCAGCGCGCGGCCGTCTCGGGCGAGATCGGCATCGCGCCGGCGAACGCGATGCGGATCGAGCTGAGGTCCGTTCCGCGCTCGGTCGCCAGGGTTGCGATCCGATCGAACATCGGCGCCACGCCCGGCAGGAACGTGGCCGGGCGGCGCTTGTGGGCCGCGAGCACGTCGTCGGCGCTGAACTTGGGGAACGCCACCATGGTGGCGCCGATGCGGGCAGCGATGGGCAGGCACAGCGTCAGGCCGAAGGCGTGGAAGAACGGGAGGATCCCGAAGACGGTCTCGGTGCCCTCGTGCAGGCCGGCCCAGGTGACGCCCTGGATCGCGTTCGCCACGAGGTTGCGATGGGTCAGGATGGCCGCCTTGGGCGAGCCCGTCGTCCCGCCGGTGTACTGCAGCAGCGCGATGTCGCTCGGCACGGGCCGGGGGTGCTGCGGGTCGAGAGGCTCGGCTCGCCCGACGAGGCGGTGCCAGTCGAGCGCCCCGGCGGGCACCGGCCCCTGCAGCTGGTCACGCAGCGCGCGTGCGCGCGGGATCGGCAGGCGCAGGGCCGCGCGCTTGAGCGCGGGCAGGTCCCCGGCCAGGTCGACCGAGATGATCGTGCGGACCGCCGTGCCCGCCTGGGCCGTGGCGACGGCAGGCGCCGTCTTCTGCCAGCAGATGACGGCGACGGCGCCGGAGTCGGCGAGCTGGTGGCCCAGCTCCTCGGCGCCGTAGGTGGGGTTGAGCTCGACCACGATCGCGCCGAGCCGCAGCACCGCGTAGAAGGCGACGACGTGCGCGGCGCAGTTCGGCACCGCGATCGCGACGCGGTCGCCCGCGGTGATCCCGAGCGCGTCCAGGGCGCCCGCGGCGCGGCTCACCTGGTCCGCGAGTGACCGATAGGTCGTCGCCTTGCCCTGGAAGTCGACGGCGACACGGTCTGAGTATCGCGCCGCGGCGCGATCGAGAGCGGCGGTGACGGGCTCATCGGGTACGTCGATGTCGGCCGGGACGCCGTCGCTGTACAGGGCCAGCCACGGACGGTCGGAGAAGGGAGATGTCACCCGGCAACGGTAACCTACGGGGCCGTAGGTTACTAGTGCGTAACCTGTGAATCGCGGTCGGTCGACGCCTAGAGGTCACTCGAGCGCGACGCCCAGATGTTGACCCCGGCGTCCAAGGCGTGCGCGTCGATGGCCGCGAGCTCAGCGGCGTCGAAGTCGAGCCGGTCGAGCGCGGCGAGGTTCTCGTCGAGCTGCGCGACGCTGCTCGCGCCGAGCAGCGCCGACGTCACGCGCGGGTCGCGCAGCGCCCACGCGATCGCCAGCTGGGCGAGCGACTGGCCGCGGCCCGCAGCGATCGCGGCGAGCGCGCGCACGTGCTCGAGCGTCGGCGGGCTGAGGAACTCCTGGCGCAGCGAGCCCCCGCGCGCGGCGCGCGAGTCCGCCGGGACGCCCGTGAGGTACTTGGAGGTCAGCATCCCCTGGGCGAGCGGGGAGAAGACGATCGTGCCGAGCCCGGCGTCGCCGAGGACGTCGAGGAGGGACCGGCCGGCCGCCGCGTCGTCGGGCCGCTCGATCCACCGGTTGAGCATGCTGTAGGACGGCTGGTGGATCGTGAGGGTCAGCCCGATCGCGCGGGCGACCTCGAGCGCCTCGAGCGTGCGGTGCGCGCTGTAGGACGAGATGCCGACGTACAGCGCCCGCCCGGAGTCGAGAGCGGTCTTGAGGGCGCCCATCGTCTCCTCGAGCGGCGTGGTCGGGTCGAAGCGATGGCTGTAGAACAGGTCGACGTAGTCCAGGCCCATGCGGGCGAGGGACTGGTCCAGCGAGGCGAGCAGGTACTTGCGCGAGCCGCCGACGCCGTACGGGCCGGGCCACATGTCGTAGCCCGCCTTGGTGGAGATCACCAGCTCGTCGCGGTAGGGCCGCAGGTCACTGGCGAGGATGCGGCCGAAGTTCTCCTCGGTCGAGCCCGCCGGCGGGCCGTAGTTGTTGGCCAGGTCGAGGTGCGTGATGCCGCGGTCGAACGCGTGCAGGATGACCTCGCGCTGGCGATCGAGCGCGTTGCCGGCGCCGAAGTTCTGCCACAGGCCGAGCGAGATCGCGGGCAGGTCGAGCCCGCTTCGACCGGTCCGGCGGTAGGGCAGCTGGGCATAGCGATCGGGCTCGGCGAGATGCATGCGGCGACCGTACGCCCGCGGGCAGCGGGGCGGCGACCGGGCCGCTGCCCCGGCGCCGCCAGCCGGCCCGGCCGGCGTGCCGGTTAGGCTCGGCCCTGTGATGACGTCGTGCTGAGCCCCGCGCAGGTCTGCCCGCCACCGCTCGTCGGGTCGGGCGCGCGGCCGTACGACGCCATCCTCTTCGACCTCGACGGCACCCTGACCGACCCCGAGGTCGGGATCACTGCCTCCTTCCGGAGCGCGCTCGACGCCGTCGGCCGGTCCGTGCCGGCCGACGTCGACCTCTCCTGGGTGATCGGGCCGCCGATCCGCGAGAACCTCGGCAGGCTCGGGGTCACGGCCGCGGAGTTGCCGCGCGCCGTCGCGGCCTTCCGGCGCCGGCACCTCGCCGTCGGTCTCTACGAGGCCACGCTGATCCCGGGCATCGCCGGGCTGCTCTCCAGGCTCGACGACGCCGGCGTACGCCTCGCGCTCGCCACCGCCAAGCCCGCCGCCGACGGCGCGGTGACCCTGACCCACTTCGGGCTTGCGCAGTACTTCGCGGTGATCGCCGGGAACACGGAGCGGGGCACGCTGAGCAAGGCCGACGTCGTCGCGCACGCGCTGCGTGAGCTCGGCGGCGTCGACCCGGCGCGGGTCATCATGGTGGGGGACCGGCGGCACGACATCGAGGGCGCGGCGGCCAACGGCATCGCCGCGATCGGTGTGGGCTGGGGGTTCGCCGCCGACGGCGAGCTGGCCGCGGCGGGCGCGGCTCGCGTCGCGACGACGGTCGGCGAGCTTGCGGGGCTGCTCCTGGCCCCGGCCCAGCTATCCGCTGGCAATTGAGCACCCAACCGACGAGGCTGGGGCAAGGGCCGCACGTACGCGGCCGACACGACTGAGCGGGAGGCCCTTACATGGCGCAGAACAAGCAGGAGGAACCCGCCGCAGACAGCGGCGCGGCCGACGACGCCAAGGCGAAGTTTCGCGCAGCACTCGACAAGAAGAAGGCCGCGCAGCACCACACCGCTGACGGCAAGGGCAACACCGGCAACGTGCACGGCTCGGAGACCTCCGGCCCCGTGCAGCGCACGTTCCGCCGCCGCGCCGGCTCGGCGTAGCAGCGTCGCCACCACCGCATGACGCGAGTGCCTGACCGCGAGAGCCTGACCACGCGGGCATGCGCACCGAGGCCCGGTTCCGCGAACGTCCGTCCGATCGGCTGACTCCCGTCAGGTGCCGATCGGCCGGAGGTTTTGCGGAACCGGGCCTCGCTGTCGTGCGGGCGCCAGATGCGGAGCGCCAGCGGCCGACGTCGCGGGTGGGCCTAGAAGAGCAGGCGGAGGCGGACCGTCTGGGGCATGTTTCGCAGGGCCTCGAGCGCCGCGGGATCGACCGCGGAGCCCGTGTCCGTGACGACGTACCCGAGCTCGCCGCGCGTCGCGAGCAGCTGGCCCTCGATGTTGACGCCGTGGTCGGCGAGCGTCGCGTTCACAGCGGCCAGCACACCCGGGGTGTTGCGGTGCAGGTGCGCGAGCCGGTGGCTGCCGCTGGTCTGCTCGAGGGCGAGGTTCGGCAGGTTGACGCTGAGCGTCGTGGTGCCGGTCGCGAGGTAGTCGCGCAGCTTGTTCGCGACGAACTGGCCGATGGCCTCCTGCGCCTCCTCGGTCGAGCCGCCCGTGTGGGGCGTGAGGATCACGTTGGGCAACCCGCGCAGCTCAGACTCGAACGCGTCACCGCTGCGCTTGGGCTCGACCGGGAAGACGTCGATCGCCGCGCCGGCGACGTGGCCGGACTGGATCGACTCGGCGAGCGCCGCGTAGTCGACGACGAAGCCGCGCGAGAGGTTGAGGAAGACCGCGCCCGGCCGCATCCGCGCGAACTGCTTCGCGCCGAACAGGCCGGCGTTGCCGTCGCGGCCGTCCACGTGCAGCGTGACGATGTCGGCGGCGTCGAGCAGCTCGTCGAGCGTGTCCATCCGCTGGGCGTTGCCCAGCGCGAGCTTCTCCGACGTGTCGTAGAACACGACCGACATCCCGAGGTTCTCCGCGAGCACCGACAGCTGGGTGCCGATGTTGCCGTACCCGATGATGCCGAGCGTGCGCCCGCGCACCTCGTGCGAGCCCTCGGCGGTCTTGTTCCAGACTCCCGCGTGCATCGACTTGTCGAGCACGGTCAGCCGGCGGGTGAGCGCGATGATGTCGGCGAGGGCGACCTCCACCACGGAGCGCGTGTTGGAGAACGGCGCGTTGAACGTGGCGATGCCGCGCCGCGCGGCGGCGCCCAGGTCGATCTGGTTGGTGCCGATGCAGAAGGCGCCGACCGCGATCAGGTCGGGCGCGTGCGCGAGCACGTTCTCGGTCAGATGGGTCTTGGACCGCAGTCCCACCAGATGCACGCCGTCGAGGGCGGCGATGAGCTCTTTCTCGTCGAGCGCACCGGTGCGGGTTATCACCTCGATGCCCTGAGCGGCCAGGATCGAGCTGGCTAGCGGGTGGAGGTTCTCAAGAAGCAGGGCTCGAAGCACGCCCCTATGGTGCGCCTGTCCGACCGCGCGACCAAGCCGGTCCCGTCCCTCGGACGCCGCGGCACCCTGCAGGAGGCGCCGGTCAGGCCTCGAATCCCCGCGGCAGGCGAGCCGCATGGACCACGCGCAGCTGTCGGGTGGGCCGGGTCATCGCGACGTACAGGTCGCCTGCGTTGGTCGCGCCGACCTCCGCGGGCTCCACCAGGACGACGATGTCGAACTCGAGTCCCTTCGCCTCGCGCGGGGTCAGCACGGTCAGACGGGAGTCGAGCGTCGCCAGCCCCGACCCGATCGCCTCGGCGAGCCCCGCGGCGTCGAGCGCCGCGCGGATCGCGGCCAGCCTCCCCGCGGGCGCGATCACCGCCAGCCGTCCGCCCTCGGCGCCGTCGTCGAGCAGCGCGAGCGCCGTGCCCGCGTGCCGGGCGGCGCCGTCGGCGAGCTGCTCGACGCCCGGGACGCGGTCGACCACGAGAGCGTCGTCGACGTCGCGCGCGGAGGTCAGCTCGCTCACGGGCAGGCGAGCGGCCCGCGCGACGCGCTGGGCGGCGTCGGCCACGGCGGCCGGCGTGCGGTAGTTGACCGTGAGCTCCGCCAGGCGCCAGGTGCCGCGCAGCAGCGGGTCAAGCATCGAGCGCCAGGAGGAGGCGCCCGCGCGGGAGGTCGTCTGCGCGACGTCGCCCACGATGGTCATGGAGCGCGTCGGGACGCGGCGCAGCAGCATCCGCCAGGCCATCGCGGAGAGCTCCTGGGCCTCGTCGACGACGACGTGCGCGTAGGTCCACGACCGGTCCGCGGCGGCGCGTTCGGCCGTCGTCAGGCGCGGGCCGGAGCTTGCGAACCGGTCGGCGAGCAGCTCGGCCGAGACGAGGCCGTCGTTGCCGGAGGACTGGAGCACCTGGCGCGCGTACTCGAGCTCCTTGGTGCGGTTGGCCGCGTCGGCCCGGGACTGCGCGCGCGCCACCTGGTCGTCCTCGCCGAGCAGCTCGGCCGCCTCGTCCAGGAGCGGTACGTCGGCCGGGGTCCACGCCGCGCCGCGCTCGCGCGCGAGCAGCGCCCGCTCGGCCGCGCTGAGCCCGGGGGCCGCCGCGGCGAGCCGCTCCGGCTGCGCGAAGAGGTCGGCGATGAGTTTCTGCGGGGTGAGCGGCATCCACGCGAGGTTGAGCGCGATCCGCACGCCCCGGTCGGCCCGGAGCTCCTCGAGGACGTCGCCGCGCTCGTCGGCGCCGAGCGGGGAGCCCAGCTGCGAGACGTACTGCTCCGCGAGCCGGGACAGCATCTCGCGCACGAACGTGACCCGCGCGAGGTTGTGCGGGCGCCGGTTGCGGCGCGCGCGGGCGATGGCCTCCGCGACGTCGTGCGGCGTGATGGTGATCGAGGTGCCCTCGACGCGCAGCTCCTGCGGCTGCGCGGGAACGCGCTCGCGCTGGCGGACGGCGCGCGCGATGATCGGCGCGAAGTCGGCCCGCCCCTTGATCGCGGCGGCGGCCTCGCTCTCGACGCCGGTCGCCTCGATGCGCGGATACAGCTCCGCGATGGTCGTGGTCACGACGCCGGTCTCCCCGAGCGACGGCAGCACCTGGTCGATGTAGCGCAGGAAGACGCGGCTCGGCCCGATCAGCAGCACGCCGGAGCGCTCGAGCAGGCGGCGGTGGGAGTAGAGCAGGTACGCGGCGCGGTGCAGCGCGACGGCCGTCTTGCCGGTGCCGGGACCGCCCTGCACCACCAGGGCGCCGCCCAGCTCGGCCCGGATGATCGCGTCCTGCTCGGCCTGGATGGTCGCGACGATGTCGCCCATCCGGCCCGTACGGCCGGCGGCGAGCGCGGCGAGCAGCGCACCCTCGCCGGCGAGGCCGCTGAGCTGCCCGTCGCCGGTCGCGCCCGGATCGTCGAGGGCGTCGAGGTCGAGCACCTCGTCCTCGATGCCGGTGACGGAGCGCCGGCGCGTCACGAGGTGCCGGCGGCGGACGACGCCATCGGGCCGCGCCGAGGTCGCGCGGTAGAACGACTGCGCCGCGGGAGCGCGCCAGTCCGTCAGCATCGACGTGTGCTCGGCGTCGGTGAGCCCGATCCGGCCGATGTAGCGCTGCTCGCCGTCGGTGAGGTCGAGGCGCCCGAACGCGAGCCGGTCCTCCACCGCCTCAAGCTGAGCGATGCGGTCCTCGTAGAGCGTCGCGAACGCGTCGCGCTCGCTCCGGTTCTGCGGCGAGCCCGACGGCCCCTCGTGCCGGATCTCGCGCAGCCGTTCCCGGTTCTGTGCGCGCAGCGCGTCCAGCCGGTCGTAGAGCTCGTCGACCAGCTTCTGCTCGCCGCGCAACTCCGACTCACGACCCGCCATCGTGTGCAGCCCCCCTGAGCTCTGTGCGGCCCTGCGGCCGTCCGCCCGTCGGGGCGACCGTCCATTATCCGCTCCCGTGCGTGGTCTGCATACCCGGCGTGCCGAGGCGCCTACGCTGGAGGTCCCGCCGGCGCGCCCCGAGGCGCCCGCCGCGACGGCGCCCGGCCGTCGCGGGAAGGATCCGCCGTGCCACGGCGTTAACCGTTGATCTAGGGGCTGCAGCCCGTCAGGGTCGGCAGCTGCTGACGGAACGAAAGTGGGAAAACATGCTCGATCCACGCGAGATCTACGAGGTCGAAGCCGACGCCGCCGAGCTGCTGGACGCCCGGAAGGTGCGCACGCAGGCCGGCCCGGTGCTGGTGCACGCGATCCGCGGATTCGTCGACGCCGGCAGCGCGGGACAGCTCGCGGCCGCGCACCTCGCCGACGACCTGACCACGACCCGCCTGGCGACCTTCGACGTCGACCAGCTGCTCGACTACCGCTCGCGTCGGCCGGCGATGACGTTCGACTCGACGACCTGGAGCGCCTACGCGGAGCCCGAGCTCGTGCTCGACGTGGTGCACGACGTCGAGGGTGTGCCGTTCCTGCTCCTGCACGGCATGGAGCCCGACGTGCAGTGGGAGCGCTACGCGGCCGCGGTCGAGCAGATCGTGGAGCGGTTCGACGTTCCCTTGACGATCGCCATCCACGGGATCCCGATGGGCGTGCCGCACACCCGGCCCCTGTCGGTCACGGCGCACGCGACCCGGCCCGAGCTCATCGCCGACCACACCTCGTGGTTCGGTGCGGTGCAGGTCCCGGCGAGCGCGAGCGCGCTCGTGGAGTACCGCCTCGGCCAGTCGGGCCACGACGCGATGGGCTTCGCGGTGCACGTGCCGCACTACCTCGCGCAGTCGCCGTTCCCGCAGGCGAGCATCACCGCGATCGAGAACCTGCAGCGCGCGACGGGGCTCGACCTGCGCGTCAGCGACCTGACGGACGCTGCGCGCGAGGCGACCGAGGAGATCGACCGCCAGGTCGAGGCGTCCGGTGAGGTCAAGGCCGTGGTGCTGGCGCTCGAGGAGCAGTACGACAGCTTCGCCCGCTCGATCGGCCGGACCAACCTCCTCGCGGAGACGTCCGAGATCCCGACGGCCGACGAGCTGGGCGCCGAGTTCGAGCGGTTCCTGGCCCAGCAGGGCGGCGACGGCGCGGGGCACTGATCCCGCGACCATGGCCCCCGCGAGGTGCTCGGCATGGCACCGGTCATCGTGACCGAACTGTGACCTGCGAAGGACAGTTCGGGCGGGCCAAGCCCCAGCGGATCTGGGGCCGCCGTGAGACGATTTTGCCCGCTGCAGTGACGTACTGACGCTCGTCGTGGGCAAGGACATTGTGGCAGGCGATCGGGCACAAGGCCCGCTCGTCGAAGTTCCCCGGCTGGACAGAAGGACACAGAACATGGCACAGGGTGCTGTCAAGTGGTTCAACGCTGAGAAGGGCTTTGGGTTCATCGCCCAGGACGGCGGCGGCGCCGACGTCTTCGTCCACTACTCGGCCATCGAGAGCCAGGGCTACCGCTCGCTCGACGAGGGCCAGCGCGTCGAGTTCGAGATCACCCAGGGACCGAAGGGCCCCCAGGCAGAGCAGGTCCGCCCGCTCTAGATCGCAGACTCGGAATTCGGCTGAGGCCTCACCCGTGCGGGTGGGGCCTCAGTCGCATCCGGGCCGACGACGTCGGCGTCGACCAGCGGCTTGGCGCGGCCCGCGAAGGCCGTGAGCTCGGCTCCGTGCAGGAGCCGCGTGGGCGCGGGCAACGACCGGATGGCGCGGGCCAGGTCGGCCGACCCGAGCAGTCCCGGTCGGTCCGAGCCCGCGAGGACGAGGTTGCCGTACCTCCGGCCGCGTAGCTGACCCGGCTCGGCGATCGCCGCCACGTCGGCGAACTCGGCGAGCAGCGTCGCGACCTCCGCCTTCGCGTGGTCGAGCGGCGGGCGGTCCGCGCAGTTCGCGAGGTAGACCCCGCCGGGGCGCAGCACGCGGGCCGCATCCGCCGTGAACTCACGGGTCGTGACGTGCGCCGGCGTGACCGCCCCCGCGAACACGTCGCGGATGATGACGTCGGCGCTCGCGGAGGGTAGGCCGGCGAGCTCGGCACGGGCATCGCCCGTGCGCAGCCGGAGCAACGGCGCTCGCGGCAGGTCGAACCACGTGCGCACGAGCGAGGCGAGGGTCGCGTCGAGCTCGATCGCCAGCTGGTGCGAACCCGGCCGGACGACCTCCAGATAACGGGCCATCGTGCAGCCCGCCGCGCCGAGGTGCACCACGCGCAGCGGTGCCGGCGCGGCGCCGAGGCGCTCGATCACCGCCGCCATCTGCTGCATGTACTCGAACTCGAGCCGCGTCGGGTCGGTCAGGTCGAGGTGCGAGCTCGGCACGCCGTTGAGGTACACGGTCACCGCGCCCGGGTCGTGCCGCTCGCGCCGGAGCTCGACCGTCCCGGTCGAGACGGGGACGAGGCCGTCGGGTAGCTCAGGAGGGGATGTGGGTGCCCGGTGAGACGCTGGGCGTGCTCGCCGGCTCGGGGTACTGCCGCGACCGGCCATGGGCTCACGGTACGGGCTGGGCGGTGCCGCTGGTCGGGAACGTCTGGACAACGGGCTTGACGACATCGAACAGGTGTTCGATACTGAGACAGGAGGTGCTCCGATGAGCCGAACAGACCGCACCGCAGCAGACCGCACCGCAGCCGAGGGCGGCGCCGTTCTCACGAGCAGGGCCCCATCCGCGGGCAGCGCCCCGTCCGTTTCCCGCGCGGCCGATCAGGCTGTGCCGCTGCACTCGGTCCCCCTCCCGGCTACCGCTGTCGACCTCCTGACTCGCGCCGAGGCCGAGCTGCTCGCCGCACAGTTCTCGAACGACCCCGGCGAGCGGTTCGTGCACGCGCACCTTGCCGGCCTGCGGGCCGCGTCCGCCGTGCTTGCCGTTCGCGGCCGGCCCGGCGGCCGACGCGCGCCGCGCACGGTCTGGGAGATGCTCGATGCCGTGGCCCCCGAGGTCGAGACGTGGTCGGCCTACTTCGCCGGCGGCGCCGGCCTGCGTCGGGCGGTCGAGGCCGGCCGGTCCGACGCCGTCGATGCTGCCCGTGCCGAGGAGGTCCTGTGCGCGGCGGAGGACTTCCTGGACGAGGTCGGCGAACTGCTTGCCCGCGCGGCGCTCGGCGGCGGCGCGGGGGCGGTCCCGGCGCGGCCGCGCTCGCTCGCCGTCCGGGCTTCGTGAAGCGGGCGACGTCGTGCTGGTCCACCTCGTGAGCATGGGTACGTGCGTGAGCACGGAGACGTCGTGAGTACCGTGACGTCGTGAGCAGGGCCACGTCGTGAGCCGGACCTCTGGGCCAGCGCTCGGGCGCCGTGACTGGGGCCGGGAAGAGGACGGCGCCTCGATCCTGCACGTCGACATGGACGCGTTCTTCGCCTCCGTCGAGCTCGCACGTCGACCGCACCTGCGGGGCAAACCGGTGATCGTGGGCGGCTCGGAACGCTCGGTGGTCCTCGCCGCGACGTACGAGGCGCGCGCGTTCGGCGTGCACTCCGCGATGCCGATGCAGGTGGCGTTGCGGATGTGCCCGCAGGCCGTCGTCGTGCCCCCCGACATGGCCGCCTACCGGGAGGTGTCGACCGGGGTGATGGAGATCCTCGGCGACGTGACGACGCTCGTCGAACAGGCGAGCGTCGACGAGGCGTTCCTCGACGTCTCGGGTGCCCGGCGCCGGCTCGGCCCGCCCACGGTGATCGCGGCCCGGATCCGGGAGCGGGTCCGTGCTCAGCACGGGATCACCTGCTCGGTCGGGATCGCGAGCACGAAGTTCGTGGCCAAGATCGCCTCTGGGCGCGCGAAGCCGGACGGTGTCCTGCTCATCCCTCGGGACGCCGCCGTGCCGTTCCTGCGCGAGCTTCCGGTCGGAGCGCTGTGGGGGGTGGGGGAGCGCACCGAGGTCGCGCTCGCCCGCTGGGGAATCCGGTCGGTCGCCGAGCTCGCGGACAGCGACGTCTCGACAATCCAGCGGGCGGTTGGCAAGGTTGCCGGGGCGCACCTGCATGATCTCGCGTGGGGGCGCGATCCGCGGCCGGTGTCCCCGGGTCGGACGGACAAGAGCATCAGCGCCGAGACGACCTTTCCGGTCGACCTGACCGACCTCGCCGTCGTGCAGACGCACGCCCTCGCGCTCGCGGACCGGTGCGCCGGTCGGTTGCGCGCCGAGGGACTGGTCACCCGGACGGTGAGCATCAAGGTCAGGACCTCCGACTTCCGCACCCTGACCCGGGCACGGACGCTGCCGGCGCCGACGGACGTCGGCAGGGAGATCTACCTCGTCGCACGCGAACTCCTCGCCGGCGTCGACCTCGGCGGCCTGGCGATCCGGCTCGTCGGCGTGCGCGCGGAGGGGCTGTCGGCTGCGGCGAGCACCGCGCAGCAGCCGACCCTCGAGGAGGCCGTCGGGGACGAGCAGCTCGGCCGACGCAAGGCGGAGCAGGCGATGGATCTGGTGCGGAGCAGATTCGGCCTCGAATCGATCCGAGCGGCGTCCGTTGCTGTGGTCAAGGACACCAAAGACAGGGTCACCCCTTCTTCAACTACCGCGGACGCCAATCGGGACCTATTCTGATGTCGACAAGTCCCAGCGGGTAGTGCGGAGGTACTGATGCCTCTCTCCGAGTACGAGCAGCGCGTACTGGAGCAGATGGAGCGACAGCTCACGTCTGACGACCCCAGGCTCGCCAACACTCTTCAGTCGACCGGACATCGAACCGTGGGTCGATGGGTCCTCGCCGGCTCGGGATTCGTGGTCGGGATGCTCGTCCTGGTCGCCGGTGCGGCCGGCTCCCGGTTGTGGTTGGGAGTGATCGGCTTCCTCCTGATGTTCGCGGCGTGCGTCTTCGCCTTCGCGGCTCCTCGAGCGACCGGTCCGACGGGTGTGGTCAACGCCAAGGGTGGGGTGACCCCCCGCGCCGGCGCGGCGGCCAAGAAGTCGGGCGGCGGGCTCCTGCGCAAGTTCGAGCAGCGCTGGGACCGGCGCCGCGATCAGGACGGTCACTAGCAGCCCTGATCTGGTCTACCGACGACCTGGTCTCACCGACGACCTGGTCTCACCGACGGACCGGTCTCACCCGACGCGCTCGGACGACCGAGTCGATCGGGCGAGTTCGCGCACTATGGCGCGCACATAGTCCTCGAGCTCGCCGTGCTCGAGCGGGCGCGGGGCGGGCGCGTACCGGGTCTCCTCGAGCGCGCGCACGAGGGCGTTCAGTGCCGCCCCGGCCTCCGGCCCGAGCGGGCCGTCGATGCGCCGCTCGAGCTCGGACACGATGAGCACTGCCGCCTGTCGGGGCGTGCGGGCGTCGCTCCACGTGATGCCCGCCGCCGCCAGCCGGCCGCGTAGGCGGGTCCAGGCGACCTCCGGATCGAGGCCGACCGCGGCGGCGGACCGGCGTCGGCGCCACCACCAGCCGAGCCCGACGAGGAACATCAGGGAGCCGGCGGCGCCGGCCGCGATCCGCAGCGGGCGGTCGGAGTCGGCCGCGGCGCTGGCGGGGCCTGCCTGCGGAGCCTGGCTCGGGGCGGCGCTCGGGACCGCGCCCTCGTCGCGCGGGTTCGGCTCGGGGACCGGCGCGTTGCCGGTCGAGGCGAACGGGTCGGCCCAGCGCGGCGGCGAGCCGGACTGGACGGCCGGCGTCGGCTCGAAGCGCACCCAACCCGCCCCGGGGAAGTACAGCTCGGGCCAGGCGTGGGAGTCCCTGCCGGTCACGACCTGCGTGCCCGTGTCGTCGGCCGTGCCGGGCAGGAAGCCGACGCCGAGCCGCGCCGGGATGCCGAGCGTCCGGGCGAGCAGCGTCATCGCCGTGCCGAACTGGACGCAGTACCCGGTCCGGCTTTGCAGGAAGTCCCAGACGGCGTCGTCGCTGCGCGCGGGCGGGACCTCGGTGTCGTAGGTGAAGTTCTGCGCGCTGCGCAGGTAGGACTGCAGCGCGAGCGCCTGCTCGTACGTGCCGTCCGCCGCCGAGGCGATCTCCGCGGCCGCCGCGGCGACGTCGTCGGAGTGCGACGTCCGGGGAACCTCGAGGTACTGGTCGAGGTCCGCCGGGTAGGTCACGTCGGCGCCCCGGAGGCCGTCGGCGGTCAGGTCGAGGAGCTCGACCTCCATCGTGTAGGACATCCCGGGGCGCGTGACGCTGGGGCGGTTCACCTCGTCGCGCTCCGCGTCGTAGGTCCACCGCCCGGCCGAGTCGAGCGTGCGGGGCATCACCGGGACCGGCAGGCGCTCCTCGCGCAGGCCGCGGATCGTCACGTCGACGCTGGTCGTGGTCGGTTGGGCCTCCCCGGCCGGGCGGTCGGCGAGGTCCCGCGCGGGCCACAGCAGCGCGTCGTCGGCGGCGACCCCAGCCGTGCGGGTGTCGCGCGACCAGTTCTCGCCGTCGAAGTCTCGCAGCGTGAAGACGCGAAGCGGGCCGACCCCGACGGGGTCGGCGCGATAGGTCAGGACGACCTCGCTCGACCGGGCGCCCAGGCTCTCGCGCAGGTCGAGGTCCTGCGCGAGCTGCAGGGACCCGGTCGAGACCGCGCCGAGGCTCGGCAGGCTCAGGGTCGCGAAGCCGGGCAGCGACCCGGCGAGCGGGGAGAGCGCGAGCGCGCCGACCGTCACGGTCGCCGCGCCGGCGGCGGCGAGCCCCGCGCGCCGCGGCCCGTCGCTCGAGCGCCGCGAGCCCCGCGACCCGGGCGGCGGGGCGGCGGTCAGGGCGAGCAGCAGGACGTACGCGGCGGCGGCGCCGACGAAGGCCAAGCCGCTCCCGGGCCGGCCGAGGGTGATGCCTGGCAGCCACAGCGCGAGCAGCGCGAGGCCGGACCAGGCCGGTGCCCCGAGCCCGAGGGCGAGGAGGTCGACGACGAGCAGCACGAGCAGCGCCCCGCCGACGATGAGGAGCTCGAGCGCCGGGATGGCCTCGACCGGTGGCCGCGACATGTCCGTGTAGGCCAGTCCGGCCCGGAAGGTGTCGCCCAGGCGCGCCAACGAGGCCGTGCTCGGCACCGGCTGGAAGCGGCCGGGCGGGCTGGCGTAGGCGGCCAACAGCCCGAGGCCGACGGCGAGCCCGCCGACGAGCGTCGGCGCCCACCACGCGGTCGTCGTGCTGCGCAGGACCGCGAGGAGCGCGGCGAGCGCGATGACGGCGGCTGCACCCACGGGCAGCCAGCGGCCGGGGGCGACCGCGCCGGTCAGCGACAGCAGGCTCGCGCTCACGGCGAGCGCGCACAGCGCGCCCGCGAGCCACGTGCGCGCGCCGCCGGGGACCGGGCTCATCGGCTCGTCCCCAGCAGGCGGTGCCAGCAGTCGGCGAGATCCTCACCCGGCGTCGCCGCGCACGCCCGCCAGCCAGCCCGGCGCAGCGCCGCGAGCGTGTGCTCGGCCTCGCGTCGCGGGACGCCGGCGCTGGTCGGCACCCGCACCACGGCGAGCGAGTCGTTGAAGTCGCCGACCCGGGCGAGCGAGCCGCGCGCGGCGGCGGACAGTGGCCCGACCACCGCGAAGACCAGCGCCGAGCCGGATCCGGGGGCCGTGAGCTCGTGTGCGGCGGCGAGCAGGTCCTCCTCGACGGCGAGCTCGGTGGTCGCGGGCTCCAGGTCGACCGTGAGGTCGAGCAGGTCGACCCGCGCCGTGCCGGCCGCGCCCCCACGCAGGTGTCGCAGGCGCAGCGTGGGGTCGATGTGCGCGCCGCCCGCGCCGGGGCGCCCGCCGAGGAGCCGGACGGGGTGCCCGGCCCCGAGCAGGGCGAGGCCCATCGAGGCGCCCAGCGCTACGGTCCACTCGATCCCGGCCCGGTCTGCCGGCAGGTCCAGCAGGACGCTCGCGGGGCGCAGGCCGGCCCGCTCGTCGCTGCGGACCAGGAGCTCGCCGCGGCGAGCGGAGCTCGCCCAGTGCACGCGCCGTAGGTCGTCGCCCTCGCGGTAGTCCCGCAGTGCGGCGTCGTCCGTGGACGGTGAGCGCGCGCCCAGCGCGACCCGATCCGGCTCGCCGACCAGGGCGCCGCGCGGCAGCGGCAGCTCGACCACCTCCGGCCAGACGGCGACCTCGGCCTGCTCGCCGAGCGTCGCGCGGCTCTGGGCGACGCCGAACGGGTCCGTCCGCCGCACCACGAGCGGGCCGAGCGGCCAGCGACCGCGGCGCGTGGGCTGGATCGGGTAGGTCAGCGCGATGAGGCCGGGGGCGCGCACGACGCGGGCGCGCAGGGTGAGCCCGCCCGACACCTGGGTCGCGGCCTGCTCGCCCAGATGCAGCTCGGCGAGGCGGGTGCGTCCGCCCGGGGACCCCGCCCGGATCTCGACCCGGACCGACGCGGGGCTGCCCGCGGCCACGGGGTTCGGGACGATCGTGCGGACCACCTGGAGCGGGTGCCGGCCCCGCGCCGGGTCGACGACGACGAGCCAGGCCGTGCCGGCGACGACGACGAGCGGCCCGAGCAGGCCCAGCCGCGTCAGGTCGGCCGACCCCAGGCCGACCCCGACCGTCGCGAGGGCGATGCCGGTGAGCCCGAGCCCGACGCCCCGCGCGGTCAGCCGAACCTGGCCGGGCAGCACGGCGTCGAGCCACCCGCGCGCGTTCACCCCGTCGCTCGGCGGCTGCGCGTGAGGGAGCCGGCCGGGGGCAGGGCGGTCCGGGCGACGACGGTCCGCACGACGTCCGCGGTCGTTCGGCCGGACAGCCGCGACTCGGTGCTCGGCAGGAGGCGGTGGGCGAGCACGTGCTCGGCGAGGGCCTGCACGTCGTCGGGCAGCACGTGGTCGCGACCGGAGAGCGCGGCGAACGCCTTCGAGGCACGCAACAGCTGGATCGCCGCGCGCGGCGAGGCGCCCAGCCGCAGGCCGGTGTCCTCCCGCGTGGCCCGCACGAGCTCGACGACGTAGCTCTTGATCGCGGGCGACGCGTACAGCCGGCGCGCGGTCGCGATCAGCCGCTCGACCTGCGCGGCGTCGGTCACGGGCCGCAGCTCGGCGAGCGGGTCGGTGACCTCCTGGCGGTCGAGCAGGTCGAGCTCGGCGTCCCGGTCGGGGTAGCCCACCGTGAGCCGGGCCATGAACCGATCGCGCTGCGCCTCGGGCAGCGGGTACGTGCCCTCCATCTCGACCGGGTTCTGGGTCGCGATCACGAGGAACGGGCGCGGCAGCTGGTAGGTGAGCCCGTCGATCGTCGCCTGCGCCTCCTGCATGCACTCGAGCAGCGCGGACTGCGTCTTGGGCGACGCGCGGTTGATCTCGTCGCCGATCACGATGTTCGAGAACACCGGGCCAGGCCGGAACTCGAACTCGTGCGTCTGCGCGCGGAAGATGTTGACCCCGGTCAGGTCGCTCGGCAGCAGGTCCGGGGTGAACTGGATCCGGCCGACGGTGCAGTCGATGCTGCGGGCGAGCGCCTTGGCGAGCGTGGTCTTGCCGACGCCGGGGACGTCCTCCAGCAGGAGGTGCCCCTCGCCGAGCAGGACCGCGACGGTCAGCCGGACGAGCTCGGGCCGGCCGGCGATCACCTGCTCGATGCCGTCCCGAATCTTCTGGGTGACCTCGACCAGCTCGTCCAGCTCCGTCGAGGACGGCACGGCCTGAAGCATGCTGACTCCTTCGTCGACCACCCCGGACACGCAATGCCCCGAGCCTAGGTGACGGGCCTGCGTCGGGCGACGGTTACGCGGGTCTGGACCTGCCGCCAGATCGCTCCAGACGGGCCTCCACATCGCTCCACCCGGGCGCTCGCGGGTGCCTCCTGCGCCCCCGCCGCCCCGCGCCGCGTCTCGTCGCGGCCCCGATCGCGCCTGCGCGGCGGTTGCCCGCGCCCCGCATCCCGACCGCGCGGTCCGCCGCGCGCGGCGCGGGCGCGCGGGCGCGAAGAATCCCTCCACCGGACTTTGCGCCCACGACCTGCATCGATGTCCCCAGCTGCGCCCATTCGAGGGATCTGAACCGTTGACGGTGGAGCGAAGTGGAGTACGGTGGGGCCAATTGGTGAGGCGTGGCGGCGAGGGGAGATCGGCTTTCGATGAGCGATCTCTTCGGCGGCGGCCACGCGGTCTTCCTGGGCACCTACACGCCCCGGCTCGATGACAAGGGGCGGCTGATCCTGCCCGCCAAGTTCCGAGGTCAGCTCGCCGGGGGCCTGGTCATGACCCGCGGGCAGGAGCACTGCCTGTTCTTGCTGCCGATCGAGGAGTTTCGCCGGATGCACGACGAGATCCGGCAGGCGCCCGTGACGAGCAAGCAGGCCCGCGACTACCTGCGTGTCTTCCTCTCGGGCGCCAGTGATGAGGTTCCCGACAAGCAGGGGCGCATCTCGATCCCGCCGATCCTGCGCACCTACGCGGGGTTGGACCGTGAGGTCGCGGTCATCGGCGCCGGCAGCCGGGTTGAGATCTGGGACCTGGCCGCGTGGGAGACCTACCTCGCCGACCAGGAGGAGGGCTACGCCGACACCGCCCAGGAGGTCCTGCCGCACGGCCCGTTCTGAACCGCTCGACGCACCGACAGCGCACCACCCCGCGCCGTCCGATGAGGTCTCCTCCCGCCCACGCTGGCGCACTTCCCCGGTGCCAGAAGGTCGGTGGGGAACCTGGTCGGACGGCACGCCAGCACACCGCCCCGCACCTCAGCACCTCGACACCCCAACACCCCAACACCCCAACACCCTTGAAGGAGATCGATGACCGAGTCGCGCGACACGGCAGACCGGCACACGCCGGTCATGCTCGCGCGCTGTCTCGAGCTCCTCGCGCCCGCGCTCGAGGTGCCTGGTGCCGTGCTGGTCGACTCGACGCTCGGCATGGGCGGGCACACCGAGGCCGTGCTCCGCGCCTTCCCGCGCGTGCGCGTCGTCGGCCTCGATCGCGACCCGCAGGCGCTCGAGCTCGCTGGCCGGCGCCTCGCCCCGTTCGGTGACCGCTTCACCGGCGTGCACGCCGTCTACGACGACATCGCCGACGTCGTGCACACGCGGCTCGGACTCGGTTCGGTGCAGGCGGTCCTGATGGACCTCGGGGTGTCCTCGCTGCAGCTCGACGAGGTGGAGCGCGGTTTCTCCTACGCCCAGGACGCGCCGCTGGACATGCGCATGGACCCGACGACCGGGCCGACGGCAGCCGACGTCGTCAACACCTACGACGAGCGCGAGCTGGTCCGCATCCTGCGCGAGTACGGCGAGGAGCGGTACGCCCAGCGCATCGCGCGCAACATCGTCGCGTTCCGCGAGCGGGTGCCGATGACCCGGACGGGCGAGCTCGTGCAGATCCTGCGCGCGAGCATCCCCGCCGCGACCCGCAAGACCGGCGGCCACCCCGGCAAGCGCACGTTCCAGGCCCTGCGCATCGAGGTGAACCGCGAGCTCGAGTCGCTCGAGCGCGCCCTGCCCGCCTCGATCGAGGTGCTGGCCGTCGGCGGCCGGATCGTCGTGGAGGCCTACCAGTCGCTCGAGGACCGCCTCGTCAAGCGCGCGTTCGCCCGCGGCGCGACGTCGAGCGCGCCCGTCGACCTGCCGGTCGAACCGGAGACCCACAAGCCGTACCTGCGGCTCGTCACGCGCGGCGCCGAGGAGGCCGGCGCGGCCGAGCTCGAGTCCAACCCGCGCTCGCAGTCGGTCCGCCTGCGGGCGGCCGAACGGCTGCGACCGACGCCGGTGCACATGCGGCGGCGAGAGCCGTGAGCCCGCAGCCCCAGCCGCAGTCCTTCGCGCCCGCGCCGCGCCCCGCCGCCGCGCCCGGGCGCACGCGCGCGCCCGCCCCGCGCCTGCGCCTCGTGCGGGCGCCCCAGTCGACCCGCACTCGCGCGCCGTTCGTCATCGTCTGCATCGCGATCCTCGTCGGCGCGCTGCTCGGCGCGCTTGTGCTGAACACCACCATGGCGCGCGGCTCGTACGAGGCGCACGACCTGCAGATCGAGCTTGCGACCCTGGCGCGCACCGAGCAAGGGCTGAGCACGCAGCTGCTCGCGCACAAGGCGCCGGGCCAGCTCGCGGCGTCGGCACGGGCTCTGGGCATGGTCCCGGCGCCAGAGCTCGCGTTCCTGCGGCTGTCCGACGGCGCGATCCTCGGCTCGCCGACGCCGGCGGGACCGGCGGGATGACCGCGCGCTCCTCCGGCGGACCGCGGCAGCCCGCCAACAAGCAGCCCGCCAACAAGCAGCCCGCCAACAAGCAGCCCGCCGGCACACGGCCGGCCAACCGGCAGCCAGCGGCGCGCCCCGCGCGGCAGGCCACGTCGGCGAGCCGGCAGGGACGCCGGCACACCGCGATGACGGTCGTCGTGCTCGTCGTGCTGACGATCTTCGCCGGCCGGCTCGTGTACGTGCAGGGGCTGCGGGGCGAGGCGGTCGCCGCGGAGGCGCTCGACGAGCGCATGAGCACGGCGAAGCTGACCGCCGACCGGGGCGAGATCACCGACGCGAACGGCGAGGTGCTCGCGACCTCCGTCGAGCGGTACACGCTGTGGGTCAATCAGGTCGACATCGCGGCGTGGAAGCGGACCTCCGGCGGCAAGGTCGTCTCTGCGGGGGCCGCGGGTGCGGCGGCCGAGCTCGCGCCGCTGCTCGAGCTCGACGCCGCCGCGCTCGGCGCCCAGCTCGTCGGCGAGAAGTCCTACCTCGTGCTCAAGCGCGACGTCCTGCCCGAGGTCTGGCGCGCGGTGCGCGAGCTCGGGATCGCCGGGGTCAACGCCGACCGGGTGCCGGAGCGCGTCTACCCCGCGGGCAACGTCGGCGGCAACATCATCGGCTGGGTCGACAACGACGGCATCGGCCAGGAGGGCCTCGAGCGCGCCCTGAACGACTCGCTCACGGGTACCGACGGGTCGTCCCGGTGGGAGCGCGGGCTCGGCGGCCAGCAGATCCCCGGCGGCAAGCAGGAGACGACCCCCGCCGTCGCGGGCGAGGACGTCCAGCTGACGATCCTGCGCGACCTGCAGTGGAAGGCGCAGGACGCGCTCGACAAGGCGGTCGCCGACACCGGCGCCGACTCCGCCTCGCTGATCGTGACCCACATCCCGACGGGCGAGATCCTCGCGCTCGCCGACTCCGGCGCCGTCGACCCCAACGACCCGGGCGCGACCGAGGCCGACTCGCGCATCTCGCGCGCGCTGTCCAACGTGTTCGAGCCCGGCTCGACCGCGAAGGTCATCACGATGGCCGCGGCGATCGAGACGGGCGTCGCGGCCCCGCTCGACCAGTGGCAGGTGCCTTACCAGTACACGACCGAGAACAACCAGACCTTCAAGGACTCGCACGAGCACGACCTGTTGAACCTGACCACGGCGGGCGTGCTCGCCGAGTCGTCCAACACCGGCACCGTGATGATCGGCCAGAACATCCCGCAGCAGGTGCGCTACGACTACCTCGCGAAGTTCGGCTTCGGCAAACGCACGGGGATCGAGCTGCCGGGGGAGTCGGCCGGGATCCTGCACCCCGCGGACGAGTGGGACGGGCGCACCAAGTACGCCGTCCTGTTCGGCCAGGGGCTGTCCGTCACCGCCCTCCAGGCGACCCAGGCCTTCGCGATCATCGGCGGGGGTGGGGTGGCCATGACGCCGCACATCATCAAGGGCCGCACGGGCGCCGACGGCGTCTACACCCCGACGCCCATCGCCGCCGGCACCCAGGTGATCTCGGCCGAGACCGCGGCGACCGTGCTGAAGATGATGGAGAGCGCAGTCGACGAGGGCACCGGCTCGGCGGCCGCGATCCCGGGCTACCGCGTCGCGGGCAAGACCGGGACGGCGCAGGCCTGGGCGACCGACGGCTCGGTCGGGATCACGGCGTCGTTCATCGGCGTCGCGCCCGTCGACGACCCGCAGATCGCGGTGAGCGTCATCATGAACAACCCGCGGTCGTCCGAATGGGGCGGCACCGTCGCCGCGCCGGTGTTCGGCGACGTCGCCGGCTACGCCCTGCAGATGCTCAAGGTCGCGCCCAGCGGGAGCGCTCCGGACGTTTTCGCGACCACCTTCCCGTGACCGGCCAACCGGGCGCAACGCCGGTGCGCGGTAGATTCACCCCCATGACGTCCCCCTCGGGTCGGATGCGCCCCACGCATCCCAGTGCCCACGGGATCGTCGACCTCGTCGACGCGTTCGCACTCCGCACGGCCGAGCCCGGCTCGGCGCCCGGCCCGCTGACCGGGGTCACCGTCGCGAGCTCCGACGCCGAGCCCGGCGACCTGTTCGTCGCGCTGCAGGGCCTGAAGGCCCACGGCGCCGCGTACGCCGCCGCCGCCGTGGCGGCCGGGGCGGTCGCGATCCTCACCGACGACGCCGGCGCGCGGCTGTGCGCCGACGTGCGGCCCGCGCTCGGGGTCCCCGTCCTCGTCGCGGACGACCCGCGGGCGCTGCTCGGCGATGTCGCGGCCTGGGCCTACGACTACCCCGCCCGCGAGCTGGTCACGATCGCCGTCACGGGCACCAACGGCAAGACGACCACGACGTACTTCGTCGACGCGGCGCTGCGTGGCACCCACGCCACCACGGCCGTGCTCGGCACGGTCGAGCTGCGCATCGGCGAAGACGCGATCGAGAGCCCGCGCACCACGGTCGAGGCCCCGGCGCTGCACGCGCTGCTCGCGCTGGCCCGCGAGCGGGGCGCGACGGCGGCGACCCTCGAGGCGTCGAGCCACGCGCTGGCCCTCGGGCGCGTGCACGGACTGACCTTCGACGTCGTCGGCTTCACCAACCTGCAGCGCGACCACCTCGACTTCCACGGCACGATGGAGGGCTACTTCGCCGACAAGGCGCGCCTGTTCGCGCCCGGGCAGGCTCGCCGGGGTGTCGTGGTGGTCGACGACGCGTGGGGGCGCGCGCTCGTCGCGCGGGCCCAGATCCCCGTCGAGTCGGTCGCGACGCACGTCGGCAGCCCGGAGTCCGCGACCGCGGACTGGGCGGTCGTCGAGGCGACGATCGGCCTCGACGGCGTCGGCTCCACCTTCGGGCTGCGCGGGCCGGACGGCGTCGTGCACGCCGCGACGAGCCCGCTGCCGGGCCTCGTCAACGTCTCCAACGCCGCGCTCGCGATCGTGCTCGCGCACCGCGCGGGCATCTCGCTCGCCGACGCCATCGCCGGCGTCGCACGCGCGCACGCGATCCCCGGCCGGATGGAGCGCGTGATCGAGCGCGGGGACGGCTGGCCGCTCGCGCTCGTCGACTACGCGCACACGCCCGACGCGCTCGTGCTCGCGCTCGAGGCCGTCCGCCCGATCACCCCCGGCAAGCTGATCATCGTGTTCGGTTCCGACGGCGATCGGGACACGGGCAAGCGCCCGCTCATGGGCGAGATCGCCGCGCGCCTGGCCGACGTGCTCGTCGTCACTGACGAGAACCCGCGCTCCGAGGTGCCCGCGCAGATCCGGGCCGAGATCCTGGCCGGGGCGCTGGCGCAGCGACCCGCCGGAACCGACATCCACGAGGCGACGTCACGGGCCGATGCGATCCGCACCGCGCTCGAGCTCGCCGAAGCCGAGGACACCATCATCATCACGGGCAAGGGGCACGAGCCCACGCAGGAGATCGCCGGCGTCTTCCACCGGTACAACGATCGGGACGTGCTGCGTGCCGCCGTGGTGACCGCCCAGTGATCGCCCTGACCGCGGCGGACGTCGCGGCCGCGACGGGAGGCCGCCTGCACCCGGCCGCGCTCGACTCCGCCCTCGTGGTGCACGGCCCGGTGGTCGTGGACTCGCGGCTCGCCCAGGTCGGGTCGCTGTTCGTGGCGCTGCCGGGGGAGACCTCGGACGGCCACGACCACGCCGCCGCCGCCGTCGCAGCCGGCGCGGCGCTGATCCTCGCGGCGCGCCCCGTGCCCGGACCGGATGGCGTCGACCTGCCGAGCGTCGTCGTCGACGACGTCGAGCGCGCCCTCGGCGCCCTCGCCGCCGCGGTGCTGCTGCGGCTGCGCACCGACGCCGAGCCGGGCCCGGGCCCGCTGACCGTCGTCGGCGTGACCGGATCGGTCGGCAAGACCACCACGAAGGACCTGCTCGCGCAGCTGCTCGCCCCGTCCGGCGCGACGGTGTGGCCGGTCGCCTCGTTCAACAATGAGATCGGGCTGCCCCTGACGGTG
Organism: Pengzhenrongella sicca; assembly: GCF_017569225.1. Classification (GTDB taxonomy): domain Bacteria; phylum Actinomycetota; class Actinomycetes; order Actinomycetales; family Cellulomonadaceae; genus Pengzhenrongella; species Pengzhenrongella sicca. The sequence goes on from NZ_CP071868.1 coordinate 1,492,458, forward strand.
CTGCGCGCCGACGCCGACACGCGCTTCCTCGTGCTCGAGATGGGCGCGAGCGGGCTGGGTCAGCTCACCTACCTCACGGGCATCGCCCCGCCCGACATCGCCGTCGTCCTCGCGGTCGGCAGCGCCCACATCGGGGAGTTCGGCGGCGTCGAGGCGATCGCGCGCGCGAAGGCGGAGATCGTCGCGGGCCTCGCGACCGGCGGCACGGCCGTGCTCAACGCGGACGACGCGCGCGTGGCCGCCATGGCGGCGGGCGCCCCGGGCGACGTGCTCACGTTCGGCGGCTCCGTCGGCGCGGGCGTGCGCGCGAGCGACATCACGGTCGACCGGGCCGGCCGCGCGGCGTTCACGCTCACCGTCGGCGACGACGCGGCGCCCGTCACGCTGCGCCTCGTCGGCGAGCACCACGTCTCGAACGCCCTCGCGGCCGCGGCGGTCGCGACGCTCCTCGGGCTGTCGGTCGCCGAGATCGCGACGCGGCTGTCCATCGCCGACGCGCTGAGCCCGCACCGCATGCACGTGGTGGACCGGGCCGACGGCGTGACCGTCATCGACGACTCCTACAACGCGAACCCCGACTCGATGCGGGCCGCGCTCAAGGCGCTCGCGACCGTCGCCGGCCGGGACCGGCGCTCGGTCGCGGTGCTCGGCGAGATGCTCGAGCTGGGGCCGCAGGCGCGCTCCGAGCACGAGGCGATCGGGCTGATGATCGTGCGGTTGAACGTCGCGCTGACCGTCGTGGTCGGCCCCGGCGCCCACGCGATCGCCGACGGCGCGATGCGCGAGGGGTCGTGGGGTGACGAGGTCGCGGTCGCCGACGACGTCGACGTCGCGGGCGACTACCTCGAGGCCGAGCTGCGCCCGGGCGACGTGGTGCTGGTCAAGTCGTCCTACGGCGCCGGTCTGTGGCGCCTCGGGGACCGGCTGCTCGACGCCGCCGCGACGCAGGAGCCCGTCGGATGAGGGCGGTACTCATCTCCGGCGGCCTCTCGATGCTGCTGGCCCTGCTCGGCACGCCCTTGTTCATCCGCTACCTCGTGCGCAAGCAGTACGGGCAGTTCATCCGCCAGGACGGGCCGACAGCGCACTTCACCAAGCGCGGGACGCCCACCATGGGCGGGGTCGTCATCATCCTCGCGACGCTGCTCGGGTGGGCCGGCGGGCTCGTCCTGACGCGGAGCGTGCCCAGCACTTCGGCCGTCCTCGTCCTCGTGCTCATGGCCGGGCTCGGCTTCGTCGGGCTCCTCGACGACTTCATCAAGATCACGCGACAGCGCAGCCTCGGGCTGAGCGCGCGGTGGAAGTTCCTCGGGCAGGGCATCGTCGGGGTCGGCTTCGCCGTCGCGGCGCTGCAGTTCCCGAACGAGAACTTCCGCACGCCGGCGTCCATGCGCATCTCGTTCATCCGGGACACGGGGCTGGACCTGGCGTTCGCCGGCGCCACGATCGGGCTCATCCTGTTCGTGCTCTGGGCCAACTTCCTCATCACCGCCTGGTCGAACGCGGTGAACCTGACCGACGGCCTCGACGGCCTCGCGACGGGCGTCTCGCTCGTCGTGTTCGGCGCGTACGTGATCGTGTGCGTGTGGCAGTCCAACCAGACCTGCCAGTCCATCCTCACGGCCGGGCCGCGCTGCTACGAGACCCGCGACCCGCTCGACCTCGCGGTGGTCGCCGCGGCGATCACCGGCGCCTGCTTCGGGTTCCTGTGGTGGAACGCGAGCCCGGCGAAGATCTTCATGGGGGACACCGGCTCCCTCGCGCTCGGCGGCGCGTTCGCCGGGCTGTCGATCCTCTCCCGGACCGAGATCCTCGGCGCGATCCTGGGCGGCCTCTTCGTCGTCATCGTGATGAGCGACGTCATCCAGATCGGGTTCTTCAAGCTCACCGGCAAACGGGTCTTCAAGATGGCACCGCTGCATCACCACTTCGAGCTCTCGGGGTGGGGCGAGGTGACCATCGTCATCAGGTTCTGGCTGATCGCGGGGCTGTTCGTCGCGGCCGGCATCGGCGTGTTCTACGCCGAATGGGTCGTGGGTTAGTGCTTGAGGGCGCCCGTGTCGTCGTCGCGGGACTGGGCCTGTCGGGCCGGGCCGCCGTCGCCGCGCTGGCCGAGCGCGGGGCGCGGCTGACGACTGTCGACGCGCGGGCCGCCGCGGCCGACGCGGCCGACTCCGCCGAGTTCGTCGCCGCCGGCGGCCTGGACGCGACCGACCTCGTCGTCGCCTCGCCGGGTTGGGCGCCCGCCGACGCGCTCCTGGTCGGCGCGCTCGCGCGTGGGATCCCCGTGTGGAGCGAGGTCGAGCTCGCCTGGCGGCTGCGCGTGCCGCGCGCCGGCGGGGCCGGCCCGGCGCCCTGGCTCGCGGTGACCGGCACCAACGGCAAGACGACCACGGTCGGGATGCTCGAGTCGATCCTCGCGGCGGCCGGGGAGCGCGCGCTCGCCGTCGGCAACGTCGGGACGCCGGTCGTGCAGGCGGCGACGGACCCCGCCCTCGACGTCCTCGCGGTCGAGCTGTCGAGCTTTCAGCTGCACTTCACGCACACGATGTCGGCGCAGGCCGCGGCCGTGCTCAACCTCGCCCCCGACCACCTCGACTGGCACGGCTCGTACGAGGCGTACACGGCCGACAAGGCGCGCGTCTACGAGCGGGCCGAGGTCGCCTGCGTGTACAACGTGGGCGACCCCCAGACGGAGCGGCTCGTGCGGGACGCCGACGTGACCGACGGTGCCCTCGCGGTCGGGTTCACCCTCGGCGCGCCGCGCGTCGGGCAGCTCGGCCTCGTCGAGGACGTGCTCGTGGACCGCGCGTTCGACCTGCGGCGCCACACCCATGGCGTCGAGCTCGCCGACCTCACCGACCTGACCCACGTGAGCGACTCGGCCACGGCGGCCGACGTGCCGCCGCACGTGGTCGCGAACGCGCTCGCCGCCGCGGGGCTCGCGCTCGCGCACGGGGTCCCGCCCGAGGCCGTGCGGGCCGGCCTGCGCGCCTACACGCCCGGCTCGCACCGGATCCAGACGGTCGCCACCCGCGACGGCGTGGCGTACGTCGACGACTCGAAGGCCACCAACGCGCACGCCGCGGCGGCCTCGCTGGCTGCCTACCGCGAGGGATCCGTCGTCTGGGTCGCGGGCGGCCTCGCGAAGGGCGCGACGTTCGACGAGCTCGTGCTGGCGCGCCGCGACCGCCTGCACGCCGTCGTGCTCGTCGGCGTCGATCAAGAGCCGCTGCGGGTGGCCCTTTCCCGACACGCACCCGAGGTTCCCGTCGTGGCGGTGGATCCCCGCGACACTGGGGCGGTGATGACCCGCGCCGTCGAGCTCGCCCGCCGCCTGGCCCGGCCGGGCGACACCGTGCTGCTCGCGCCCGCCTGCGCCTCGATGGACCAGTTCACCTCCTACGCCGAGCGCGGCAACGACTTCGCGGCGGCGGCGCGCGGGCTCGGGCCGCGGGCGGGGACCACGACGTGAGCCAGCCGACCGGCCGCGGCCCCGTCCAGCAGCGCCCTGTCCAGCAGCGCCCTGTGAAGCAGCGCCCTGTGAAGCAGCGCCCTGTGACCCAGCGCCCTGTGACCCAGCGACCCGTGACCCAGCGGCCCGCCGACCAGCGCGTGCCGGCCCCGCGTCAGCCCTCCCGTGGCTCGGCGGCGCCGCGCGGTGCCGCAGCCGCCGGGCGCGGCCTCGGGGCCCGGCTCGGGCAGTGGAACAGCGCCGTCACGAGCTACTACGTGCTGACCGGGGCGACCGCGATCCTCGTGGTGCTCGGCCTGGTCATGGTCCTGTCGAGCTCGAGCGTCGAGTCGCTCGCCGCCGACAAGTCGCCGTACGCCGAGTTCGCCAAGCAGGCGCGGTTCGCGCTGCTCGGGCTGCCCGCGCTGTGGGTGGCCTCGAGGATGCCGGTGCGCTTCTACCAGGCGATCGCCTGGCCAGCGGTCGCGGTCGCCGCCGGGCTGCAGCTCATGACCTTCCTGTTCGGCATCGACGGGAATGGCAACAAGAACTGGCTCGCGGTCGGCCCGATCGTCCTCCAGCCCTCGGAGGCGGCGAAGGTCGCCCTCGCGCTCTGGCTCGGCGTGGTGCTCGCGCGCAAGCAGTCGCTCCTGCAGGACTGGAAGCACTCGCTCATCCCGGTGCTGCCCGTCGCCGGCGGCCTCATCGGCCTTGTCCTGCTGGGTGACGACCTCGGAACCGCGCTCGTGCTGATCCTTCTCGTCGCCGGCGCGATGTTCATCGCGGGGGTGCCGATGCGTGTGTTCGCCGTCGCGGCCGTCGCCGCGGGCGCGTGCGTCGCCCTGCTCGCGCAGGGCAGCGCGAACCGGATGGCCCGCATCGCGTCGTGGCTGAGCGACAGCTGCGACATCGACGCGGAGTGCTACCAGACGCTGCACGGCACGTGGGGCCTGGCGACCGGCGGCTGGTGGGGCCTCGGGCTCGGGGCGAGCCGCGAGAAGTGGTCCTACCTGCCCGAGGCGCACAACGACTTCATCTTCGCGATCATCGGCGAGGAGCTGGGCCTGGTCGGCACGCTGCTCGTGCTCGTGCTGTTCGCGCTGCTCGCGCTCGCGATGCTGCGGGTGATCCGGCGGCACCCCGACCCGTTCGTCCAGATCACGACGGCTGCGATCGCGTTCTGGGTCATCGGGCAGGCGATGATCAACATCGGGGTCGTCATCGGGCTCGCCCCGGTGATCGGCGTGCCGCTCCCGCTGGTCTCGGCGGGCGGCTCGGCCCTGATCATGACGATGATCGCCCTCGGCATCGTGATCTCGTTCGCCCGCGCGGAGCCGGGCGCGGCGCAGGCCCTCGCCGCGCGCCCGGGCGTGCTCCGCCGCTCGCTGGCCGTCGTCGGCCGGCCGCTGACCCGGACCCCGCGCCCGTGAGCGCCGCCACCCCCGGGTCGCCGGGCTCCGTGCTGCTCGCCGGCGGCGGGACCGCCGGCCACGTCAACCCGCTGCTGGCCGTCGCAGAGGAGCTCGCGCGCCGCGACCCCTCGACCCGGCTCACCGTGCTCGGCACCGCGACGGGGCTCGAGGCCGAGCTTGTGCCCGCGCGCGGGCTCCCGCTCGCGCTCGTCCCGCGCGTGCCCCTGCCGCGGCGTCCGACGCTCGACTGGTTCCGGCTGCCCGGCCGGCTCACGGCGGCGGTCCGGGCCGCCGGCGCGGCGATCGACGCCGCCGACGCGCGCGTCGTCGTCGGCTTCGGCGGGTACGTCTCGACGCCCGCCTACCTCGCCGCGCGCCAGCGGCGGATCCCCGTCGTCGTGCACGAGGCGAACGCGCGGCCCGGGCTCGCGAACCGCCTCGGTGCGCGCTGGGCCGCCGCGGTCGCCGTGACGTTCCCGGGCACCCCGCTCCCGCACGCCCAGCTCACCGGGATGCCGCTGCGCGCCGCCGTCGCCGATCTCGTCGGCAAGCAGGCCACCGACCCGGGCGGGACCCGGGGGGCCGCGCTCGCGGCGCTCGGGCTCGAGCCGGGACGACCCGTGGTCGTGGTGACCGGCGGGAGCCTCGGCGCCGTCCGGCTCAATGCCGCGATGGCGGCGGTCGGCGCGGACCTCGTCGCCGCGGGCGCGCAGGTGCTGCACCTGACCGGGGCGGGCAAGGCCGAGGCGGTGCGCGCCGTCGTCGGCGAGCTGCCCCCCGCGCTGCGCCCCCGCTACCACGTGCGCGAGTACCTGCCCGAGATGGAGCGGGCCTACGCCGTCGCCGCGATCGTCGTGTGCCGGTCCGGCGCCGCGACCGTGTGCGAGCTCGCGGCGCTCGGCCTGCCCGCCGTCTACGTGCCCCTGCCGATCGGCAACGGCGAGCAGCGCCTCAACGCGGCGCCCGTCGTGGCCGCCGGCGGCGGCCTCCTGGTCGACGACGCCGACCTCACGCCTGCGTGGCTGCGCGCCCACCTCCTGCCCCTGCTCGGCCCGGACCCGAGCGAGCTCGCGGCCATGGGCGCGGCGGCGGCGACGGTCGGGGTGCGCGACGGCGCGTCCCGGGTCGCCGATCTCGTCGAGCGCGCGAGCCGGGCCGTTCAGTGAGCGCGCCGATCGCCCTCGCGGCGTACGGCCGGACCCATCTCATCGGCGTGGGCGGCGCCGGCATGTCGGCGATCGCCGCGCTGCTCGCCGCGCGCGGCCTCGACGTCAGCGGCTCGGACGCCCGCGACGGGGCGGCCCTCGCGGGCCTGCGCGCGGCCGGGGTCACCACCTGGGTCGGGCACGACGCCGCGCACGTCGACGGCGTCCGCACGGTAGTCGTCTCCACGGCCGTGCGCGAGACGAACCCCGAGCTCGCCCGCGCGCGCGAGCTGGGACTCGTCGTGCTGCACCGCTCGCAGGCCCTCGCGGCGCTCATGGACGGCCGGCAGGCGATCGCCGTCGCCGGCGCGCACGGCAAGACCACGACCTCCGCGATGATCGCGGTCGCTCTCACGCAGGCCGGTCTCGACCCGTCGTACGCGATCGGCGGAACGGTCCTGCCCGGGCACGCGGCGAGCGGCCCGCTCGGCGGCGCCCACCACGGCGTGGGGGACGTGTTCGTGGCGGAGGCGGACGAGTCTGACGGTTCGTTCCTCGCCTACGCGCCCACCGTTGCCGTCGTGACCAACGTCGAGCCCGACCACCTCGACCACTACGGCACGCGCGAGGCGTTCGAGGACGCGTTCGCGCAGTTCGCCGACCGCATCGTCGCCGGCGGCGCGCTCGTGGCGTGCGCGGACGACGCGGGCGCTCGCCGTCTCGTCGACGGCGCGCGCGCGTCGCTCGCGGCCCGCGGCGCGCGCGTGCTGACCTACGGCACCGACCCGGGCGCCGACGTCGTCGTCAGCGGCTACCGGGTCGCGGGCCTGGCCGGGTCGGCCTGCACGCTCAGCACGCGACACCCCGCGCTCGTCGACGGCGACCTCGGGCCCGATGGCGACCGCGGGCCCGACGGCGACCGCGGGCCCGACGGCGACCTCGCCCTCGAACTGACTCTGACGCTCGAACTGACTCTTGCCGTGCCGGGGGCTCACAACGCGCTCGACGCGGCCGCAGCGTGGATCGCCGCCCGGCTCGTCGGGGTCGGCGCGCTCGCCGCGGCCGCGGGCCTCGCCGAGTTCCGGGGGACCGGGCGGCGGTTCGAGGACCGGGGGAGCGCCGACGGCGTCCGCGTCGTCGACGACTACGCGCACCATCCGACGGAGGTGGCCGCGCTGCTGCGCGCGGCCCGCCCGGTCGCGCGTGGCGGCCGCGTGCTCGTGCTCTTCCAGCCCCATCTCTTCTCCCGCACCCGCGCGTTCGCGGCCGAGTTCGCCGCGGCGCTCGACCTGGCCGACGCCGTCGTCGTGACCGACGTCTATGCCGCGCGCGAGGACCCCGACCCGGCCGTGACCGGGGCCCTGATCACCGGGCGCGTGGCCACGCCGGGCAAGGCCGAGTTCGTGCCGGACCGGCTGGCCGCGGCGCGGCGGATCGTCGCGCGGGCGCTGCCGGGCGACCTGGTCCTGACGGTCGGCGCAGGCGACGTCACCGAGCTGGCCACGGTCGTGCTCGACACGCTCGCGTCGAGGCAGGAGCCGTGACGCCGTCCCGACCGGGACGGCCCACGCCGCCCCGGCGCACGGTCGCGCCCAAGGCCGCCACACCGAAGGGCGCCGCACCGAAGGGCGCCGCCTCCAAGCCCGCGGCACCGACGCCCACCGCCCGCAAGCCCACTGCCCGCAAGCCCGCAGTGCCCAAGCCCGCACTGCCCAAGCCCGCATCACCCAGATCTGCGGCACCCAGGCCCGCGGCTTCCACGCCAGCGGACCGCGCCGTGCCCGCGGCGACCAGCAACGTCACGACCTACACCGCCGGTCGGCGCGCCCTCGGGCTACCGGTCCGGCCGACGGTCGTGTCCACCGGGTCCGCGGACCGGTTCGCCGAGCGGCTCGCGGCGCGGCGCCACCTGATGCGGCGCAAGTCCGTCCTGATCGCGGCGGCCGTCGCGGCCGTCGCCGCGCTGGCGTGGCTGCTGCTGCTCTCGCCTGTGCTGGCGCTCGAGCCCGGGCAGGTCGAGCTGTCCGGGGCGGGCACCGTGGTCGCCGCCGCCGACGTGACGGCGGTGGTCGCGCAGGTCGCGGGCGTGCCGCTGCCCCGGATCGACACCGTCGGGCTGCGCGACCAGCTGCTCGAGGTGCCCGGCGTGCGCGAGGCGAAGGTCACGCGGGACTGGCCGCACGGGCTCACCGTCGCGCTCGTCTCGCGCGAGCCCGTGGCCGCCGTGCCGCTGCCGGCCACCACGACGGGGGCGAAGGCGGGGGCGGACCCCGGCTTCACGCTCCTCGACACGGACGGCTTCCAGGTGGGCTGGGCGCAGGCGGCGCCGGAGGGCCTGCCCGTGGTCTCCGTGCCGATCGACGGCGAGAATCAGCGCATCCTCACGGCCGTGCTCGCGGTGCTCCAGGCCCTGCCGGAGTCGCTGCGCGCCGAGGTCGCGACCGTGTCGGCGACGAGTCAGGACACCGTCCAGATGGGGCTGCGCGACGGCGCGAGCGTGAGCTGGGGGAGCGCGAGCGAGGCCCCGCTCAAGATCGCGGTCCTGCAGGCGTTGCGGGCGGCGCCCGCGACGGCGGGCGCGAAGGCGTTCGATGTCTCGGCGCCCACCCTGCCGATCACGCGCTGACGCGCTGCCGCGCCACTCCGGATCGACCCCAGATCCGCTGCGAATGACAAAAGTGACCGACACGCGCCCCGAGGTCGTTGCTCCGGGCCGATGCGGCACCTAGCGTCTCGCTCCAGAACTACTTGACATAACTCTAACCTTCTACCTCAAGGTGAAGGTTGTACGCGCCGGCACGGTGAACACAGCAACGAGAGGCAATGACGTGGCAGCTCCGCAGAACTACCTGGCGGTCATCAAGGTGGTCGGCATCGGCGGCGGTGGCGTCAACGCCGTCAACCGGATGATCGAGGTCGGGCTCAAGGGTGTCGAGTTCATCGCGATCAACACCGACGCGCAGGCCTTGCTCATGTCCGACGCCGACGTCAAGCTCGACGTCGGCCGCGAGCTCACCCGGGGCCTCGGCGCCGGCGCGGACCCCGAGGTCGGCAAGAAGGCCGCGGAGGACCACGCGGAGGAGATCGAGGACGTCCTGCGCGGCGCCGACATGGTCTTCGTCACCGCGGGCGAGGGCGGCGGCACCGGCACCGGCGGCGCCCCTGTGGTCGCACGCATCGCGCGCTCGCTCGGTGCGCTGACGATCGGCGTCGTCACGCGCCCGTTCACCTTCGAGGGCCGGCGCCGCTCGGTCCAGGCCGACACCGGCATCGACAGCCTGCGCGCCGAGGTCGACACGCTCATCGTCATCCCGAACGATCGGCTGCTGTCGATCTCGGACCGCTCGGTCTCCGTCCTGGACGCCTTCCACTCCGCGGACCAGGTGCTGCTCTCGGGCGTGCAGGGGATCACCGACCTCATCACGACCCCCGGCCTGATCAACCTCGACTTCGCGGACGTCAAGTCGGTCATGCAGGGCGCCGGCAGCGCCCTCATGGGCATCGGCTCGGCCCGCGGCGACGACCGCGCGGTGCAGGCCGCCGAACTGGCGATCTCGTCGCCGCTGCTCGAGGCGAGCATCGACGGCGCGCACGGCGTGCTGCTCAGCATCCAGGGCGGCAGCGACCTCGGCCTGTTCGAGATCAACGAGGCCGCGCGCCTCGTCCAGGAGGCCGCGCACCCCGAGGCGAACATCATCTTCGGTGCCGTCATCGACGACGCCCTCGGCGACGAGGTGCGGGTCACCGTCATCGCGGCGGGCTTCGACAGCGGCTCGCCGCACCAGCGCCGCGACGCGCGGGCGCTCGGCCAGGTCACGGGCAACAGCCGCCCCGCCGCGGCCCCGGCCAGCGAGCCTGCCCCGGCCGCCGCGCAGCACCGCGCGGTCAACCCGGCGCAGCCGTCCTACCTGCCGACGCAGCCGTCGTTGCCGGCGCGCACCGACGCCCCGGTGCCGGCGTTCCTGTCCTCCGACCCCGACGGGGTGCGGGGGACCGGACAGCTCGAGGTTCCCCGGATCTTCGAGGACGAGTCCGCGCGCCGCGCGGACGACGAGCTCGACGTGCCCGACTTCCTCAAGTAGTCGGCTCCGTGCGCACGCCGGTCCCCGTCGTCGAGATCGACCTCGGGGCAGGCGTGCGCGCGGGCTTCACCACGCGTGCGGGCGGCGTCAGCGCCGGCCCGTACGCGTCGCTCAACCTCGGGCTCAACGTCGCCGACGACGAACGCGACGTCGCGACCAATCGCGCCCTGGTCGGGGGGTGGGCCGGCGGCCCCCTGACCTTCGCCACGCAGGTGCACGGGGCCGCGATCGCGGTCGTGCCGGCCGGCGTCGGTCCGGATGCCGCGCCGGCCCGCCACGTGGACGGCCTCGTCGCCGGCCCCGGCGTCGCCGTCGGGGTGCTCGTGGCCGACTGTGTCCCGGTGCTGCTCGCTGACTCCGGTGGGCGAGCCGTCGCGGCCGTGCACGCCGGTCGCGCCGGGCTGGCGTCGGGCGTCGTCCAGGCGGCCGTCGCGGCCCTCGGCGCGGCCGGGGTCCCGGCGGGCCGGATCCGGGCCGCCATCGGCCCCGCGATCTGCGGCGCGTGCTACGAGGTGCCGGCCGAGCTGCGCGCGGCCGTGGCCGGCGTCGTCCCCGCCGTGTGGGCGACGACGAGCTGGGGGACGCCGGCGCTCGACCTGCCCGCGGGTGTCGCCGCGGTGCTCGCGGCCGCGGGCGTGCGCGACGTCCAGCGGGTCGATGCCTGTACCCGGACCGACCTGCGGTTCTACTCCCACCGGCGGGCCCAGGCGAACGGCGCCACGACCGGCCGCTTCGCCGGGGTGATCCGCGCGACGGGCCGCGTCCCGGGCGTGTCGGACAGGCGATCTTCGTGACGCTTGCTAGCGTAAGTCCGCAGGACACAGGAGCTTGGAGAGGAACAGGGCGATGGCCGGAGCGCTACGCAAGACAATGTTGTACCTCGGTCTCGCTGACGAGCGCAGTGACCACCAGGGCGAGGGATACCCCGAGGAGTTCGAGGAGCTGGAGACGACCGTGGCGCACGAGTACGAGGCCCAGGTGACGCCGATCCGGTCGGCCACCCCCCGCGCGGCCGCGGTTCCCGCGCCCGCCGAGCTGCGCCGGATCACGACGGTCCACCCGCGCTCGTACAACGATGCGCGCAAGATCGGCGAGGCGTTCCGCGACGGCACGCCCGTGATCATCAACCTCTCGGACATGGACGACTCGGACGCCAAGCGGCTGGTCGACTTCTCCGCGGGGCTCATCTTCGGCCTCCACGGCGCGATCGAACGGGTCACGAGCAAGGTGTTCCTGCTCTCGCCCGCGCACGTCGAGGTCACGGCCGAGGAGCAGGCCGTCCCGGGCGAGGTCCGGGCCGGGTTCTATAACCAGAGCTGATCCGTGACCATCATCTTCGACCTGCTTCGGCTGGTCGTGCTCGTGTTCTTCCTGCTCCTGCTCGTGCGGCTCGTCTTCGACTGGGTGCAGTACTTTGCCCGGGACTGGCGGCCGCGGGGGATCGCGTTGGTGGTGGCTGAAGCGACCTACTCGGTCACCGATCCACCGCTGCGCGCGTTGCGCCGGGTTATCCCACCGCTCACGCTCGGCGCGGTACGCCTAGATCTCGCTTTTACGGTCCTCATGCTCATCTGCTGGGTCCTGCTCAACATCCTTTAGCGCGTGTGAGGCGTGCTCCCCACTCAAACTCCGCTAACGTGATCGCTGGTGGTCGGCGGACTGCCGCCAGACCAGCTCGACCGCGAGCGGCACGATATACGAGGTGACACCGATGGCAATGCTTACCGCAGACGACGTCTTGAACAAGAAGTTCCAGGCGACCAAGTTCCGCGAGGGCTACGACCAGGACGAGGTTGACGACTTCCTGGACGATGTCGTAAACACTCTTCGCGCTGTAGAGGGCGAGAACGACGAGCTCAAGACGAAGCTGGCCGCGGCGGAGCGGCGCATCGCCGAGCTCAGCCGCGCTGGCGCGCAGGACACGCCGCCCGCACCTGTCGCCGCGCCGGTGAAGGTCGAGGCGCCCGCAGCGCCGACGCCGGCGCCCGTCGTGGCCGCGGTCGTCACGCCCTCGGCGCCGACGGTGACGTCGCGGGCCAGCGAGCCGGAGTCGGCCACCGGCATGCTCGCCCTGGCGCAGAAGCTGCACGACGACTACGTGCGCAGCGGCCAGGAAGAGGGCGACCGCATCATCACCGAGGCGAAGTCGCAGGGCACCCGGATCGTGCGCGAGGCCGAAGAGACCTCGACCCGCACGCTGACCCAGCTCGAGCAGGAGCGCAGCCTGCTGGAGCGGAAGATCGACGAGCTCCGCGTCTTCGAGCGGGACTACCGGACGCGGTTGAAGAGCTACCTCGAGAACCTCCTCGGAGACCTCGACAACCGGGGCAGCGCGCTTCCGCCGCACGGCGGGCAGAACGCCGCCGCCGACGCGGCCGGGCTGTAGCCGACCGCTCGCACGAGTTCTCCGACGCCACGCCAGGCACCCCTGGCGTGGCGTCGTGTGTTGTGCGCCGGGGCGGCGGCGTCTAGTCTCGCGGGACCTGAAATCTCGGGTGGGGCGTCTTGCGGTGAGATGGCTCGGGTGAGATGACACGAGGGAGTTCACGTGGCCAGCCACGATGCGATCAGCACCACGACGGCCACCGACCTGCCCGACCTGGCGAAGGTGGTGCACTCGTTCCCGGTCCGCGCGGGGGAGAAGCCCTGGTCGGCGAAGGAGGTCCGCGAGATCGCGGCGGGTCTGCTCGAGGAGATCCAGCGGCTGAGCTCCGAGCTGTCGGCCGCGGACGCCGAGCTGTCTGAGCTGCTGCGCAACTCGGGTGACGGTGCCGGCGACGACCAGGCGGACTCGGGGTCCAGCGCGCTCGAGCGCGAGCAGGAGCTCACGCTCGTCAACAACACCCGCGACCTGCTGACGCAGGACAGCCGCGCGCTCGCGCGGATCATCGCCGGCACGTTCGGGGCGTGCGAGGCGTGCGGCAAGGCGATCGGCAAGGCCCGCGTGCAGGCGTTCCCGCGCGCGACGCTCTGCGTCGAGTGCAAGCAGCGCGAGGAGCGGCGCTGAGCCGTGTCCCACCCGTGGGAGACTTCTCGGCGATGTCTACCACCGAGCTGCCCGCAGCGACCCGCCGGCGCCGGCTGCTGACCGCGCTGACCGCCGTCGCGGTCGGCGTGCTCGCGGTCGACCAGGCGACGAAGATCTGGGCCGAGGCGGCGCTGTCGGGCCGCGACCGGATCCCGGTGCTCGGCGACCTGCTCGGGCTCGTGCTGATCCACAACCCCGGCGCCGCGCTCTCGATCGCGACCGGGATGACCTGGGTGCTGACGATCGTGGCGACCGTGGTCGTGGTCGTGGTGCTCCGGGCGTCGCGGCGCATCGGCTCGCGCGGCTGGGCGATCGCACTCGGCCTGCTGCTCGGCGGCGCGGTGGGGAACCTGGCCGACCGGTTCCTGCGCGAGCCGGGGTTCGCGCGCGGGCACGTCGTCGACTTCATCGCCTACGGGAACCTCTTCGTGGGGAACGTCGCCGACATCGCGATCGTCGCCGCGGCCGGGCTCATCGTGGTGCTGTCGCTGCGCGGCATCGGCCTCGACGGCTCCCGCGAGCACGACCCCCGCGCCGACGGCACGCCCGCCGACGGCACGCCCGCCGAAGGCGCGCCTGCCGACCGCACGCCGGACGACCCGGACCCGACTCCCGCTGCACCCGACGAACTGAGGTCTGACCGTGGCTGAGCTGCGCGCACTGCCCGTCCCCGACGGGCTCGCCGGCGAGCGCGTCGACGCCGGGATCGCCCGCCTGCTCGGCCTGTCCCGCACCAAGGCGGCGGAGCTCGCCGCGGCCGGGGGAGTGCGGCTCGACGGCCGGGCGGTGGGCAAGTCCGACCGGCTGGTTCCGGGCGGCTGGCTCGAGGTCGAGCTGCCCGACGCGCGCGGCGCGCAGGCGATCGAGATCGTCGCCGAGCCGGTGCCCGGCATGCGGATCGTGCACGACGACGACGACGTCGTCGTCGTCGACAAGCCCGTCGGGGTCGCGGCGCACCCGTCCCCGGGCTGGACGGGCCCGACGGTGGTGGGCGCGCTGATCGCGGCCGGCTATCGGATCTCGACGTCCGGCGCGGCCGAGCGGCAGGGCATCGTGCACCGGCTCGACGTCGGCACCTCGGGACTCATGGTCGTCGCCAAGAGCGAGCACGCCTACACGGTGCTCAAGCGCGCCTTCAAGGAGCGCACGGTCGAGAAGGTTTACCACGCGCTCGTGCAGGGCCACCCCGAGCCCACGACGGGCACGATCGACGCCCCGATCGGCCGGCACCCGAGCGCGGACTACAAGTTCGCCGTCGTCGCCGAGGGCAAGCCGTCGGTCACGCACTACGAGGTGCTGGAGATGCTGCCGTCGGCCTCGCTCGTCGAGGTGCACCTCGAGACCGGCCGCACCCACCAGATCCGCGTGCACTTCGCCGCGCTGCGGCACCCGTGCGTGGGCGACATCACCTACGGCGCGGACCCGACGCTGGCGGCCAAGACCGGCCTGAAGCGGCAGTGGCTGCACGCCGTGCGGCTCGGCTTCGAGCACCCGGGCACGGGCCAGCCGCTCCTGGTGAGCAGCACCTACCCGCCCGACCTCGAGGCCGCGCTCGAGACGCTCCGCGAGCCGTACCGGCCGCCGTCGCGCAAATAGTCGCTCGCGTCGTGGCGGTTCGCCCCGTCGGTGGGGCGACCTAAGATTTGCCCATGCCGTCCACCTCCAACTCGGACTTCGTGCACCTGCACGTGCACACCGAGTATTCGATGCTCGACGGCGCCGCGCGCCTCGACGACCTGTTCACCGAGGCCACCCGCCGGGGGCAGTCCGCGATGGCGACGACGGACCACGGGTTCGTGTTCGGGGCGTTCGACTTCTGGTCCAAGGCCCAGGCGCACGGCATCAAGCCGATCATCGGCGTCGAGGCCTACCTCACCCCCGGGACGGCGCGCGGGGACCGCACGCGCGTCAAGTGGGGCGACCAGTTCCAGGGCAGCGACGACGTGTCCGGCGGCGGCGCGTACACCCACCTGACGATGTGGGCGAAGGACACCGCCGGCATGCACAACCTGTTCCGGATGGCGTCCCTGGCGTCCCTCGAGGGGCAGTTCTACAAGCCCCGGATGGACCGCGAGCTGTTGCAGACCTACGGCGCGGGCATGATCGCGACGACCGGCTGCCCGTCGAGCGAGGTGCAGACGCGCCTGCGCCTGGGCCAGTTCGACGAGGCCGTCCGCGCCGCGGGCGAGTTCCAGGACATCTTCGGCAAGGAGAACTACTACGTCGAGCTGATGGACCACGGCCTCGACATCGAGCGCCGGGTCGCGAAGGACCTGCTGCGGGTCGCCCAGGCGATCGACGCGCCGCTCGTGGCGACCAACGACCTGCACTACGTGACCAAGGCCGACCACAAGGCGCACGAGGTGCTGCTGTGCGTCCAGTCCGGGTCCACGCTCGCCGACCCGAAGCGGTTCAAGTTCGACGCGCAGGAGTTCTACGTCAAGTCCGGCGAGGAGATGCGCCGGATGTGGGCCGAGCTGCCCGAGGCGTGCGACAACACGCTGCGGATCGCCGAGCAGTGCGAGGTGACGTTCAAGACCGACGTCGACTACATGCCCAACTTCCCGTGCCCCACGGGCGAGAACGAGACCTCCTGGTTCATCAAGGAGGTCGAGACTGGGCTGCACCGGCGCTACGCCGCGGGCATCCCCGCCGACGTGCGCAAGCAGGCGGACTACGAGACGAAGGTCATCACCGACCTCGGCTTCCCGGGGTACTTCCTCGTCGTGGCCGACTTCATCAACTGGGCGAAGGCCCAGGGCATCCGCGTGGGGCCCGGCCGCGGCTCGGCGGCCGGCTCGATGGCCTCCTACGCGATGGGCATCACCGAGCTCGACCCGCTCGAGCACGGTCTGATCTTCGAGCGGTTCCTCAACCCCGAGCGCATCTCGTGGCCCGACGTCGACGTCGACTTCGACGAGCGCCGCCGCGGCGAGGTGATCCGGTACGTCACGGAGAAGTACGGCGAGGAGAAGGTCGCGCAGATCGTCACCTTCGGGACGATCAAGGCCAAGCAGGCGATCAAGGACGCGTCCCGCGTGCTCGGCTTCCCGTTCGCGATGGGGGACAAGCTCACCAAGGCGATGCCGCCGGGCGTCATGGGCAAGGACATCCCGCTCGCCGGGATCTACGACGCGAACCACCCGCGCTACGCCGAGGCCGACGAGTTCCGCCGGGTCGTCCAGGCCGACCCCGACGCGCAGCGGGTCGTCGAGACCGCGCTCGGGCTCGAGGGCCTCAAGCGCCAGTGGGGCGTGCACGCGGCCGGCGTCATCATGTCGAGCGAGCCGCTGATCGAGATCGTCCCGATCATGCGCCGCGAGCAGGACGGCGCGATCATCACCCAGTTCGACCAGCCCACCTCCGAGAAGCTCGGGCTGATCAAGATGGACTTCCTCGGCCTGCGCAACCTCACGATCCTTGACGACGCGCTCGAGAACATCGTCATGAACGGCAAGCCCGCGATCCGGGTCGAGGACCTCCCGCTCGACGACCAGCCCACCTACGACCTGCTCGGGCGGGGCGACACGCTCGGCGTCTTCCAGCTCGACGGCGGCCCGATGCGCGCGCTGCTGCGCCAGCTGCACCCCGACAGCTTCGAGGACATCTCGGCCGTCATCGCGCTGTACCGGCCGGGCCCGATGGGCATGCAGTCGCACACGAACTACGCGCTGCGCAAGAACGGGCTGCAGGAGGTCGTGCCGATCCACCCCGAGCTGGCCGAGCCGCTCGAGGAGGTCGTCGGGCTGACCCACGGGCTGATCGTCTACCAGGAGCAGGTCCAGCGCGCCGCGCAGAAGCTCGCCGGGTACTCGCTCGGCCAGGCCGACCTCCTCCGGCGCGCGATGGGCAAGAAGAAGCAGTCGATCCTCGACAAGGAGTTCGTGCCCTTCGAGGCGGGGATGCTCGAGCGCGGCTACTCGCCCGGGGCCGTCAAGGCGGTCTGGGACGTGCTGGTGCCGTTCGCGGGGTACGCCTTCAACAAGGCGCACTCGGCCGCGTACGGCGTCGTCTCGTACTGGACCGGCTACCTCAAGGCGAACTACCCGGCCGAGTACATGGCCGCGCTGCTGACGTCCGTGCGCGACGACAAGGACAAGTCGGCGCTCTACCTCGGCGAGTGCCGGCACATGGGCAACACCGTGCTGCCGCCCGACGTGAACTCGTCGTCGGCGAACTTCACGGCCGTTGGCACCGACATCCGGTTCGGGCTCACCGCGATCCGCAACGTCGGCGCGAACGTCGTCGACGCGATCGTCGCGACCCGCGAGGCCAAGGGCGCGTTCGAGTCGTTCACCGACTTCCTCGCGAAGGTGCCCGCGGTGGTCTGCAACAAGCGCACCATCGAGTCGCTCATCAAGGCGGGAGCGTTCGACTCGCTCGGCAACACCCGCCGCGCGCTGCTGCTCGTGCACGAGCAGGCCGTCGAGTCCGTCATCGGGGTCAAGCGCAAGGAGGCGGAGGGCCAGTTCGACCTGTTCGCCGACTTCGCGGGCGGCGGCGACGACGACGCCGGGCTCTCGTTCAGCGTCGAGGTCCCCGACCTGCCCGACTGGGACAAGAAGCAGCGGCTCGCGTTCGAGCGCGAGATGCTCGGGCTGTACGTCTCGGACCACCCGCTGCGCGGGCTCGAGCACGTGCTCTCGGCCGCCGCCGACGTGTCGATCGCCGTGCTGCTCGCCGACGAGGCACGCCCGGACGGCTCGACGGTCACGATCGCCGGGCTCATCACGTCCGTGCAGCGCAAGATGTCGAAGCAGGGCAACCCCTGGGCCGCGGTCACGGTCGAGGACATGGAGGGCTCGGTCGAGATCATGTTCTTCGGCGAGACCTACCTCGCCTACTCGACGGCGCTCGCCGAGGACCAGGTCGTGATCATCCGGGGCCGCGTGCGCCGGCGGGACGACTCGATGCAGCTGCAGGCCCTCGAGGTGTCGCTGCCCGACGTCTCCGCGGTCGCCGACTCCCCGCTCACGGTGTCGATGTCGGTC
Organism: Pengzhenrongella sicca; assembly: GCF_017569225.1. Classification (GTDB taxonomy): domain Bacteria; phylum Actinomycetota; class Actinomycetes; order Actinomycetales; family Cellulomonadaceae; genus Pengzhenrongella; species Pengzhenrongella sicca. The sequence continues at coordinate 1,510,570 of NZ_CP071868.1, forward strand.
ACCCGGTGCACCCCGCCGGTGGTCGAGCGGCTCCGGGAGATCCTCACGAACCACCCGGGCGTGATCGAGGTGCACCTGAAGCTGCTGAGCCCGGGCCGCGCGACCGTGATGCGGCTCGAGGAGAGCCTGCGGGTCGAGCGGTCCTCGGCGCTGTTCGGCGACCTCAAGGCGCTGCTCGGTCCGAGCTGCCTGGGGTCGTAGCGTGCGCGCCCGGAGCGCCTAGACTCTGCGGCCGTGATCACCCTGACACCCGGCCAGCTCGAGTTCGTCACCGAACGGCACCTCGCGACCCTGACGACGGTGCACGCCGACGGCAGGCCGCACGTCGTGCCGGTCGCCTTCACCTGGGACGCGGGCGCGGGGCGGGCCCGCGTGACCACTCGCGGCACGAGCGTCAAGGCCCGCGCCGCCGAGCGTGGCGGCGCGGGGGGCGCCCCGCTGCGGGCCGCGCTGTGCCAGGTGGACGGTCAGCGCTGGCTGACCCTCGAGGGCACCGTGACGATGTCCCGGGACCCCGCGCAGATCGCTGAGGCCGTCGAGCGGTACGCGGACCGGTACCGGCAGCTCGCGTTCCAGCCGGAGCGCGTCGTGCTGCACCTCGCCGTCGATCGCGTCATGGGCACGGTCCGCTGACTGGAACGGTGCGCCAGCCCGGAGGTCAGCCGACGAGCGCGCGCACCGTCCGATCGGGCAGGTCCAGCTCGATCTCGTCGCCGCGGCGGAGCTGGCGCCCGCGGCGGTTCTCCGCCTCGCCGTTCACCGTGACGGAGCCGTCCTCGATGAGCTCGCGCGCGTGCGCGCCGGACTCCGCGAGCCCCGCCAGCTTGAGGAACTGGCCGAGCCGGATGATGTCGCTGCTGATCTGGACGGTCGGAACTGGGGCGTCGGTCATGACTCCATCATCCCGCCTCGGCGAGCCCGGCTAGAATCGCGCCGTGCTTACCCGCCTCGACCTGCGCGGTCGCCAGCTGTCCACCCGCGAGCTCGTGGCCGCGTTGCCCCGGGCCGAGATCGACGTGGACGCCGCGACCCATCTCGTGGCGCCGATCATCGACGCGGTGCGCACCCGCGGGGCCGCGGCCCTGCGCGATTTCGCCGAGACCTTCGACGGCGTCCGTCCCGTGCACCTGCGCGTCCCGGCGCAGGAGCCGGCGCGGGCCCTCGCCGCCCTCGACCCCGCGGTCCGCGCGGCCCTCGAGGAGACGATCCGCCGGGTCCGGGCCGTGCACGCGGCCCAGCTCCCCGCCGGCTTCACCGTCGACGTCGCGCCGGGCGCGACGGTGCGCCAGCGCTGGGTGCCCGTGGGCCGGGTCGGCCTGTACGTCCCCGGCGGCCTGGCCGTCTACCCGTCGTCGGTCGTCATGAACGTCGTCGCGGCGCAGGAGGCAGGCGTCCCGTCGCTCGCTGTCGCGTCGCCGCCGCAGGCGTCGAACGACGGCCTTCCGAACGCGACGGTGCTCGCGGCCTGCGCCCTGCTGGGCGTCGACGAGATCTACGCCGCCGGCGGGGCCCAGGCCATCGCGATGCTCGCGTACGGCGCCGTCGGCTCCGGGCCCGTCGACGGCGACTGGCTCTGCGAGCCGGTCGACGTGATCACCGGCCCGGGCAACGTCTACGTCGCGGCCGCCAAGCGCCTGGTCCGGGGGACCGTCGGCATCGACGCGGAGGCGGGCCCGACCGAGATCGCGGTGCTCGCCGACGGCGGCGCGGACCCGGTGCACGTCGCGGCGGACCTCATCAGCCAGGCCGAGCACGACCCGCTCGCGGCCTCCGTGCTCGTGACCGACTCGGTCGCGCTCGCCGACGCCGTCGACGGGCTGCTCGCCGGGCGCGTCGTGCGCACCAAGCACGCCGTCCGCGTGACGACCGCGCTGACCGGCCGGCAGTCCGCGATCGTGCTGGTCGACGACATGGCGGCCGGTGTGGCCGTCGTGGACGCCTACGGGGCCGAGCACCTGGAGATCCAGGCCGCGGGCGCGGCAGAGCTCGCCGAGCGGGTGCGCAGCGCGGGCGCGATCTTCGTCGGCCCGTACTCGCCCGTCGCCCTCGGCGACTACATGGCCGGCTCCAACCACGTCCTGCCGACCGGTGGCTGCGCGCACTTCGCGAGCGCGCTCGGGGTGCACAGCTTCCTCAAGGCCGTCCAGGTGATCGAGTACGACGCGACCGCGCTGGCGGTCGTCGCCGACCGGATCGTCGCGCTCGCGAACGCCGAGGACCTGCCGGCCCACGGCGAGGCCGTCCGGGCGAGGTTCTGACGCTGGACGCGACGGCGCGCCGCCTGAATGTGAAGATGGGAGGCGCTGACGCCCGTAGGCGCCCGCCCGCCCAGCCTCGCGCCCACTCACGCCGTATCAGCCACGCACCCCGTACCAGCCGAGCTCGCCACAGCCTTTCCCCGAAGAAACAGGTCCGCACGTGAACGGCAACGCCACAACCCGACACACGGGCGCAGCCCTGCTCGCGGTCACGGGCCTCGAGGCGCCCGTCGTCGTGCCGTCGTCCCACTTCGACGAGCGGCTGGCCGCGAGCCTGCGCCGGCTCCGGCTGCCGCGCGGCCTGCTCGAGCGCGTCGCCGGGGTGCGCGAGCGCCGTTGGTGGGACGCGGACACCGCGTTCGACGACGCGGCCATCGCGGCCGGCGCGAAGGCGCTCGCCGAGGCCGGGGTCGACGCGAGCGACGTCGGCCTGGTCATCAACACGTCCGTGACCCGCGCCCACCTCGAGCCGTCGGTCGCGTCCAAGGTGCACGACGGACTCGGGCTGCCGCCGTCGGCGCTGAACTTCGACCTGACGAACGCGTGCCTGGGCTTCGTGAACGGGCTCACCCTGGCCGCGACGCTGATCGACGCCGGCCAGATCCGCTACGCCGTGATCGTGGACGGGGAGGACTCGCAGCCCGCGCAGGAGGCGACCCTCGCCCGGCTCGCCGGGCCGGACGTGACGCGCCAGGGCTTCCTTGACGAGTTCGCGACCCTGACCCTCGGGTCCGGCGCCGCGGCGGCCGTGCTCGGCCCGATCGCCGATCACCCGGGGGGGCACCGCCTCGTCGGCGGGGTCACGCGGGCCGCGACCCAGCACCACGGCCTGTGCGTCGGCGGTGTCGACGGGATGCGGACCGACCCCGCGGGCCTGCTCGCGGGCGGCCTCGAGCTGGTGCAGGCGGCATGGGACGAGGCCCAGCCCGAGTGGAACTGGTCCGGGCTCGCGCGGTACGTCATGCATCAGGTCTCGCGCGTGCACGTCGACGCGATCGCGGAGGCGCTCGGCCTGGATCTCGCGCGCGTGCCGCTCACGTTCCCGACCTACGGGAACGTCGGTCCGGCCTCGCTGCCGATGACGCTCGCGCGCGAGGTCGACAGCCTCGCGACGGGCGACCGGGTGCTGTGCATGGGGGTGGGGTCGGGGCTCAACACCGCCATGCTCGAGATCGCGTGGTGAGCCCCACCGAACCGGCCCTCCTGCCACCGCCCGGCCTGCCCGGGCTCGACCCCGCCTGGTCCCGGCTCGTCGAGGTGCCCCGGCCGGGCGGCGCGGCCGGCGTCGACACCTGGCACGTGCTCGACAACGGGCCGACCCTCGCCGCTGCCCCGGCGGACCGCGCCGGCACGCTGCTGTGCGTGCACGGCAACCCGACGTGGTCGTACCTGTGGCGCGAGCTGGTGGCCGCCGCCGCGGCGGCGCCGCGGCCCTGGCGCGTCGTCGCGGTCGACCAGCTGGGCATGGGGTTCTCCGAGCGCACCGGCCGCACCCACCGGCTCGCCGACCGGATCGGCGACCTCGGGCGGCTCACGGACGCCCTCGACCTCACGGGGCCCGTGGTCACCGTCGGGCACGACTGGGGCGGCGCCGTCTCGATCGGCTGGGCCGCCGCGCACCCCGGGCAGCTCGCCGGCGTCGTGCTGACGAACACCGCCCTGCACCAGGAGCTCGGGGTGGACGCGCCCGCGCCGCTGCGGGTCGCGCTCGCCGGGCCCGTGCTGCGCGCGAGCACCGAGGCCACCCCGGCGTTCCTCGAAGCCGCGATCGCGATCGCGCACCCGCGGCTGCCGCGCGCCGTCGCCGACGCCTACCGGGCGCCCTACCGCTCGCGATCGCGGCGGGCCGGGATCGGTGACTTCGTCGCCGACATCCCGCTCGTCGCCGACCATCCGAGCCGCCCGGCGCTGGAGCAGGTCGCCGCCGCCGCGCGAACGCTCGAGGTCCCGGCGCTCGTGCTGTGGGGTCCGCGCGACCCCGTCTTCGTCGCCCGCTTCCTCGACGACCTGATCGACCGGCTCCCGCGCGCGGACGTGCACCGGTTCGAGGGCGCCGGGCACCTCCTCGCCGAGGACGCCGACGTCGCCGGCGCGGTCCTCGCCTGGCTCGCCGACCGCTTCCCGGCGCCGGCGCCGTCGACCGGCGAGCCGGATCCGGGTGCGGCCGCCGAACCCGCCGCCGAACCCGCCGCCGAACCCGCCGACCTGCCGCCGTCGCGGCCGTTGGGGGCCGCGCTCGACGAGCGCGCGTCCGACGAGACGACCGCGCTGGTCGAGCTCGCCCCGGCGGGCGGGGGCGGCCCGCGCTCGATCTCGTGGGCACTCCTGGCGCGCCAGGTCGACGACCTCGCGCGCGGACTGCTCGTCGCGGGGCTCACGCCCGGGGACCGCGTGTGTCTGCTGGTCCCGCCCGGCGCGGATCTCACGGCGATCCTGTACGCCTGCCTGCGCATCGGCGCGGTCGTCGTGGTGGCCGACGCCGGGCTCGGGCTGCGCGGTCTCTCGCGGGCCGTGCGGGGCGCGCGCCCCGACGTCGTCGTCGGGATCGAACGGGCCCTGGTCGCGGCGCGCGCGCTCGGCTGGTCGGCGCGCCGCTTCGGCGCGGGGCCGCTCACGGCCGCCGCGCGCCGAGTCCTCGGCGTGGAGGCGACGCTCGTGGAGCTCGCCGAGCGGGGCCGCGCCGAGCGCCACGCCGGCGCCGCGCCCCTGCCGCCGCGCCCCGCGCCGGCCGACCCGGCCGCGATCCTGTTCACGTCGGGCTCGACCGGACCGGCCAAGGGCGTCACGTACACCCACGGGCAGCTCGCGGGCATGCGCGACGCCGTCGCCGCGACCTACGGAATCGGGCCCGGGACGGCGCTCGTCGCCGGCTTCGCGCCGTTCGCCCTGCTCGGGCCAGCCCTCGGGGCGACCTGCGCGAGCCCCGACATGGACGTCACCGCGCCGCGGACCCTCACCGCCACGGCGCTCGCCGAGGCGGTCGCGGCGATCGACGCCGACGTCGTCTTCGCCTCCCCGGCGGCGCTCGCCGGCGTCGTGGCCAGTGGGGCCGCGCTCGACGCGAGGGGCCGGCGCGCGCTCGCGGGCGTCCGGCTGTTCCTGTCCGCCGGCGCGCCCGTGCCGCCCGGGCTGCTCGCCGCCGCGGGCGAGCTCATGCCGGCCGCGCAGGCCCACACGCCGTACGGGATGACCGAGGCCCTGCCCGTGACCGACATCTCGCTCGACGAGATCCGCACGGCCGAGGCCGAGTGCGGATCGGAGGGCGTCTGCGTCGGCCGACCCGTCGCGCGGGTGCGGCTCGCGATCAGCGCGCTCGACGCGGCCGGCGCGGCCACGGGCGCGCCCGCGGGGACTGCCTCAGTCACGGGCGAGGTCCTCGTGCAGGGCCCGCACGTCATGGACCACTACGACCGCCTGTGGCTGACGCAGCGGGCGTCGGCTCGCGACGCCGGGTGGCACCGCACGGGCGACGTCGGCCACCTCGACGGCGCGGGCCGGCTGTGGGTCGAGGGGCGGCTCACGCACGCGATCACGACGGCGGGAGGAGTGCGCACGCCCGTCGGCTTCGAGCGCCGTGCCGAGGGCGCGGCCGGGGTCGCCCGCGCGGCGGCCGTCGGGGTGGGGCCCGCCGGGACGCAGCAGGTCGTGCTCGTCGTCGAGACCGACCCGCCGGCCCGCCGGCCCGGGCTGGCGTCGATCGACCTGAGTGCCGGCGTCCGGGCCGCGATCGGTGAGCCCGTCGCCGCGGTGCTCGTCGTGCCCCGACTGCCCACGGACGTGCGGCACAACTCCAAGGTCGACCGCACCCGGATCGCGCGGTGGGCCGCCGCGGTGCTCGCCGGCGGCCGCCTCGGGCGACCATGACGACGCGCTTCCGTGACGACCGGTCGCCGGTGAAGGCCGGCCGCTCGTGACCGCGGAGTCCGCGGCCGAGCAGCCGGTCGCCCCGCTGCGCGTGCTCGTGACGGGCGCGAGCGGGATGCTCGGCCGTGCCGTCGTCGGGCGGCTACTGCGTGATGGCCACGCCGTCCGGACGTTCCAGCGCGGCCCGGCGGGCGTCGCGGGCACCGACGAGCAGCGGGGGTCGGTGACCGACGAGGACGCGGTCGCGCGCGCAACACGCGGCTGCGACGCCGTCGTGCACCTGGCGGCCAAGGTGTCCCTGACCGGGCCCGAGGACGAGTTCCGGCGCGTCAACCTCGGCGGCACCACCGCCCTGCTCGCGGCCGCGGCCGCCGCCGGCGTCGCGCGCTTCGTGCAGGTCTCGTCGCCGTCGGTCGCCCACCTGGGCGCCGCGATCGTCGGCGCGGGCGCGGGGGTCGCCGACCCGGGCCGGGCCCGGGGCGCCTACGCGCGGACCAAGGCCGCCGCGGAGCTCGCCGCGCTCGCCGCACACTCCCCGGAGCTGGCCGTGATCGCGATCCGGCCCCATCTCGTGTGGGGGCCGGGGGACACGCAGCTCGTGGCCCGGGTCGTCGAGCGCGCCCGCGCCGGCCGGCTGCCCCTGCTGGGCGCGGGCGCCGCGCTCATCGACACGACCTACGTGTCCAACGCCGCCGACGCGCTCGCGGCGGCGCTCGTGGCCCCGCGCGCCGCGTACGGCCGCGCGTACGTCGTCACGAACGGGGAGCCGCGCCCGATCCGCGACCTCCTCGCGGGGATCTGCGCCGCGGCGGGCGCGCCGAGCCCGGCGTGGTCGGTCCCCGCCGGCCTCGCGCGCGCCGCCGGAGGCCTCGTCGAGGCCGTCTGGTCTGGTCGGGCCGGGGCCGGGGCCGGGGCACGGGCGGGCGCGGGGGCACAGGTGGGCGCCGGGGAGCCGCCCATGACCCGCTTCCTCGCCGAGCAGCTCTCGACCGCGCACTGGTTCGACCAGCGGGCCACCCGGTCCGCCCTCGGGTGGACGCCCGCCGTCACGCTCGACGAGGGGCTGGCGCTGCTGGCCGCGAGCTACCGCGACCAGTAGCGCGTGCCCGGCACGCCTGCGGCGACCTCAGCCGACCCCGAGGACAAACGGGTAGACCGCGCTCGCGCCCGCGCGGCGCAGCAGGCGCGCGCCGACGGCGAGCGTCCATCCGGAGTCGGTCCGGTCGTCCACGAGCAGGACGGCGCGGCCCGCGAGGCCCTCGGCTGCCTCGGGCGACAGGTCGAGCTCGAGGCGGCGCGCGATGCCGGCCAGGCGCTGCGCCGAGTTGACGTCGTGCCGCCCGGGCCCGAGGCGCGCGGCCGGGCGGACGGTCCCGACGATCGGGATCCCGAGCCGGCGCGCGATGCCCGCCGCGAGGTGCTCGACGAGCTCGGGCCGGGTCTGGGACGCGACGACGACGATCCCCGCGGGGGCCGGGTCCGGCTGCCAGGCGCCGAGCACCTCGAGCACCGGGTTGCGCAGGGGGACCGGTAGCCCGCTGTCGGCGCCCGCGAACAGGTCGCGGAGCAGGCCGCCCCAGCCGATGCCGTCCAGGCGCGCGAGCGCCCGCCCCGTCTCGGCGCGCTCGGCCGGGGCGATCTTGCCCGTGAGCTCCACGCCGAGGCCGGCCATGCCGGCGGGCCACTGCCGCCGCGGCTCGACCTCGACGCCCGGGACGGCGAGCCGTTCCCGGGCCGCCTCGATCTCGCCCGCGTCCGGGGCCGCGCCCGCCGTCGCGCCGCCGCACACGTCGCAGCGCCCGCAGCGCCAGCCGGGCGGGAGATCGGGGTCGTCGAGCGCGCCGCGCAGGAACGCCATCCGGCACTCGTCGCCGCGCACGTAGTCGACCATCGCCTGCTGCTCGGCGCGGCGGGTGGCCGCGACGCGCGCGTACCGGTCCGCGTCGTACGTCCACTCCTGCCCGGTCGAGCGCCAGCCGCCGCGCACCCGCTGGACCGCCCCGTCGACGTCCAGGACCTTGAGCATGAGCTCGAGGCGGTTGCGCCGCAGCGAGACCCGGGTCTCGAGGGCGGCGGTCGAGAGCGTGCCGGCCCCCTCCAGCGCCGCGAGCGTCGCGCGCACCTCGGCCTCGGGCGGGAACGCCATGGACGCGAAGTAGTCCCAGATCGCGCGGTCCTCGCGGCCGGGCAGCAGCACGACCTCGGCGCGCTCGGTCGCGCGGCCCGCGCGGCCGACCTGCTGGTAGTACGCGATCGGGGAGGCGGGCGCGCCGAGGTGGACCACGAACGCGAGGTCGCCCTTGTCGAAGCCCATCCCGAGCGCCGACGTCGCGATCAGCGCCTTGACGCGGTTGGCCAGGAGGTCCTGCTCAGCGACCTCGCGCTCGGCGGTGTCGGTCTGCCCGGTGTACGCGCGCACCTGCAGCCCGGCGGCCCGCAGGTACTCGGCGACCTGCTGCGCCGCCGCGACGGTCAGGCAGTAGACGATGCCCGAGCCGTCGATCTGGGGAAGGTTGTGCGCGAGCCAGGCGAGCTGCGCGGCGGTGCCCGGCAGCTCGCGCACGGCCAGGTGCAGGCTCTCGCGGTCGAGCGAGCCGCGCAGCACGAGCACGTCGGCGTCGGCGCCCTGCTCGGTCACCGCGAGCTGCTCGGCGACGTCGGAGGTCACCCGCGTGTTGGCCGTCGCCGTGGTCGCGAGCACGGGGATGCCGGCGGGCAGCTCGGTGAGCAGGGTGCGGATGCGCCGGTAGTCCGGCCGGAAGTCGTGGCCCCAGTCGGAGATGCAGTGCGCCTCGTCGATGACGACGAGCCCCGCCGTCGCGGCGAGCTGCGGCAGGACCTCGTCGCGGAAGCCCGGGTTGTTCAGCCGCTCGGGCGAGACGAGGAGCACGTCGACCTCGCCCGCCGCGACGCGGGCCTGCACGCCGGCCCAGTCCCCGACGTTGGCCGAGTTGATGGTCTCGGCGCGGATCCCGGCGCGCTGGGCGGCGTCGACCTGGTTGCGCATGAGGGCGAGCAGCGGCGAGATGATCACGGTCGGGCCCGCGCCGGCGGCCCGTAGCAACGCGGTGGCCACGAAGTACACCGCGGACTTGCCCCAGCCGGTGCGCTGCACGACGAGGGCCCGGCGCCGGTCGGCCACGAGCGCCTCGATCGCGGTCCACTGGTCGGTGCGCAGCGTCGCGTCGGGGCGGCCGACGAGCGCGACGAGCGCGGCCTGCGCCTGCCCGTGCAGCGCGGCGCGGTCGAGAACTTCGGGAAGACTCATGGCTCGATGGTAGGCAGGCCCTGGGACAGGCCCGGGCCGCGGTGTGGATGCCGCGGTGTGGATGGAGCGGTGGGATCAGACCGTGAGGTCGAGCACGGCGCTGCCGTCGCTGAGGCCCGAGGCGAGGTCGGCCAGGACGGCGCCGACGCTCGCGAACGGGTGCAGCGTGATGGAGGGGTCGATCGCGCCGTCCGCGAACAGCTCGAGCGCCTCGACGAGGTCGAGCCGGCTGCCCGCCGTCGAGCCGCGCACCGTGAGCCCGCGCCGGACCGTGTCGACGATGTCGAGGGAGAACGCGCCCTGCGGGCGGCCGACGAGCGCGACCGTCCCGCCCCGGCGCAGCATGGCGAGCGAGTCGGCGAACGCCTGCGGGCTCGCGGCCGTCACGACCGCGGCGTGGGCGCCACCGAGCTGCGCCGTCAGCTCGGCCCCGGGGTTCTGCGTGAGCGCGTTCACGGTGACCTCGGCGCCGTGCTTGCGCGCGAGCGCGAGCTTCGCCTCGTCGATGTCGACCGCGGCGACGCGCAGGCCCATCGCGCGGGCGTACTGCACCGCGAGGTGGCCGACCCCGCCGATCCCGGAGATGACGACCCACTGGCCGGGGCGGGCCTCGGTGGCCTTCAGCGCGCGGTAGGCGCTGACGCCGCTGCACAGGATCGGGCAGACGCCGACGCCGTCGACGCCGGCCGGGATCGACGCGGCGTACTGCGGGTCGAGGATCATGAACTCCGCGAAGCTGCCGGCCCGCGAGTAGCCGAAGTTGTGCTGGCCCGGGCACAGGTGCTCGGCCCCGGACAGGCAGTAGGCGCACGTGCCGCACGCGCTCGCGACCCAGGTCCCGCCGAGGCGGTCGCCGATGCGCACGCCCTCGACGTCGGCGCCGATCGCGACGACGGGCCCGTGCCCCTCGTGCCCGGGGATCAGGGGCAGCGGGGCGAGTTCGTCCCACTCCCCGCGCACCGCGTGCACGTCGGTGTGGCACACGCCCGTGTACTCGACCTTGATGAGCACCTCGTGCGGCCCGGGGACCGGGACCGGCACCTGCTCGATCGACAGCGGCTCGCTGAACGACCGCACGACAGCGGCGCGCATGGTCTCCATGGCTGCCTCCTCGCGCGGGTGTCCGCCGATTGGCGCTCGCTTCCTCAAAACTAGGTCGCGTCGCCCGCTGCGGACCGGGACGAAGGGCCCCGCCCCGTTCGGACCCGGACCCGAATGGCCCAGTCGCGCCCACCACATGTCCGCCGGCCCGCCGCGTCGGCGGGTATTCCGTTGCGTGCCCGCGACTCCTAGCGTTGACCCTGTCGAAGGGTTCATCCGCCGGAAGGGAACCGCCGCCATGAAGAGTGCCTACCGCGTCCTTGCCCTACTCATCGCCCTCGGCGTCGCCGTCCAGGCGGCCTCGATCGCCTACGGGTGGTTCCAGGTGATCAGCGACGTCGACGCCGGCGCGGTGTACACCTCCGACACCGAGCTCAACGCGGGCCATGCGCTGCACGGCACCGTCGGCGTGATGGTGATCCCCCTGCTCGCGGTGGCGCTGCTGATCGTCGCGTTCTTCGCGCGGCTGCGCGGCGGCGTGCGCTCGGCCGTGATCATCTTCGTGCTCGTCGTCGTGCAGATCGCGCTCGCGTTTGCCGCGTTCGGCGCCCCGATCGTCGGCGCGCTGCACGGGCTCAACGCCCTCGCGATCCTCGGGACCGCCCTGACGGCCAGCCGGCTCGGGTCGCGGCCGCGGGCCGGCGCCGCCGCGCCGGCCAGTCGCGCCGCGGCGTGACCGACGACGGCGCACCGCCGTCGCCACCGCCGTCGCCACCGGTTTCGTCGCCGCTCGCCCGCCGTCGGCGCGTGGTCGCGGCCGTGGTCGCCACGCTCGTCGTCGTCGCGCCCGTGACCTGGTTCTGGTCGACGAGCCTCGTGCCCTCGACCTACTCGGTGCTGGGCATGGGGTACGTCGACGCGGGCGGGGGACAGGTGACGGGGGCCCACGCCGACCGCGCGGAGGCCGGGTGGGGAGGGCCGCCCGCCCGGCCGGGCGACGTGTCGGTCGCGACGCTGACCGGCCCGGCGGACGCCGAGCCCGACGTGGCGGTCACCCTCGAGGCGGCCGCCGAGCGGATCACGCTGCCCGACGGGACAGTCGTCGAGGGCTACACGATCGGCGGGACGACGCCGGGGCCGCTGATCGAGGCGACGCAGGGCGACCTCGTCGAGGTCACGCTGCGCAACGCCTCGGTCCCGGACGGCGTCACGCTGCACTGGCACGGCGTCGACGTGCCGAACGCGGAGGACGGCGTCGCGGGCGTGACGCAGGAGGCGGTGCCGGTGGGGGGCGAGCACGTCTACCGCTTCGTCGCGCAGGACGCGGGCACGTACTGGTACCACTCGCACCAGGTCTCCCACCGCCAGGTACGGCTCGGCCTGCTGGGCCCGCTCGTCGTGCACCCGCGGGCGACGGCCGCAGGTGCCGACGAGGCGATCGCGCTCCTGCACACCTACGCGGGCACCCGCACGATCAACGGGACCGCCGGCCAGCAGCGGCACGTGGTCGCGCCGGGCACCGCCGCGCGGATCCGGGTGATCAACACCGACAACGCCGCGCTGCGGGTGTGGGTCGCCGGGGCAGGGTTCGCGCTCCTGGCCGTCGACGGCCGGGACCTGACCGGCGCGACGCCCGTGCGCGACGTCGCCGTCGTGATCGGAGCAGGCGGCCGCGCCGACCTCGAGATCACGGCGCCCGCGGACGGCTCCGCCGCGGTCGTTCGCCTGGGCGGGGGGGCGGACCTGGTGGTCGGCCCGGCCGGGTCCCGCGGCCCGTCCGGCGCGGCCGCGCGCGACCCGGGCACGGAGCTCGACCTGCTGGGCTACGGCACTCCCGCCGCCCTCGGCTTCGACCCGCAGGCGGCGGACCGCACCTTCGAGCTCGCCATCGGGCGCCGGTTCGGCTTCGTCGCCGGTCGGCCCGGGCTGCACTGGACGATCAACGGGCACCTGTTCCCCGACCTGCCGATGTTCGTCGTCGCCGAGGGCGACGTCGTCCGGATGACGATCTCCAACAGCAGTGGGCAGGCGCACCCGATGCACCTGCACGGGCACCACGTCGTCGTGCTCAGCCGCGACGGCGTCGCCGCGACCGGCGGCCCCTGGTGGACCGACTCGCTCGAGGTACGGGACGGGGAGGAGTTCGAGGTGGCGTTTGTCGCGGACAACCCAGGGGTCTGGATGGACCACTGCCACAACCTGCCGCACGCCCAGCAGGGCCTCGTCGCGCATCTTGCGTACACCGGGGTCAGCGAGCCGTTCCGGGTGGGCGGCGCGGGCGCGAACCGGCCCGAGTAGATCCGTCCCTAGACTCGGGAGCGTGCCTCTTCCCCTGCGCCGCGAGCTCGCCGGCCTCACCCCGTACGGAGCGCCCCAGCTGGACGTGTCCGTGCGCCTCAACGTCAACGAGAACCCGTACCCCCCGTCCGCGGCGGTCGTCGCGGACATCGCGGCCGACGTCGCCGTCGCCGCGGCCGGCCTGAACCGCTACCCGGACCGCGACTTCCTTGCGCTGCGCGAGGACCTCGCCGCGTACCTGCTCGCCGAGTCCGGCGTCGCGCTCGCCCCGGCGCAGCTCTGGGCCGCGAACGGCTCGAACGAGGTCATGCTGCACCTGCTGCAGGCGTTCGGCGGGCCCGGGCGGACCGCGCTGTCGTTCGCCCCGACCTACTCGATGTACCCCGAGTACGCGCGCGACACCGCGACCACCTGGCTCGCCGGGCGGCGGGAGACGGACTTCACCCTCGATCCCGACGTCGCGCACGCGACGATCGCGGAGGTGTCGCCGTCCGTCGTGCTGCTCGCGAGCCCGAACAACCCGACCGGCACCGCGCTTCCGCTCGCGACGATCGAGGCGGTGCTCGCGGCCGCGGCCGAGGTCACGGGCGGGTGCGTCGTCGTCGTCGACGAGGCGTACGGCGAGTTCCGCCGCGCCGGCGTCCCCTCGGCGCTCGAGCTGCTCGACACGTACCCGCTGCTCGCGGTGAGCCGGACCATGTCGAAGGCCTTCGGGCTCGCGGGCGCCCGGGTCGGCTACCTCGCCGCGGCGCCCGAGCTCATCGACGCGCTCCGGATCGTCCGGCTGCCCTACCACCTGTCCGGCGTCACGCAGGCGGTCGCGCGCGCGGCGCTGCGGCACGCCCCCGAGCTGATGGCCCAGGTCGGGTCGCTGCGCGCCGAGCGGGACGAGTGCGTCGCCTGGCTGCGCGCGCGCGGCCTGACCGTCGCGGACTCGGACGCGAACTTCGCGCTGTTCGGCACGTTCGACGACGCTCGCGCGATCTGGCAGGGTCTGCTCGACCGCGGCGTCCTGATCCGCGAGGTGGGACCCTACGGCTGGCTGCGGGTGTCGATCGGCACCCGCGAGGAGATGGCGGCGTTCCGTGCCGCCCTGGTGGAGGTGGCAGCGCTGTGAGTGGTACGGGTGCGCGCACGGCACGGATCGAACGGACGACGTCGGAGTCGAGCGTCGTGGTCGAGATCGACCTGGACGGCCGCGGCCGCACCGACATCTCGACGTCGGTGCCGTTCTACGATCACATGCTCACCGCGCTGGGCAAGCACTCCCTCATCGACCTCACCGTCCGCGCGACGGGGGACACCCACATCGACGTGCACCACACCGTCGAGGACGTCGCCATCGCCTTCGGCGAGGCGCTGCGGGTCGCGCTCGGCGACAAGGCCGGCATCGCGCGGTTCGGCGACGCGCTCGTGCCGCTCGACGAGGCGCTCGCCCAGGCGGTCGTCGACGTCTCCGGCCGGCCCTACCTCGTGCACACCGGCGAGCCCGCCGGGCAGGAGTACCACCTCATCGGCGGCCACTTCACGGGGTCGCTGACGCGGCACGTGTTCGAGTCCATCGCGCACCACGCGGGGATCTGCCTGCACGTGCGGGTGCTCTCGGGTCGCGATCCGCACCACATCGTCGAGGCGCAGTTCAAGGCGCTCGCGCGCGCGCTGCGCGCGGCGGTCGCTCTGGATCCCCGCATCGAGGGCGTGCCGTCGACGAAGGGCGCGCTGTGAGCGTGCCCGACGACGCCTCCTCGCTCGAGGGCGAGGTGGGCGTCGCGCTCGTGCTGACGCCGGTCGCAAACGCCGAGGCCCTCGCGGCGACGTGCGCGGTCGCGAAGATCCGGATGGACGCCGTGCCGACCCCTGTCGGCGCGCTCGCCGTGCTGCGCGACCGCGACGGCGACGCCCCGGCGGCCGCGGCCGGCGCGATCTCGCGGCTGCTGCGCGGCGTCCCGGTCGTGCTGCTGGAGCGCCGGGACGGGCAGATCTCGGCCGGCCGCTGGATCGACGGCGCGCGCGACGGCGACCTCGCGCCCGGCCTGGTGCTCGGTGACGCGCCCGAGGTGCTCGAGGACGTCATCCTCGGCTCGGCCACTCCCGCCGACCTCGAGGGCGTCGTCTCGAGCGTCGGCATGTCCCGGCTGAAGGCGATGCGCATCCTCGCGGCGGCGGGGCGCGCCCACCGGCGCCCCTAGTGCGCTGCCGGTAAAGTCCCCTGCCGTGGCCACCTCCCCGTCTGTCGTCGTGCTCGACTACGGGTTCGGCAACGTCCGGTCCGCGGTGCGCGCCCTCGAGCGCGTGGGCGCGCGGGTCGAGCTGACCGCCGATCCGGCCCGGGCGGCCGACGCCGACGGGCTCGTCGTGCCCGGCGTCGGCGCATTCGCCGCCGTCATGCGCGGCCTCGACGAGGTCCGGGGCGGCCAGATCATCGGCCGCCGCCTCGCGGGCGGGCGGCCCGTCCTCGGCATCTGCGTCGGCATGCAGGTGCTGTTCGAGGCCGGCGACGAGCACGGCGAGCGCACCCCCGGGCTCGGGGAGTGGCCCGGCCTGGTCGACCGCCTCGAGGCGGCCGTCGTGCCGCACATGGGCTGGGCGACCGTCGAGCCGCCGGCGGGCTCCCTGCTCTTCGCCGGCGTCGAGGCCGAGCGGTTCTACTTCGTGCACTCCTACGCCGCGCGCGCCTTCGCGCCGCTGGGCGACGCGCTGTTCGCCCCGCCGCAGGTGACGTGGGCCGACCACGGCGGGCGCTTCGTCGCCGCCGTCGAGAACGGCCCCCTGACCGCAACGCAGTTCCACCCCGAGAAGTCCGGCGACGCCGGGGCCCAGCTGCTCGCCAACTGGACCCGGTCGCTGCGGTGACTCCCACGAGAGGACGTATCGTGACCGACCGCCTGGAGCTCCTGCCCGCCGTGGACGTCGCGGACGGGCACGCCGTCCGGCTCGTGCAGGGCGAGGCGGGCTCCGCGACGTCGTACGGCGACCCGCTCGCCGCGGCCCTCGACTGGCAGGTTGGCGGGGCGGAGTGGGTGCACCTCGTCGATCTCGATGCGGCGTTCGGCCGGGGCTCGAACGCGCCCGTGCTGGCCGAGGTGGCGCGCGCGCTCTCGGACCACGGGGTCAAGGTCGAGATGTCGGGCGGGATCCGGGACGACGTCTCGCTCGAGCGGGCACTCGCCACGGGCGCCGTCCGGGTCAACCTCGGCACGGCGGCGCTCGAGGATCCCGAGTGGACGGCGCGGGCGATCGCGCGGCACGGCGACGCGATCGCCGTCGGCCTCGACGTGCGGGGCACGACGCTCGCGGCCCGCGGCTGGACGAAGGAGGGCGGCGACCTCTGGGAGGTCCTCGCGCGGCTCGAGGGCGTGGGCTGCGCGCGGTACGTGGTGACCGACGTGACGAAGGACGGCACGCTGCGCGGCCCGAACGTCGACCTGCTGCGGGAGGTTTGCGCGCGCACGGACGCGCCTGTGGTCGCGTCCGGCGGGATCTCGAGCCTCGCGGACCTCGTCGCGCTCCGGGAGCTGGTGCCCGCCGGGCTCGAGGGCGCGATCGTGGGCAAGGCGCTCTACGCCGGCGCGTTCACGCTGCCGCAGGCCCTGGACGTCGCCGGCCGCCCATGAGCGGGGAGCGTGCCGTGAGCGGGGAGCGGGCGGCGGGCGGGCACCGGCGCGAGCTCGCGCCGTCGTCGCCGTTCGCGGACGACGACGGCGCGGCCGACCCGCGCTTGGCCGCCGCCCTGGCGGCCGACACCGGCGGGGCGGCGGATGTCGTCGCGGCCCTCGCGGCGGCCCGCGTCCTCGTGCCCGTGCTGGCCCAGGTGGAGCCGGGAGAGGCGGCCTCGGCCGGCATCGTCGCGCTGCGCGTGCGGGACGGCCGCTCGGCGCTGCCCATCTTCTCGTCCGTCGCGACCATGGCGCGGTGGCGGGCCGACGCGCGCCCCGTGCCGACCGACGTGGCCCGGGCCGCGGCCTCCGCGATCGGGGAGGGGTGGGAGGTCATGGTGCTGGACGCCGGCGGACCCGTGACCTTCGTGATCGGGCGCCCGGCCGTCGTCGCCCTCGCGTGCGGTGAGCGGTGGCTCCCCGCGGTCGCGGACGGCGCCGTCGAGCCGGCCGTCCGCGCCGCGCTGGCGGCGGCGCTCGCGGGCGTCCCGCACGTCGTCCGGGTCGGGGCGGAGCCGGGCCGGCGCGCCGAGGTGGCCGTCCTGCTCGCCGTCAAGCCGCGGCTCGACCGCCCGACGCTCGACGCCGTGATCGCGCGCGCGAACGCCGCGCTCGCGGCCGACGAGACGGTCGCCCGCCGGGTCGACTCGCTCGAGCTTCGGCTCGTCAGCGCCGCCGACGCCGCAGCGCCAGCGCCAGGGCCAGCGACACCACGATCCCCACGGCCTGACCGCCGAGGATCACGCGGTTGAGGTCGAGCGCCGGGCGCCAGTGCACCCCGGAGTCGTCGATCACGTAGGCGCCGATCGGGCGCACCCGGACCGCGAAGCCGCCCCCGCCGCCGGACCCCTCGCTCTCGCCGTGCGGGCCGTGCCCGGGCTCCTCGCGCGCGGCGCCGGCGCCGAGGCTGCCGGTGCCCGAGCCGTTGCCCGTGCCGCCCATGATCTTGGCGACGGGGATGACGAGCGTGCCGCCGCGCTCGTAGGCCTCGCCGAACACCCGGCGAACGGTGAGCACGTCGCTCGCGGCGCGAGTCAGCGCGGCGGGATCGAAGGCGGGGGAGTCGGGCACAGGGACCTCCAGGAGAGCCGGCGCCGGCCGTGGATCAGCCGGCGCACGTGGGCGAGGCGACGAACATGGCCTCGTCCGCAAGCATGCTCCGCAACGTGCTGACGGGCACGATGAATGACATGTCGTCGACGTTTTTCGCGTAGACCACGCCGATCACCCGACCCTCAGCGTCGAGCACGGCCGAGCCCGAGCTGCCCGGCTCGACCGGCGCGTCGGTGACCAGAACCTGGCCCAGGTTCTCGTTCAGCGGATCGGTCGTGCTGCCCATGACCTGCCCGCTCGTGACCGTCAGCTGGCCGCCTTGGGGGTAGCCGACGACGGTCACCGCGTCGCCCGGCTCCGGGTCGGCCTCGGCCAGCTCGGGGAACGCCGGGAGCTCGTCGACCGTGCGGACGATCGCGAGGTCGGCGAGGGACGCCGTGCTCGCGGCGGTCGCGGCGATGTCGCGGCCGTCGTAGGTGCTCAGCTGGAGGTCGGCCGAGTCGGCGACGACGTGCCGGTTGGTGATCAGCGTGGTCGCGTCGATCGCGAAGCCCGAGCCGGTCGACAGCGAGTCGCAGCCGACGTTGCGGATCCGGACCGCCATCCGTCGCGCCTGGTCGAAGCCGTCGGGGGAGAGGTTCCCG
Organism: Pengzhenrongella sicca; assembly: GCF_017569225.1. Lineage (GTDB taxonomy): Bacteria > Actinomycetota > Actinomycetes > Actinomycetales > Cellulomonadaceae > Pengzhenrongella > Pengzhenrongella sicca. The sequence goes on from NZ_CP071868.1 coordinate 1,528,652, forward strand.
GTCTCCGTCGGCTCCGCCCCCGGCACGCTCGAGGGCACGAGGTCGTGGGGCTCGGGCCCCGGCAGCGCCGGGAGCACGCCGCAGCCGGCGAGGATCGGCGCGGCGAGGGCGAGGGCGGCGAGCGCCCGCCCCGCCGTGACGGTCGTCCGGGTCACCGCGCGAGCTCGTCCTGCAGAGTCTGGTTCGCGGTCGTGGCGGAGGCGCACAGGCCGTCGACGTCGGTACCGAACTGGACGAGCTGGGCCGGGTCGTACGCGGTCGGGTTGTTCAGGTAGCCGATGAGGGTGTCCTGACCCTGGACGCAGCGCTCGAGGGCGGACGCCACCGTGCCGGCCGCCTCGCTGATCCGCTGCTGGTAGTCCGCGAGCTGCCGCTGCGTCTCGCGGTCGTCACCGACCTGGGCCTTCTCGTCGGCCAGCTCCGTGATCCGCGCCTGCGCCGTGTCGAGCTGGACCCGAACGGCCTCGAGCTCGGCCGTCGTCCCCTCGAGCTCGGTGCGCGTCGTGGCCAGCTCGGCCCCGATCTGCCGGGCCTGATCCTCGGTCCAGGCCGCCCGCTCCTCGTACCGCAGGGTCGTGGCGAGCAGGTAGCCGGCGAGCGCGAGGGCGAGCACCAGTGCGATGGTGAGCACGACGACCGGCCAGCGTCGACGCCGGGCGGGTCGCTCGGTCGAGCGTTCGGGCGCCTGGGGATCGGTGGCGCCGGGATCTGGGGCGCCATCGTCGGCGGCGCCATCCTCGCGCACCGAGCCGCTCGCGGACGCGGCGAGCGCCGCGGCCGAGGCCGCGTAGACGGGCAGGACGTCAGTGTCCGGTCTGCTCATGCCGGGGCTCCAGGATCGGGGCGCGTCGTGGCCCGGGTCGGCGGCGTACCTCGGATCGGTCGTCACGCTCCTCAGGATAGGTTGCGCCGCGCCCGGCGTGCGTGCACCGGTGCGCAGGCCGGGCGCCGGTGCGGGCATCCGCCGGGCTCTGGGAGGATCTGCGCCATGTCCCTCGCCCCGTACGGGCGCTTGCTCCGCCGCCCGGCCGTGCTGCGCCTCGTGCTCGTCGCGCTCGTCGCGCGCATCCCGCACGCCAGCCTCGGCGTCGTGGTGACCCTGCACGTGGTCGGGCCGCTCGGGCGCGGCTACGGCGCGGCCGGGATCGTCGCGGCCGCGATGACCCTCGGGATGGCGGTCGGCGCGCCGTGGCGCGGCCGGCTGGTGGACCGGTTGGGGCTTCGCCGGGCGCTCGCGCCGTCGGTGGTGGTCGAGGCGGCGGTCTGGATCGCGGCGCCGTTCCTGGGCTTCGAGGCGCTCATCGGCGCCGCCGCGCTCGCGGGCGTCTTCATGGTGCCGATCTTCTCGGTCGTGCGGCAGTCGCTGGCGGTGCTCGTGCCGCGCGAGGAGCAGCGCACGGCGTTCGCGCTCGATTCGGTCTGCACCGAGCTCACGTTCATGCTCGCGCCGGCGCTCGCGGTCCTGGTGGCCACCTCGTGGTCCACGACCGCGGCCCTCGTCGGCGTCGGCGTCGCGACGGTCGGCGCCGGCGTCCTGCTCATGTGGTTCGACCCGCCGACGCGCAGCGTCCAGGTGCTCGAGCGCGGGGGCGGCGCGCCGCCCGAGCCCGTGAGCGCGAGCGTCCGGGCGAGCGAGCGCGTGCTCAGCCCGAGCCTGCTCGTCGTGCTCCTCGCGTCGAGCGCGGCGTCCCTCGTGCTGAACGGGACCGACGTCGCCATCGTGGCCGCCCTGGTCGAGTGGGGGCAGGCGTCCTCGGCCGGCTGGATGATCGCGCTCTGGGCGGGGGGTTCGGTGGTCGGGGGCCTTGTTTACGGCGCCGGGCGGCGGTCGGTGCACCCGCTCGCCCTCGTGCTCGCGCTCGGCCTGCTCACGATCCCCGCGGCGTTTGCGGGCACGCCCATGCTGCTCGCCGTCGCCCTGGTGCTCGCCGGGGTCCCGTGCGCACCCGCCCTGTCGGCGATCACGGCGACGCTCGTGACGATCGTGCCCGAGCACCGGCGCGGCGAGGTGATGGGCTGGAACGGGTCGGCGATGACCGTCGGGGCGGCCCTCGGCGCCCCGCTGTGCGGGCTGCTCATCGACCGTTTCGGGGCGAGTGCCGGCTTCCTCGCCGCGGGGGCGATCGGCGCGGCCGTCGCCGGGACGGGCATGGTCGTGCTGCGTGCGGCGCGCCGACGCGCTCCGCGCACCTGACGTCAGGTCGGTCCCGGCCAGCGCTGCCCAGGGCAGTGCGGCCGGGTCAGTTCACCGGGCCGGTGAACTTCTCGCCCGGACCCTCGCCCGGTGCATCGGGGAACGGCGAGGCCTCCCGGAAGGCGAGCTGAAGCGAGCGCAGCCCGTCGCGCAGCGCGCGGGCGTGCTGGTTGCCCAGATCGGGGGCGGCGGCCGTCACGAGCGCGGCGAGCGCCGTGATGAGCTTGCGGGCCTCGTCCAGGTCGAGGTACTCGCGGCCGGACCCCTCGGGGGTGTCCTCGCTCAGCCCGCACTTGACCGCGGCGGCGCTCATGAGGTGGACGGCGGCGGTCGTGATGACCTCGACCGCCGCGACGTCGGCGATGTCCCGCGTCGCGGCGGTCGAGGTCAGGAGGGATTCGGGGGGCTGCTCAGGCATGCCCCGATCCTCTCACTCGGGCAACTGGACCCGCTCAGGCGACGGGTACCGCCGCGGTCGCCGGATCGCCCGCGTCGATCGGGGCGACGGGACGGATCGCCGCGGCCACCCGCGCGCCGATGCCGGGGTCGACGCTCGTCCAGTACGCGACCGCGCGCTCGCGGATGTCCGCGGCCTTGACCGCGCCCACGTGGCCGGTGAGGGTCTCGACGAGACGATCGCGTGCGGCGTCGTCCATCACGTCCCGCACGAGCGTGCCCGCTTGGCCGAAGTCGTCGTCCTCGCGGTGCAGCTTGGCGGCGGCGCGCAGCAGCTCGCCGTCGGACTCCCACCCCGGCGACGCGGCGGCCCGGGCCGGGTCGGCGTGTGCGCCGCCGCGCGAGTTCGGCGCGTACACGGGCACGTCCGGATCGGTGAAGCCGAACCGCATCGCGCCGTCCTTGGCGTACGAGTGCACAGGCGAGATCGGGGCGTTCACCGGCAGCTCGGCGTGGTTGGTGCCGACCCGGTAGCGCTGCGCGTCGGCGTAGGAGAAGATCCGCGCGAGCAGCATCTTGTCGGGGCTCGCGGCGATCCCGGGCACGAAGTTCGAGGGGGCGAACGCGGCCTGCTCGATCTGGGTGAAGTAGTTCTCCGGGTTGCGGTCGAGCCGCATCGTCCCGACCTTGATCAGCGGGTAGTCGCTGTGCGGCCACACCTTGGTCAGGTCGAACGGGTTGAAGCGGTAGTCGGCGGCGTCCGCGTACGCCATCACCTGGACCGAGAGCGTCCACTCGGGGTGCTCGCCGCGGTCGATCGCGTCGCGCAGGTCGCGCGTGTGGAAGTCCGCGTCCGAGCCCGCGAGCTGCGCGGCATCGTCGGCCGACAGGTTCTCAACGCCCTGCGAGGTCTCGAAGTGGTACTTGACCCAGAACCGCTCGCCCGCGGCGTTGATCCACTGGTAGGTGTGCGAGCCGAAGCCGTCCATGTGCCGCCAGTTCGCGGGGATCCCGCGGTCGCCCATGAGCCAGGTGACCTGGTGCGCGCTCTCGGGGGACAGCGACCAGAAGTCCCACTGCATGTCGTTGTCGCGCAGGTTGCTTCCCGGCAGGCGCTTCTGCGAGTGGATGAAGTCGGGGAACTTGATGCCGTCCCGGATGAAGAAGACCGGGGTGTTGTTCCCGACCAGGTCGTAGTTGCCCTCCTGTGTGTAGAACTTCAGCGCGAAGCCGCGCGGGTCGCGCCACGTGTCGGGGCTGCCGTGCTCGCCCGCGACCGTCGAGAACCGGGCGAGCATCGGCGTCGTGACCCCGCGCTGGAACAGGCCGGCGCGCGTGAACGCGCTGACGTCCTCGGTCGTGGTGAACACGCCGAACGCGCCGCCGCCCTTCGCATGCACGACGCGCTCCGGCACGCGCTCCCGGTTGAACTGCGCCAGCTTCTCGATTAGGTAGCTGTCGTGGAGCGCGATGGGGCCGCCGTTGCCGACCGTCTGGGAGTGCTCGTCCGAGGCGACCGGGTTGCCGGTGGCGGTCGTGGTGAACGCGGGCGTGGACGCAGCGATGTCAGTCACAGGGTTCCTCTCGATGGAAAACAGTGGGGACGGATCAGGCCGTCGCCTGGCAGCTGGGGCACAGGCCCCAGAAGGTGACCTCTGCGGTCTCGACCGTGTACCCGGTGCCCGAGCTCGGCTCGAGGCAGGGCGCCGCGCCGACGACGCAGTCGATGTCGCGCAGGGCGCCGCACGCGCGGCACACGACGTGGTGGTGGTTGTCGGCCACGCGGCGCTCGTACCGGGCGGGATGCCCGGCCGGCTCGATCCGCCGGACGAGCCCGGCGGCGGTCAGGGCGCGCAGCACGTCGTAGACGCCCTGCACCGAGACGGTCGGCAGCGTGCCCCGAACCTCGGTGACCAGGCGCTCGGTGTCGGCGTGCGGATGGTTGCCGACCGCGTCGAGCACGGCCAGCCGCGGCCGGGTCACGCGTAGCCCGTGATCGCGGAGCACCTCGGCGTCGGACATGGCCCGACCCAACCACCTTTACTGGAATCATTCAAGTTGCTGCGCTCACGCGGTCGGCGACGAGGAGGAGTGGTCGCCGGGCGCTCGGTGCGCCCGTCCGACCGCCGTCCGACCGGCGCACGGCGCGGCAGTGGTAACCTAGGCGTCGACCAATTGGTGCGTCGTGCCCGAATCCGCTCCGGCGGCTGCGAGCGCAGCGCACCAGTGCACAAGTGGAGCCAATCCCACCCGTGTGCCGACAGCCCGTCAGGGCGACTGGTGCCGGGTCCGGTCCGAAAAGAGCACGTAGCGGTCGCCCGTTGCGCGCTCGTCGTCGCAGTGCGAGTCATCGTGCCGCGCCGTCGGACTGTCGAAGGCCCTCGCCTGTGCTCGTCGGCGGGGGCCGTCCTCGTCGGTGGTGGCCCACACCGCGAGCAGGAGGAGTACCCACATCACCGAGGCCCGAATCAACGATCGGATCCGCGTCCCCGAGGTCCGTCTTGTTGGACCCAACGGGGAGCAGGTCGGCATCGTTCGTGTCGAGGACGCGCTGCGCCTGGCGCAGGAGGCGGACCTCGATCTCGTCGAGGTCGCCCCTGACGCTCGCCCGCCCGTGTGCAAGCTCATGGACTTCGGCAAGTTCAAGTACGAAGCCGACATGAAGGCACGCGAGGCCCGCCGCAACCAGACGAACACGGTTCTCAAGGAGATCCGCTTCCGCCTGAAGATCGACCCGCACGACTACGGCACGAAGAAGGGCCACGTCGAGCGCTTCCTCAAGGCCGGCGACAAGGTCAAGGTCATGATCATGTTCCGCGGCCGCGAGCAGTCGCGCCCGGAGATGGGCATTCGGCTGCTCAACCGCCTCGCCGACGACGTCGCGGAGCTGGGCTTCGTGGAGAGCTCGCCCAAGCAGGACGGGCGCAACATGATCATGGTGATCGGCCCGACCAAGAAGAAGGCGGACCAGAAGCAGGAGCAGCGTCGCGCAGCGCGCATCGCCGAGCCCGCCGAGGACCTTCGCCCGTCGCAGCCCGCCGACTCCGAGCCTGCCGTCGCCTCGGCGCCGGCGGTCGAGACCGTCGCCGCTCCCGTCGTCGCCGCACCGGTTGTCGCGGAGCCCGTCGCAACTGCGCCCGTCGCAACCGCGCCGGTCACCGCTGCGCCGGTCGCTGCCAAGCCCGAGCCCGTCGCCGCCGAGCCGGTCGCGGCCCCCGCGCCCGTCGCGGCGAAGCCCGCTGCCGCCAAGCCGGTCGCCGCGAAGCCCGTGGCGGCCAAGCCGGTCGCCGCCAAGCCCGCAGCTGCCAAGCCCGCGGCCGCGAAGTCTGCGGTCGCCAAGCCGGTCGCCGCGAAGCCTGCAGCAGCAGCGACGGTGGCCGCGCCCGCGCCGTCGACGCCTGCCCCGACCACCGCCCCGGCACCCAGCGTGCCCGTGGCGGCACCCAAGCCTGCGGCGACGCCGCGGCCCACCGCAGTTCCCCGGCCGATGCCGTCAGCGAAGCCCGCTGCCCGCCCGGCCGCGCGGCCCGCGGCCCGGCCGGCGGCCGTCAAGCCGGCGGCCCCGAAGCCCCCGGCAGCTGGGGGAACGGTCTGAACCACACTGCGTGACCGAGACACAGCGTGATCGATGTAGTGACGACTAGAGGAGAGCGGCAGCCATGCCGAAGATGAAGACGCACTCCGGGGCGAAGAAGCGCTTCCGAGTGACCGGTTCCGGCAAGATCATGCGGGAGCAGGCTGGCTCGCGCCACCTGCTCGAGCACAAGTCGAGCCGCCGCAAGCGCCGCCTGTCGAGTGACCTGGTCGTTTCCCCGACCGACGCCCCGAAGATCAAGAAGCTGCTCGGTAAGTGAGCCCCGCGGCGTGCCCAGCACGCCGCCGGTTCACCACTGAGCCCCGAACGCAAGGAGCATCACGTGGCACGCGTGAAGCGGGCGGTAAACGCCCAGAAGAAGCGCCGCAGTACCCTTGAGCGCGCAGCCGGATACCGCGGCCAGCGCTCGCGCCTGTACCGGAAGGCGAAGGAGCAGGTCACCCACTCCCTCGTCTACGCGTACCGCGACCGCAAGAAGCGCAAGGGCGACTTCCGTAGCCTGTGGATCCAGCGCATCAACGCTGCGTCCCGCGCCAACGGCATGACGTACAACCGCCTCATCCAGGGCCTCAAGGCCGCGGGTGTCGAGGTCGACCGTCGCGTCCTGGCCGACATGGCCGTCAACGACGCCGCCGCCTTCACCGCCCTGGTGAACGTGGCGAAGGCCGCACTGCCGGCGGACGTCAACGCCCCGGCCGTCGCAGCCTGAGCGTCGCCAGCTTGACCGAGCGCCCGGACAGTCCCGAGCTGACCAACACCCGCGCAGAGCGGGTGAAGGCAGTACGGGCCCTGTCCGGGCGCTCGGTGCGTCAGCGCTCGGGCCTGTTCCTCGCCGAGGGTCCCCAGTGCGTGCGAGAGGCCGTGCGGTTCGCCTCGGTCCGTGACGTCTACGCGACGGCGGCGGCCGCGGAGCGCTACGGCGCCATCCTCGACGACGCCGCCGCGCGCGGCATGCGCGTCCAGCTCGCGTCCGACGAGGTGCTTGCCGCGATGTCTGCCGACGCGCAGGGCCTCGTCGCGGTCGTCGCCCAGGAGTCGCCGACCCTCGAGGCGGTGCTTGCGAGCGGGCCTGCGCTCGTTGCGGTGCTGGCCACCGTGCGCGATCCGGGCAACGCCGGCACGGTGATCCGCGCGGCGGACGCCGCCGGCGCCGACGCCGTGGTGCTCACCGCCGAGAGCGTCGACATCTTCAATCCGAAGACAGTCCGGGCGACGGCCGGATCGCTCTTCCACCTGCCGGTCGTCACGGGCGAGCAGCTCGCGGACGCCGTGGCGGCGCTGCGCGCCGCGGGTCTGGCCGTGCTCGCCGCCGACGGCGCGGGTGAGCACGACCTCGATGACCTGCTCGACGTCGCGGGCCGGGCCGCCGTCGCAGCCGACGACCCCGCCGCCGTCACCGACGCGGCCGATGCGGTCCCCGACCTCGCGCGGGCGACCGCCTGGGTGTTCGGGAACGAGGCCTGGGGCCTCGCGCCCGCGGACCGCGAGCTCGCCGACGCCGTCGTCCGCGTCCCGCTGCGCGGGCAGGCGGAGTCGCTGAACCTCGCGACGGCCGCGACCGTCTGCCTGTACGCGTCGGCCCGCGCGCAGCGCTGATGCGGCTCTTCGTCGCCGTTCGCCCGCCGGCCACCGTTCGCGCGCACCTGGACCGAGCGCTCGACCTGGTCCGGGGCGGCCCCGACCTCGGGGACTCGCGCCGCTCGCTGCGTTGGGCGGCGCCGGAGGACCGGCACCTGACGCTGGCGTTCTACGGGGAGGTGTCCGCGGGTGCGGGCGAGGAGCTCATCGCCGGAGTCGCCGCGATCGCGGGTCAGAGCGCGCCGTTGGAGGTTCACCTGCGCGGAGCCGGCGTCTTCGACCGGCGAGTCCTGTGGATCGGCTGCGGCGGCCACGTCTCGGCGCTCGCCGCGCTCAGCGCACGGTGCGTGGAGCTCGGCGAGGAGGTCAGCGGGCGCGCCGACCGTCGCGTGCGCTCGCGCGCACACCTGACGGTGGCCCGCGTGACGGGCCGCGACCGCGCCCGGCTCGCGGGACGGTCCCGCCGCCCGGACGCCGAGGCGTCGTCGGCCGACGACGTCGCGACGCTCGCGCACGCGCTCGCCGTGTACGAGGGGCCGACGTGGCGGGTCGAGGACGTCGTCGTGTTCAGCTCGCGCCCGGGCGAGGGGCGCGGCGGCGGACCGGCGTACGACGAGGTGGCAACGTTCGCGCTGCGCGACCTGCCCGACCCGCCCCCGTCCGCGCGCCTCTAGACTTCCTGCGGCCCCGCAGCGTGCGCAGCGCTGCCGAGCGGGGCCGAACGTACCTTCCGGAAAGGCTCGGATGTCCACTCCTGACACCACCACCGAACTCGACAGCGCCCCGCTGTCGCCGCTTGACGCTCCGGGGATCGCCGCCGCGTTCGACGCCGCGGTCGCGGCGGTCGCGGCCGCGTCGGACCTCGATGCGCTGAAGTCAGCGCGCCTGGCGCACGCCGGCGACCGGAGCCCGCTGTCGCTCGCCAACCGCGAGATCGGGCGCCTCGCCCCGGCGGACAAGGCGACCGCGGGCAAGCTGCTCGGCGCGACGCGCGGCCGGCTCGCCAAGGCCATCGCGGCGCGGCTGGTCGAGCTCGAGGCGGACCGCGACGAACGGGTCCTGCGCACGGAGAGCCTCGACGTCACGCTCCCGATCGACCGGCACCCGCAGGGCGCCCGGCACCCCCTGGAGTCGCTCTCCGAGCGCATCGGCGACGTGTTCGTCGCGATGGGCTGGGAGATCGCCGAGGGTCCCGAGGTCGAGGCCGAGTGGTTCAACTTCGACGCGCTGAACTTCGACCCGGACCACCCCGCGCGGCAGATGCAGGACACGTTCTTCGTCGATCCGCCCACCGACGGGCTCGTGCTGCGCACGCACACGTCGCCCGTGCAGGCGCGCTCGATGCTCGAGCGCGACCTGCCGCTGTACGTCGTGTGCCCCGGCAAGGTGTTCCGGACCGACGAGCTCGACGCGACCCACACGCCCGTGTTCCACCAGGTCGAGGGGCTCGCGATCGACAAGGGCCTGACGATGGCCCACCTCAAGGGCACGCTCGACCACCTCGCGAAGGCGATGTTCGGCGATGCCGCCCGGATCCGGTTCCGCCCGTCCTACTTCCCGTTCACGGAGCCGTCCGCCGAGCCCGATGTGTGGTTCGAGGGCAAGAAGGGCGGACCGGGCTGGATCGAGTGGGGCGGCTGCGGCATGGTCCACCCGAACGTCCTGCGCGCCGCCGGGATCGACCCCGAGGTGTACACCGGCTTCGCGTTCGGCATGGGCATCGAGCGCACGCTGATGTTCCGTCACGACATCGCAGACATGCACGACATGGTCGAGGGCGACGCGCGATTCTCCGCTCGCTACGGGATGGAGATCTGATGCCGCAGGTACCGCTGTCCTGGCTCGCTGAATGGGTCGACCTGCCCGCGGGGGCGACGACCACCGCCGCCGGGGCGCTCGAGGTGGCCGCTGACCTGGCCCGCGTGGGGCTTGAGGACGAGGGGCTGCAGGGCGCGTCCGTGACCGGGCCCCTCGTCGTCGGCCGCGTCGTCTCGCTCGCGCCCGAGGAGCACAAGAACGGCAAGACCATCAACTGGTGCGCCGTCGACGTCGGCCCGCTCAACGACGCCGACGCCGACCGTCACCCGACCGTCCCGCGCGGCATCGTCTGCGGTGCGCACAACTTCGCCGCCGGCGATCACGTCATCGTGGCCCTGCCCGGTGCGGTGCTGCCCGGGCCGTTCCCGATCGCCGCGCGCAAGACGTACGGGCACGTGTCCGACGGCATGATCTGCTCGGCGCGGGAGCTCGGCATCGGGACGGACGGGGCCGGGATCATCGTCCTGGCCGATCCGGTCGAGCCAGGCACCGACGCGATCGCGCTGCTCGGCCTCGGCGAGCAGACCCTCGAGATCAACGTGACCCCGGACCGCGGCTACTGCTTCTCGCTGCGCGGCGTGGCCCGTGAGTACTCGCACGCGACCGGGGCCGCTTTCCGCGACCCGGCGCTGCTCGACGTGTCCGCGCCGACGGGCGAGGGATTCGCCGTCGAGCTGGCCGACGACGCGCCGCTGCGCGGCCGGCCCGGCGCGGACCGGTTCGTCGCCCGCATCGTGCGGGGGGTCGCGGCGAGCACGCCGTCCCCCGCGTGGATGCAGCGCCGGCTGACGCAGGCGGGCATGCGGCCGATCTCGCTCGCCGTCGACGTCACCAACTACGTGATGCTCGAGCTCGGCCAGCCCCTGCACGCCTATGACCTGGCCGGCCTCACCGGTCCGATCGTGGTGCGCCGCGCCCGGGCGGGGGAGAAGCTCGTGACCCTCGACGACGTCGAGCGCGCGCTCGACCCCGAGGACCTGCTGATCACCGACGACGGCGGCGCCCGGGTGCTCGGGCTCGCCGGCGTCATGGGCGGGGCCTCGAGCGAGGTCTCCGGCACGACGACCGACCTTCTGATCGAGGGCGCCCACTTCGACCCGGTGACGATCGCCCGCACCTCCCGGCGGCACAAGCTCGCGTCCGAGGCGTCGCGCCGGTTCGAGCGCGGCGTTGACCCGGCCCTGCCGCCCGCCGCGGTGCAGCGCGTCATCGACCTGCTCATCGCCCACGGCGGCGGGACCAGCGACGCCGCGGGCACCGACGTCGACGAGCGCGCCGCGATCGCCCCGGTGGAGCTGCCGGTCGACCTGCCGAGCCGGATCGTCGGCGTCGAGTACACGCCGGAGACCGTGCGGGAGGTGCTCGCCCAGATCGGCTGCACGGTTCACGGGCAGACGAGACACGAGGGGACGGACGTCCTCACCGTGAGCGCGCCGAGCTGGCGCCCGGACCTCACCGCGCCGATCGACCTCGTCGAGGAGGTCGCGCGGCTGCGCGGGTACGACCTCATCCCCTCGGTGCTGCCCGCCGCGCCGTCCGGGCGTGGGCTCACGCCGTCGCAGCGGCTGCGGCGCTCCGTGGCTCGATCCCTCGCGGAGTCGGGCCTGGTCGAGGTGCTGACCTACCCGTTCGTGTCGCCCACCATCCACGACTCGTTCGGGCTCGCGTCCGACGATCCGCGGCGCCGTGCGGCCCGGTTGGCGAACCCGCTCTCCGACGAGCACCCCGAGATGCGCACGAGCCTCCTCGCGACGTTGGTCGAGGCCGCCCGGATCAACATCGGTCGGGGCGCCAGCGACCTTGCCCTGTTCGAGGTGGGCCTGGTCACCCGGCCGGTCCCCGGCGCGGCGCCGGCGGGCCGGCCCGGCATCGAGCACCGGCCGTCCGACGACGAGCTCGCGCGCCTGCGGGCCGCGGTCCCGCCGCAGCCCCGGCACGTCGCGGGCCTCTTCGCAGGCAACGCCGAGCCGGCGGGCTGGTGGGGGCCGGGTCGGCGCGCCGACCACACCGACGCGATCGCCGCGGTGCAGCGGATCGCGACCCTGGCCGGCGTCGACCTGACCGTCGTGGCCGATCCGGACCACGCGCCGTGGCACCCCGGCCGGTGCGCCCGGTTCACGCTGGCGGACGGCACTCTCGTCGGGCACGCGGGCGAGCTCAACCCCAAGGTGCTCGTGGCGCTTGACCTGCCCGCCCGGGCGGCGGCGTTCGAGGTGGACCTCGACGTCCTCCTCGGCGCGGCGCCGACGGACCCGCGCCAGGGCGCGCCGTTGTCGACCTTCCCGCTGGCCAAGGAGGACATCGCGCTCGTCGTCGACGCCTCCGTGCCCGCCGCGGAGGTCTTCGCCGCAGTGCGCGACGGAGGCGGAGACCTCGTCGAGGAGCTCCGGCTGTTCGACGTCTTCACCGGCCCCCAGGTGGGCGAGGGCAAGAAGTCGTTGGCCTTCTCGCTGCGCCTGCGGGCCGGTGACCGCACGCTGACGGCCGAGGACGCGATCGCCGTTCGCGAGGCGGCCGTCGCCGAGGCGGGGCTTCGCGTCGGGGCCGTGCTCCGCGGGTAGCCTCCGGCACCGGCGGTCGCGCGGGCCTTGACGCGGCCACCGTGCGAGAGCAGCGTGGGCGGGGCAGGGGGCAATCTCGGCCCCGCCCGGGCAGGCTTGTCGGGGCGAGCGAAGAATGGTGGCGCAATGGCGCGCTCAGTTCCACCGAAGTGGCTCGTCCGGATGGTGCTGGTGCTGGCCCTTGCGCTCGGTGCGGTCACGGGAACTCACCCGCCCTCTGCCCTCGCCGCGACGGGTCCAGTCGCGCTGGTCGTGACCACGCCGGCCGCCGTGGTGGCCGGCGTGCCGTTCAGCCTGAAGGTCACGGCCCGCAGTTCCGCCACGTCGATCGCGACCGGCTACCGCGGCAGCGTCGTGTTCACGAGCACGGACGCACGCACGCCGACCCTGCCGGCTCGCTACACGTTTACCGCCGCGGACAAGGGCGCGCACACCTTCACCGGTGTCGTTCTGCACACCGCTGGGGCGCTGCGCATCACAGCGACAGACGCGGCCGTCGGGTCGATCACGGGTACGTCGGGGTCGATCTCGGTCGCGGCGGGCCCCGCATCGCGGTTCGCGGTGTCCGCACCGCCGACGGCAATCGCCGGCGCCGGGTTCGCCATCGTCGTGACCGCGAAGGATCGCTTCTACAACCCGGCGACGTCCTACCGCGGCACGGTCGCGTTCACGAGTTCCGATCCCCGGATTCCGCCGCTGCCGCCGGCCTACACGTTCACGGCCGCGGACAGGGGTGTGCACACGTTCGCTGGTGCGGCGCTCTACTCCGCCGGCTCGCGGACGATCACCGTGACTGACCGGGCCGCGCCGTCACTCGTCGGCACGTCCGCGCCGATTGCCGTCGCCCCCGGCGCGGCGAGCAGGTTCGCGGTGTCGGCACCCGCGTCGGCAACCGCAGGCGTCCCGTTCACCGTGACCGTCACTGCCAAGGACCCGTACTACAACGTCGTCGCCTCGTACCGCGGCACGGTGGCGTTGACGAGCACGGACCCGGCGGTGCCAACACTGCCCGCGCCGTACACGTTCACGGCCGGCGACCGTGGCGTGCATGCCTTTGGCGGGGTGACCCTCCGGGGTGCCGGCCAGCTCGTCGTGGTCGTGACGGACGTCGCCTCGCCCGCGCTCGGGGGGACGTCGGCGCCGGTCGCCGTGGCCGCGCACTTCGCGGCGTACGCCTGGGGCGCGAACGACGTCGGTCAGCTCGGTGACGGCACCGGTGCCAATGCGGTGACGCCCGTGCGCGTCGGCGCGGACTCCTCCTGGGTCTCGGTGAGCTCGGGCTTCTATCACAGCGCGGGAATCAAGGCCGATGGCTCGCTGTGGACCTGGGGCTGGAACGGCGCCGGACAGCTGGGCGACTTCACGCACGTCGATCGACTTAGCCCCGTGCCGGTGGGTGGCGCACGGCGGTTCGCGTCGGTGTCTCTCGGCGACTATCACTCGGTCGCGATCGCGAAGGACGGCTCCCTCTGGGCCTGGGGGGAGAACAACTACGGGCAGCTCGGCGACGGCACGGGAGTAGATCGAGCCTCGCCCGTCCGCGTGGGTGCTGCGACCTGGATCTCGGTGACGGCCGGCAGCTGGTCGACGTATGGGGTCACGTCCGACGGCGCGCTGTGGGAGTGGGGGCTGAGCGCTGGCACGTTGGCGCCGGTCAGGCTCGGACCGGTCGCTGGCTGGGTCTCTGTCGCGGGCTCGCAGGGACGATTCGTCGGGCTGAAGTCCGACGGCACCTTGTGGATGTGGGGAGACTCGCTGGACTTCGACGGGACCGTCATCGAGCTCCCGCGGCAGGTCGGGACGGACACCGACTGGGCCTCGGCGTCGGCGGGCGGATCCCACCTTGTGGCGATCAAGGCCAGCGGCACCTTGTGGGCGTGGGGCGGCAACCCGGACGGTCAGGTGGGCGACGGATCGACGGTCTTCCGGCCACTCCCCGTGCAGGTCGGCGCCGGCGCTCACTGGCTGTCGGCCGTCGCCGGGTACGCCAGCACGGCCGCGATCAGAGCCGACGGCACGCTGTGGACCTGGGGCAGGGGCTCCCTTGGCGATGCGGTGGCCGTTCGCTCGCTGCCGGGCCAGATCGGCACGGCGACGTCGTGGTCGTACATCTCAGCCAACCTGCAGATGATCGCGCTCAGGTCCTGACCCGGACGGTGAACCGGCTATTGCGACTTCCCGCATTGTGCCGTGCACCGCACGGTCCTATTGGCTGAGTGGTTGTCCGTTGCGGTCGGTGAATTCCCAGTGGCCGGTGGGTGCGTTTTTTCTGCTGCGTTTGCCGTGTTTTTCGGTGCTGGTTTCGGTGGGGTGGGTTTTCCAGGTGATGTCGATGTCGTGGGTGTGGACGTGGATGTGGTGGTGCCAGCACAGGAGGACTCCGGTGGTGGCGTCGGTGGTGCCGTGGTCGCGGCCCCAGTGTTTGGTGTGGTGGGCTTCGCATAGTCGTGGTGGGGCGGTGCAGCCGGGGTATTGGCAGTGTGTGTCGCGGGCGATGATGGCGCGGCGGAGCTCGTCGGGGTAGATGCGTTCGGTGCGGCCGATGTTGATGAGTTGGGAGTCGGGTCCGAAGATGTAGCGGCTGATGGCGGCGTCGCACAGCAGGGAGTCCAGCACGGCGCGGGGGACGACCTGTCCGTCCTCGAACACCGCGGGCGTCACGGGCCCGAGCCCGTCGGCCGGACAGGTGCAGGTTCCCGTCTGTCCGGTCTTGTCTCCTGCGTCGGTGTGGGTGGTGAGGTGGTGCAGGGTGGGGTAGTCGATCAGGACGGACAGGTGGGGGCGGATGATCGCGCCGCGGCGCAGGAGGCCGCGGTCCAGGCAGGTGCGGGCGAGGTCGGTCAGGGCGCTGGCGCGTCGTTGTGGTCCGGTGCGGGTGTCCCCGGGTGCGGGCTTCGACGTGACGGCGTCCAGGGCGACGAGGAGGGCTTGGCCGTGGTCGGTGGTGAGGTACCCGGCGAGGTGGTAGCCGCCGGTGGTGGCGGCGACGTCGAGGTATTCGCGGTCGGTGGCGGTGCGGTACCCGCGCTCGTCGGCGTCGGGGTCGACCACGGCGGCCCAGCGTCGGGCCACGAGGCGGAACTGGTCGGCGGGCAGGGTGCGGGCCTGGGTGAGCAGGAACCGTTGTCCGTCGTGGTCGGGGTCGGCCAGCAGGGTCCGGCGTAGGTCGCTGGTGGCGGCGGCGCTGATCAGGATCTGCGCGTGATCCACCCCCAGGCGCTCGGGCCCGCCCGCGCGGATGGCGGCGGCGGTGGGGGTGAGGTCACCGGTCAGGGCCCGGCCCAGGCGGGTCAGGCGGTGGGCGTAGACGCGGGTCACCCGGGCGCGCGCGGCGACCCAGGACGCGAAGGACCGCGCCCCGGCGCAGGCCCACATCCCGTCGTCGTCGATCGTGGGCAGGACGCTCGCGGCGGCGGCGTGCAGCCGGTCGGAGGCCTCGAACACCTGATCGAAGAACTCCACCGCGCCCGCCCCGAGTTCCCGCGGGTCGATCGCAACGAGGGCATCGACCTCGGCCCGCAACCGCGCCAGCCGGTCCGCCACGCTCAACTCCCGCCCGGCGGTCGCGGCGAGTCCCTCAAAACTGTTCATGCAAAAGACACTACGGACCGCCACTGACATTCTCCCCGCTCTGGGGCGCCCCTACCTCAGTATCTGGAATGGCCGATAAATCTGTGGAAAAGAATACACAAATACGACCTGTGGGTGGGTGAAGCGCCCCGCGATCGGGCCTACCCGGCCAGTGCCCACCTATCGGCGCCCGGGATTGTCCGGCGGTCCGCACGACTGTGAGTGCGGAGGGTCGCATCGGTAGTCCCGGGGCGGCGCGTAGCTCAGCGGAGTCGCGACGATGATCGCGACGGCGAGCCCGCTGAGCAGCATTGCGACGGCACAAGCTCGGGTCAGGACCGGAACCGTTCGAGCCTGCAGCCGCCGATGCGCGAGCGCGAACAGGCCGAGCCCGACCACGCCCCCCGCGGTGTTGGCGATGACGTCCGTGAGGTCGGAGCTGCCGACGGCCAGCACGTACTGAGTGAACTCGAGGGCAATGCTCGCTGCCGCCATCGTGCCGACGGCACGCCGCCGTGGCCACGACGTGAGGAGGCCGAGGGAGAGTCCGAACGGCATGAAGAGCAGGACGTTGACGGCAACCTCGACGGGGGCGCTCGCACCCGCACCACCCGCGGCGACGAACGGGACGAGCTTGACGATGCGCTCGCCGGTCTGGATCGCCCACGGTGCTTCGAACTTCCACAGCACGGCCCAGACGAGCAGGACGAGGTAGACGACGAAGAGGCGTCTCACGGGCCTCGTCGTCATGGCTGCATCCGCGGATCGTCGGTCGGGTCGGCGTACCTGTCCGGGCAGCGGCCGCCCACGGCCTCCGGGCGCAGCTCGTAGTGCCAGGACTCGTTGTCGTAGATCTGGCACAGTCCGTAGTCGACGCCGTGCGTGGACAACCAGCTCGAGGCGTCCCACTGTCCGACGTCGATGGCGTCGCCGTGCACGTGCGGCGACGTGTCGGCCGTCGCGACCCAACGGGCGGCCTCGGCGGCCGAGCCGTACCTCGTGACGGCGTCGCGCAGCAGCTGGTCCTGGAAGGCCGGCGAGCGCCATCCGCTGTTCACGTAAAACGTGATGCCGTCAGCGGCGGCGTCGGTGGCGGCGCGACGAACCGCGTCGCGCAGATCGGGATCGAGGTTGGCGACCGCCGGTACGGCGTCGTCGAAGACCGTCACACCCGCGCCAACCTCCCCCTCTGCGGGGCCGAGGTCCCCGGAGCCATCGCCATGTGCGTCAGGGCTGGGCGCGGCGTCCGCTCCGACGGTCGTCGACCTGATCGCTGCCGACGGTCCGGCCGGCGACGCCGCAGACGGGCGATCGCCGAGGCTCGCCCCGAGCGCGGCGACGCCAGCGACAAGGACGCCGACGGCGACGAGCGCGCCCGGGCGGGCTCGTCGAGGCGCCCTTCGGACTGGTGTGGTGGGGAACATGTCCCCAGCGAACGCGCCCGTGCGTTGTCGGCCCGTATGGAGTTCTCGTTACCCCCACGATATGCGGCGACCCCTAGCATCGAGAGAGTGCGCGTACTGATCGTCGACGACGAGCCCTACCTTGCCGAGGCGATCCGGGACGGTCTGCGCCTGGAAGCGATCGCGGCGGACATCGCCGCGGACGGCGACGCCGCCCTGGAGCTGCTGTCGGTCAACGCGTACGACCTCGCCGTCCTCGATCGCGACATCCCGGGGCCGTCGGGTGACGCCATCGCCGCGCACATCGTCGCGTCCGGCAGCGGGATGCCGATACTCATGCTCACCGCCGCCGATCGGCTCGACGACCTGGCCTCCGGGTTCGAGCTCGGCGCTGACGACTACCTGACCAAGCCGTTCGCGATGCGGGAGCTCGTGCTCCGCCTGCGGGCGCTCGACCGCCGGCGGGCGCATCACCGCCCGCCGGTGCGGGAGCTCGCCGGCCTGCGCCTGGACCCCTTCCGGCGCGAGGTCTACCGGGACGGCCGCTACATCCCGTTGACCCGCAAGCAGTTCGCCGTCCTCGAGGTGCTCGTCGACGCCGACGGCGGCGTGGTCAGCACGGAAGACCTGCTCGAGCGGGCGTGGGACGAGAATGCCGACCCGTTCACCAACGCTGTGCGGATCACGGTCTCGGCGCTGCGCAAGAGGCTCGGCGCGCCGTGGCTGATCGTTACGGTGCCCGGCGTCGGCTATCGCATCGACGCGAGCCAGCGTGCATAGGAACCCCGGGCTGAGCGTCCGCCTCAGGCTGACCGTCAGCTACGCGGGGTTCGGCATGGTTGCCGGGATCCTGCTCGTCGCGGTCGTGTGGGTCTTCCTGCTGCGCTACGTCCCAGACCAGGCGACGTTCCAGACCGCGCGGACCCCGGCCGACGGATCCCTCATTCCTCCGGACCTTTTCGTGCCCGGCCGATCCGACCTGTGGCGCGCCTTCGCCCCCAAGGCGGCTCTCGCCCTGGGGCTGCTCCTGGTGATCGGGCTCGCGGGGGGATGGGTCCTTGCCGGCCGCATGCTCGCGCCGCTCACCCGGATCACCGCGGCCACGCGCCGCGCCGGGAGCGGGTCGCTCGCCCACCGGATCGATCTCCCGGGCCGCCGCGACGAGTTCCGCGAGCTCGCCGACGCCTTCGACGCCATGCTCGCGCGGCTCGAGGCCCACGACGCCGAACAGCGCCGGTTCGCCGCCAACGCCTCACACGAGCTGCGCACCCCGCTCGCGACCACCCAGGCGCTCCTGGACGTCGCGCGCCAGCAGGACGACAGCGAGCTGCTCGAACGCCTCCACTCGGTCAACGCCCGCGCGATCGACCTGACCGAGGCTCTGCTCGTGCTCAGCCGTGCCGATCAGCGGTCCTTCCCGCACGAGCGCGTCGACCTGTCGCTCCTGGCCGAAGAGGCCACTGAGACCCTGCTGCCGTTCGCCGAGAAGCGCGGCGTCACGGTGGAGACCTCCGGTGACATCGCGCCGGCGATCGGATCACGAGCGCTCTTGCTCCAGCTGACCACGAACCTCGTGCACAACGCGATCATCCATAACCTCCCGGTGGGCGGCATCGTGCGGGTCAGCACGGCGACTCACCCGGGCGCCGCGGTGCTCACCGTCGAGAACACCGGCGTCGTCCTCGATCGCGAGCTTGTCGCGACGCTCACCGAACCGTTTCAACGCGGCACCGAACGTGTCCACGGAGATCACACGGGCGTCGGCCTCGGCCTCGCCATCGTCGAGAGCATCGCCCGCGCGCACGACGGGACCCTGATCCTGACTCCTGGCGCCGGCGGAGGGCTCCGCGTCGCCGTCCGGCTGCCGGCGGCCGCCCGCTAGCCGAGGGGCCTGTCAGACTCCCAGGGCGAGCAGCGCGACCCGCACCGAGCCGCCCTTGGTGGTCTGCTCGCCGAGCTGCTCGAACCCGAGCCGGCGGTGGAACGCCAGCGACTCGGGGTTCGGCGGCTCGAGGTTGACCTCGCACGTCACGGCCGCGAGGCCGAGCGTTCCGGCGCGCGCGGCGACCGCCGCGTACAGCGCGCGACCGAGCCCCCGGCCGTGGGCCTGCGGCGCGACGACGATGCGGTCGACGTACAGCGACCCCGGCCGGTGGGCCGAGAACCACCGGTAGTTCTCGCTGTCGTAGTCCGCGCCCGGCTCCAGCGCGAGCAGGAACGCGACCGGGCGACCCGCGGCGTCGTCGATCGCGATCGCGAGGTCGCAGCGCGGCACGTGCGCCGTCAGGCCCTCGAGGCCGAGCGAGTTGACCGCCGGGACGGCCGCCTCGTTCAGCGCGGAGAGGACCGCGAGGTCGGCGGGAACGATCGGGCGCGGCTCGGGTCGGGCCGCAGCAGCAGGAAAGGGGGAGGCGGGGGGCTTCACTGGCATGGCCGCGATGGTAGGCGACGCACCCGTCCCCCCTCACCCAGCCCCCTCACCCAGCCCCCGCGCGCGGCCCCGCACGGCAGCCGCCTCACGCGTCGGCGAACCCGTCCCAGGCCTGCGCGAGCGCCGCCGCGAACAGCTCGGCGCTCTGGGCGCCGGACACCCCGAGCCTGCGGTCGAGCACGAAGAACGGCACGCCGGTGACCCCGATCGCGCGCGCCTGCGCGACGTCGGCGCGCACGGCGTCGGCGGCCGCGTCGCCCTCGTCGCTGCCGTCGACCGGCGCGAGCGCGGCCCGGATCCGGTCGGTGTCGAGGCCCAGCCGCCCCGCGATCGCGACGAGCTCGGCGCCGTCGTCGACCGCTATGCCGCGCTCGAAGTGCGCGCTCATGAGCTCCTGCACGACATCGCCCGCGACGCCGGGCAGCTGCGCGGCCGCTAGATGCACGAGCCGGTGGGCGTCGAACGTGTTGGCGGGCCGGACGGTCTCGAAGTCCACCGCGAGGCCCTCGCCCGCGGCGAGCGCGGTGACGTGGGCGAACATCTCGCGCACCTGGTCGAGGTCGAGGCCCTTCGCGCGCGCGAGCAGCTCGAGCTCGGATCCCGGCGGGCCGGAGACGGCGTCGGGCGAGAGCTGGTAGCTGCGCCACGTGACCTGGACCCGGTCGCGGTGCTCGAACGACGCGAGCCCTGCGGCGAAGCGCTGCTTGCCGATGAAGCACCAGGGGCACGCGACGTCCGACCAGATCTCGACCTGGAGCGCGGGTAGCGCTGGCGTGGTCGCGGGAGTGGACTCGGTCACAGGAGACACGCTCACGGGATCAGCACCACCTTTCCGGTCGTCGCGCGGCCTTCGAGGTCGCGGTGCGCGTCCGCGGCGTCGGCCAGGGCGAAGCTCGCGCCGACCCGGACGTCGAGCGTGCCGGCGGTCACAGCCGCGAACAGCTCGTCCGCCCGCCACGTGAGCTCCTCCCGCGTCGCGATGAAGTGCCCGATCGTCGGGCGCACGAGGAACAGCGAGCCGCCGCTGTTGAGGCGCTGCGGGTCGACCGGCGGCACCGGGCCTGAGGAAGCGCCGAACAGCGCGAGCCCGCCGCGCGGGCGCAGGGACGCGAGCGACGCGTCGAACGTGGTCTTGCCGACGCCGTCGAACACCGTGTGCACGCCGGCGCCCCCGGTGAGACCGCGCACGATCGCCGGCAGCTCGGTGGTGAGGTCCGCGAGGGTGTCGTAGCGCACGACGTCGCTCGCTCCCGCCCCGCGCGAGAGGCCCTCCTTCGCGGCGCTCGAGACCGTCGTGATCACGCGCGCCCCCCGCGCGACCGCGAGCTGCGTCAGGAGCAGCCCGACGCCGCCCGCGCCGGCGTGGATGAGCACGTCCTGGCCCGCGGTGACCGGGAACGTCGACGTCGCGAGGTAGTGCGCGGTGAGGCCCTGCAGGGGGAGCGCGGCGGCGACGAGGTCGCTCACGCCGGCCGGGACGGCGAGCGCCTGACGGGACTCGACGAGCGCGAGCTCGGCGTACGAGCCCGGCGCCTGCGCCCAGGCCACGCGGTCCCCGACGGCGAACTCGCCCGAGCCGGTGCCCGCGGCGACGATCGTGCCCGCGCCCTCGGAGCCCACGACGTGCGGGAACGGCATCGGGTACACCCCGGCGCGCCGGTACGTGTCGATGAAGTTGACCCCCGCGGCGGCGACCCGCACGAGCAGCTGGCCCGGCCCGGGGACGGGGTCCGGCCGGTCGACGAGCCGGAGAACGTCTGGACCGCCCGGGGCGGTGGCTTCGATTGCGCGCATAGTGCCGCCAACGTCCCAGGTGCGCGGGATCATCCCCGCCCCCGACACGCAGGCGGGGCGTCTGCATCGTTCTGCATGCCGGTGTATATTCATGCAATGTCTTTCACCGTGGCCGTAGCCGGCGCCAGTGGGTATGCCGGCGGTGAGGCCCTGCGCCTCCTGCTCGGCCACCCCGAGGCCCGCATCGGGGCGCTCACCGCGCACAGCAACGCCGGCAGCGCGCTCGGCGAGCACCACCCGCACCTGCGCGCCCTCGCCGACCGCGTGCTCGTGCCCACCTCGGCGGCCACGCTCGCGGGCCACGACGTGGTCGTGCTCGGCCTGCCGCACGGCGCCTCCGGTGCCGTCGCCGCCGAGCTCGGCGACGACGTCGTCGTCATCGACCTGGGCGCCGACCACCGCCTGACCGACGCCGGTGCGTGGGCTCAGTTCTACGGCGGCCCGCACGCCGGCAGCTGGCCCTACGGCCTGCCCGAGCTCCTGCACGCGGGGGAGACGACCGCGGCGGCCCAGCGGGCGGCGCTCGCCGGGGTCCACCGCATCGCCGTGCCCGGCTGCAACGTCACCGCGGTCACGCTCGGCCTCCAGCCCGGCATCGCCGCGGGCCTGATCGACCCGCTCGACCTCGTCGCGGTGCTCGCCAACGGGTACTCGGGTGCGGGCAAGGCGCTCAAGCCGCACCTGCTCGCGTCCGAGGCGTTCGGCTCGGCCCAGCCGTACGGCGTCGGCGGCGGCCACCGGCACGTCCCCGAGATCGAGCAGAACCTGCGCCGCGCGGGCGCCCCGGACGTCACCATCTCGTTCACCCCGACCCTGGTGCCGATGGCGCGCGGGATCCTCGCGACCGCGACCGCGCGGCTGCGGCCCGGCACCGACCCGGCCACGGTGCGCGCGGCCTGGGAGGCCGCCTACGCCGACGAGCCGTTCGTGCACCTGCTCCCGCTCGGGCCCGGCGGCGCGCCCCAGTGGCCGACGACGGCGGCCACCCTCGGGTCGAACACCGCGCTCGTGCAGGTCGTCGTCGACGAGCGCGCCGGCCGGGTGGTCACCGTGACCGCGATCGACAACCTCGTCAAGGGCACCGCGGGCGGCGCCCTGCAGTCCCTCAACCTCGCGCTCGGGCTCCCCGAGACGCTTGGCCTGACCAGCAACGGAGTCGCACCATGAGCGTCACCCATCCCCGCGGGTTCCGGGCCGCCGGCGTCACCGCCGGGCTCAAGACCTCCGGGAAGCCCGACGTCGCGTTAGTCATCAACGACGGACCGGCCCGCGCCGCGGCCGCCGTCTTCACCACCAACCGCGTCCAGGCCGCGCCCGTCGTCTGGTCGCGCCAGGCCGTGTCCGACGGCGTCGCCGTCGCCGTCGTGCTCAACTCCGGCGGGGCGAACGCCTGCACCGGCCCGGCCGGCTTCGCCGACTCGCACGCCACGGCCGAGCACACGGCGGCGCTGCTCGGGATCTCCGCGCTCGACGTCGTGGTCGCCTCGACCGGGCTGATCGGCGAGCGGCTGCCGATGGACCTGCTCCGGGCCGGGATCACCGACGCCGCGACCCAGCTCACGGCCGACGGCGGCCCGGACGCGGCGGTCGCGATCATGACGACCGACAGCGTCCCGAAGACCGTCGCGATCGACCGCGCGTCGGGCGACGGCCGGCCCTGGTCGGTCGGCGGCATGGCCAAGGGCGCGGGCATGCTCGCGCCCGGGCTCGCCACGATGCTGTGCGTGCTCACGACGGACGCCGATGCGCCGGCCGAGGTCCTCGACGCGGCCCTGCGCGCCGCGACCGCGGCGACCTTCGACCGCGTCGACTCCGACGGCTGCATGTCGACGAACGACACGGTCACGCTGCTCGCCTCGGGCGCGAGCGGCGTCGTGGTCGACGCCGCCGAGCTCACCGAGGCCGTCGCCGCGGCGTGCGCGCAGCTCGCGCGGGCCCTCGTCGCCGACGCCGAGGGCGCGAGCCACGAGATCGCCGTCACCGTCCGGGGCGCCGCGACCGAGGCGGCCGCGGTCGCCGTCGCGCGCGCGGTCACCCGGTCCAACCTGTTCAAGGCCGCGGTCTTCGGCAACGACCCGAACTGGGGCCGGGTGCTCGCCTCGGTCGGCACCGTGCCCGTCGAGGTCGCGGCGTACGACGCGGACGCCCTGGACGTCTCGATCAACGGGGTCCAGGTCTGCCGGGCCGGCGGGGTGGGGGCCGATCGCAGCCTCGTGGACCTCGCCGGGGCGCGCGAGGTCCTGGTCGACGTCAACCTGCACGCCGGCGCGGCGAGCGCGACCGTGTGGACCAACGACCTCACCCACGACTACGTCCACGAGAACAGCGCGTACTCCTCATGACCGACACCACGAGCGGCCCCACCGCGAGCGACCCGACCCTGATCGACCCCGCAGCGAGCGAGCCGACGGCGAGCGAGTCGACGCCGTCGCCCGACGACTTCTTCTTCAACACGCGCACCGACCTGCACGCGCACCAGAAGGCCGAGGTCCTGATCGAGGCGCTGCCCTGGCTGCAGCGGTTCTCCGGCACGCTCGTGGTGGTCAAGTACGGCGGCAACGCGATGACCGACGACCGCCTCAAGCGCGCGTTCGCCGAGGACATGGTGTTCCTGCACCAGGTCGGCCTGCGGCCCGTGATCGTGCACGGCGGCGGCCCGCAGATCAACTCGATGCTGGACCGGCTCGGCATCGTCAGCGAGTTCCGGGGCGGCCTGCGCGTGACGACGCCCGAGACGATGGACGTCGTGCGGATGGTGCTCACGGGCCAGGTCTCGCGCGAGCTCGTCGGGCTGCTCAACGCGCACGGCCCGCACGCGGTCGGCCTCTCGGGCGAGGACGGCGGGCTCTTGCAGGCGCGCCGGCGCACCGCGCTGATCGACGGCGAGCAGGTCGACATCGGCATGGTCGGCGACGTCGTCGACGTGAACCCCGGCGCGGTGCTCGACCTGCTCGACGCCGGTCGGATCCCGGTCGTCTCGACCGTGGCACCCGACATCGACGACCCCACCCAGGTCCTCAACGTGAACGCCGACACGGCCGCCGCGGCGCTCGCGATCGCGCTCGGCGCGCGCAAGCTCATCGTCCTCACCGACGTCGAGGGCCTGTACGCGAACTGGCCCGACCGGGACTCGCTCGTGCGTCGCATCAAGGCCAGCGCGCTCGCGCAGCTGCTGCCGACGCTGGACTCCGGGATGCGCCCCAAGATGGAGGCGTGCTGGCGGGCCGTGACCGGCGGCGTCGGCCGGGCCCACGTCATCGACGGCCGCGAGCCGCACTCGATCCTCGTCGAGGTGTTCACCTCGGGCGGCATCGGCACGATGGTGCTCCCCGACGACGAGCCCGTGCCGTCGCTGTACACCGCGCCGATCCCCGTCGTCCGGCCGGGGGCGCCCAGATGAGCGCCGCCGAGCTCGCGGCGACGTCGGCTGCCCCCGCCCCGTCCACCGCCACCGCACCCGCCACCGCGGCCGGCCTGGTCGCGAGCGACTCGGGCGCGCACTGGAGCGAGCGGTACTCCCGTGCGCTGATGGACACGTTCGGCGCGCCGCAGCGCGTGCTCGTGCGCGGCGAGGGCGCCTACGTCTGGGACGCGGACGGCAACCGGTACCTCGACCTGCTCGCCGGGATCGCGGTCAACGCCCTCGGGCACGCGCACCCGACCCTGACGGCCGCGATCTCCGCGCAGCTGGGCACGCTCGGGCACGTCTCGAACTTCTTCGGCTCGCCGACCCAGATCGCGCTCGCCGAGCGCCTGCTCGAGCTCGCCCAGGCGCCCGAGGGTTCGCGCGTGTTCTTCGCGAACTCGGGCACGGAGGCGAACGAGGCCGCGTTCAAGATGGCGCGCCGCACCGGGCGGCCGCGGATCCTCGCCCTCGAAGGCTCGTTCCACGGCCGGACCATGGGCGCGCTCGCGCTGACCCACAAGGCGGCCTACCGCGCACCCTTCGAGCCGCTGCCGGGCGGCGTCGAGTTCATCCCGTTCGGCGACTCGGCGGCGCTCGAGGCCGCGCTCGACGAGAACGTGGCCGCGCTGTTCGTCGAGCCGATCCAGGGCGAGGCCGGCGTCCGGCCGCTGCCGCCCGGGTACCTGGCGCGGGCCCGCGAGCTGACGCGCGCCTGCGGCGCCCTGCTCGTCATCGACGAGGTGCAGACGGGCATGGGGCGCACCGGCGCCTGGCTCGCGCACCAGCACCCGCACCTCGGCGGCGGCATCGTGCCCGACGTCGTCACGCTCGCCAAGGGCCTCGGCGGCGGTTTCCCGATCGGCGCGGCCGTCGCCTACGGCGAGCGCGCCGCCTCGCTGCTCGGCAGGGGGCAGCACGGCACGACGTTCGGGGGCAACCCCGTCGGGGCGGCCGCCGCGCTCGCGACCATTGCCGTGATCGACCGCGACGGGCTGCTCGAGCACGTGCGCGAGATCGGCGCGCAGCTGCGCTCCGAGATCGCGGCGCTCGGCCACCCGCTGGTCGCCGCCGTCCGGGGCGAGGGGCTGCTGCTCGCGATCGAGCTGACCTCGCCCGTCGCGGTCGAGCTCGCGGCCCGCGCGCTCGAGGCCGGCTTCATCATCAACCCCGTGCGCCCGGACACCATCCGGCTCGCGCCGCCCCTGATCCTCACCCGCGCTCAGGCGGCCGACTTCGTCGGCTTCCTGGCCGGCGTCCCGCGCACCGCCACCCCCGACCCGGAGGTCTCCCGATGACCCGCCATTTCCTGCGCGACGACGACCTGTCGCCCCGCGAGCAGCGCGAGGTCCTCGAGCTCGCGCTCGCCTTCCGGGACGACCGGTTCATCCGCACCCCGCTGACCGGCCCGCGCGCCGTGGCCGTGCTGTTCGACAAGCCGACCCTGCGCACGCAGGTCTCGTTCTCGACCGGGATCGCCGAGCTCGGGGGGTTCCCGATGCTCGTGGACGGGAACCTCGCGCAGATCGGCGTCCGGGAGTCGATCGCCGACACGGCGCGGGTGCTCGGCCGCATGGTCTCCGCGATCGTCTGGCGCACCTTCGACCAGTCCCGGATCGACGAGCTGGCGGCGAACGCCGGCGTGCCCGTCGTGAACGCGCTGACGGACCAGTTCCACCCGTGCCAGGTGCTCGCCGACCTCGTGACCATCGCCCAGCACCGCGGCGGCGGCGTCGGATCGCTGTCCGGCGTGACCCTCGCGTACCTCGGCGACGGCGCCAACAACATGGCGGCGTCGTACCTGCTCGGCGGGGCGACCGCGGGGCTGCACGTGCGGATCGGCACCCCGGCGGGCTTCCCGCCCGACGCCGCGGTGCTCGCGGCCGCCGCCGCGATCGCGGCCACGACCGGCGGCTCCGTGCTCGTGACCGACGATCCGGACGTCGCCGTCGCGGGCGCCGACGTCGTCGCGACCGACACCTGGGTGTCCATGGGCCAGGAGGCCGAGGCCGCCGCGCGCGAGGCGCCGTTCGTGCCGTTCCGGCTCGACGCGCGGGTGCTCGCCCTCGCGGCGCCGGACGCGCTCGTGCTGCACTGCCTGCCCGCCTACCGCGGCAAGGAGATCACGGCCGACGTAATCGACGGCCCGCAGTCGGTCGTCTGGGACGAGGCCGAGAACCGGCTGCACGCTCAGAAGGCCCTGCTGGCGTGGCTGCTGGAGCAGTCATGAGCGCACCGGCCCAGGGCGTACCGGCCCAGGGTGCCTCCGCCCAGGGAACCCCGGCCCGCGTGCCGGCGACGAAGGCCGCCCGGCACGCCCTCATCGCGACCCTGCTGTCGCGGCGCCCGGTCCACTCCCAGCCCGAGCTCGCGGCGGCGCTCGCCGAGGCCGGCGTCTCGGTCACGCAGGCGACGCTCTCGCGCGACCTGGTCGAGCTGCGGGCGGTGAAGATCCGGACCGCCGCGGGCGCGCTCGCCTACGCCGTGCCCGCGGAGGGCGGGGACCGGAGCCCCCAGCCGGCCGCCGACACGGAGTACCTCGCGGCGCGGCTCGCGCGGCTGTGCGCCGAGCTGCTGGTGACGGCCGACGCGTCCGACAACCTGGTCGTGCTGCGCACCCCGCCCGGCGCCGCGCAGTTCTTTGCCTCCGCGATCGACCACTCGGTGCTGCCGGGCGTGCTCGGCACCATCGCCGGCGACGACACGGTGCTCGTGATCGCGCGCGAGCTCGACGACGCCGACCCACGCTCGAGCGGGCGCGTGCTCGCGGCCCGGTTCCTCGCGCTGGCGTCGACCTCGGCGCCTGCGCCGGGTGCCGACGACCTTCCTGCGTCCAACCAACTTCCTCTCTCCCCAGATCAGCTGTCCCTCGATGAAAGAGAACTGTCATGACTGAACGTGTCGTGCTCGCATACTCCGGTGGACTCGATACGTCGGTAGGCATCGGCTGGATCGCCGACGCCACCGGCGCCGAGGTCATCGCCGTCGCCGTCGACGTCGGCCAAGGCGGGGAGGACCTGAACGTGATCCGCCAGCGCGCGCTCGACTGCGGCGCGGTCGAGGCGTACGTCGCGGACGCCCGCGACGAGTTCGCCACCGAGTACTGCATGCCGGCGCTCAAGGCGAACGGCCTGTACCTGAACCGGTACCCCTTGGTGTCCGCGATCTCGCGCCCCGTCATCGTCAAGCACCTCGTGCGCGCCGCGCGCCAGTTCGGCGCGACGACCGTCGCGCACGGGTGCACCGGCAAGGGCAACGACCAGGTGCGGTTCGAGGTGGGCATCACGTCGCTCGCCCCCGACCTCAAGTGCATCGCGCCGGTGCGCGACCTCGCGCTCACGCGCGACAAGGCGATCGAGTACGCGACCCGTCGCTCCCTGCCGATCGAGACGACCAAGCACAACCCGTTCTCGATCGACCAGAACGTCTGGGGCCGCGCCGTCGAGACGGGCTTCCTCGAGGACATCTGGAACGCGCCCACCAAGGACGTCTACACCTACACCGACAGCCCGGCGTTCCCTCCCGTCGCCGACGAGGTCGTCATCACGTTCGATCAGGGCGTCCCGGTCGCGCTCGACGGCGTGCCGGTCACCCCGCTGCAGGCCATCCAGGAGATGAACCGCCGCGCCGGCGCCCAGGGCATCGGCCGGATCGACATCGTCGAGGACCGGCTCGTGGGCATCAAGTCGCGCGAGATCTACGAGGCACCCGGGGCGATGGCGCTGATCGCGGCGCACCAGGAGCTCGAGAACGTCACGATCGAGCGCGAGCAGGCGCGCTTCAAGCGCACCGTGGAGCAGCGCTGGACCGAGCTGGTCTACGACGGCATGTGGTTCTCGCCGCTCAAGCGCTCCCTCGACACGTTCATTGAGGACACCCAGAAGTACGTCTCGGGCGACGTCCGCCTCGCCATGCACGGTGGCCGCGCGACCGTGACCGGGCGCCGCAGCGACTCGAGCCTGTACGACTTCAACCTCGCGACCTACGACACGGGCGACACGTTCGACCAGGCGAGCTCGAAGGGCTTCATCGAGATCTACGGCCTGTCGGCCAAGCTCTCGGCCGCGCGCGACGTGCGCTTCGGCAACGGCCCGGACCTCGGCGCGGGCACGCTCCCCATCGAAGCGACGTCGGGTACCGGTGCCTGACGCGCCGACGCCGACGCCGTCGGCAGCCCGGGGCGGGCCGCGCGTGAGCCTGTGGGGCGGCCGGTTCGCCGGCGGCCCCGCCGACGCGCTCGCGGCGCTGTCGCTCAGCACGCACTTCGACTGGCGGCTCGCCGGCCACGACATCGCCGGGTCGATGGCGCACGCGCGCGTGCTGCACGGCGCCGGGCTGCTCACGCCCGACGAGCTCGCCGGGATGGAGGCCGCGCTCGCGGTGCTCCGCGCCGACGTCGCGAGCGGGGCTTTCCGCCCCGAGCCGGCCGACGAGGACGTGCACACCGCGCTCGAGCGCGGGCTGCTCGACCGCGCCGGCGTCGAGCTCGGCGGCAAGCTGCGCGCCGGCCGGTCCCGCAACGACCAGATCGCCACGCTCGTGCGGATGTACCTGCGCGAGCAGGCCCGCACGGTGTCCGGGCTCCTGCTCGACGTCGTCGACGCGCTGATCGACCAGGCGGCGGCGCACCGCGAGGCGCCGATGCCGGGCCGGACCCACATGCAGCACGCGCAGCCCGTGCTGCTCGCGCACCACCTGCTCGCGCACGCGTGGCCGATGCTGCGCGACGTCGAGCGGTGGGTCGACTGGGACGCGCGCGCGGCGCTCTCGCCGTACGGCGGGGGAGCGTTGGCGGGCTCGTCGCTCGGCCTCGACCCCGCCGCGATCGCGGCGGAGCTCGGCTTCGACGGGCCGGTCGAGAACTCGATCGACGGGACCGCGAGCCGCGACGTCGTGGCCGAGTTCGCGTTCGTGGCCGCCATGACGGGCATCGACCTCTCGCGGATCGCCGAGGAGGTCGTCATCTGGGCGACCCGGGAGTTCGGCTTCGTGCGCCTCGACGACTCGTACTCGACCGGGTCGAGCATCATGCCGCAGAAGAAGAACCCCGACGTGGCCGAGCTCGCGCGCGGCAAGGCGGGCCGCCTCATCGGCGACCTCACCGGGCTGCTCGCGACGCTCAAGGGGCTGCCGCTCGCGTACAACCGCGACCTGCAGGAGGACAAGGAGCCGGTGTTCGACCAGATCGACACCCTCACCGTCCTGCTGCCCGCCTTCGCGGGCATGGTCGCGACGCTCACGTTCGACACGGGCCGGATGGCGGAGCTCGCGCCGCAGGGCTTCTCCCTCGCGACCGACGTCGCCGAGTGGCTCGTGCGCGAGGGCGTGCCGTTCCGGGTGGCGCACGAGCTCGCGGGCGCGTGCGTGCGCGAGTGCGAGGAGCGCGGCATCGAGCTGTGGGACCTGACCGACGCCGAGCTTGCTGGCATCTCGGCGCACCTGACGCCCGCGCTGCGCGCGGTGCTCACGGTCGAGGGTTCGCTCGCGTCCCGGTCCGCCTACGGCGGAACCGCTCCGGTGCGCGTCGCCGAGCAGCTCGGGCGCGCCCGGGCCCGGGCCGCCGAGCTTCGCGCGTGGACGACCCGCTGACGGGCGGGGCGGCGGCGGCCGCGGCGCCGGCGGCCGACCAGGGCCGGGCGCTCGCGCGCCGGCTCGCGGCCCTCGTCGCCGGGAGCGAGCCGCTGCTGGGCCCGGTGCGGCTCGTGTGCATTGACGGGCCGGCCGGGTCGGGCAAGACGACGTTCGCCGCGTTGCTCGGCGCCGAGCTCGGCGCGCAGGTGGTGCACGTCGACGATCTGCTCGCCGGGTGGGGCGATCTCGAGGGCGTCTGGCCGCGGCTGCGGGACGGTCTGCTCGCCCCGCTCGGCGCGGGCCTGACCGGCCGGTACCGCCGCTACGACTGGGTCGCCCAGGAGTTCGCCGAGGTCCACGAGGTCCCGGTCGCCGAGGTGCTCGTGCTCGAGGGGTGCGGGTCGGCGCGTCGCGGCGTCGACCCGTGCGCCGTCCTGAAGGTCTGGGTCGAGGCGCCGCCCGCCGAGCGGCTCGCGCGCGGGATCGCCCGCGACGGCGAGGCGATGCGCGCCCACTGGCTCGCCTGGGCGCAGGACGAGGCCGCGCACTTCGCGGCCGAGGGTACGCGCGAGCGCGCCGACGTGATCGTCGACAGCGGCGTCGGCGCGGCGCTCGAGCCGTGACGGCGCCGCTGGAGCGCGCCTGGTTCGCCCGCGACGCGCCGGTCGTGGCGGGCGAGCTCCTCGGCGCGTCGGTGACGACGACGAGCGCGGCGGGCCGGGTCACGGTGCGGATCACGGAGGTGGAGGCCTACCGGGGCGACGCCGACCCGGGCTCGCACGCCTACCGCGGCCCGACGGCGCGCAACGCGGCCATGTTCGCCGAGCCCGGCCGCCTCTACGTCTACCGCCACCTGGGCCTGCACATCTGCGTGAACATCGTGTGCGAGCCCGCCGGCGTCGCCGCCGCGGTGCTGCTGCGGGCGGGCGAGGTGACCGAGGGCGCAGCCCTGGCGCGCGAGCGCCGGCAGCGCGCGGGCGTCCTGCGGTCCGACGTCGACCTCGCGCGCGGCCCCGCCCGACTCGCCGTCGCGCTCGGGATCGACCTCACGGCCGGCGGCCTGGACGTCACCGACCCGGACGGCCGCGTCGTCGTCCAGGCCCGGCCCGCCGGCGCGGCTCCCGCGGGGGCGACGGGGCCGCGCGTCGGGGTCTCCGGCGTCGGCGGCGACGGCGACCTCTTTCCGTGGCGCGCCTGGCTCCCGGCCGAGCCCACCGTCTCGGCGTACCGGGCCGCGGTGCGCCGGCGCGGCCCCGAGCACGGCAGACTTGCCCCTGGCCGCCGCTTCGGCGCGCCGCCCGCATCTGAGGGAGAACTTCGTGAGTGACGTCCTGGCCGAGCTGCAATGGCGTGGGCTGGTTGCCCAGTGCACCGACGTCGAGGCGCTGCGCTCGGCGCTCGCCGCGGGGCCGATCACGCTGTACTGCGGGTTCGACCCGACGGCGCCGAGCCTGCACATCGGGAACCTCGTCCAGATCCTTACGGTGCGCCGCCTGCAGCTCGCCGGGCACCTCCCGCTCGCCCTCGTCGGCGGAGCGACCGGCCTCATCGGGGATCCGAAGATGGCGGGGGAGCGCACCCTCAACGCGCCGGACCTCGTCGCCGAGTGGGTCGACCGCATCCGTCGGCAGATCGAGCCGCTGCTCGACTTCACCGGCCCCGCCGCCGCGCGCATGGTGAACAACCTCGACTGGACCGCGCCGATGTCGGCGATCGACTTCCTGCGCGACGTCGGCAAGCACTACCGGCTCGGCACGATGCTCGCGAAGGACACGGTGGCGCGCCGGCTGAACAGCGACCAGGGCATCAGCTTCACGGAGTTCAGCTACCAGATCCTGCAGGGAATGGACTACCTCGAGCTGCACCGTCGGCACGGCGCGAGCCTGCAGACCGGCGGCAACGACCAGTGGGGCAACCTCCTGTCGGGCGTCGAGCTCATCCACAAGTCGGACCAGCACGCGGTGCACGCGCTCACGACCCCGCTGATCACCAAGGCGGACGGGACCAAGTTCGGTAAGACCGAGACGGGCACGGTGTGGCTGGACCCCGAGCTCACGAGCCCGTACGCCTTCTTCCAGTTCTGGCTGAACGCCGACGACGCCGACGTCGTCGGGCACCTCAAGGTCTTCACCTTCCGGACGCGGGCCGAGATCGAGGAGCTCGCCTACGCGGTGTCGACGCGGCCGGCGGCGCGCGCGGCCCAGCGCGCGCTCGCCTATGACGTGACGGCGCTCGTGCACGGGGCGGCGGCCGCAGACAAGGTCGTCGCGGCGAGCCAGGCGCTGTTCGGCCGCGGCGACCTGCGCGAGCTCGACGAGTCGACGACGGCCGCGGCCGTCGCCGAGCTGCCCACCGCGAAGGGCGCGCCCGGCGACCTGCTCGCCGACCTGCTAGCCGCGACCGGGGTGGTCGCGAGCAAGGCCGCGGCCCGCCGTGCGATTGCCGACGGCGGCGCCTCCGTGAACAACGTGCGGATCGCGGACGAGGCCGCGGTGCTCGCCGGCGCGGACCTGCTGCACGGCCGATGGGCCGTGCTGCGTCGCGGCAAGCGCACCCTCGCGGTCGTGGATGCGCAGGTGCCAGGGCATTCGGGGGACTGATTTGACGCTCGCAGGGCGGGTGCGTAGTCTTCACTCTTGTCGCCCGGTTGGGAGGAACGGACATCACGGCGCTAAGACGCGCTGATGGTGGCTGGTCCCGCAGGCGACCACCCCTTTGGATGATGGTTTCGGGTTGTTTGTGTGCCTGGATTGTTGTGCGAAGATTGATCGTGGTTCCCGGTGGGTTCGCTGAATAAGCGGATTTGGTGGGGGCCGGGATTGAAGGTAGGATTGAATGGTTGCCTTTCGACTGGTTGTGAGACTGGTTGGGATGCGCGTCCGCTCCTTGAGAACTCAACAGCGTGCTAAGTAGTCGATGCCATTTGGTTCATTGGCTTGTGATGGCTGGGCTTTTGTCTGGTTGTTGTGGGTTGGTGGATTTTAAATTGGCTTAATGCAGGTGCCTTTCCGTCAGTGGGGGGTGCCTGTTTTTTGGTCAGTTCAACTGGCCCTTCGGGGTCGTTTCGTTTTGTCGGTTGCCTTGCTGCTTTGGTGGTGGGGTTGCTTATAGACATTTACGGAGAGTTTGATTCTGGCTCAGGACGAACGCTGGCGGCGTGCTTAACACATGCAAGTCGAACGGTGAAATCGAAGCTTGCTTTGGTGGATCAGTGGCGAACGGGTGAGTAACACGTGAGTAACCTGCCCCTGACTCTGGGATAACTTCGGGAAATCGGAGCTAATACCGGATATGAGACATGCCTGCATGGGTAGTGTCTGGAAAGATTTATCGGTCTGGGATGGACTCGCGGCCTATCAGCTTGTTGGTGAGGTAATGGCTCACCAAGGCGACGACGGGTAGCCGGCCTGAGAGGGCGACCGGCCACACTGGGACTGAGATACGGCCCAGACTCCTACGGGAGGCAGCAGTGGGGAATATTGCACAATGGGCGAAAGCCTGATGCAGCGACGCCGCGTGAGGGATGGAGGCCTTCGGGTTGTAAACCTCTTTCAGCAGGGAAGAAGTGGTCGGGTTTTCTCGGTCGTGACGGTACCTGCAGAAGAAGCGCCGGCTAACTACGTGCCAGCAGCCGCGGTAATACGTAGGGCGCAAGCGTTGTCCGGAATTATTGGGCGTAAAGAGCTCGTAGGCGGTTTGTCGCGTCTGCTGTGAAAACTCGAGGCTCAACCTCGGGCTTGCAGTGGGTACGGGCAGACTAGAGTGCGGTAGGGGAGACTGGAATTCCTGGTGTAGCGGTGGAATGCGCAGATATCAGGAGGAACACCGATGGCGAAGGCAGGTCTCTGGGCCGCAACTGACGCTGAGGAGCGAAAGCATGGGGAGCGAACAGGATTAGATACCCTGGTAGTCCATGCCGTAAACGTTGGGCACTAGGTGTGGGGCTCATTCCACGAGTTCCGTGCCGCAGCTAACGCATTAAGTGCCCCGCCTGGGGAGTACGGCCGCAAGGCTAAAACTCAAAGAAATTGACGGGGGCCCGCACAAGCGGCGGAGCATGCGGATTAATTCGATGCAACGCGAAGAACCTTACCAAGGCTTGACATACACCGGAAAAGTGCAGAGATGTGCTCCCCGCAAGGTCGGTGTACAGGTGGTGCATGGTTGTCGTCAGCTCGTGTCGTGAGATGTTGGGTTAAGTCCCGCAACGAGCGCAACCCTCGTCCTATGTTGCCAGCGCGTTATGGCGGGGACTCATAGGAGACTGCCGGGGTCAACTCGGAGGAAGGTGGGGATGACGTCAAATCATCATGCCCCTTATGTCTTGGGCTTCACGCATGCTACAATGGCCGGTACAAAGGGCTGCGATACCGCGAGGTGGAGCGAATCCCAAAAAGCCGGTCTCAGTTCGGATTGGGGTCTGCAACTCGACCCCATGAAGTCGGAGTCGCTAGTAATCGCAGATCAGCAACGCTGCGGTGAATACGTTCCCGGGCCTTGTACACACCGCCCGTCAAGTCACGAAAGTCGGTAACACCCGAAGCCGGTGGCCCAACCTCACTTGTGGGGAGGGAGCTGTCGAAGGTGGGACTGGCGATTGGGACTAAGTCGTAACAAGGTAGCCGTACCGGAAGGTGCGGCTGGATCACCTCCTTTCTAAGGAGCTCTGGCACTAGCTGGTTTCCTGTAGTGGGTTGCTGGTGGTGTCCAGGCCTGTGCCCCGGCCGAACGCGTCGGGGGCAGTGCTCACGGGTGGAACATCGACTATGGCTGACCGCGACCTGCGGAAGCTGCTAGTACTCCTGCGCTTGCGTGGGGTGGAACGCGGCGAGGTGGGGCAGGGGTTGGCTGGGCACGTTGTTGGGTCCTGAGGGCACGGGCGCAAGCTTGTTGCTTTCAGGCCGCCAGGGTCTGGGGTCATGCCAGTGGGTGTGAGACCAGACCGACCAGATCGTCGCCGTCATGGTGGGGTTTGGTGGTGGCTGCGGATCACGGTGAACCAGCCGATGCACCTAAGGGTGTGGTTGGGGAGCGTGGGATCGCCCGTAGCTTGAGAACTGCACAGTGGACGCGAGCATCTTTGTAAGAAGATCTTTGCAAGAAGATTAATGTTGTCAAGTTTTTAAGGGCACATGGTGGATGCCTTGGCACTAGGAGCCGAAGAAGGACGTTGTAGCCTGCGATAAGCCTCGGGGAGTTGGCAAACGAACCGTGATCCGAGGATGTCCGAATGGGGAAACCCCGCTGGAGTCATGTCCAGTGACCCGCACCTGATATATATAGGGTGTGTGGAGGGAACGTCGGGAAGTGAAACATCTCAGTACCGACAGGAAGAGATATTCCGTGAGTA
Source organism: Pengzhenrongella sicca (assembly GCF_017569225.1). Classification (GTDB taxonomy): domain Bacteria; phylum Actinomycetota; class Actinomycetes; order Actinomycetales; family Cellulomonadaceae; genus Pengzhenrongella; species Pengzhenrongella sicca. The sequence goes on from NZ_CP071868.1 coordinate 1,564,316, forward strand.
GTGGCGAGCGAAAGCGGAACAGGCCAAACCGATTGCGTGTTCAAGCCGGCAGGCGTTGCGTAGTCGGGGTTGTGGGACCTTTCCATTGCCTCTGCCGAGGTGATAGGGAGTCAGAAAGTCGCGTCATAGTCGAAGGGCATTGAAAGGCCCGGCACAGAGGGTGTGACCCCCGTAGACGAAATGGCGTGGCCTCCCGAAGGGGATCCCAAGTAGCACGGGGCCCGAGAAATCCCGTGTGAATCTGGACAGACCACTGTCTAAGCCTAAATACTACCTAGTGACCGATAGCGGACAAGTACCGTGAGGGAAAGGTGAAAAGTACCCCGGGAGGGGAGTGAAATAGTACCTGAAACCGTGTGCCTACAATCCGTTGGAGCCTCCCTAGCAGGGGTGACAGCGTGCCTTTTGAAGAATGAGCCTGCGAGTTAGTGGTACGTGGCGAGGTTAACCCGTGTGGGGAAGCCGTAGCGAAAGCGAGTCCGAACAGGGCGATTCAGTCGCGTGCTCTAGACCCGAAGCGGAGTGATCTAGCCATGGGCAGGTTGAAGCGCGGGTAAGACCGCGTGGAGGACCGAACCCACTTGGGTTGAAAACCGAGGGGATGACCTGTGGTTAGGGGTGAAAGGCCAATCAAACTCCGTGATAGCTGGTTCTCCCCGAAATGCATTTAGGTGCAGCGTCACGTGTTTCTTGCCGGAGGTAGAGCTACTGGATAGCTAATGGGCCCTACAAGGTTACTGACGTTAGCCAAACTCCGAATGCCGGTAAGTGAGAGCGTGGCAGTGAGACTACGGGGGATAAGCTCCGTTGTCGAGAGGGAAACAGCCCAGACCACCAGCTAAGGCCCCCAAGCGTATGCTAAGTGGGAAAGGATGTGGAGTTGCACAGACAACCAGGAGGTTGGCTTAGAAGCAGCCACCCTTGAAAGAGTGCGTAATAGCTCACTGGTCAAGTGATTCCGCGCCGACAATGTAGCGGGGCTCAAGCATACCGCCGAAGCTGTGGCATTCACATAATAACCAGGCCTTCGTGGTCCAGGTGTGTGGATGGGTAGGGGAGCGTCGTGTGGGCAGTGAAGCCGCGGGGTAACCCAGCGGTGGAGCCTACACGAGTGAGAATGCAGGCATGAGTAGCGAAAGACGGGTGAGAAACCCGTCCGCCGAATGATCAAGGGTTCCAGGGCCAGGCTAATCCGCCCTGGGTAAGTCGGGACCTAAGGCGAGGCCGACAGGCGTAGTCGATGGACAACGGGTTGATATTCCCGTACCGGCGAAGAATCGCCCATACCGACCGTGGTGATGCTAAGCGCCTGAAGCCGGCTAGATCCCTTCGGGGACGTGCCGGGGGAGCGCGCGAACCGAACTGCTATTAGGTAAGCGTATTAACAGGGGTGACGCAGGAAGGTAGCCCAGCGTGGCGATGGTAGTCCACGTCCAAGGTTGTAGGGTAAGAGGTAGGCAAATCCGCCTCTTGTTAAGCCTGAGAACTGATGGTGACCGCTTATGCGGGATGATTGGGTGATCCTATGCTGCCAAGAAAAACCTCGACGCGAGATTCTAGCCGCCCGTACCCTAAACCGACTCAGGTGATCAGGTAGAGAATACTAAGGCGATCGAGAGAATCATGGTTAAGGAACTCGGCAAAATGCCCCCGTAACTTCGGGAGAAGGGGGGCCTGAGGCGTGAACCCACTAGCTGGGGGAGCGTTCGAAGGTCGCAGAGACCAGGGAGAAGCGACTGTTTACTAAAAACACAGGTCCGTGCGAAGTCGCAAGACGATGTATACGGACTGACGCCTGCCCGGTGCTGGAAGGTTAAGAGGACGGGTCAGCCGCAAGGCGAAGCTCAGAATTTAAGCCCCAGTAAACGGCGGTGGTAACTATAACCATCCTAAGGTAGCGAAATTCCTTGTCGGGTAAGTTCCGACCTGCACGAATGGCGTAACGACTTCTCCGCTGTCTCAACCGTGAACTCGGCGAAATTGCACTACGAGTAAAGATGCTCGTTACGCGCAGCAGGACGGAAAGACCCCGGGACCTTTACTATAGTTTGGTATTGGTGTTCGGTGCGGCTTGTGTAGGATAGGTGGGAGACTGTGAAGCCGGCACGCCAGTGTCGGTGGAGTCAACGTTGAAATACCACTCTGGTCGCTCTGGATATCTAACCTCGGTCCGTAATCCGGATCAGGGACAGTGCCTGATGGGTAGTTTAACTGGGGCGGTTGCCTCCTAAAATGTAACGGAGGCGCTCAAAGGTTCCCTCAGCCTGGTTGGCAATCAGGTGTCGAGTGCAAGTGCACAAGGGAGCTTGACTGTGAGACTGACAGGTCGAGCAGGGACGAAAGTCGGAACTAGTGATCCGGCGGTGGCTTGTGGAAGCGCCGTCGCTCAACGGATAAAAGGTACCCCGGGGATAACAGGCTGATCTTGCCCAAGAGTCCATATCGACGGCATGGTTTGGCACCTCGATGTCGGCTCGTCGCATCCTGGGGCTGGAGTAGGTCCCAAGGGTTGGGCTGTTCGCCCATTAAAGCGGTACGCGAGCTGGGTTTAGAACGTCGTGAGACAGTTCGGTCCCTATCCGCTGCGCGCGCAGGAAACTTGAGAAGGGCTGTCCCTAGTACGAGAGGACCGGGACGGACGAACCTCTGGTGTGCCAGTTGTTCCGCCAGGAGCACGGCTGGTTAGCTACGTTCGGAAGGGATAACCGCTGAAAGCATCTAAGCGGGAAGCCTGCTTCAAGATGAGGTTTCCATGGGATACGTCCCGAGAGGCTCCCAGCTAGACCACTGGGTTGATAGGCCGGATGTGGAAGCGGGGACTAAAGACCCGTGAAGCTGACCGGTACTAATAAGCCGATAACTTGACACACTTACACTGTTGCCATGCGTCCACTGTGCGGTTCCCGAGATACGGACGGGTATACCCGCAACCAGATATCTCCATAGAGTTACGGCGGTCATAGCGAGGGGGAAACGCCCGGTCCCATTCCGAACCCGGAAGCTAAGCCCCTCTGCGCCGATGGTACTGCACGGGAGACTGTGTGGGAGAGTAAGTCGCCGCCGGACAACCATTACAGAAAGAGCCACCCCATCTCGGGGTGGCTCTTTCTCGTTTTCGCCTGACCAGTACGTGACACCACAAGAGCGATGTGCGCTGCAGCGGCCGATCCCGGCCGCGCGACGCGTGCGCCTCGTGGCCGCGCCGGTCCAGGCATCGAGCTGGGCCGCCTTGTCGCCCCGGTACCGCCACCGCGGCCGACCCGCGCGGCAATGAGACGATAGATCGACGCATGACTACGAGGGAGACACACGTGAACAAGGACGCCGGGAACGCCAGCGGCTCGAGGGGTTCCGACGAGCGCGGGCGGAGCGCGCCCCGGGGCGGCGCTGGATCCGGTGGCGCTTCGCGTGGGGGCGACCGCCCGTACCGCCCGGCCGGCGAGCGCCAGGAGCGGCCGTACCGGCCGTCGACCGGCAGCGCGCGGCCCACGTATCGGGCGAACGACGAGCGCCCGACCCAGCGATCGCGCTGGGAGGACCACGGGACCGACCGTCCGGCCGCGCAGGGTGCCGAGCGCCCCGCGCGCGGTGGCGACCGTCCGTACCGTCCGTCCAGTGACCGTCCCGAGCGGTCGAGCCGTCCGTCGACGGGTTCGCGTCCGCCGTTCCGGTCTAGCGACGACCGGGGCGACTCCCGCCCCGACGCACGTGGCGGGGATCGTCCGTACCGTCCCGCCCCCGACCGCGGGGATCGTCCGTACCGTCCGTCCGGTCACCGCCCGGACCGTCCCGAGCGGTCGAGCCGTCCGTCGACGGGTTCGCGTCCGCCGTTCCGGTCCAACGACGACCGTGGCGACTCCCGCCCCGACGCACGTGGCGGAGATCGTCCGTACCGTCCCGCCGGCGACCGCGGGGATCGTCCGTACCGTCCGTCCGGTCACCGCCCGGACCGTCCCGAGCGGTCGAGCCGTCCGTCGACGGGTTCGCGTCCGCCGTTCCGGTCCAACGACGACCGTGGCGACTCCCGCCCCGACGCACGTGGCGGAGATCGTCCGTACCGTCCCGCCGGCGACCGCGGGGATCGTCCGTACCGTCCGTCCGGTGACCGCCCGGACCGTCCCGAGCGGTCGAGCCGTCCGTCGACGGGTTCGCGTCCGCCGTTCCGGTCCAACGACGACCGTGGCGACTCCCGCCCCGACACCCGCGGCGGGGACCGTCCGTACCGTCCCGCCGGCGAGCGTCCTGCCCGCACCGAGCGCCCTGCCCGCACCGAGCGTTCCGAGCGCACCGAGCGTCCCGACCGCGCAGCGGTGGCCCCCGAGCGCACGAGCAGCCAGGACCGCGACGAGCGTCCCCGCTGGGGCGCCCAGGCCGACCGCAGCACGGACCGCGGCGGCGACGACAACAACGCTGTGCGCCGCACCGAGCGCCCGCCGACGCACGACCGGACCCCGCGCGCGGGCACTGAGCGCGCCGCTCGGCCGCGCACCAACGACCGGCCCGACCGACCGCGCACGAACGACCGGCCCGACCGTCCCCGGACGAGCGACCGGCCCGACCGCCCCGATCGTTCGGGTGCACCGGACCGCTCGCGTCGCCCCGACAGCCGCTCGGACAGCCGTCCCGACGACCGGGGTCGCAGCGAGCGTGCACCGCGAGGCGGCTCCGCCGCTCCGCAGCGTGACGGCGACGCGATCGACCACCGCCTCACTCGCTCGCCCGAGGCCGAGCGCCAGGTCGCACCCCCGATCGACGAGGACGTGCAGTTCTCTGACCTCGATCGTGCTGTGCGCGCGCGGCTGCGCACCCTCAGCAAGGAGAACGCCGACGGCGTCGGCCAGCACCTGGTGATGGCCGGGCGCCTGCTCGACACGTTCCCGGAGCAGGCGTACGAGCACGCCCAGGCCGCGGTGCGGCGCGCGGGCCGCGTCGACGTCGTCCGCGAGGCCGCCGGCCTCGCCGCGTACCGGACCGGCCGCTACGCCGAGGCGCTGCGCGAGCTGCGCACGGTGCGCCGGCTCAACGGCTCGTCCGAGCACCTGGCGATCATGGCGGACTGCGAGCGAGGCCTCGGGCGTCCCGAGCGCGCGCTCGCGTTGGCCGCGTCCCCCGAGGCGGAGGGCCTCGAGGCCGACGCCGCAATCGAGCTCGCCATCGTCGTGAGCGGCGCGCGGCTCGACCTGGCGGAGCCGGAGGCCGCGTACGCGGTGCTCGCCGACAGCGCGCTGGCTCGCCTCGGCGTCGTCGCAGGCGTCGTCGCGGTGCGCATCGCGCAGGCCCGCTCTGCGGCGCTGATCGCCCTGGGTCGCCCCGAGGACGCCGCAGCGGCGCTCGCCGGGTACTCCGCCGCGCAGCTCGCCGAAGCCTCGGGCGGCAGCGACGAGCCCGAGGAGGACGTCGTCGTCTTCGACCTGGACGACGACGACGAGTCCGACGCGCCGGTCGACGACGCGCCCGCAACCGACGCGCCGGCCACCGACTCACCGGCCACCGACGCGCCCGCGGCCGTCGACGATCGCGCATGACGGGGCTGATCGGTTCCGACGTCCCGCTGGCCGAGCGGTACGACCTGGCGCTCGTCGATCTGGACGGGGTCGCCTACCGCGGCCACGACCCGATCGACGGCGCGTCGCAGGGCCTGGCGGGCGCGCGCGCGAACGGGATGCGGCTCGTGTTCATCACGAACAACGCCTCCCGCGAGCCCGAGTCCGTCGCGGCCCAGCTGAGCGGGCTCGGCATCCCGACCGAGCCCGTCGAGGTCATGACGGCCGCGCAGGCCGCGGCCGGCGTGCTCGCGACGCGGCTCTCGCCCGGCGCGAAGGTGCTCGTCGTCGGGGGAGCGGGCCTCGTCACGGCCGTCCGGGCCGCCGGCTTCGTGGTCGTGACGTCGGCGGACGACAAGCCCGACGCCGTCGCGCAGGGCTTCGCGCCCGAGCTCGGCTGGACCCAGCTCGCGGAGGCCGCGTATGCGGTCGAGCGTGGCGCCTGGCACGTCGCGAGCAACCTCGACCTGAGCCTGCCCACGGCGCGCGGGTTCGCGCCCGGGAACGGCTCTCTCGTCGCCGCGGTCCAGGCCGCGACCGGCGTCGTGCCGGACAGTGCGGGCAAGCCGGCCCCGACGATGTACCGGCTCGCCGTCGAGCGGGCCGGCTCGGACCGGCCCCTCGTCGTCGGCGACCGCCTCGACACGGACCTGGCGGGGGCCCGCGCGGCGGGCTACCCCGGCCTGCACGTGCTCACCGGCGTGAGCTCGGGCCGCGACGCGGTGCTCGCGGGCGCGCACGAGCGCCCCGACTACCTCGGCGCCGACCTGATGAGCCTGCTCGTCGCCCACCCCGTGCCGGAGCGTGGCGCCGACGGCTGGTGGGCGACCCGCGGCGCGTCCGCGCGCGTGACGGACGGCCGGCTCGAGCTCGCGCGCTCGGGTGAGGGCGTCGACGCCCAGATGGACCTGCTCCGGTCGGCCTGCATGGCCGCGTGGGAGGCGGTCGACGCCGGCCTCGAGCTCGCGGCCGATTCGGTGCCCGAGCTCGGCGTCGCCGCGCCGTGATCGGCGCGCGCGGCCGGTAACGTGGAGCGTTGCCGGGGTGACCTCGGCAGATCGAGCTTCGACCGAGGAGTAGGTGTGCACGAGCATGCGCCGGGCGCGATCGCCGGCCAGCACGAGCCGGCGGCCCAGACGACCGGGGACGCCGCGGTTGACGCTGCGCTGACGCGCCTAGGACAGCTCGACGCTCTGCCGGTGCGCGCCCACGTCGCCGTGTTCGACGCCGTCCACGGCGCCCTGCAGGACCGCCTCGCGGACGAGGGCGCCTAGCGTGGCCGAGCCCACCCGAGTCGAGGGCACACCGGTGGAGCGCACCCGCGTGGACAGCGAGCTGGTCAGGGCCGGCCTGGCCCGGTCCCGACGTCACGCCGGCGAGCTGATCGCCGCGGGCCGGGTCAGCGTGGACGGCGTCGGCGCAGGCAAGAGCTCGACCCCGGTCGCCCCCGGGCAGGTCGTCGCGGTCGAGGCCCGGCCGGACGACGCCCCGGACTACGCCTCGCGTGCCGGGCACAAGCTCGCCGGGGCCCTCGACGAGCTCGGCCTGCGCGCGCCGAGCATCGCCGGCCGGCGTTGCCTCGACGCGGGCGCCTCCACCGGGGGCTTCACCGACGTGCTGCTGCGCCGGGGGGCGGCGCACGTCGTCGCCGTCGACGTCGGGCACGATCAGCTCGTCCCCGCGCTGCGCGCCGACCCTCGGGTCACCGTCCGCGAGGGCGTCAACATTCGCAACCTCGCCGCGGGTGACCTCGGCGACGCGCCCGCGCTCGTTGTCGGCGACCTCTCGTTCATCTCGCTGACCGTCGTGCTGCCGGCGCTCGTGGCCGTCGCGGCGCCCGGCGCCGACTTCCTCCTGCTCGTCAAGCCCCAGTTCGAGGTCGGCCGGGAACGGCTCGGCCCGGGCGGGGTCGTGCGCGAGCCCGAGCTGCGGGCCAAGGCGGTGCACGACGTCGCGCAGGCGGCCGCCGGGCTCGGCCTGCGGGCCGTCGCCGTCGTCGCGAGCCCGCTGCCCGGCCCGAGCGGCAACGTGGAGTTCTTCCTCTGGCTCGTCGGCGCCGAGCAGTCGCCCGACGCCGGCGCGCCCACTGACGCCCACGCTGACGCCGACGCGCCCGACCTCGACGCGCTCATCGCCGCAGCCGTCGCCGCCGGCCCGACGGGCGCGAACGCCGGCTGGACGAGCGGGGTGCCGCGATGACCCGCCGCGCACTCGTGGTCACGCATCTCGGCCGGTCGGAGGCGCTCGCCGCGACGGAGGAGGCGATCCGCGAGCTCGAGCGGGCCGGTTTCGATCTCGTGCTCGACTCGGTCGGGGTCGACCTGACCGACGTCGAGATCGCCGTCGTGCTGGGCGGCGACGGCACGATCCTGCGCGCCGCCGAGCTCACCCGGGGCACCGACATCCCCCTGCTCGGGGTCAACCTCGGGCACGTCGGGTTCCTGGCCGAGAGCGAGCGCGAGGACATCGGCGAGGCCATCCGGCGGCTCGCGGCCCGCGACTACGAGGTCGAGGAGCGCACGACGCTGGACGTGCGCATCACCGTCCCCGGGCTCGCGGAGCCGCTGCACGACTGGGCCTTGAACGAGGCCACCGTCGAGAAGGCGGACCGGTCGCGGATGATCGAGGTCGTCATCGAGGTCGACGGGCGGCCGCTGTCGACGTTCGGCTGCGACGGGGTGGTGATGTCGACCGCGACCGGCTCGACGGCGCACGCCTTCTCGGCCGGGGGACCGGTCGTCTGGCCGGACGTCGACGCGATGCTGCTCGTCCCGCTGTCGGCGCACGCGCTGTTCGCCCGACCGCTCGTCGTCGGGCCGTCGAGCGTGCTCGCGCTCGAGGTGCTCGCCCGCACGGGCGCCGTCGGAGTGCTCAGCTGCGACGGCCGCCGGCGCACGCACCTGCCCGTGGGTGCGCGCGTCGAGGTCCGGCGCAGCCCCGTGCCGGTCCGGCTCGCGCGCCTGAGCCAGGCCCCCTTCACCGACCGGCTCGTGAGCAAGTTCTCGCTGCCCGTCGAGGGCTGGCGCGGGCTCCCGGCCCACCATGGCCGCGGCGCCGAGCACGCGCCCGGCACCGAGCACGCGCCCGGCACCGAGCACGCGCCCGGCACCGAGCACGCGCCCGGCACCGATCAGGCGCGGGAGGGCTGACCATGCTCGAGGAGCTCCGGATCGAGAACCTGGGCGTCATCGCGCGCGCGCGGGTCGCCCTCGGCCCCGGGCTCACCGTGCTGACCGGCGAAACGGGCGCGGGAAAGACGATGGTGCTCACCGGACTCGACCTGCTGCTCGGCGGCAAGGCCGATCCCGGCACGGTGCGCACGGGCCAGGACCGCGCGGCGGTCGAGGGTCGCGTCAGCATGAGCCCCGGCTCCGCGGCCGCCGAGCGCGCGGCCGACGCCGGAGCCGAGCTCGACGACGACGGCACGCTCGTCCTGCTGCGCACGGTCGCGGCGGAGGGCCGCTCGCGCGCGCACCTCGGCGGCCGCGGCGTCCCGCAGGCGGTGCTCGCCGAGTTGGCCGAGGACCTCGTCACGGTGCACGGGCAGGCAGATCAGTCACGGCTGCGCTCGCCCGCGCGCCAGCGGGAGGCCCTCGACGCGTTCGCCGGGCCCGACCATCAGGGCGTCCTCGTCGACTTTCGCAGCACCTGGGCGGAGCTCGCGCGCCTGAGCACCGAGATCGAGGAGCTCACGACGCGCGGCGCCGACCGCGCGCACGAGGCCGACCTGCTGCGGCGGGGACTCGACGAGGTCGAGCGCGTCGCCCCCCAGCCGGGGGAGGACGTCGAGCTCGCGGCCGAGGCCGACCGGCTCGGGCACGCGGAGGACCTGCGCGCCGCGGCCGCGGTCGCCCACGATGCCATCGCCGGCGACCCGGATGCCGCCGAGGAGGTCGCGGCGGCCTTCGCCGTCGACCGCGGCCGCCGGGTGCTCGAGCAGGCCGGCGAGCACGATGCCGCCCTCGCTGGGCTCGCGACGCGGCTCGCCGACGTCGGGTACCTGCTCGCCGACGTCGCGGCCGAGCTGTCCGGCTACCTCCAGGACCTGGACGCGGATCCGCGCCGGCTCGAGGCGGTGCAGCAGCGGCGGGCCGAGCTCGGCCAACTCACGCGCAGCTACGGCGAGACGAGCGACGCGGTGCTCGCGTGGGCGCAGGCCGCCGGGCTGCGCCTGCTCGAGCTCGACGGCGGCGGCGATCGCCTCGCCGCGCTCACCGCGCGCCACGGCGAGCTGACGGCCCTGCTTGCCGAGCGGGCCGCGACGCTGACGACCGGCCGGCGCATGGCCGCCGAGAACCTCGCCGCGGCCGTCACGGGCGAGCTGGCCGGCCTCGCGATGGCGGGCGCCCGGCTCACGGTCGACGTCGCGGCGCTGGCCGAGCCGGGGCCCTGGGGCGCCGAGAGCGTCGAGATGCTCCTCGTGCCGCACGCGGGTGCGCCCGCGCGCGCGCTCGGCAAGGGCGCCTCGGGCGGCGAGCTGTCGCGCGTCATGCTGGCGATCGAGGTCGCGCTCGCCACGTCGCCGGAGTCCGGCGCGCGCCGGCCGCCGACGTTCGTGTTCGACGAGGTGGACGCCGGGGTGGGAGGCAAGGCGGCGGTCGAGGTCGGGCGCCGGCTCGCGCTGCTCGCGCGCGGCTCCCAGGTGATCGTGGTCACGCACCTGGCCCAGGTCGCGGCCTTCGCGGACACCCATCTGGTGGTCACCAAGCAGCTCGCCGGGGGCATCGACACGGTCACCGACTCCGACGTCCGGCCGGTCACGGGGACCGATCGGGTGCGCGAGCTCGCCCGCATGCTGTCGGGCCAAGACGAGTCTGCTGCGGCGCGCACGCATGCCGCTGAGCTTCTCGCACTGTCCGGCATGGGACGATGACCCACGATGAGACTGACTTTTCGTAAACACGCGCCCCTGCCCGTCGAGCCCGGAACGGCGGGTCCCGTTCGTGTCGACCCTCGAACCAAGGCCCTGACCAAGCGGCTCCGACCGGGCGACATCGCCGTGATCGACCACCTCGACATCGACCGGGTGTCCGCCGAGGCGCTCGTCGCGTGCCAGCCCGCGGCCGTGCTCAACGCGGCCCGGTCGACGTCGGGGCGGTACCCGAACCTCGGCCCCGAGATCCTGGTCGCCGCGGGCATCCCGCTGGTGGATGACCTCGGCCCCGACGTGATGTCTCTGGTCGAGGGCCGGGTCGTCCGGGTCATCGAGGGTGCGGTGCACGACGGCGACACCGTCCTCGCCGAGGGCGTCGAGCAGACCACCGCGACGATCGCGGCGAACCTAGAGGCCGCCCGCGAGGGCCTGTCCGAGCAGCTCGAGTCCTTCGCGGCGAACACGATGGACTACCTGCGCCGCGAACGCGACCTCCTGCTGGACGGCATCGGCGTCCCCGACATCTCCACCGTGATCGACGGCCGGCACGTGCTCATCGTGGTGCGCGGTTATCACTACAAGGACGACCTCGCGACGCTGCGGCCGTACATCATCGAGTACCGCCCGGTGCTGATCGGTGTGGACGGCGGCGCGGACGCGATCCTCGAGGCCGGCTGGACGCCCCAGCTCATCGTCGGCGACATGGACTCGGTCTCCGACAAGGCGCTGCGCTGCGGCGCGGAGATCGTGGTGCACGCCTACCGCGACGGCCGGGCCCCCGGGCTCGAGCGGGTCGCGAAGCTCGGCGTCGACCACGTCGTGTTCCCGGCGACCGGCACGAGCGAGGACGTCGCGATGCTGCTCGCCGACGACAAGGGCGCCGAGCTCATCGTCGCCGTCGGCACCCACGCGACGCTCGTCGAGTTTCTCGACAAGGGGCGCTCGGGCATGGCGAGCACCTTCCTGACGCGCCTGCGCGTCGGGAGCAAGCTCGTCGACGCCAAGGGCGTCTCGCGCCTGTACCGGGCGCGCATCTCGAACTACCAGCTCATCGGCCTCGTGGCCGCGGGCCTGCTCGCCCTCGTGGTCGCGCTCGCGTCCACCGCGTCCGGGCAGACCATGTTCGGCCTGTTCGGTGCACGGTTCGACGACCTGTTCTCCTGGGTCGGTTCGCTCTTCGGCGGCGCCTGATGCGCCCCGACCGGACCGCCCGACCCGCTCTCGACGAAAAGACCGCACAGTGATCGACTTCCGCTACCACATCGTCTCCCTGATCTCGGTGTTCATCGCCCTGGCCGTCGGCATCGCGCTCGGCGCCGGGCCCCTCAAGGAGGCGATCGGCGACACGCTGACGGGCCAGGTCCAGGCGCTGCGCTCCGACCGGGACGCCCTGCGCGCCGACCTGACGGCCGCCGAGGGCGCACAGGCCGAGCAGCGCAGCTACCTCGAGGCCGCTGGCCCGACGCTCGTGTCGGGTGCGCTCACCGATCGCCGGGTCGCGGTGATCTCGCTCCCGGGCGCGGACTCCGACGACGTCGCGGCCGTCGAGGCGCAGCTCGCCGAGGCCGGCGCGACCGTCAGCGGGCGCGTCAGCGTGACCGACAACTGGACCGACCCCAGCCTGCGCAGCTTCCGCCAGGCGCTCGCCGGCAACCTGGTGCCCTACGTGCTGCCCGCGCCCGCCGAGGACGCCGGGACCGAGGTCGAGCTCGCCGAGGCGCTGGCCGAGGGCCTCACGGGCGCCGACCCGGCCGCGCCGGATTCGCAGTCGGAGTCGGCCGGCCTCATCATCGAGCTGCTCGCCAACGCGGACAGCGCGCTGATCACGGTCGCGGACGAGATCACGGCGCCCGCCGACGCGATCGTCATCGTGACCGGCGCCCCGGCGGACGAGGACTCGACCTCTGCCCCCGTCGAAGACGTCGTCGCCGCCCAGGTCGCGATCGCCGACGCCGCGCAGAACCGCACCGAGGGCGCTGTCGTCGCGACGGCCGACGTCACCTCGGGCGACCTGGTCTCGACGATCGCGAACACCGAAGAGCTGGCGTCGAGCCTGAGCACGGTCAGCGGCATGGACCAGGTGACCGGGCAGCTGTCCGTGCCGCTCGCGCTGAACGCGCGCATCGGCGGGACGGTCGGGCACTTCGGCTTCGGCGACAACGAGTCGCCGTTCCCCGAGCGCACGACGCTCGGACCGGTCGACCGCACCCCGGCCCAGGCCGAGGCCGACCCGGCGTCGGTGGACGGGGCGGGGGTCACCGGTTGAGCGCCCGGGTGGTCCGCCGGCTCGGCGCCGGCGCCGCAGCCGCGCTCGTGACGCTCGGTGCGCGGACGGCGCTCCCGCTGCGTGAGGGCCTGATCGGCGGTCCCGAGCGCTGGAACCGCAGCAACCACCGCGGCGAGCCGGTCAGCCTGCTCGAGGGGCCCGCGGCAGCCGCCGGGCTGCTCGTCGGCGCGGTGCTCGGCGCCACGACGGCGCGCGACGCGGTCGGCGCCGTCGTCGCCACTGCGGGCGGCGCGGCGTTCGGGCTGGTCGACGACCTCACCGAGGACACCGGCGCCCGCACCAAGGGGCTGCGCGGCCACCTCGGGGCGCTCGCGCACGGCCGCGTCACGACGGGTGGGCTCAAGGTGCTCGGGATCGGTGCGACGGCGCTCGCCGCGGCCGCGATCGTGACCCCCGGCCACGGCGCCGACGGCTCGCGCCGGCACCCCCTCAGCTGGGCCGCCGACGTCGCGGCCTCGGGCGCGCTCATCGCCGCCACCGCGAACCTCGTCAACCTGCTCGACCTGCGCCCGGGCCGCGCCGTCAAGGCCGCCGGCCTCGCCGCCGCGCCGATCGCGCTCGCGGGTGGCGCGGGCGCGGGGGTGGCCGGCGCCGTCGTCGGCGCTGCCCTCGGCGCGGTGCGCGCCGACCTCGCCGAACGGGACATGCTCGGCGACGGCGGGGCGAACGCCCTCGGCGCGCTGCTCGGCACGGCAGTCGTGCTCGACGCCCGACGCCCCGTGCGGCTCGCGCTGCTCGCCGGCGCCGTCGCGCTCACCGTGGTGAGCGAGCGGGTCAGCTTCACCCAGGTCATCGCGCGGACCCCCGGGCTGCGCGAGCTCGACGCGCTCGGGCGCCGCCCGGGGGCGTACCCCGCGTGAGCGGCCCGGCATCGACCCGTCCGCTTCGCCGCACGCTGTCCGGCCTCGCCGGCGCGGCGGCGCTCATCGCGCTCATCACGATCGCGGCGCGCGTCGTCGGATTCGGGCGCTGGCTCGCGCAGTCCGCGTCCGTCGGCGCCAACGCGACCGGCACGGCCTACGGGACCGCGAACCTGCTGCCCAACGTCCTGTTCGAGGTGGTCGCCGGCGGCGCGCTCGCCGGGGCGATCGTGCCGCTGCTCGCCGGGCCGCTCGCGAAGAACCTGCGCGGCGACGTCGACCGCATCTCCTCGGCGCTGCTGACCTGGGCGCTCGCGGTCCTGCTCCCGATGTCGGTGCTGCTCGCGCTGCTCGCTCGGCCGCTCGTCGCCCTGCTCATTCCGGCCGCGCGCCCGGACGCCGACCCGGCCGTCACGCAGGCGACCGTGGACCTGGCGGGCCAGCTGCTCGTCGTGTTCGCGCCGCAGATCGTGCTGTACGGCATCGGGGTCGTGCTCACCGGGATCCTGCAGGCCCAGCGCCGGTTCGTCTGGCCGGCCGCGGCCCCGCTCGCCTCGAGCGCCGTCGTCATCGCGAGCTACCTCGTGTTCCACTCGATCGCCGGCGGCTCCGTCAACGACCCCGCGGCGCTGACCCCCGAGGCGGTCGCCTGGCTCGCCTGGGGCACGACGGCGGGCGTCGCGGCCATGAGCCTGCCGCTGCTGATTCCGGTGCTGCACTCGGGCGTCACGCTGCGCCCGACCTTCGCGTTCCCGTCCGGCGTCGGGGTCCGGGCGCGCCGCCTCGCCCTCGCGGGCGTCGGCGGGCTGCTGGCGCAGCAGGCCGCGGTGCTGGTGACGGTCAAGCTCGCGAACTCGCGCGGCGAGCTCGGCGGCACGCTGAACATCTTCCAGTACTCGCAAGCCGTGTACTTCCTGCCGTACGCCGTGCTCGCCGTGCCGCTCGCGACCGCCGCGTTCCCGCGGCTCGCCGAGCACGCCGCGACGGGCGACCTGAAGCGCTACGCGCGCCTCGTGGCCACGAGCACGCGTGCCGTGCTGCTCGTGAGCGCGGCCGGCGCGGCGTCGCTCGCCGCCGCCGCACCGGCCGTGACCTTCGTGTTCTCGGCGGTCGACGCGAGCAACGACACCGCCGCGCTCGCGGCGATGGAGCCGACCCTCGTGTGGCTCGCGCCTGGGCTGCTGGGCTACGCCCTGATCTTCCAGCTCTCCCGGGTGCTGTTCGCGCTCGAGCGGGGACGGGCGGCGGTGCTCGCCGTCGTGACGGGCTGGCTCGCCGTCGTGGTCGCGTCCGTCGTGGCGGTGCTCGCGCTGACCGCCGACGGGCCGAGCGGCGCGGACGCGCTGCGCGGGCTCGCGATCGGCAACACGATCGGGATGACGGTCGCCGGGGTGGTGCTCCTGGTCGCGGTGCGTCGGTCCGCCGGGCCCGCCGCACTGGCCGGCGTACCCCGCACGCTCCTCGTCGCGGGCGCCAGCGCCGCGCTGGGCGCGCTCGGCGGACGCTGGGTCGTGGACTCCGTGCTCGACCTCACCGGCAGCAACGCCGCCTCCGCGATCGTGTCGGCGCTCGGGGGAGCGGCGCTCAGCGTGCTCGTCGTCGTGGCCGCGACCTGGTTCGCCGACCGCACGACGATCCTCGGCGCGCTCGCCGCGGACCGCCCCGGCACGCGCGGCCAGACCGGCCCCGGTGCCCGCCGTGGCTGAGGCAGTCGCCGCCCAGCGCGTCGTCCAGGTGCTCGGGTCGAGCGCCGGCGGCGTCGCGCGGCACGTGGCCCAGATCGCCGAGGCGCTGAGCGAGCCAGGCCCCGCCGGCCCGGGCTCGGTCGTCCGGGTCGCGGGCCCCGCCGGGCTCGCCGCCGACGTCGCGGCCGGAGAGCGGGTCGCCTTCGTGTCCGTGCCGATCACCGCACGGCCCCGGCTCGGCGACCTGGCGGTCGTCACCCGCCTGCGCGGCCTGGCCCGCGGCGCCGACGTGCTGCACGCCCACGGCCTCCGCGCCGGCGCGTTCGCGGTGCTCGCGGCCCGCTCGCTGCGCCCGACCGGGCGCCCCCGGGTCGTCGTCACGTTGCACAACCTCCCGGTCGGGGGGCGCGGCGTGCGCGCGGTCTCGGCGGTGCTCGAGCGCATCGTCGCCCGCGGCGCGGACGCCGTCCTGGGCGTCTCGGCCGACCTCGTCGACCGCGCCCGGGTCCTGGGCGCCACGACGGTCGAACGGGCACTCGTGCCCGCCCCCCAACGCCCCCTGCCGGCCGCCGGCGCGGCCGCTGTCCGCGTCGGCCTGGGGATCGGCGCCGACACCGCGCTCGTGGTCACCGTCGGGCGCCTCGCGCCGCAGAAGGGCCTCGACACGCTGCTCGACGCCGCGACGCTGCTCGGGTCGGACCTGCGTGCGGCCGACCTGCGCGCCGCGGACCGGGCCGCCGACCTGCGCGCCGCGGACCGGGCCGCCGACCAGCGCGCCGCGGACCGGGCCGCCGACCAGGCTGCGGGCGGCCCGAGCGAGCCGGAGATCGGTGCCGGCGCCGCAGTGACCCGCGCCGTCGTGTGGGTCGTCGCGGGCGACGGACCCCTGCATGATCACCTCGCCGCGCGCATCGCATCCCTCGGCGCGCCGGTCCGCCTGCTCGGGCGGCGCACGGACGTGCCCGACCTGTTCGCCGCGGCCGACGTCGTCGTCAGCACCGCGGTGTGGGAGGGCCAGCCGATCAGCGTCCAGGAGGCGCTCCAGCTCGGCGCGCCGGTCGTCGCTACGGACGCGGGCGGGACGCGCGAGGTCACGGGCACCGACGGCGCCGTCCTGGTGCCGGTGGGCGACGCGATCGCGATCTCGACCGCGATCGCCGAGCTGCTCGCCGATGCCGGCGCGCGGGCCGCGCTGTCCGCCCACGCCCGCGCCCGCGCGGCGGCGCTGCCCGACCTGGCCGACGTCGTCGGCCAGTTGCACCGGGTCTACGGCTCACGCACGCCCGTTCATCCGGTAGAGTGAAAGCCCGTGGCAGACCGAGCAAAAAGACTCCCCGGGCGATCGAATAACACGACCCGGCACATCTTCGTAACCGGAGGCGTAGCCTCCTCCCTGGGTAAGGGGCTGACGGCGTCGAGCCTCGGCCGACTCCTGCGGGCCCGGGGTATCCGGGTCACGATGCAGAAGTTAGACCCGTACCTGAACGTCGATCCGGGCACGATGAACCCGTTCCAGCACGGCGAGGTGTTCGTCACCGAAGACGGGGCTGAGACCGACCTGGACATCGGGCACTACGAGCGCTTCCTCGACGTGAACCTCACCGCGCCCGCCAACGTGACCACCGGCCAGATCTACTCGACGGTGATCGCCAAGGAGCGGCGCGGCGAGTTCCTCGGTGACACGGTGCAGGTCATCCCGCACATCACCGACGAGATCAAGCTCCGCATGCGCGCGCAGGCGGGCCCCGACGTCGACGTCATCATCACCGAGATCGGTGGCACGGTCGGCGACATCGAGTCCCTGCCGTTCCTCGAGTCCGCGCGCCAGGTGCGGCACGACCTCGGCCGGGACAACGTCTTCTTCCTGCACGTGTCGCTCGTGCCGTACATCGGCCCGAGCGCCGAGCTCAAGACCAAGCCGACGCAGCACTCCGTTGCCGCGCTGCGCTCGATCGGGATCCAGCCGGACGCCCTCGTGCTGCGCGCGGACCGCGACCTGCCGGAACCGATCAAGCGCAAGATCGCGCTGATGTCCGACGTCGACATCGAGGCCGTCATCGCCTGCGCGGACGCCCCGAGCATCTACGACATCCCGCGCGTGCTGCACACCGAGGGCCTCGACGCCTACGTCGTGCGGCGCCTCGACCTGCCGTTCCGGGACGTCGACTGGGCCGCGTGGGAGAAGGTGACCGACCGGGTGCACAACCCTCAGCACCACGTCGAGGTCGCCCTCGTCGGCAAGTACATCGACCTGCCTGACGCGTACCTGTCCGTGACCGAGGCGCTGCGCGCCGGCGGCTTCGCGCAGAACGCGAAGGTCGTCATCCGCTGGGTCGCGTCGGACGACTGCGAGACCCCGGCGGGGGCGAAGGCCGCGCTCGACGGCGTCGACGCGATCCTCGTCCCGGGCGGCTTCGGCGTGCGCGGGATCGAGGGCATGTTCGGCGCGCTCACGTGGGCGCGCGAGAACCTCGTGCCGACTCTCGGCATCTGCCTGGGCCTGCAGACGATGGTCATCGAGTACGCGCGCTCGTTGCTCGGGCTCACGGACGCGTCGTCGTCCGAGTTCGATCCCGGGACGGAGAACCCGGTCGTGGCGACCATGGCCGAGCAGCTCGCGATCGTCGGCGGCGACGGGGACCTGGGCGGCACCATGCGGCTCGGCTCCTACGAGGCCGTGCTCGAGCCCGGCTCGGTCGTGGCCAAGGCCTACGGGACCGAGCGTGTCACGGAGCGGCACCGCCACCGCTACGAGGTGAACAACTCCTACCGCAAGCAGCTCGAGGATGCCGGCATGGTGTTCTCCGGGCTCTCGCCGGACTCCTCGCTCGTGGAGTTCGTGGAGCTTCCGCGCGAGACGCACCCGTACTACGTCGCGACGCAGGCGCACCCGGAGTTCAAGTCCCGCCCGACCCGCGCGCACCCGCTGTTCGCCGGGCTCATCGGCGCGGCGCTCGAGTTCCAGCACGCCGACGAGATCGCCTGACGTGCCGGCGGACGAGCCGGCCGTGCTCGACCACCTCGAGCCCCGGCTGGTCGTCGGCTCCGAGGTCGCGTTCCACGGGGTGATCTGGGACATCGTGGCCGAGGACGTCGACCTCGGCGGGGTCGACGGCGAGAGCAGGGTCGTGCGCCGCGAGTTCGTGCGGCACCCCGGCGCGGTCGTCGTCATCGTGCTCGACGACGACGAGCGGGTCCTGCTGCAGCGGCAGTACCGCCACCCCGTGCGCCGCGACCTGTGGGAGCCGCCGGCGGGACTGCTCGACATCGCTGACGAGGACGCCCGCGACGCCGCCGCGCGCGAGCTCGCGGAGGAGGCGGACCTCGTGGCCGAGCGCTGGGACGTGCTGCTCGACTACTACACCAGCCCGGGCGGCAGCGACGAGGCGATCCGGGTCTTCCTCGCGCGCGGCATCCGCGGGGTCCCGGCCGCCGACCGGTTCGAGCGCGAGGACGAGGAATGCGACATGCTCGCGCGCTGGGTCCCGTTGACCGAGGCGGTCGCCCTGGTGCTCGCGGGAGCGGTGCACAACCCGTCGACCATCGTCGGGCTGCTCGCCGCCGCCGCGGCGCGCGCGGCGGGCTGGTCGACCCTGCGCCCGGCCGACTCGCCCTGGCCCGAGCGGCAGACCCTGACGCGCTGACCTCGCCCGAGTCGCTGGGCCTGCGCGGCACAGCGACTCGGGGAGCGGTGACCTCGGGGAGCAGTGACTGAGCGGGCTCAGCGACTCGTCGACACCCGGTACTGCGCGTTCGCGATCGGGATGAAGATCGCGAGGATCACGACCGACCAGATCAGCGTGTAGAGCACCGGGTTCTCCAGCGGCCAGGCGGTCGGCTCGGGCGTGCCCGGCGGGATGTTCCCGAACAGCTCGCGCGCGGCCTGCGTCACGGTCGAGACCGGATTCCACTCGGCGAACGTCTGCAACGCCGACGGCAGGCTCTCGAGCGGGACGAAGGTGTTCGCGACGAACGTGATCGGGAAGATGATGATGAACGACGCGTTGTTGACGACCTCGGGGCTCGGCACGAGCATCCCCACCCAGGCGAACACCCA
Source organism: Pengzhenrongella sicca (assembly GCF_017569225.1). Lineage (GTDB taxonomy): Bacteria > Actinomycetota > Actinomycetes > Actinomycetales > Cellulomonadaceae > Pengzhenrongella > Pengzhenrongella sicca. The sequence goes on from NZ_CP071868.1 coordinate 1,583,621, forward strand.
TGAGATGGCGTAGGCGAACACGAGCAGGATCGCGTACCCGCCGAGCGCCTCGAGGAACGAGCCCCGGATGCGCCAGCCGACGAGCAGGCCGGTCAGCGACATCACGATGAGCACGATCACGTTGTTCACGACGTCCGAGAGCGTGCGGCCGGTGAGCACCGCCGACGGCGCCATCGGCAGGGACCGGAACCGGTCGATGATGCCCTTCTTCACGTCCTCGGCGAGGCCGGCGCCGGTGATCGTCGCGCCGAACACGACCGTCTGCGCGAAGATGCCGGCGATGAGGTACTCCCGGTAGGCCGCGCCGCCGCTCTCGCCGCCGATCGCGATCGCGCCCCCGAACACGTAGGCGAACAGCAGCACGAACATGATCGGCGACAGGGTCGTGAACACCAGGAGGTCGGGCACGCGCTTGATCTTGATGATGTTGCGCTTCGCGACGACGTTCGCGTCGGCGATCGCGTAGGGGACTCTCATCGGGTCGACTCCTTCTCTCGGCGCTGCCGTCTGCCGTCGGCGGCGCCCGGGACGGGTGCCTCGACCGTGTCGTGGCCGGTGAGGCTGAGGAAGACGTCGTCGAGCGTCGGCCGACGCAGGCCGATGTCGTCCACCGCGATCCCTGCGGCGTCGAGCTGGCGAAGCGCCTCGGTCAACACCCCGACGCCGCCCGTCACGGGGATCAGGAACGTGCGCCGCTGTTCGTCGAACGTCGCCGAACCGGTGCCGAGCGGTTCGAGCAGCGCCCGCATCCGTTCGAGCTGGCTGCCGTCCGCGACCGTGACATCGAGACGCTCGCCGCCCACCTGCCTCTTGAGCTCGTCCGAGGTGCCCTGCGCGATGATGCGGCCGTGGTCGATGACGACGATCTCGTCCGCGAGGAGGTCGGCCTCCTCGAGGTACTGCGTCGTGAGCAGCAGCGTCGTGCCGCCGGAGACCAGCGTCTGGATGACCTCCCACATCTCGGTCCGGCCGCGCGGGTCGAGCCCGGTCGTGGGCTCGTCTAGGAAGAGCACGGGCGGTGCGGCCACGAGCGCCCCCGCGAGGTCGAGGCGCCGGCGCATGCCGCCCGAGTACGTGCGCGCCGGCCGGTCGGCCGCGTCCTCGAGGCGGAACTGGGCCAGCAGCTCGCGCGCGCGCACCCGGCTCGCCGCGCGCCCGAGGTGGTACAGCCGACCGATCATGTCGAGGTTCTCGTACCCCGTGAGGTACTCGTCGACGGCTGCGTACTGGCCGGACAGGCCGATCTTGCGCCGCACGTCGGACGGCTGGGCGAGCACGTCGACGCCCGCGACCTCGGCGCTGCCGCTGTCCGGGCGAAGCAGCGTCGACAGGATGCGCACGACCGTGGTCTTGCCCGCGCCGTTCGGCCCGAGCAGCCCGAGAACGGTGCCGACCGGCACCGTGATGTCGACGCCGTCGAGCGCGGTGACCGCCCCGTAGCGCTTGACCAACCCCTGTGCCCTGATCGCGTAGTCCATGCCGGAAAGGGTAGGACCGGCCACCGACACGACGCGAGGGCTATTCCGAAATCGACCCGATCCGCAGTCCCATCGTCACGCCGGCGCCGGGCTCAGCAGGGCCATCCAGCTCGACGAAGCTCATCCGCCGGTAGAAGCCGACCGCGTTCGTGTTGGTCCGCGAGACCACGAGGTGGACCCCGGGGGAGCCGGCCGCGCGCGCGGCGGCCGTGAACGTCTCGATCAGGCGACGCCCGAACCCGGTGCCCTGGGCCGCGGGCAGGAGGTCGATGTGCAGGTGCGACGGGTACAGCGCGGTGACCGCCGGATCGGCCGTCGGCGGGTCGTGCAGCAGCGCGACCACCTCGCCGTCAGCGCTGCCGGGCGCCCAGGCCGCCGCCGGGTACCGCTCGCGCAGCGCGGGCCACCACTCGCGCTCGCACCGGCGCTCGAACGACGTGGTGTCGAGCGCGCCGAGCACGTAGCCCTGGACCCGCTCGCCGTCGTCGAGCACGAACGCGAGCTCGGGCTCGAACGCGACGTAGGGGCCGGCGTACACCGACCCGAGCAGGCGCGGGTCGGTGTACTGCCCGCTCGCGTCCGCGCCGTCGGCGCCCGTGCGCAGGCACACGTCGTACAACGCGGCCCAGTCGCGGGGCGCGTACGCGCGGATGCGGGGCGAGGTCGCGCCGGTCGTGGCCATGGTGCGGCTACCGTCCGGGCTGTCAGCGACGCCGCAACGTCATGACCGTCTGCGCGGTCGAGGCCGTCAGCAGCGCCGCGCCGAGCATGTGCAGCCCGACGAGCACCTCCGGCAGGCCGGTGAAGTACTGGGCGTACCCGATCGCGCCCTGCGCGAGCGTGATCGCCAGCAGGAGGTAGGCCGCGCGCCGAGCGCGCAGCGGGGCGCCCCCGCGCACGAGGGCCACGAGCAGCGTCACGAGCAGGGCGACGAACACCCACACCGCGAGCGAGTGCGCCCGGGCGACGAGCACCGGGTCGACGGCGAAGCGGAACGCCACCTCGTCGTCGCCGCCGTGCGGCCCCGAGCCGGTGACGACGACGCCGAGCGCCAGCACGACCGCCGCGACGCCCGCGAGCGCGCGCGCGAGCCACACCTCGCGCGCGGGCACGAGCCAGCGCACCGGGCCGTCGCCCTCACCGTGGCGGTACAGCAGCACGGCCGACGCCGCGACCAGCGACATCGAGATCAGCAGGTGGACGCCGACGACCGCGGGGTTCAGGTCGAGCAGCACGCTCATCCCGCCGACGACGGCCTGCAGCACCACCCCGACCAGCGGGACGACGCCGAACGCGCGGTAGCCGCGGGCACGGCTGCGGTCGGTGCACACGGCGAGCGCGACGGCGATGACGATGATGCCCAGCACGCCGGTGAGCGTCCGGTTGCCGAACTCGATGAACGGATGGATGGAGGTCGCCTCGTGCAGGGCGGGCGTGAACGAGCCCGGCTCGCACTGCGGCCACGTGGAGCAGCCGAGCCCCGAACCGGTCAGCCGGACGGCGCCGCCCGTCACGACAAGGGCCATCTGGGCCACGAGGTTGGCGACGAGGAGCGGTCGAGACCACCGGGTGGCTGCGCGGGCGAGCCGTCCCGCCGCCCCGCGACCCGCCACGCCCGGCGCTGGCGGGGGACCGGCGTCCTGGCTCGTGGCGGGGTCGCTGGCGGGGGTCGTGGGGCTGCTTCGCACGCGCTCAGGCTAGCGGCCCCCGCCCGGTCGCTCAGCCGGTCGCGGCCTCAGCCGGTCGCGGCCTCAAACGGGCTAGACCTCAGCTCCACCGGAACAGCCGGCCGGCCGCCCCGCCGAGTGCGGCGGTCCAGGCGGCGAGCACGAGGGTCGCGCCGAGCGGGAGCGCGCCGTCGTGCAGCGCGCCGCGCAGCGCAACCCCGAGCGCGCCCGACGGCAGCAGCGGCGCGAGGTCGGCGAGCGCCCCCGGCAGCTGGTCGGCCGGGATGAGCGCGCCGCCGCCGACGGCGAGCAGGACCAGCACGAGGTTGGCGACGGCGAGCACGGCCTCGGCGCGCAGCACGCCCGCGAGCAGCAGGGCGAACGCGGTGAATGCGGCCGTGCCGAGCCCGATCGCGAGCAGGGCCGGCGCGAGCCCCGACGCAGGCGGGGACCAGCCGAGGGCGAGCGCGACCCCGCCGAGCAGCACCACCTGGACGGCCTCCACCGCCAGCACGGCGAGGACCTTGCCCGCGAGCAGCCCGCCGCGCCCGAGTGGCGTCGTGGCCAGGAGGCGGAGCACCCCGTTGCGCCGGTCGAAGCTGGTCGCGATGGCCTGCGACGTGAAGGCGGTGGACATCACGGCGAGCGTCAGGATGCCGGGCACGACCGCGTCGATCCGGGTGCCGCCGGCGAGCTCGATCTCGACGAGCGACGTCCGCGCGAGCGTCACCAGGAGCAGCGCCGGCAGGATCAGGATGACCAGCAGCTGCTCGCCGTTGCGCAGCACCAGCCGCGCCTCGAAGGCGCCTTGGGCCGCCACGCGGCGCCACGCGGGCGCGGCGCCACCGGCTCGTCCCTCGGCGCGCGGCGCGGGGGTCGTCGGCGGGGTCGGGCTCATCGCAGGCTCCGTGCTCATCGCAGGCTCCGTCCGGTCAGCTCGAGGAAGACGTCCTCGAGGGTCCGCCGGCCGACCGTCAGGGCCTGCACCAGCACGTCGCGCTCGGCGCACCAGGCGGTCAGGCGGGCGATCACCGCGGGGTCGACGGCGCCCGTGACGACGTACGCGCCCGGCTCGGCCTCGAGAACCCCGGCGGGCGCGCGGTCGGGCGGGCCGGCGGCGGTCAGCACGCGGGCGAGGTCGACGGCGTCGAGCCCGGGCCGGGCGAGGAAGCGCACCGTGCGATCGCCGTCGGCAGCGACCAGCGCGGCGACCGTGCCCTGCGCGATCACCGCGCCGTGGTCGACGACGACCACGTGGTCCGCGAGGTCCTCCGCCTCGGCCATCACGTGGGTCGAGAGCACGACGCCGACGCCGTCGGCGCGCAGCTCGCGGACGAGGTCCCACACCGCCCGGCGGGACTGCGGGTCGAGGCCCGAGCTCGGCTCGTCAAGGAACACGACGTCGGGGCGCCCCACGAGCGCGGCCGCGAGGGCGAGGCGTTGACGCTGCCCGCCGGAGAGCCGGCGGACGGCGGTGCCCGCGAACGACGCCAGGCCGAGCCGTTCGCTCAGCTCGGCCACGTCGCGCGGCCGGGCGTACATCGCGGCGACGTGCCGCAGCACCTCGAGTGCGCGGGCGCCCGAGGGGAGCCCGCCGTCCTGCAGCATCACCCCGACGCGCGGGCGCAGGGCCGCGCCGTCCCGGCGCGGGTCGAGCCCGAGGATCCGGACCGTGCCCGCGTCCGGCTCGCGCAGGCCCTCGCAGCATTCGATCGTCGTCGTCTTGCCGGCGCCGTTCGGCCCGAGGACCGCCGTGATCTGGCCGCGCGCCGCCACGAGGTCGAGGCCGTCGACGACCGACCGTCCGCCGTACCGCTTGACCAGCCCGGAGATCGCGACGGCAGGGGGGTTCGGCACGAGCGGAGTCTAGGTCTCGGCGGCGGCAGTGAGGGCACCCTTGGTTGCGGGTATCGAATTTAGCAACAAGGATGTTGGCAATATCAACGGCGACCGACCGGCCGCGACCCGCATGCGCGGGTGAGCCCGATCGGTGCCCGACTCTTCCGCGGAGGTGACGATGAACATGACTGTGCGCCCGCTGGACCGGCCGACGCCGGGCCCGAACGAGGCGGCTGAGGCGACGACCCGACAGCGCGTGCTCCAGCTCGTCGCCTCGGCGGGTCCCGTCGCAGTCGCGCAGCTCGCGGGCTCGTTGCACCTGACGGCCGCCGGGATCCGCCGCCACCTCGGCGTGCTCGAGAGCGACGGGCAGATTGCCGTGCACGAGGGCACCGGCCTCGGCCCCGCGCGGCGCGGGCGGCCGGCGCGGCGGTACGTCGTCACGGCCCACGGCCAGGCGGCGCTGTCCAACACCTACTCGGAGCTCGCGGCCCAGGCGCTGCGCTACCTCGCCGAGGCCGCCGGGCCGCACGCGCTCGAGGGCTTCGCTCTCACGCGCGCCGGCACCCTCGAGGCGCGGTACGCCGCGGGGATGGACGCCGCGGGCGCCGACGTCGGCGGCCGGGCGGACGCGCTCGCGCGCCTGCTCGCGACCGACGGCTACGCCGCGAGCACGCGCACCGTCCCGGGCATGGCCGCCGTCCAGCTGTGCCAGGGGCACTGCCCGGTGCAGCAGATCGCCGCCGAGTTCCCGCAGCTCTGCGAAGCCGAGACCCAGGCGTTCTCGCGCCTGCTCGGCGTCCATGTCCAACGACTGTCGACGCTTGCGAGCGGTGGGCACGTCTGCACGACCAACATCCCGACGACCGGTTCGACAGTGGAAGGAAGGACGACATGAGCGCTCCCACCCAGGCAGCTGACGTCGCCGAGTCAGGCGCAGGACAGTCGGATGCAGTTGGTACGCCCGCTGTCCCGATGACTCAGGACGAGGCGATCGCCTCGATCGGCTCGTACGACTACGGCTGGCACGACTCCGACGAGGCGGGCCGCCTCGCGCGGCGCGGCGTCGACGAGGAGGTCGTGCGCAACATCTCCGCCCTCAAGGGCGAGCCCGAGTGGATGCTCAAGCTCCGCCTGAAGTCCCTGCGGCTGTTCGACAAGAAGCCCATGCCGACCTTCGGCGCGGATCTGTCGGGCATCAACTTCGACAACATCAAGTACTTCGTCCGGTCGACCGAGAAGCAGGCGACGACCTGGGACGACCTGCCGGACGACATCAAGACGACGTACGACCGGCTCGGCATCCCCGAGGCCGAGAAGCAGCGGCTCGTCGGCGGCGTGACCGCGCAGTACGAGTCCGAGGTCGTCTACCACCAGATCCGCGAGGACCTCGAGGCGCAGGGCGTCATCTTCACCGACACCGACACCGGCCTGCGCGAGCACCCCGAGATCTTCGAGCAGTACTTCGGCTCGATCATCCCGCCTGGCGACAACAAGTTCGCGGCGCTCAACAGCGCGGTGTGGTCGGGCGGCTCGTTCGTCTACGTCCCGCCGGGCGTGCACGTCGAGATCCCGCTGCAGGCCTACTTCCGGATCAACACCGAGAACATGGGCCAGTTCGAGCGCACGCTGATCATCGCCGACGAGGGCTCCTACGTGCACTACGTCGAGGGCTGCACCGCGCCGGTCTACACGAGCGACTCGCTGCACTCCGCGGTCGTCGAGATCATCGTGAAGAAGAACGCCCGGGTCCGGTACACGACGATCCAAAACTGGTCGAACAACGTCTACAACCTCGTGACCAAGCGGGCCACGGCGGCCGAGGGCGCGACCATGGAGTGGGTCGACGGCAACATCGGCTCGAAGGTCACGATGAAGTACCCGGCGATCTACCTCATGGGCGAGCACGCGCGTGGCGAGACGCTGTCGATCGCCTTCGCCGGCGAGGGCCAGCACCAGGACGCGGGCGCCAAGATGGTGCACGCGGCCCCGCACACGTCGAGCTCGATCGTGTCGAAGTCCGTCGCCCGCGGCGGCGGTCGCACGTCCTACCGCGGCCTCGTGCAGGTGCTCGAGGGCGCGGAGGGCTCGATGTCCAACGTGCTGTGCGACGCGCTGCTCGTGGACCAGATCTCCCGCTCGGACACGTACCCCTACGTCGACGTCCGCGAGGACGACGTCTCGATGGGTCACGAGGCCACCGTCTCGCGGGTGAGCGAGGACCAGCTGTTCTACCTCATGTCGCGCGGCATGAAGGAGACCGAGGCCATGGCGATGATCGTGCGCGGATTCATCGAGCCCATCGCGCGCGAGCTGCCGATGGAGTACGCGCTCGAGCTCAACCGCCTTATCGAGCTTCAGATGGAAGGGTCCGTCGGCTGATGTCGAGCACCACCACGAACGACCAGAGCACCTTCGCCGAGTCCGCGACCGACCCGAGCCTGCCCGCGGGCCTGTCGACCGACCACAGCCGGGCGGTCGCGGACAGCGCGCACAGCCACGGCACCGGCGGGACTCCGCAAGGCTCGCGCGCGGAGCGGAAGACGTCGTTCGACCTCGCCGACTTCCCGCTGCCCACCGGCCGCGAGGAGGAGTGGCGCTTCACCCCGATCGACCGGATCGCGCCGCTGTTCGCCGCGGACCTCACGGGGCACAGCGTGCTGACGACCGTCGTCGAGGCGCCCGAGGTGACCGTCGAGATCGTCGACCGCGACGACGCGCGGCTCGGCCTCGCCGGCCGGCCCGGCGACCGCGCGGCGGCCGCCGCATGGGCCTCGTTCCCGCGTGCCACCATCGTCACCGTGCCGGCCCAGGCGGTCGCCTCGGCCGTGACGTCGATCCGCGTCGAGGGGGTCGAGGGCGCCGCCCGCGAGGCCACCGCCACGCACCTGCTCGTGCACGCGCAGGCGCTGTCCGAGGCCGTCGTCGTGCTCGACCACGTCGGCGACGCGACGCTCACCGAGACGGTCGAGATCGTCGTCGACGACGGCGCGCACCTGACGCTCGTGTCCGTGCAGGACTGGTCCGAGGGCGCGGTGCACACCTCGTCGCACCGGATCCGCCTCGGCCGCGACGCGCGGGTCAAGCACGTCGTCGTGACGCTCGGCGGCGACGTCGTGCGGATGACGCCGGACGCCGAGTTCACCGGCGAGGGCGGCGAGCTCGAGATGCTGGGTCTGTACTTCGCGGACGCGGGCCAGCACCAGGAGCAGCGCCTGTTCGTCGACCACGCGGTGCCGGCCTGCCGCTCGCGCGTGACGTACAAGGGCGCGCTGCAGGGCGAGGGCGCGCACACCGTGTGGGTCGGCGACGTGCTGATCCGCAAGGAGGCCGAGGGCACCGACACGTACGAGCTCAACCGCAACCTCGTGCTCTCGGACGGCGCCCGCGCCGACTCGGTCCCGAACCTCGAGATCGAGACCGGCCTGATCGAGGGCGCGGGCCACGCGTCCGCGACCGGCAGGTTCGACGACGAGCAGCTGTTCTACCTGCGCTCGCGCGGCATCCCCGAGGTCGACGCCCGCCGCCTCGTCGTCCGCGGCTTCTTCGCGGACGTCGTGCACCAGATCGGCGTGCCTGGGATCGAGGACCGGCTGATCGCGTCGATCGAGCTCGAGCTCGAGCGCAGCATGAGCGAGATCGCGCCGACCGCCTCGGCCGACGCGCCGCTCACCGCGGTGGCCTCCGCATGAGCGCACAGCTCGCCTGCCTCGCGCAGGATGTGCCCGTCGCGGGCACGCTCCGGGTCGAGCTCGAGTCGGCGACCGGCACGGTCGACGTCGCGCTCGTGCGCGCCGAGGATGGCGTACTGCACGCCATCTCGGACGTCTGCTCGCACGGTGCGGTCTCGCTCTCGGACGGCGAGGTCGAGGGCTCGACGATCGAGTGCTGGCTGCACGGCTCGAGCTTCGACCTGCGCACCGGCGCACCGACGGGACTGCCGGCCACCCGGCCCGTGCCCGTGTACCCCGTGACTGTCGACGGCGAGCGCATCCTCGTCGACGTCGACGCCCCCCACCTGATCAGCAAGGAGAACTGAATGTCCACGCTGGAGATCCACGACCTGCACGTGAGCGTCATCACCAAGGAGGGCCTCAAGCCCATCCTGCGGGGCGTCGACCTGACCGTAGCCAGCGGCGAGACGCACGCCATCATGGGCCCGAACGGCTCAGGCAAGTCGACCCTCGCGTACTCGCTCGCGGGGCACCCGAAGTACCAGATCACCTCGGGCACCGTGCTGCTCGACGGCGCCGACGTGCTCGCGATGTCCGTGGACGAGCGGGCCCGGGCCGGGATGTTCCTCGCGATGCAGTACCCGGTCGAGGTGCCCGGCGTGAGCGTCTCGAACTTCCTGCGCACCGCCAAGACCGCGATCGACGGCACCGCGCCGCCGCTGCGCACCTGGGTCAAGGGCATGCGCACCGCGATGGACGCGCTGCGGATGGACCCGGCGTTCGCCGAGCGCTCCGTCAACGAGGGCTTCTCGGGCGGGGAGAAGAAGCGCCACGAGATCCTCCAGATGGAGCTGCTGCACCCGAAGTTCGCGATCCTCGACGAGACCGACTCCGGCCTCGACGTCGACGCCCTGCGCGTCGTGTCCGAGGGCGTCAACCGCGTGCGCGCCGACGGCAGCGTCGGCGTCCTGCTCATCACGCACTACACCCGGATCCTGCGGTACATCACGCCCGACTTCGTGCACGTGTTCGTCGACGGCCGGATCGCGGAGCAGGGTGGGCCCGAGCTCGCCGACCGCCTGGAGAACGAGGGCTACGACCGGTTCCTGCCGGACGGCGCCGACGCCGGCGCCACGGTCTGAGGAGCGAACGGACATCACCATGACGGCCTCTCTCGACACCGCACCCGCGCCGGGACGGTCGCAGCTCAGCCCAGCCGAGCTCGCGGCCGTGCGGGCTGACTTCCCGCTCCTGGCGCGCACGCTGCGGGACGGGAAACCGCTGGTCTACCTCGACTCGGGCGCGACGTCCCAGAAGCCCGACGTCGTGATCGACGCCGAGCAGGACTTCTACATCCAGCGCAACGCCGCAGTGCACCGCGGCGCGCACCAGCTCGCGGAGGAGGCCACCGAGGCCTTCGAGCAGGCGCGCGCGCAGGTCGCGTCGTTCGTGGGGGTGGGCCCGGGCGAGCTCGTGTGGACGACGAACGCGACCGCCGGGATCAACCTGGTCGCTTACGCGCTCGGCAACGCGACCGCGGGTCGCGGCGGCGCGGCGGCGCGGCGGTTCGCCCTGGCCCCCGGCGACGAGATCGTCGTCACCGAGGCCGAGCACCACGCGAACCTTGTGCCGTGGCAGGAGCTCGCGGCCCGCACGGGCGCCGTGCTGCGCTGGATCGGCGTGCATGACGACGGCCGGCTGCGGACGGACGACCTCGCAACGGTCGTCACGGACCGGACGCGCGTCCTGGCCTTCACCCACGCGTCCAACGTGACCGGCGCCGTGACCGACGTCGCGCCGTTCGTCGCGCGGGCCCGCGAGGTCGGTGCGCTCACGGTGCTCGACGCCTGCCAGAGCGTCCCGCACCTGCCCGTCGACCTGCGCGCGCTCGGCGTAGACTTCGCCGCGTTCTCGGGGCACAAGATGCTCGGTCCGACCGGCGTCGGCGCCCTGTACGGGCGGCGCGAGCTGCTCGAGGCGCTGCCGCCGGTCACCACCGGCGGCTCGATGGTCGAGGTCGTGACGATGGCGACCACGACCTACGCGCCGCCGCCGATGCGCTTCGAGGCTGGCACCCAGATGGTCGCGCAAGCGGTCGGCATGGGCGCGGCCGCGAGCTACCTGGCCGAGCTCGGTATGACCGCGGTCGCCGCGCACGAGCGGGTGCTCACGCGCGCGCTGCTCGACGCCGTCGCGTCGGTGCCCGGCGTGCGGGTGCTCGGCCCGCTCGACGCCGCGGACCGGCTCGCGACCGTGTCGTTCGTCGTCGACGGCGTGCACGCGCACGACGTCGGGCAGGTGCTCGACGACGCGGGCGTCGCCGTCCGCGTCGGGCACCACTGCGCGCAGCCGCTGCACCGCCGGTTCGGGGTCGCGGCCACGGCCCGCGCCTCGGCGTCGGTGTACACGACGCCCGAGGAGATCGAGGTCTTCCGGGAAGCACTGGCCCGGGTCCGAGCGTTCTTCGGACAGACGGATGGAGGCGCGACCGCGTGACGAACTCGATGGAACAGCTCTACCAGCAGGTGATCCTCGACCATGCGCGGGACCCGCACGGGCGCGGCCTCGACGACGCAGCCCTCGACGGCGCGACCCTCGACGGCGCGACCATCGCCGGTCGGCTGCGCGGCGAGTCGCACCAGGTCAACCCGACGTGCGGCGACGAGGTCACGCTGCGCGTTGACATCGACACCTCCGCCGAGGGCGGCGCCCCGGTGCTGCGCGCGGTGCACTGGGACGGCCAGGGCTGCAGCATCTCGCAGGCGTCCGTCTCGGTCCTCACCGACCTGGTCACCGGGGTCGAGCTCACCGAGGTCGACGAGATCGCCGAGACGTTCCGGCTGCTCATGCACTCGCGCGGAGCGGGCCTGGACCCCGAGCAGGAGGACGCCCTCGGCGACGCCACCGCGTTCACCGGCGTCGCGAAGTACCCGGCCCGGATCAAGTGCGCGCTGCTCGGCTGGGCCGCGCTGCACGATGCGGTGATCCGCTCCGGCGTCGGCCAGCCCGCCCCAGCGCCGGTACCCGACCCTGCCCCGTCCCCCCAGAGCGCAAAGGAGCTGACATGACCATCACCACGCCCGCGGGCGCGACCCCCCCGAACGTCGCCGACCTCGAGGAGGCCCTCAAGGACGTCATCGACCCTGAGCTCGGGATCAACATCGTCGACCTCGGCCTCGTCTACGGCCTGACGCTCGACCAGAACAACCACGCCGTCATCGACATGACGCTCACGTCGGCGGCCTGCCCGCTGACGGACGTCATCGAGGACCAGGCTGCGACGAGCCTCGACGGCCTCGTCGACGGGTTTCGGATCAACTGGGTCTGGATGCCGCCGTGGGGCCCGGAGAAGATCACCCCCGACGGCCGCGAGCAGATGCGCGCGCTCGGATTCAACATCTGACGCGCGAACGGGTGAGCGCACCCAGCCGGGCGGGCTAGGTTCTCGGCGTGAGCAGCGCGGAGTTCGACGCCTTTGGCCCCTGGATCGATCAGATCCGCACCGACGACGAGGTCCCGCGGCTCTACCGCGACCACGGCCTCGACCTCGCGGCGCACCGGCTCGTGCTCAAGGTGCCGCGCAACATCACGCGCCGGGACGCGACCCCGGACATGGACCTGTACGACCACATCCTCGCGGCCGGCCCGACGCGGCTGACGGTGCTGAGCCGCCGGCCGGGCGGGTACGCCGAGACGGCAGTCGAGTACGGCCAGATCGCCGCGATCGCGGACAGCACGGACCTGCTCGACGGCCGCCTGGTCCTGCACCTGCGGGCCGCGCCGGCGCTCGAGATCCGCTACAACGGGTCGGCGAGCGCGGTCGTGGGGACGCTCGTGCGCACGCTGCGCGAGCTGCGCCGTGCGGCCCTGGCGGGCAGCCCGCTCGCGTTGTTCCACGGCGACGCTGCGATCCACGGCGACGCTGCGATTCAGGACGACGCTGCCGTTCAGGACTACTCCGCCGTTCAGGACTACTCCGCCGCCGCCCCGGTGCGGGCGTTGTCCCGCGACGCGCTCGGGGAGCGCGACGTCGACCTCGTCTCGCAGTACCGCGAGCTGCTCCGTGCCGAGCCGGCCGTCCGCCTGCTCGCCGCGCACGGCCGCTCGGTGCGCACACCACGGGGCGGCGCGCTGACTCGGGCGCTGCACGTGGCGCACCCGATGACCCTGCAGGGCGCGCTGGTCTGCGCGGACGCGGCCGAGCTCCAGGTGCTGGGCCGGCGGGGCTGGTTCGTCCGCGGCAGCCGACCGGTCCACTCGCTCGCGCGCCTCGTCGTGCCCCTCGCAGGCCTCGACGACGTCACGGTGCGGGACCACGACCGGTACGCGGGGGTCCGCGTCGTCACCCTGCATGCCGGTACGGCCCGGTTCGACTGCCCTGTGCCGGCCGGCTCGGAAGCCGAGGCCGCGCTGCTCGCGGCGGCTCCCGTCGCCGCGAGCGCCCGCGCTTGAGGCCCGGCAGAGCGCGAGCCCCTCAGAGCGCGAGCCCCGTCACAGCGCGGCGGCCTCGAGCGCGTTGCAGGCTGCGAACGTCGCACCCTCGTAGCCGGCGGTGAACCAGCGCTGGCGCTGCTCGCTCGAGCCGTGCGTCCACGCCTCGGGGTTGACCGATCCCGTCGAGCTCTCCTGGATCCGGTCGTCGCCGACGGCGGACGCGGCCGAGAGCGCGTCCGCGAGCTCGGCCGCGGTGATGGGCTGGAGGAAGGTCACGCCGGTGTCGGGGTCGACCGTCGTCGCGGCGTGCCCGGTCCACATCCCGGCGAGGCAGTCCGCCATCAGCTCGATGCGCACGGAGTCCGACGCAGGCCCGGTGCCGGTTCGGTCGGCCCCATCCATCACACCAGTGAGCTGCTGGATGTGGTGGCCGAACTCGTGCGCCAGCACGTACTCCTCGACGAGTCGCCCGCCCGACGCCCCGAACCGGGTCTGCAGGTCGTCGTAGAAGCCGAGGTCGAGGTACACGGTCTGGTCGGGCGGGCAGTAGAACGGCCCGGTCCCGCTCGTCGCGTCCCCGCACGCCGTCGCCGTCGCGTCCTCGAAGCTCACGACCCCCGGCTGCGCGTACTGGGTTCCGACCGCCGGGAGGGCCGCCGTCCAGTAGGCGTCGAGCGACTGGGCCGTCGCCGACAGCCGGCACTCCCGGTCCGTGTTCGCCTGCTCCGCCGTGCAGTCGCCGACGGTCGAGACCGTCTCGCCGCTGCCCGTCCCGCCCGCCGTCCTCGGCGACACCCGACAGGTCGACGTTGAAGAAGACCGCCGCGAGCAGGACGACGAGGCCGACGACCCCGCCCCCGACCGCGGTCTTCCGGCCGCCGCGCTGCGTCCGGACGCGGCCGCCCTCGAACCTCCCACCGGTGGAGAAGGTCATGGACGAAGGCTAGACGGCGCGGGCTCGGCCGGCCTACTCGCCGAGGCCGCGCGCCGCGAGGCCCTCCCCGGTGGCGCGCGCCCGCGCGACGGTGCGGACCGCTGCCGGGACGAGCAGCGCCCGCGGGTTCCGCTCGAGCCCGCGCGCGCGGGCGGCGTCGCGCACCTCGAGCCCGGTCTCCACGAGCGCCGGGATCGTGCGCAGCATGAGCGCGACCGAGAGCGCGAAGATCTCGGGCCGCAGTCCGACGCGCGCGAGCGGCCGCGCGGCGCGTTCGAGGGCGTCGAGCATGCGGTCCGCCGGCGTGGTCGCGGTGACCACGCCCGCGGCGACGACGAGGGTCACGAGGTCGGCGCCGACCTCGATGGCGACGGCCGGACCGCGCTGCCACCACTGGTAGGCCACGAGCCCCGCTGCCGTCACGAGCACCGGCGCGAGGCCGCGAAGCGTCGCGCGCGCCGGCACGCGGGCCGCGACGGCCGCGGCGACGGCCACTCCGAGCAGCACGAGCGACGATCCCGGCCCGCGCAGCAGCACGACGGCGAGCCCGAACAGCGTCAGCGCCGTCAGCTTGGCCGCGACGGGGGCCCGGTGCACTGCGGTCGTGCCCGGCCGGTACAGGCCGAGCGGGCCGGTCCAGGGGGAGCGGGCGCGGACGCGACTCATCTGATCGCCATCCGCGACCGGTACGCCTCGACGGCGGCGGGCCCCGCGCCGTCGACCACGACCCGGCCGCCGTCGACGACGAGCACCCGATCCGCGCGCCCGGCGGCCTCGAGGTCGTGCGTCACGAGCAGCACCTGCTGGTCGAGCGAGGCCAGCAGCTCGTCGACGACCCGGCGCCAGCGCAGGTCGAGCAGGGTCGTGGGCTCGTCGCACACGAGGACGGCGGGCTCGGTCGCGAGCACGCCGGCCAGCGCGAGCAGCTGCTTCTGGCCGCCGGACAGCGCGTGCACGCTGACGTCCACGAGCCTCGCGAGGCCGAACCGATCGAGCACGCCGACGACGCGCTCGGCCCGGGTCGCGGCGTCCGGCTCGAGCCGGCGCAACGACAGCGCGACGTCCTCGCGCGGGGTCGGCATGACGAGCTGCGCATCCGGGTCTGTGAAGACGAAGCCGACCCGGCGGCGGACGGCGGCGCCATGGCGGGCGGTGTCGAGCCCGTCCACGAGCACCCGGCCCGAGGTCGGCAGCACGAGGCCGTTCACCAGGCGCGCGAGCGTCGACTTGCCGGAGCCGTTCGCGCCGATCACGGCGACCCGGCGCTCGGGGAGCCGGAGCTCGACGCCGGCCAGGATCGTCACGTCGGGGGCGCCGGGGGAGCCCTCGGCGACGACGGCTACGGACTCGAACTCGATCACGGCGCGGCGAACGTCAGCGGCGCTGGCGCAGCATGTCCGGGAAGGCCCGGAAGACCGCGGCCGCGACCACGGCGACGAGCACGTTCTTGATCACGTCGCCCGGCAGGAACGTCGCGCCGAACGCGATGGCCTCGCCGGGGCCGAGGCCCATGCGCCAGCCCAGCACGGCGATGCCCGGGGGGTAGGTCACGAGCAGGCTGCCCGCCATCGCGGCGGCGAAGAACACGAGAGGCCGGCGGGCCGGCCGCACGCGCAGCGCGAACGAGGCGAGGTAGCCCGCGAGGGCGGCGGCGAGCGGGAACGAGATGAGGTAGCCGAACGACGGCTTGGCGATGACGGCCAGCCCGCCCGTGCCCTCCGCGAAGACCGGCAGGCCCGCGAACCCGACCGCGAGGTACAACCCGACGGCGAGCGCACCGCGCCGCGGCCCCAGCACGACGCCCGCGAGCATGACCCCGAACGTCTGGAGCGTGATCGGCACGGAGAGCCCGCCGACGACGATCGCGGGCAGCAGCGCGCAGACCGCGACGAACGCCGCGAAGGTCGCAACGAGCGCGACGTCGGCGCTCGTGCGGGTGCGGGCCGCGGGCGCGGCGTCAGCGCGGCCCAGGGCGGCGGCGGGATCGTTCTCGGGCACGGTCGACATCGGGCTCCCTGGGGTCCTGCCGGTCTCCGGCGGAGGTCTGGCGGCAGGTTGCCACGCTAGTCCCACGTAGACTTGTGCGCGTTTGTGTCCGCGTCCAACGCTCGCGGACCGTTTTCGAAGGAATCCTCAGTGATCACAGCCCATGCCGTCGAGTTGCGCTTCGGCGCCAACGTTCTGCTCGAGGCGGCCAGCTTCCGGATCGCCGCGGGGGACCGCATCGGGCTGGTCGGCCGGAACGGCGCCGGCAAGACGACCCTGACGAAGGCCCTCGCGGGGCAGAGCCAGCCGTCCGCCGGACAGATCACCCGCAGCGGCGAGGTCGGGTACCTGCCGCAGGACTCGCGCACGGGCGACCACACGACGCTCGCGATGGACCGGGTGCTCTCGGCCCGCGGCCTCGACGAGATCGTGCGCGGCATGCGCGAGACCGAGGTCGCGATGGCCGATCCCGATCCGGACGTCCAGGACGCGGCGATGGAGCGGTACGCGCGGCTCGAGGCCCGGTTCACCACGGCGGGCGGCTACGCGGCCGAGTCCGAGGCCAGCACGATCGCCTCGAACCTCGGCCTGGACGAGCGCGTGCTCAGCCAGACCTGTGGCACGCTCTCGGGCGGGCAGCGGCGCCGGGTCGAGCTCGCGCGCATCCTCTTTTCCGGCGTCGAGACCCTCCTGCTCGACGAGCCGACCAACCACCTCGACGCCGACTCGATCGTGTGGCTGCGCGACTACCTGCGCGCCTACTCGGGCGGCTTCATCGTGATCAGCCACGACAACGACCTCCTGCGCGCGGTGGTCAACAAGGTGTTCCACCTGGACGGCAACCGCGGCGAGCTCGACCAGTACAACCTGCGCTGGGACGCGTACCTGCTCCAGCGCGAGACGGACGAGAAGCGGCGCAAGCGCGAGCGCGCGAACACGGAGAAGAAGGCCACGGTCCTGCTGCTGCAGGCGGACAAGATGCGCGCCAAGGCCACCAAGGCCGTCGCGGCGCAGAACATGGCCCGGCGCGCCGAGAAGATGCTGTCGGCGCTCGAGGACGTCCGCGCGTCCGACAAGGTCGCGCGGATCCGGTTCCCGAGCCCCGCGCCGTGCGGCAAGACGCCGCTGACCGCGTCGGGACTGAGCCGGACGTACGGCTCGCTCGAGGTGTTCACCGACGTCAGCCTGGCGATCGACCGCGGCAGCCGCGTCGTGATCGTCGGCCTCAACGGCGCCGGCAAGACGACGCTGCTGCGGATGCTCGCCGGCGTCGACGCCCCCGACACGGGCGAGGTCCGCGCCGGGCACGGGCTCAAGCTGGGGTACTACGCGCAGGAGCACGAGACCCTCGACACCACCCGCACGGTCGTGCAGAACCTGCGCTCGGCCGCGCCCGAGCTCACCGACACCCAGGTGCGGTCCGTGCTCGGGTCGTTCCTGTTCTCGGGCGACGACGCCGACAAGCCCGTGCGGGTCCTGTCCGGCGGGGAGAAGACCCGCCTCGCGCTCGCCGCGATCGTCGTCTCGGGGGCCAACGTGCTGCTGCTGGACGAGCCCACGAACAACCTCGACCCCGCCAGTCGCGCCGAGATCCTCGCCGCGCTGCGCAACTACGAGGGCGCCGTGGTGCTCGTCTCGCACGACGAGGGCGCCGTCGAGGCGCTCAACCCCGAGCGCGTCGTGCTGCTGCCCGACGGCGTCGAGGACCTCTGGGGCCCGGACTACGCGGACCTCATCTCGCTGGCCTGACGGCCCCCAGCGGGCGCTCAGCGCAGCTGTGCGTCGATGAGCGCGTCCTCCTCGTCCTCGGCGCTCGGGCCGTGCCTGCGACGGGCGTCGGCCGGGCGGCGGGCGCCCGGCGCGCCGTCAGGCTCGTGCCACTCGACCCAGGCGAGCCGCGAGAACCCGATGAGCGACCCGAGCGCGAAGACCCACCACTGGAACGCGTACGACAGGTGCGACCCGGGGTCGGTGCTGGGCTTGGGGAGCGCCCCGATCGAGTCGGCGGCGGACGGATCCTCGGCCGCCAGCGCGCCGTACGCCGCGTACGCGTCGACCCGGTCGGGGTCGAGGCCGCCCGCCGCGAGCACCTGGTCGACCGAGATCGCCTGGACCTGACCGGCCGGGGCGTCGCGGCTCGACGCGGGCTCGTCGGCCCGCAGCCGGACCGTGATCTCGACGGTGCCCGTCGGCGGCGCGGGGACGGAATCCGGGCGGTCGGCCTCGCCGGTCGGCACCCACCCGCGGTCGACGACGAGGACGGTGCCGCTCGGCGCCCCGTCGGGCACGAACGGGACGAGGGCGTGGAACCCGGCCCGGTCGGTGACCGGGCGGTTGCGCAGCAGCGCCGTGTGCGCGGTGTCGTAGTGGCCGACGACCGTGACGGGACGCCACACGTCGCCGCCGGCCAGCGCGGCGTCGGGCCCGGCGAGCAGCTCGTCGAGGGGGACCGGGGTCGCGTCGTAGCTCGCCTCGATCCCGGCGATCACCGCGTCCCGCGCGACATGCCGCTGCCACTGCCAGCGGCCCAGCAGGCCGCACACGACCGCCAGCGCGATCGCGAGCGCGACCAGCCCGAGGGTGCGCCGGACGGCCGCCCCGGCCGGGGCCGTCATCGCGTCGCCCTCGTGGCCGCTGAGGCCGCTGTCACCGCGTCGTCCGCGTCACCGAGCCGGCGTCCCACCGGCGGGCGGCTCGTCGGTGAGCACGTCGAGCTCGCGCACCGGCACCGTCCCGCGCAGGAAGCTCCGGGCACCGAGGTACTGCTCGAGGTGCTCGCGGTGCGCGTCGCACGCCAGCCACACCTTGCGCCGGCTGGGGGTGTGCAGCGTCGGGTTGTTCCAGAGCAGGCCCCAGGTCGCCTCGGCGCGGCAGCCGCGCGCGCTGCACACGAGCTCGCCGACGGAATCGGGAGTGGCGTCGGGCGTGGCGGAGCGGGCGAGGTCGGGCGGGGTGTCAGTGGACTCGGTCATGGCGCCCATTCTCCCCGGCCGCCGTCGACCGGCGGTTCGGCGGCCGAGCCGAGCTCGCGCGGGGTCACGAGCGAGGTCGGCTCGTCGCGGCGCTCGCGGCCGGCGTTGGCGAGGATCACCGCGATGTACGGCAGCACGACGGCGCCCACCAGGAAGATCACGGAGACCCACCCGGGCACGACCCCCCAGGTCAGGACGCCGGCGAGGAAGCAGACGAGCCGCAGCCCCATCTGGGCGAGGTAGCGGCGGGTGCGGCGCGCGACGTCGTCGGCGAGGGGCTCCGGGGCGGTCGTGATCCGGTGCACCTCGCCGGTCGCGGGCGGGGGCTTGCGCACCAGCCGAGTTTAGGTCCGGACCGGCCGACGCGCTGGCCGGTTATCGGCTTACGACAAAACGGCGCGCGCGTTCATGTCCGGCGCCTACCCGCCACCCGGCGGGCTGGTCGGATAGCGTCAGTCCACGTCAACGCGGGCCACGCCCGCCACGGCCCGCGATGGGCGCACAGAAAGAGGACGACGCGTGAGCGAACCCCGCACGTTTGCACCAGCCAGCACCGAGCCGCGCAGCGTGCTGGTGACCGGCGCGAACCGGGGAATCGGCCGTGCGATCGCCGAGCGGTTCGTCGCCGCAGGGGACAAGGTCGCGACCATCTACCGGTCGGGTGAGCTCCCTGCTGGGGTCCTCGGCGTCATCGGTGACGTCCGGGACAGCGCGTCGGTCGATGCCGCGTTCACGGCGATCGAGGCCGCGCACAGCCCCGTCGAGGTGCTCGTGGCCAACGCCGGGATCACCCGCGACCAGCTCCTGATGCGGATGACCGACGAGGACTTCGAGCAGGTGCTCGATGTGAACCTGACGGGCTCGTTCCGCTGCGTGCGGCGCGCCTCCAAGGGCATGATCCGCCTCCGCCGGGGCCGGATCGTCTTCATCTCCTCCGTCGTGGGCCTCTACGGCTCCGCCGGCCAGGTGAACTACGCCGCGTCCAAGTCGGCCCTCGTCGGCATGGCCCGGTCGGTCACGCGCGAGCTCGGCGGGCGGGGCATCACGGCGAACGTCGTCGCGCCCGGCTTCGTCGACACCGCGATGACGGCCGCGCTGCCCGCCGAGCGGCAGGCGGCGTACCTGGCCGCGATCCCCGCGGGCCGGTTCGCCCAGGCCGACGAGGTCGCGGGCGTCGTGCAGTTCCTCGCGTCGGCCGACGCCGCGTACATCAGCGGCGCCGTCGTCCCCGTCGACGGCGGGCTCGGCATGGGGCACTGACGCGGGTCCCGCGCGCGCACATCGGCTCCAACCAACGCCTCCTTCATCCGTTCCGAACGAAAGTCATCTCTCATGGGTCTGCTCGAGGGCAAGAAGCTGCTGGTCACCGGAGTACTCACCGAAGGGTCGATCGCGTTCCACGTGGCTCGCCTCGCACAGGAGCAGGGCGCCGACGTCGTGCTGTCGTCCTTCGGCCGCCAGTTCCGCCTCACCGAGGTCATCGCGCGGCGCCTGCCGGCCCCCGCGCCGGTCATTCAGCTTGACGTGACGTCGGCCGAGGACCTCGAGGCGCTCGCCGGGCGGGTCGCGGAGCACACCGACCACCTGGACGGCGTCGTGCACTCGATCGCTTTCGCGCCGCAGTCGATCATGGGCGGCAACTTCCTCGCGGGGGAGTGGAAGGACGTCGCGACCGCGATCGAGGTGTCCGCATTCTCGCTCAAGTCGCTCGCGATGGCGGCGAAGCCGATGCTGACCGTCGGGTCCTCGATCGTCGGGCTCACGTTCGATGGGCGCTTCGCCTGGCCGGTCTACGACTGGATGGGCGTCACGAAGGCCGCGCTCGAGGCGACGTCCCGCTACCTCGCGCGGGACCTCGGCCCCGCTGGCATCCGGGTGAACCTCGTCTCGGCCGGACCGATCCGTACCACCGCCGCCAAGTCGATCCCGGGCGTCTCGCAGCTCGAGCAGGGCTGGCCCGAGCGCGCGCCGCTCGGCTGGGACGTCAACGACCCGGTGCCGACCGCCAAGACCGTGGCCGCCCTGCTGTCCGACTGGTTCCCGGCGACGACCGGGGAGATGGTGCATGTCGACGGCGGCGTGCACGCGATGGGAGCCTGAGTAGGTGAGCGCACCCAAGGACCGGATCCGGCGGCTCGTGCTGCTGCGCCACGCCAAGGCGGAGTCGGGCGGCCGCGAGGCCGACGAGCTGCGCCCGCTCGCGCTCGCGGGCCGGCGGCAGTCGACACGGGTCGGGGCGTCGCTCGCGGCCGCCGACCTGATCCCCGAGCTCGTGCTCTGCTCGTCGGCGGTGCGGGCGCGCCAGACCTGGGAGCTGGTCCGGATCGGGCTCGGCGACGTCGAGTCCGAGCTCGTGGTCCTGGACTCGCTGTACGAGGCCGGCGTCGCGGAGGTCCTCGCGCAGGTGCGCGAGGTCGACGAGCGGGTGCGCACGGTGCTCGTCGTCGGGCACGAACCGACGATCTCGGCGGTCGCCGTCGCGCTCGCCTCGGAGCAGTCGGACGAGGACGCGACGATGCACGTCGAGACCGGCGTCTCCACCGCGACCTACGCGGTGCTCGAGCTCGCCGGGACCTGGGCCGAGCTCGCGCGGCGCAGCGCGCGCCTGGTCGCGGTCGTGGCCCCGACCGGGTAGGGGTCAGGGCTCGAGCAGGTCCAGCACGGCGTCAAGCCGCCCGTCGAGCGCCACGTGCGCGCCGGCGCGCACGACCGGCTTGGCGTTGAACGCGACGCTGAAGCCGGCCGCGCCGAGCATCGCGAGGTCGTTCGCGCCGTCGCCGATCGCGATCGTGTCGGCCATGGCCACATCCTCGGCCCGCGCGAAGTCGCGCAGCGCGGTCTCCTTCGCGAGCCGGTCGACGACGGCGCCGGCGACCCGCCCGGTGAGGCGCCCGTCGGCCACCTCGAGGTGGTTGGCGCGCACGTGCGCGATGCCGAGCGATGCGGCGAGCGGCTCGACGATCTCGGCGAACCCGCCGGACACCAGGCCGACCGGCCAGCCGCGGCGGGTCAGCTCGGCGACGAGCTCGGTTGCGCCGGGGGTGAGCGTGATCTCGCGCTGCACCTGCGCGAACACCTCGACGGGCAGGCCCGCCAGCGTCGCGACCCGCTCGTGCAGCGACGTGGCGAAGTCGATCTCGCCGTGCATCGCCCGGTCGGTGATGGCCGCGACCTGGTCCCGGGAACCGGCGTGGCCGGCCAGCAGCTCGATGACCTCGCAGGTGATGAGCGTCGAGTCGACGTCCATCACGACCAGGCGCCGACGAGGAGCGGGTGCGGCGGCCGGGCCAGGTGAGATCACCCGAGCAGGGTACCGGCGGCGGTGCCCGTCCTGCCCGGGTGGCTCAGATCTCGCCGAGTGAGCCCTGGACGGCTCAGATCTCGACGACCGTGCCCTTGGGGACGACGGTGATGCCGGAGTCGGTCACGGTGAAGCCGCGGTCCAGGTCGTGCTGACGGTCGAGGCCGATCCGCGCGCGCTCGGGAACGATGACGTTCTTGTCGAGGATCGCGCGGTGCACCTGGGCGTGCCGGTGCACCTTGACGCCGTCCATCAGGACGCTGTCGGACACCGCCGACCACGAGTGCAGGTAGACGCCCGGGGACAGCACCGAGCCGGAGACGCCGGCGCCGGAGACGATCACGCCGGGCGAGACGAGCGAGTCGGCGGCGTAACCGATGCGGTCCGGGCCGGCGTGCACGAACTTGGCGGGCGGCAGCCCGGTGTACCCGGTGTGCAGCGGCCACTTGTAGTTGTAGACGTTGAAGACGGGCTCGATCGAGATGAGGTCCCGGTTCGCGTCGAAGTAGGAGTCGAGCGTGCCGACGTCGCGCCAGTAGTCGCGGTCGCGGTCGGTCGAGCCGGGCACGTCGTTGCGGATGAAGTCGTACACGCCCGCGGCGCCGCGCTCGACGAACGCCGGCACGAGGTCGCCGCCCATGTCGTGGCGCGAGTCGGCGTTCTCCGCGTCGGCGGTGACGGCCGCGACGAGCGCATCCGCGTTCGCGACGTAGTTGCCCATGGACGCGAGGATCTCGCCGGGGGAGTCCGCGACGGGCACCGGGTCGGTCGGCTTCTCGCGGAAGGCCGAGATGCGCGTCGGGTCGGACGGGTCGGTCTCGATCACCCCGAACTCGGTCGACATGGCGATCGGCTGGCGGATCGCCGCGACCGTCAGTTCGGCGCCCGAGGCGATGTGCGCGTCGACCATCTGGGAGAAGTCCATGCGGTAGACGTGGTCGGCGCCGACCACGACGACGATGTCGGGGCGCTCGTCGTCGATGATGTTCAGGCACTGGAAGATCGCGTCGGCGCTGCCGAGGTACCAGTGCTTGCCGACGCGCTGCTGCGCGGGGACCGGGGCCACGTAGTTGCCCAGCAGCGCCGACATCCGCCACGTCTTCGCGATGTGGCGGTCGAGGCTGTGGGACTTGTACTGCGTGAGGACGATGACCTGCAGGTAGCCCGAGTTGATGACGTTCGACAGGGCGAAGTCGACGAGCCGATAGATCCCACCAAACGGCACCGCGGGCTTGGCCCGGTGGGAAGTGAGCGGCATCAGCCGCTTACCCTCCCCGCCAGCGAGGACGATTGCGAGGACGCGCGGCGTTGCCATGGCACGACCCTAGGCCCGTGAGTCGCACTCCTGCCACCGCGCCTGCCACTTTGTGCGTCGGCGTGTCCGCGCGGTGTCTGCGCGGCCGTCGCCGCGGCGCACCCGGTGGCGGCCACAGGGCGGCGGCCAAAGGTGTGAGACGGCGGGCCAATCCTCGCGCTAGCGTGGCGGTGTGAGAGTCGACCTCCTGACCCGTGAATACCCTCCCTACGTCTACGGCGGCGCCGGCGTGCACGTCGCGGAGCTGTCCGCGGTGCTGCGGCGCAGCATCGAGGTGCGGGTCCGCTGCTTCGACGGCCCGCGGGACGCGACCGCGCCGCCGGGGGTCACCGGCTACGACATCCCGAGCGACCTCGCGGCCGCGAACAAGGTGCTCGGCACCTTCGGGGTCGACCTCGCGATGGCGAACGACGTCGCGGGCGCCGACCTCGTGCACTCGCACACCTGGTACGCCAACCTCGCCGGTCATCTCGCCGGGCTTCTGCACGGGATCCCGCACGTGCTGTCCGCGCACAGCCTCGAGCCGCTGCGGCCGTGGAAGGCCGAGCAGCTCGGCGGCGGCTACGCGCTGTCCGGCTGGGCCGAGCAGACGGCGTACGAGGGGGCCGCCGGAATCATCGCGGTCAGCGCCGGGATGCGCGCGGACATCCTGCGGGTCTACCCGCGGGTGGACCCGGCCAAGGTGCATGTGGTGCACAACGGCATCGACCTGGCGGGCTGGCAGCGGCCCACCGGTGCCGCGGTCGCCGACGCCGACGCCGTCGTCCGCGCCCTGGGGATCGACCCGGACCGGCCCGCGGTCGTGTTCGTCGGCCGGATCACCCGGCAGAAGGGCCTGCCCTACTTCCTGCGGGCCGCCGAGCTGCTACCCGCGGGGGTCCAGGTCATCCTGTGCGCCGGCGCGCCCGACACGCCCGAGATCGAGGCCGAGGTGCGCGGGCTCGTCGAGGACCTCGCGACGAAGCGGGACGGCGTCGTCTGGATCTCGCAGATGCTTCCCCGCCCCGACCTGGTCGCGGTCCTCGCGAGCGCGACCGTGTTCGCCTGCCCCTCGATCTACGAGCCCCTCGGCATCGTCAACCTCGAGGCCATGGCCGTCGGGCTGCCCGTCGTCGCGACCGCGACCGGCGGCATCCCGGAGGTGGTCGACGACGGCGTCACCGGCCTGCTCGTGCCGATCGCCCAGGCGCAGGACGGCACGGGCACCCCGCTCGAGCCCGAGAAGTTCGTCGCCGACCTCGCGGCGTCGCTCACCGAGCTCGTCAGCGACCCGGCGCGCGCGGCGGCCATGGGCGAGGCGTCCCGCCGACGCGTCGAGGACCACTTCGCGTGGGACTCGATCGCCGACCGCACGCTCGACCTCTACGCCCGCATCCTGGCCTGAGGACCCGCCCACCGCAGCCGCCCCTTCCACCGCCCCAGTCGGGCGCGATCGCCCCTGCGTCAGGCGTGCAGCGCGATCGTGGCGGCGCTCATCGCGTGCCGCGCGGCCCGGTCGACCTCGCGCAGCGCGGTCGAACGCTGGTCGGCCTGCCACAGGTTGACCGCGCCGCCGTCGTCGGCCGTCGCGAGCGCCACGATCGCCCGCAGCCGCGCCGCTGCCACCAGGACGCGGAGCCGGCGCGCGTCGAGGTCCGGCGGCACCGGCCAGTCGGGGTCCGCCTCGGAGCGCAGCGCGGCGATCGCCTCGGCGGCGTCGGGGCGCCAGCGCGCGACGTCGAGCGACGCGAGCGCCTCCGTGGCCGACCTCAGCGCGCCGCGCAGGGCCCGCTCGGAGTCGGCGAGCGAGCCGACCGTGCCCAACAGCTGCACGCGCCAGTCGGGGACGCGCTGGACCGACCAGGTGACGAGGTGACCGGGCTCGTACGCGCTGCCGAACCGCACGACGTCGGGCACGGCCGCGAACGAGCCGCCGGGCGTTTGGACCAGCACGCACTCGCGCGCGGCAAGGGCGGCCGTCGCGACCGCGGCGGGCACCCCGGCGAGGTCGCCGGGGGCTGGCAGCAGCGCGGCGGACTCGTGCGGGCCGGCCGCCCACGCCGCCAGCAGCTCGGCCAGGTCGTCGCCGGGCGGTTCGGCGCCGGGGTCGGCGGACAGCTCGGCGGGCAGATCGGCGGCGAGGACGGCGTGCGGCTCGTCGTCGCCCTGGATCGCGCGCACCGCGCGGCGCAGCGGGGCGGCCCCGGCCTCCACCTGCTGCAGCCACAGCGCGAGGAGCACCGAGCGCGGCAGGGCGAGCACGGGGGACAGTGGTTCCACGGCGCCCAACCTACGTGCTGCGCAGGTTAGGGTCGGTGCCCATGACGGCAGTGCTCGACCTCCAGGACGTATCCATCCGTCGGGGACCCAAGACGATCCTCGACTCGGTGACCTGGCAGGTGGCCGACGGCGAGCGATGGGTGGTCCTCGGCCGCAACGGTGCGGGCAAGACCACCCTGCTGCAGATCGCGGCCGGGCGCATGCACCCGTCCTCCGGGGTCGCGGAGCTGCTCGGCGAGCGGCTCGGCCGCGTCGACGTCTTCGAGCTGCGCCCGCGGATTGGCCTCGCGAGCTCCGCGCTCGCGGACCGCATCCCGGCGTCCGAGCGCGTCCGCGACGTCGTGCTGACGGCCGCCTACGGCGTCACCGGCCGCTGGCGCGAGCGGTACGAGGAGCTTGACGCCGAGCGCGCCGGGGACCTGCTCGCCGCGTTCGGCATGGCCGAGCTGGCCGACCGGTCGTTCGGCACGCTGAGCGAGGGAGAGCGCAAGCGCACCCAGATCGCGCGCGCCCTGATGACCGACCCCGAGCTGCTCCTGCTCGACGAGCCCGCCGCCGGCCTCGACCTCGGCGGCCGCGAAGAGCTCGTGGCCGCGCTTGCCGAGCTCGCCGGCGACCCGCGGTCGCCGGTGCTCGTGCTCGTGACGCACCACGTTGAGGAGATCCCGCGCGGGTTCACCCACGTGCTGCTGCTCAAGGACGGCCGGGTGCACGCGGCCGGGCCGATCGAGCAGGTGCTGACCGCGCCGACGCTGTCGGCCGCGTTCGACGTCGACCTTGTCGTCACCCACGACGCCGGCCGCTGGTCGGCACGCGCCGCGCGATAGCAGCCCCGTTACCGAACGGTAGGCAAAGTTTTCGCATAGGATCGGTACAGACGTCGACGTCCGCGTCCGGGCAGCCGCGCTCGGGCGAGGATGCCGTGCTGGAGGGAGTTCGCGATGGACCCGCTGTGGTGGATCGGTGCCGGCCTCGTGTTCGTGGTCATCGAGATCCTGACGCTGGGCTTCGTGCTCATCATGTTCGCCGGCGGCGCGTTCGCCGCGGCGCTCGCGAGCGCGCTCGGCGCGCCGACCTGGCTCCAGTTCGTCGTCTTCGCGGCAGCCTCCGTCCTGCTGCTCTTCGCGCTCCGGCCCTGGTTGCTGCGCCGCCTCAAGCGGCGCATGCCGCTCGAGGAGACGAACGTCGCCGCCCAGCTCGGGCGCTCCGCGATGGTCGTGGCCGACGTCGGCCCGCTCGGCGGTCGCATCAAGCTTTCGGGCGAGGTGTGGTCGGCCCGGGCGGCGCGCGACGGCCTCGTCTTCCCAGAGGGGGCCGAGGTCCAGGTGGTACGGATCGACGGCGCCACCGCCGTCGTCGACGCCGTCGCTCGCGACAGCGCGCCCAGCACGAGCACAACCCATGACAGCAATCCCCACAGCTAGGGAGCACGCATGACCGCCTCGGTCAGCACAGTCGACACCTCGTCCTTCGGCCAGATCCTCGGCACGATCGTGCTGGGCCTGTTGCTGCTGTTCGTCTTCATCGCGCTCGTCCGCTCGGTGCGCATCGTGCCGCAGGCCACCGCGCTCGTGATCGAGCGGCTCGGCCGCTACTCGCGCACGCTCGAGCCCGGCCTGCACCTGCTGATCCCGTTCGTCGACCGGGTTCGTGCCCAGGTGGACGTGCGCGAGCAGGTCGTGTCGTTCCCGCCGCAGCCCGTGATCACGTCCGACAACCTCGTGGTGAGCATCGACACGGTGCTCTACTCGCAGGTCACCGACCCGAAGTCCGCGGTCTACGAGATCGCGAACTACATCACCGGCATCGAGCAGCTCACGGTGACGACGCTGCGTAACGTGATCGGCTCGATGGACCTCGAGCAGACCCTCACGAGCCGCGACCAGATCAACGGCCAGCTCCGCGGGGTGCTCGACGAGGCCACCGGACGCTGGGGCATCCGCGTGAACCGCGTCGAGCTCAAGTCGATCGACCCGCCGCAGTCCATCCAGGGCTCGATGGAGCAGCAGATGCGCGCCGAGCGCGACCGCCGCGCCGCGATCCTCACGGCCGAGGGCGTCAAGCAGTCGCAGATCCTCACGGCCGAGGGCGACAAGCAGGGCGCGATCCTGCGCGCCGAGGGTTCGGCGCAGGCCGCGATCCTCACGGCCGAGGGCGAGGCCCGCGCGATCCTTCAGGTGTTCGACGCCGTCCACCGCGGTGACCCGGACCCCAAGCTGCTCGCGTACCAGTACCTGCAGATGCTGCCGAAGCTCGCGGCCAGCCCCGCGAACAAGGTGTGGGTCATCCCGTCCGAGCTCACCGGCGCGCTGTCGCAGTTCACCAACGGGTTCGGCAGCGCGATGTCGGGCGACGGCGGCGCGAGCGATGGGGCCTCAGTCCGGCCCGCGGGCGTCTCCCCGGTCTCCGACCTGCCGCCGACGTCGCTGGTTGACCCCGCCATCGCCCTCGCCGAGGCGCGGCGCATGTCCGAGGCCGCCACGGCGGACGCCACGAGCGCCGGCACGTTGAGCGGGCACCCGCTCAACCCCGACGCCGAGGCGGGCCAGCGCCCGTACACCCCGCCCGAGGTGTAGCTCGCCCGAATCGCTCGACGCGTCGCCCCGATCGACCCGGCCCCGGCCGCGGTAGGTCGGGGCGGCGCTGTCTTTTTCGCCCACCGCGAAGCGGGGGATAATGACGAGGCGTTCGATCCCTTGCGTGGCAGGGTCGTTCCTAGTGCTGGCCAGCATGGCGCTGGCCGTCGCTTCGCGGGTCACCTCGCTGTCCCGTCTGGTGCTGTCCCTTTCATTGCTGCGCGACACAGGAGAACTTCGTGCTCATCCGGCTGCTTCGGCAGTATCTGCGGCCGTACACCCGGCCGATCGTCATCGTGCTCGTGCTGCAGCTCATCCAGACCCTCGCGACCCTGTACCTGCCGAGCCTGAACGCGGACATCATCGACAAGGGCATCGCCGTCGGCGACACCGGGTACATCCTGCGCACCGGCGGCTGGATGCTCGTCGTCAGCCTCGTGCAGGTCGTCTGCGCGGTCGTCGCCGTGTACTTCGGCGCGCGCGCCGCGATGGCCTTCGGCCGGGACGTCCGCGAGGCGCTGTTCACGCGGGTCCAGGTCTTCTCGGCGCAGGAGGTCGGGAAGTTCGGTGCCCCCTCGCTCATCACGCGGACGACCAACGACGTCCAGCAGGTGCAGATGGTCGTCCTCCTCACGTTCACCATCATGGTGATGGCGCCGATCATGCTGGTCGGCGGCGTCGTTATGGCGCTGCGCGAGGACGTCGCCCTGTCCCGGCTGCTGATCGTCATCGTGCCGGTGCTCGGCCTCGCGGTCGGGCTCATCATCAGCCGGATGATCCCGTACTTCCGGGACATGCAGAAGCGGATCGACCGGATCAACGCGGTGCTGCGCGAGCAGATCACGGGGCTGCGGGTCATCCGCGCGTTCGTGCGCGAGCGGCGCGAGTCGGAGCGGTTCGACGTCGCGAACACCGCCCTGTTCGACACGTCGCTGCGCGTCGGCAAGCTCATGGCGCTGATGTTCCCGACCGTCATGCTCGTCATGAACGCGTCGAGCGTCGCGATCATGTGGTTCGGCGCCCAGCGCATCGACAGCGGGCAGATGCAGATCGGGGCGCTCACGGCGTTCCTCAGCTACATCATGTACATCCTCATGGCGGTCATGATCGCCACGATGATGTTCGTCATGGTGCCGCGCGCGGTCGTCTCGGCCGAGCGGATCGGCGAGGTCCTCGACACCGAGTCGACCGTGCTCGAGCCAGCCGCCGCCGTCCCGCTCGTCGCACGGCTCGCCGGCGCCGCGCCCGCGGGCGTGCTCGAGCTGCGCGACGCGCAGTTCCGCTACCCCGGCGCCGAGTCCTCGGTGCTCCGCGCGGTGAGCCTGACCGCGATGCCCGGGCGCATCACCGCGATCATCGGGTCGACGGGCTCGGGCAAGACGACGCTCCTGAGCCTCATCCCGCGGCTCTTCGACGTCACGGGCGGCGCGGTGCTGATCGACGGCGTGGACGTGCGCGAGCTCGAGCTCGACGACCTGTGGTCGCGGATCGGGCTCGTGCCCCAGAAGCCGTTCCTGTTCAGCGGCACCGTCGCATCGAACCTGCGCTACGGCAAGGCGGACGCGACGGATGCCGAGCTCTGGCACGCGCTCGAAGTCGCCCAGGCCCGCTCCTTCGTGGAGGCGATGCCGAAGGGTCTCGACGCGCCGATCTCGCAGGGCGGCACGAACGTCTCCGGCGGCCAGCGGCAGCGCCTCGCGATCGCGCGGGCGCTCGTCAAGCGCCCGCCCATCTACCTGTTCGACGACTCGTTCTCCGCGCTCGACTTCGCGACCGACGCGGCCTTGCGGGCCGCCCTCGTGCCGGAGACCCGGGCCGCGACCGTCGTGATCGTCGCCCAACGGGTCTCGACCATCCGGTACGCCGACCAGATCGTGGTGCTCGACGACGGCGAGGTCGTCGGCGTCGGCACCCACCTCGAGCTCATGGAGTCGTCCCAGACCTACCGGGAGATCGTCCTCTCTCAGGTGACCGAGGAGGAGGCGGCGTGAGCGACACCAAGCCGATCGACGGGGCCGACGAGGTCGACGACGTCGCGCAGCCCGAGGTGCCGCGGCGCGCGCCGGGAGGCATGCGCGGTGGGCCGATGGGGATGGGCGGCGGCATGCCCGCCGAGAAGTCGATGGACTTCCGCGGCTCCGGGAAGCGCCTGCTCGGCGTCCTCCGGCCCGAGCGGGTCCGGGTCTCGGTCGTGCTGGCGCTGGCCGTCGCGTCCGTCGCCCTCGTGGTGCTCGGACCCAAGATCCTCGGGACCGCGACGGACATCATCTTCGAGGGCGTGATCGGGCGGCAGCTGCCCGCCGGGATCAGCAAGGCCGAGGCCATCGCGGGCGCGCGCGCCGAGGGCCAGGACACGTTCGCCGACCTGCTCGGCGGGATGGACGTCGTGCCGGGCGCCGGGGTCGACTTCGACCGGCTGGGCCGCATCCTCCTGCTCGTGCTCGCCATCTACATCGGGTCGTTCCTGTTCGGCTGGCTGCAGGGCCGATTCACCGCTGGGATCGTGCAGCGCACGACGTTCCGGCTGCGCGCCGACGTCGAGTCCAAGCTCTCCCGGCTGCCGCTGTCGTACTTCGACAAGCAGCGCCGCGGCGAGGTCCTCTCGCGGGTGACCAACGACATCGACAACATCGCGCAGACCATGCAGCAGACGCTGTCGCAGCTGATCACGGCCGTGCTGACCGTCGTCGGGGTGCTCGTGATGATGTTCGTGATCTCCCCGCTGCTGGCGCTCGTCGCGCTCGTGACCGTGCCGGCCTCGGTCGTGATCACGGTCGCGATCGCGAAGCGGTCGCAGCCGCAGTTCGTCGGCCAGTGGTCCTGGACCGGCAAGCTCAACGCCCACATCGAGGAGATGTACACCGGGCACGAGCTCGTGAAGGTCTTCGGCCGCCAGAAGCAGGCGATCGCGACGTTCCACGAGCAGAACGCCGAGCTGTACGACGCCAGCTTCAAGGCCCAGTTCATCTCGGGTGTCATCCAGCCCGCGATGGGCTTCCTCGCCAACCTCAACTACGTGATCGTCGCCGTCATCGGCGGGCTGCGCGTGGCCTCGGGCACCATGACGCTCGGCGACGTGCAGGCGTTCATCCAGTACTCGCGGCAGTTCACCCAGCCGATCACCCAGATCGCCTCGATGATGAACCTGCTGCAGTCGGGCGTCGCGAGCGCCGAGCGGGTCTTCGAGCTGCTCGACGCGCAGGAGCAGAGCCCCGACCCCGTGCCGGCCGCCGTCCTCGCGAGCCCGGTGCGCGGACGCGTCGCGTTCGAGGACGTGGGCTTCCGGTACACCGCCGACCGGCCGCTCATCGACGGGCTCTCGCTCGTGGCCGAGCCCGGCCAGACCGTGGCGATCGTCGGGCCGACCGGGGCGGGCAAGACGACGCTCGTCAACCTGCTCATGCGGTTCTACGAGGTCGACGCGGGTCGCATCACGCTCGACGGCGTCGACGTCGCCCTGACCACGCGCGACGCTCTGCGCTCCAAGATCGGCATGGTGCTCCAGGACACCTGGCTGTTCGGCGGCACGATCGCCGAGAACATCGCCTACGGCGTCGACGGCGCGACGAGGGAGGAGATCGTCGCGGCGGCGCAGGCCACCCACGTCGACCGCTTCGTGCGCACGCTGCCGGACGGCTACGAGACCGTGCTCGCCGACGAGGGCTCGAACGTCAGCGCGGGGGAGAAGCAGCTGCTCACGATCGCGCGCGCGTTCCTGGCCGACCCGGCGATCCTCGTTCTCGACGAGGCGACGAGCTCGGTCGACACCCGCACGGAGGTGCTCGTCCAGCACGCGATGGCGGCGCTGCGCGCCGGGCGGACGTCCTTCGTCATCGCCCACCGACTCTCGACCATCCGCGACGCCGACGTGATCCTCGTCATGGAACGGGGCGCGATCGTCGAGCAGGGCACGCACGACTCGCTCATCGCGGCCGGCGGTGCCTACGCCGCGCTGTACGCGAGCCAGTTCGCGCTCGCGGCGACGCAGACGGACTGACCGGGACGCGCTGACGGCGACCCGCCGGGGTCCGGTGGCAGGATCGCCGCGTGCCGATCCACCACCTGACCTCCGCCGCCGACGACCGGCTCCGTGACTACCTGCACCTGACGGACGTCGTGCTGCGGTCCAAGCACGAGCCGGCCATGGGCATGTACATCGCCGAGAGCTCGACCGTGATCCGCCGCGCCATCGAGGCCGGTCACCGGCCACGCTCCTTCCTGATGGCCGAGCGCTGGCTCGCCGACCTCGACGACGTGCTCGACGCCGTCGGCGCCGGGCCCGGCGGGGACGTCCCGGTGTACGTGTGCGCACCCGAGGTGCTCGAGGCGATCACGGGCTTCCACCTGCATCGGGGCGCGCTCGCCGCGATGCACCGCCCGGCGCTGGCACCCGTGCGGGACGTGCTCGCGGCGGCGCGCGGCGGGCTCGGCGCGCGCCGGGTCGCGGTGCTCGAGGACATCGTCGACCACACGAACGTCGGCGCGATCATCCGTGCCTGCGCGGCGCTGGGCGTCGACGCCGTGCTCGTCACGCCGCGCTGCGCCGACCCGCTGTACCGGCGGTCCGTGCGGGTGTCGATGGGCACCGTGTTCCAGGTCCCGTGGACGCGCATCGATCCGTGGCCGGCGGGCATCGATGTGCTGCGCGCGGAAGGCTTCGTGGTCGCCGCGCTGGCGCTCGACGACGCCTCGATCGGTCTCGACGAGCTGGAGGCTGACACCCCGGACAAGCTCGCGTGGATCCTCGGCACCGAGGGCGACGGACTGCGGCGCGCGACGATCTCGGCGGCCGACGTGACCGTGCGGATACCGATGGCGGGCGGCGTCGACTCGCTCAACGTGGCGGCCGCCGCGGCCGTCGCCTTCTGGGCCACGCGCGAGCGTTCCCGGTCCTGACCGGCCGTCGAATCCCGTGTACGAGTCGGCCCCCCCGAACTTGTACGCCGCCGTGGTTGCGTTTTCGCTGGTCAGAGGGGCAGCCTCGGCGAGGCGAGGCGGCCGTCGCCTGGCGGTTACGGGAGCGTAGGTTACGATTCCGTAGGTTACGAACTCGTAGGTCAACTCGCTGGAGGAACCGCCCATGGCTCCGACGACCCGTTCCGGCCACGCCGGCGCACCGTCCCTTGACGCCCGTCCGCTCCCCGTCGTGATCCAGGGCGGGATGGGCGTCGCTGTGTCGTCATGGCAGCTTGCGAGTGCCGTCGCCCAGACCGGGCAGCTCGGCGTCGTCTCCGGAACCGCCCTCGACATCGTGATCGCGCGACGGCTGCAGGACGGCGACCTGGACGGCGACGTCCGGCGGGCGATCGCCCACTTCCCGGTGCCGTCGATCGCCAAGCACGTGCTCGACCGCTACTTCCTCCCGGGCGGTCGCGCGCCCGGCCAGCCCTACGTGCCCGCGCCGAAGCTGAGCATCGACCCCACCGTCAAGGCCGACGAGCTCTCGCTCGTCGCCAACTTCGCCGAGGTGTGGCTCGCCAAGGAGGGTCACGACGGCCTCATCGGGATCAACTTCCTCGAGAAGGTCCAGATGGCGACGCCGAGCGCCGCCTACGGCGCGATGCTCGCCGGGGTGGACTACGTGCTCATGGGCGCGGGCATCCCGAAGGAGATCCCCGCCCTGCTCGATCAGCTCGCCGCGCACGAGGCGTGCTCGATCAGCCTCAAGGTCGACGGCGCCACCGAGGAGTACACGATCGGGATCGACCCCGTGGCGCTCACGGGCGGCGGGCTCCCGCCGCTGAAGCGGCCGATGTTCCTCGCGATCATCTCGGCGCACGTCCTGGCCGCGCACCTCGCGCGCGAGGACTACACGCGGCCCGACGGCTTCGTGGTCGAGGGCCCGCGCGCGGGCGGGCACAACGCGCCGCCGCGCGGCCGGCTCGTGCTCGACGACGACGGTCAGCCGGTCTTCGGGCCGCGCGATGACGCCGACCTCGCCAAGGTCGCTGAGGTCGGGTTGCCGTTCTGGCTGGCCGGCGGGTACTGCACGCCCGAGCACGTCACCCAGGCGCAGTCGGTGGGCGCCGCGGGCGTGCAGGTCGGCACCCTCTTCGCGCTCTCGGCCGAGTCCGGCCTCCAGGACGTGCTGCGCGAGCAGCTGCTGAGCGGTCTCGCCTCGGGCAGCCTCGAGGTCCGCACGGACGCGCTCGCCTCGCCGACGGGCTTCCCGTTCAAAGTCGCGACGTTGCCGGCCACGATCTCCCAGCCGGAGACTTACGCCGAGCGGCCCCGCCTGTGCGACATCGGCCACCTCCGCGTCCCCTACGAGCGTTCGCCCGGCACCGTCGGCTACCGCTGCCCGTCCGAGCCGGTGCACATGTTCCTGAAGAAGGGCGGCTCGCTCGAGGCCACCGTGGGTCGCAAGTGCTTGTGCAACGGCCTGACGTCGAACGTGGGGCTCGGCCAGACCCGCAAGGACGGCTACTCCGAGGCGCCGCTCGTGACGCTCGGGGTCGACCTCGAGGGCCCGGCGAAGCTCCTCGCCAGCTACCCGAACGGCTGGACGGCGGCCCAGGCCGTCGGCTACCTCGTCGGATAGCTGGTCGACGTTCGCCCGTTCGCCCGCTGGCCCGTTCGCACGCCTGCCCGCTGGCCCGTTCGCCTAGGCGACGACGCGGTAGTGGACGAGGAGGAACCCTGCGGGTGTGGTCGTGCCCCGGACCGCCTGGAGCCGAATCGTCGGCAGGCCATCGAGGAGCCGTTTCCCGGTGCCCGCGATCGCCGGCGCGATCACCAGCCTGAGCTCGTCGACCATGCCCGCGGCGAGCAGCGCCTGGGCGACCGAGATGCTGGCATGCACGCCGATCTCGGCGCCGGGACGATCGCGCAGGTCCCGCACGAACTCGACCAGGTCGCCGTCGACCACGTGGGTGTTGGACCACTCCCGATCGAGCGGCGTGGAGGTGGCGACGTACTTCGCGGCCCCGTTGATGAAGGTCGCGAAGGGCTCGATGTCGCTGCCCGGCCAGAACTCGGCCCACTCGTCGTAGCTGCGCCGGCCCAGGACGACCGCGTCCTGCGCCGCGATGACCGCGCCGAGGTTGGCATCAACCGCGTCGTCCCAGTCGGTGAAAAACGCCGCCGGATTCTCTGCGACGCCGTCGAGGGACACCAGCTCGTACACGACGACCTTGCGCACGTGTGACCACCTCCGTTGGTTGTGCCCGGGGCCGGGCGCCCTGAACCGGATCTCGGGACCGGACCTCGGGACCAGATCTCGGGACGAGATCTCGGGACGAGATCTCGGGACCTGATCTCGGGACCTGATCTCGGGACCTGCTCTCGGGACCTGCTCCCGGGAACTGCATTGTGGACGGCTCCGGCGAGGAGAACTCATCGGTGCGAGCACCGAGGCGCGTCCCAACGACGATGAATCGATCTGCGAGCGTCAATGGCGCGACGCTACGCAATGACATTGGCCGTGCTACGCAATGACATTGTCCGTGCTAAACAATGATCTTTCCGTGCCGGTCAGTGAATACCCAGGAGCGGGTCTGCGGATTCCATCTGATGGTGACGCTGGTGTCGTGCACGTGGGTGTGGTGATGGGTGCACAACAGGACTCCGGTGCGAGCGTCGGTATTGCCGTGGTCGCGGGCCCAATGGATGGTGTGGTGACTTTCGCAGTAGCGGGCCGGGGCGGTGCAGCCGGGGTACTGGCAGTGCCGGTCGCGGGCGATGATGGCGCGATGCAGGCGGGCCGGGAACAGGCGCTGCGTGCGGCCGATGTCGAGGAGCTGGGAGTCGGGGCCGAAGATGACGCGGGTGAGGTCGGCGCCGCACAGCAGCCGGTCCAGGACGGCGCGGGGGACAGGCTGCCCGTCGTCGAACGTCGCCGGGTGCAGGAGGGCGGCGGGGCTGAGCGACCCGGCGCCGGTGCTGCTCGTGAGCGCTTCGAGGGTCGGGTAGTCGATGAGGACGTTGAGGTGGGGGCGGACCTTTGCCCGGTTGCGAAGGTGACCGTGGTCCAAGGTGCTGCGGATCAGGGTGGTCAGTGCGTCGGCGCGGCGTTGAGGGCCGGAGCGCTGGAGGTCGGTGGCCGGGCGCGTGGTGGCGGCGTCGAGGGCGAGGACGAGGGTCTGGCCGTGCTCGGTCGTAAGGAAGCCGCTCAGGTGGTAGCCCCCGGTCGTGGGCGCGACGTCGAGATACTCGCGCTCGGTGGCCTCGCGGTAGCCGCGCTCGTCGGCGGCGGGGTCGGCAGCGGCGGCCCAGCTGCGCGTGAGGTTGCGCAGCGCGTCGGCGGGCTGGGTACGGGCATTGTCGAGGAGGAACTGCTCGCCGCAGGGGTGGTCTGGCTCAGCCAGCACCGAGCGGCGCGTGCTGGACGTGGGGGCGTGGGCGGCGAGGATCTCGGCCTGCTCGACGCCGACCCGGGTCCGGGCGCCGCCGTCGCTGTCGCTGTCATCGCCATCGCCGTTGTTACCGTCCGCGTGGCCGGTCGTCGCGCCGGCGCGCAGGGCCTCGGCGGTGCGGGGCAGGTCCCCGCGGAGGGCGCGGGCCAGGCGGGTCATGCGGTGGGCCTTGGCGGAGGTCAGGTGCAGGTGGTGGGTCAGCCAGGTCGCCAGGGAGCGGGCGCCGGTGGTCGCCCACAGGCCGTCGGCGTCGACGGCGGGCAGGGCGAGGATCGCGAGGGCGTGGAGCTTGTCGGCGAGCGTGAACACGTCGGTGAAGAACGCCACGGCCGCGGCCGGGGACAGGTCGTTCGGATCGAGCTGGGCGAGCGCGCCGACCTGCGCGTGCAGCGCGGCCAGCGCCGCGGGCGCGGGCTCGGGGGTGGTGGGACGAATTGAGCCGGGCTGGGGTGAGCTCGGCCGGGCTGGGTCGGGCGGTGGTGGCGGAGGCGGGTCGCCGGTGTCAAGGGCGGTCATGTCAGGTCCTTTCGGTTCTCGTCAGTTCTCGGTTTTGCTGAGAACGACGTTACCGACCGCCACTGACATTCTTGGGCTCCCGCCTTCCGGCCCGGGAGCATTCCTGTGGATAACCCGAAGAATTGTGGAAAAGTATTCGCGTCGGCCGCCTGTGGGTGGGTCGGCACCGGTCGGGCCGGTCCGGCGGGTCCGGATACTCAGCCGACCGCGAGGCCGTCGATCACCTCGGCGCCGGGCAGCCGCGCGAGCAAGGCCCCGGCCAGCGCGAGCTTCGACCTGCGCAGGCCGCTGCCGATGATCACGACGCCAGCATCGGAGTCGCCGACTGCGGAGTCGCCGACTGCAGAGTCGCCGACCCCAGCGTCGCCGCCCCGAGAGCCGACGACCCGAGAGCCGACGACCCGAGAGCCGACGACCCGAGAGTCGACGAGCACGCGCCAGTCGGCGGGCAGCCCGAGGGGAGTGATGCCGCCGTACTCCATGCCGGACGCCTCGGTCGCCTGCTCGGTGGCCAGGAACGAGGCCTTGCGCACGTCGAGCAGGCGCCGGATGACGTTGTTGACGTCCGCCCGCGTCGTCGCGCGCACGACGGCCGCAGCCCTGCGCTCGTCGCCGGCGCGGCGACCGCCGATCAGGACGCAGTTCACCGACGCCGCCGGGGGCAGCCCGTAGGCGGCCGTCAGCGCGGCCGTGTCCGCGAGGGACGGGTCGATCTCGGCGACCGAGACCTCGTCCGCGACGCGCGGGTCGGCGGTGATCCAGCGGGTGAGCGCCGCCAGCGTCGGCGCGGCGAGGAGCTCGGGGTGGTCGATCGCGCGGACCCAGTCGAGGCTCCCGACGCGCGGCAGCGGGCTGGTCACCCGGTCAGGCCTCGTACGTCGGGGTCAGCACGGCGCGCGCGAGCGTGTGGAACAGCGCGGTGAACGCGACCGCTGTCGGCGTGGCGTCCTGCGTGAGGCCGAGCGTCTCGACGTCGAGCGCGTGCACCGCGAAGGCGTACCGGTGCGCGCGGTCGCCGGCCGGCGGCGCGGCGCCTGCGTAGCCGACGGAACCGCCATCGTTCCGGGTCTGGAACGCGCCCGCGGGCAGCCCGGCCCCGCCGGGGGAACCCGCGCCGCGCGCGAGCTCGGTCACGCCCGCGGGAACGTCCACGACCGTCCAGTGCCAGAAGCCGGCCGGCGTCGGGGCGTCGGGGTCGAAGCAGCTGACCACGAACG
This sequence comes from Pengzhenrongella sicca, assembly GCF_017569225.1. Lineage (GTDB taxonomy): Bacteria > Actinomycetota > Actinomycetes > Actinomycetales > Cellulomonadaceae > Pengzhenrongella > Pengzhenrongella sicca. The sequence goes on from NZ_CP071868.1 coordinate 1,622,143, forward strand.
ACCGGGTCTCGGCGGGGAAGTCGGCCCAGCGCAGGTGGGGCGACGTGTTTCCGGTCGCCGAGTGCAGCGCGGCGAGCGGCGCGCCGTCGACGACGTCGTCGCTGCGCAGGGCGAAGGCCGGCACCTCCGGCAGCTGGGCGTAGGGACTGGGGGCGAGGGGGCGGGTCAGGTCCATGCCCCCATCATGGCGTGGCCGGCGGCTGTGCGACCGTTGCGGCATGACCTCTCAGCGGCCGCCCGCGTTCTCGCTCGCCAACCTGCGCCAGGTTGGTCGGCTGTGGTCGGTCGTGGCGTTCGCGGGGGTCGCGCTCCTGCTCACCATGGGAACGCTGCTGCTGACGGCGTCCGGCCCCTTCGCGCCGCCGCGCTCGCCCCTCGACGCGCCTCGGGTTGCGGCCGGGGAAGAGCTGGAGGTCGGGGGGACGACCGAGGGGTACGTCCTGGTGGGCCAGCCCGCCGACGGCATCGACCTCGCTGAGGTCACCTGCTCCTGGACGGGATCCACCTACGCCGACGGGACGACGGCGGGCGGCGACCTCGTCGTCGGACCTGCGGCGCGGGACTCCGCCATGGCGCGGCTGACGGACCGGCTCGGCGGCGAGGACTTCCGCTACCTGACCACGACCGCGGACGAGTGGGTCGCCCGTACCGCGACCTGCTCCGGCGGGGGCATCGCGACGCTCGGCATCGTGGCGGACCCGGGAACCGCGTTCCAGCGCAAGGTCGGCATCGCGTTCATCGCGTTCGCGCCGGTCCTGCTCGGCCTGGCGTTCCTCGCGCGCCGGCTCACGCGGCCGCGGGCCTGACGGCGCCCATCCGCTCGCTCTTGAGCATATGATAATATTCGCAAGTGATCGAAACCGAAGCCGTGCCGCCGCGACCCGGCTCCCCGGCTGGTGCCCGGTCGACTGAAGCCCAGCCGACTGGCACTCAGCCCGCTGGCACCCAGCCGGCGATCGCCCAGCCGATCTACAAGCTCAAGGCGGAGTTCTTCAAGACTCTCGGGCATCCCGCGCGCATCCGGATCCTCGAGCTTCTCGCCGAGGGCGACCGTTCGGTCGGTGAGCTGCTGCCCGAGCTCGGTCTCGAGGCCTCGCACCTGTCGCAGCAGCTCGCCGTCCTGCGCCGGGCGGGCGTCGTCGTCGCCCGCAAGCAGGGCAGCTTCGTCTTCTACTCACTGCGCTCCGACGACCTCGCCGAGCTCCTCCAACTTTCCCGGAAGGTGCTGACGGGCGTGCTCACCGACCAGCTCGACCTGCTCAAGGACCTCCAGGCGGACGGCGGACGGCCCGAGTGACACCGGCCGTGCGCACCGCCACCCGACCGCCCGACGTGATGAGGCAGCCATGACCTGGATCGGCAAGATCGGCCGCGTGGGCCGCATGGTCGAGCCCGCACCCGACGCGCCGGAGGCGACCGTCGCGCCGCCGACGGGCGTGACCGGCTCCCTCCAGCTCCGCCACCTTGACGCCGGCTCGTGCAACGGCTGCGAGCTCGAGATCGCGAGCACGTTCTCGCCGGTCTACGACGCCGAGCAGTACGGCGCGCGGCTGGTCGCGTCGCCGCGGCACGCGGACGGCCTGCTCGCGACCGGCGTCGTGACGCAGAACATGCGGCAGCCCCTCGTGAACACCCTCGGATCCGTGCCCGAGCCGCGCGTCGTGATCGCCGTCGGGGACTGCGCCTGCACCGGGGGAGTGTTCCGCGGCGGGTACGGGGTCGTCGGCGCGATCGGCGACGTCGTCCCGGTCGACGTCGAGGTGCCGGGCTGCCCGCCCACCCCGCAGCAGATTATCGCCGCGCTGCGCTCGGTGACCGGCCGGTGACCGCGCTGGACCAGGCGACCCCGCCCGCGCCGACCGTCCCGGCCGATCCCACGGCACCCGAGCCCCGCCGTCCGGCGCGTGGCTGGGCCGGGGCCTCCGGCGCGGCCACGTCGCTCATCGGCGCGCTCGGCGTCGTCGTCGGCCTGATCGCGATCTTCGGCCCCCCGCGCCACGTGCGCATCGACTGGCTGCTGCCGCTGGCCGGGGTGCAGTTCGACCTCGACCCGCTCGGCGGCCTCTTCATCGCCGCGACGGGAGCGGTCGCCGTCGCGACCGGCATATACGCGGTCGGCTACGCGCAGCGCGAGCACTGGGCGCGCGTCCCGCTGCTCGTCCTGCCGCTCTTCGCCGCCGCGATGCTGCTGGTCCCGGCCGCCGGCTCGGTGACGACCTTCCTGCTCGCGTGGGAGCTCATGGCGGGCGCGTCGCTCGTGCTCGTGCTGGCCGAGCACCAGCGCGCGGCGGTTCGGTCCGCGGGCGTGTTCTACGCGGTCATGACCCAGCTCGGTTTCGCCGCGATCCTGGTGGCGCTGGTGCTGCTCGCCGCGGCCGGTGGTGCGGACAGCTTCGCCGCGATCGCCGCCAGCGCCGACGACGTCGCACCAGGCGTCCGCACCGCCGTCTTCCTGCTCACCGTGCTCGGCTTCGGGTCCAAGGCGGGCCTGTTGCCCCTGCACGCCTGGCTGCCGCGCGCGCACCCCGAGGCGCCCAGCCCCGTCTCCGCGCTCATGAGCGCCGCCATGGTCAACATGGGCATCTACGGCATCCTCCGGATCGACCTGCAGATCCTCGGGCCCGGCCCGCACTGGTGGGGCCTGACCCTGATGGTCATCGGCGCCGTCTCCGCCGTCTTCGGCGTGCTCCAGGCCTCCGTGGCCACCGACCTCAAGCGGCTGCTCGCGTACTCGACGACCGAGAACATGGGCCTGGTCACCCTCGGGCTGGGCACCGCGGCGCTGCTGCGCTCGTCCGGCGCGCCGACCGTGGCGGCGATCGCGATCACCGCGGCCCTCGTGCACCTCATGAGTCACGCGGGGTTCAAGACCCTGTGCTTCCTCGCTGCCGGTTCCGTGCTCGCTGCGACCGGGTTGCGGGACCTCGACAAGCTTGGCGGGCTGGCCCGGCGCATGCCGATCACCACCGTGATGTTCGGGATCGGCGCCCTCGGCGCGTCCGGTCTGCCGCTCGGCGCCGGGTTCGTCGGGGAGTGGCTGCTGCTGCAGAGCCTGATCCAGGCGCCGCCCGCGGGCAACACGCTGCTCGCGCTCGCGATGCCGCTGTCCGTCGGGGCCGTCGCGCTGACGACGGGCCTCGGCATCGCCGCGATGGTCAAGGCGTTCGGGGTGGGCTTCCTCGCCCGCCCGCGGTCGGCCGCGGCCGAGAACGCGCGCGAGGCCCCCACCAGCATGGTGCTCGGGATGGGGCTGGCCGCAGCCGCCTGCCTCGTGCTCGCCCTCGCGCCCGCGCTGCTCGCGCCCGCCCTGGGGCGCGTGCTCGCCGTGCTGCCGAGCCTGGGCGGCGACGTCGTCGGCCCGCAGCTCGGCACCTACCTCAGGCTGCCCGGCGTCGCGGGCTCGATGTCGCCCGGGCTGCTCGCCCTCGCGCTCGTGTGCGCCGTCCTCGTCGCGCTCCTGATCGCCCGCTGGGGCTCGCGCCACCGCCCGGCTCCCGCCGTCGTCCCGCTGTGGGCCTGCGGCGCGGACAGCCTCAGCCCGCGCATGCAGTACACCGCGACGTCGTTCGCCGAACCGCTGCAGCGCGTGTTCGACGACGTGCTGCGGCCCGACACCGACGTGGAGGTCACCCATTTCGCCGAGTCGAAGTACCTGGTCGAGAAGGTCACGTACCGCGCGCGCTGGGTCGACCCCGTCGAGCAGCGGCTGTACACGCCGGTGGTCGGCGCCGTGACGGCGCTCGCGCAGGCCGTCCGGCGCGCCCACACCGGGAGCGTCCACCTGTACCTCGCCTACGGCGCGGCCGGGCTGCTCATCGTCTTGCTGGTCGCCAAGTGACCGCGCTCGCGGTCGTGGCCGCCGCCGCGCAGGTGGCCGCCGTGCTGCTCGGGGCGCCGCTCGTCGTCGGCGGCATGAAGCAGATCCGGGCCCGGCTCGAGGGCCGCGCCGGCGCCGGCGTCGGGCAGCCGTGGCGAGACCTGCGCAAGCTGTTCCGCAAGCAGCAGGTGACGCCGCGCGGCACGACGGTCGTGTTCGCGCTCGCCCCCGCGATCGCGGCCGGCAGCACGCTGCTCATCGCCGCGATCATCCCGCTCGTGGCCCTCGGCTCGCCGCTGGACGGCGCGGCGGACCTGTTCGGCGTCGTCGGCCTGCTCTTTCTCGGGACGGTCGCGCTCACCCTGGCGGCCCTCGACACCGGGACGGCCTTCGGTGGGATGGGTTCGAGTCGCGAGATCACGATCGCGGCGCTCGTCGAGCCGACGATCCTGCTCGCGGTCTTCGCGCTGTCGGTGCCGGCCCACTCGGCCAACCTCGCGGCAATCGTCACCGCCACCGCGGGCGACCCGGGGCAGGTGCTGACCGTGTCGAGCGTCATGGCGTTCGTCGCGCTCGTGATCGTGATCATCGCTGAGACCGGGCGGCTGCCCGTCGACAACCCGTCGACGCACCTCGAGCTGACCATGATCCACGAGGCGATGATCCTCGAGTACGCGGGGCCGAAGCTCGCGCTCGTCGAGTGGGCGAGCGGAATGCGGCTCACGGTGCTGCTCGGGCTCCTCGCGAACCTCTTCCTGCCGTGGGGGATCGCGCCCGCCGACCCGACCGTGCTCGAGGTGCTCGTGGGGCTCCTCGCGATAGCGCTGAAGGTCGCGGTCCTCGCAGCCGTGCTCGCCGCAGGCGAGGTGTTCATCGCCAAGCTGCGCCTGTTCCGGGTGCCCGAGCTGTTGGCGGGCTCGTTCCTGCTCGCGCTCCTCGCGGTGACCGCGTCGTACTTCCTTGCCACCACGAGCGTCTGAATGGAGGACCTGACATGACCATGGCCACCTATACCGGCGTGCTCGACCTCGCCGTGGGGGCGTTCCTGCTGTCCGCGATCCTGATCGTGTGGCGCCGCGACCTGCGCGCCATCGTCCGGCTGCTCGCGTGGCAGGGGGCGGCGCTCGCCACGCTCCCGCTGATCGAGGGGCTGCACGAGCGCGAGCTTGAACCGATCGCCGTCGGCGTCGTCCTGCTCGTGCTCCGCGCCGGGGTCCTGCCCGTGCTGCTCGCGCGCGCGGTCAGCACCGAAGACACGGAGCGTCGCGAGAGCACGCCGCTGGTCAACACGACGGCGTCGTTGCTGATCACGGCCGCCCTCATCGTGCTCGCGTACGCCGTGACCCGGCCGATCATCGCGTTGAACCCGACCGAGACCACGCGGGCCGTGCCGGCCGCGTTCGCGGTGATCCTGATCGCGGTGTTCGTGATGGTCAGCCGGCGGCGGGCGCTGTCCCAGGCGGTCGGCTTCCTGATGCTCGACAACGGCATCACGGCCACCGCGTTCCTCATCGCGTCCGGGGTCCCCCTCATCGTCGAGCTCGGCGCGTCCATGGACGTGCTGTTCGCGGTCGTCGTGCTGGGCCTGCTCACCGGACACATGCGCCGCGCCTTCGGCGGCACCGACCTCGACCAGCTACGGGAGCTACACGACTGATGGGCCTCGCGCTGCTCGTTCCGATCCTTGCCCCGCTCGCCGCGGCCGCGTTCGCCGCGGCCGTCGGCTGGCGCCGCCTCAGCTCCTACGTCACCGTCCTCGCCGCGTTCGCGGTCCTCGCCACGGGCGTGGTCCTCGCCGTGGGGCTCGCCGCGGGGCTCGACTCCGGCGTCGTCCACGGCGCGGGCTCGCTGCTGCGCGCGGACGCGCTGAGCGTGACCATGCTGCTCGTCATAGGCACCGTGGGCACGCTCGCGACGTGGGCGAGCGTCGGCTACATCGACGCCGAGCTCGAGCACGACCACACCGACGCGACGGGCGCGCGCCTGTACGGCGTGCTCATGCCCCTGTTCCTCGCCGCGATGGCGCTCGCCGTGCTCGCGACGAGCATCGGCGTCATGTGGGTCGCGATCGAGGCGACCACCGTCGCGACGGCGTTCCTCGTCGGGCACCGGCGCACGCGCGCGGCGGTCGAGGCCACCTGGAAGTACGTCATCATCTGCTCGGTCGGCATCGCGCTCGCGCTGCTCGGCACCGTGCTGCTGTACTTCGTGAGCATCCACGCGGGCGCCGTCAGCGGCGACGCCCTCGACATCGACGTGCTGCTCGCGCACGCCAGCGAGCTGGACCCGGCCGTGACCCGCCTCGCCGCCGGCCTGCTCCTGCTCGGGTACGGCACGAAGGCGGGCCTCGTCCCGTTCCACACGTGGCTCGCGGACGCGCACAGCCAGGCGCCTGCGCCGGTGTCGGCCCTCATGAGCGGCGTGCTGCTCTCCGTCGCGTTCTCCGCGCTGCTGCGCGTGAAGTCGATCATCGACCTCGCGCTCGGCACGGGGTTCCTGCGCGCCGGGCTGCTCGTCGTCGGGATCGCGACGCTGCTCGTCGCGGCGTGCCTGCTGTTCGTGCAGACGGACTTCAAGCGGATGCTCGCGTACTCCTCGATGGAGAACATGGGCATCGTCGCGATCGCGGCGGCCGCCGGCACCGAGCTCGCGATCGCCGCGCTGCTGCTGCACGTGCTGGCGCACGGCGTGGCCAAGGCGCTGGTCTTCCTCGCCGCGGGCCAGCTCCAGGCCGCGCACGACTCGACCGCGATCCGCGACGTGACGGGGGTGCTGACGCGGTCCCCGCTGATCGGCACCGCCTTCGCGGTCGGGCTCGCCGTCCTCATCGGCCTGCCGCCGTTCGCGATGTTCGCGAGCGAGCTGTCGATCTCGCGTGCGCTCGCGCAGGCGGGCCTCGGCTGGGTGCTCGGCGCGATGCTCCTGCTCATCGTCGTGGCGTTCGCGGCCCTCGTGCGCAACGGCAGCCGGATGCTGCTCGGCCCTCCCGACCCGGGATCCCCCGCGATCGCGGTGCCCCGGTCCGTCGCGGGCGCCCTCGTCGCTGGCGTCGTCCTCAGCCTGGTGCTCGGCGTCACCGCCGGCCCGCTCACCGATCTCTTCCGATCTGCCGCCACCCTCCTCGGAGCGAGCTCATGACCTCACCCTTCTCCCGCGACGGCGTCGCGGCCGGTCTGCACCGCGTCGTCCGGGACATGCCGCCCGGCATGCTGGCCCTGCAAGCGTCCGCGCTCCTCGTCGACGGGTTCCGGCTCGCGCTCGTGGCCGCTCACGACGAGGGGACGACGTTGCGCGTCGTCTACCTCTTCCTCGCCGGCGGCCCCGACCGCCGCGTCGAGCTCCAGGTCACCCTTGCGGCCGACGACCCGCGGCTGCCCTCGCTCGCGTCGGTGTCGTTCGCGGCGTCGAGGTTCGAGCGCGAGATGCACGACCTGTACGGGATCGTGCCCGTCAACCACCCGCTGCCGCACCGCATGGTCCGGCACGCGCACTGGCCGGCGGGCTGGTACCCGATGCGCCGCGACGCCGGGCCGCCGCCGCCGTTCGTCGACGCCGACTCGTTCCCGTTCCTCGAGGTGGCCGGCGACGGGGTCTACGAGATCCCGGTCGGCCCCGTGCACGCGGGCGTCATCGAGCCCGGGCACTTCCGGTTCTCCGTGGTCGGGGAGCGGATCCTCAAGCTCAAGGCACGGCTCTGGTTCACCCACCGCGGCGTCGAGAAGCTGTTCGAGGGCCTCGAGGCCACGGGCGCGACCTACCTGGCCGAGCGCATCAGCGGCGACACGTCGGCCGCCCACGCGCTCGCGCACAGCCTCGCCGTCGAGGACGCCCTCGGCATCGCGCTGCCCGAACCGGCCCACCGGCTCCGGGCGCTCGTGCTCGAGCTCGAGCGGCTCTACAACCATGCCGCCGACGTCGGCGCGCTCGCCAACGACGTCGGGTTCTCCCTCGCGAACGCGCACGCCCAACGCATCCGCGAGCAGCTGCTCAGGATCAACGACGCGACGACCGGCCACCGCCTGCTGCGCGGCGCGATCAGCCCGGGTGTGGTCGAGCTCCGTGCGCTGCCGGATCCGGCCCAGCTGGCCGACCTCGCGGCCGAGCTCGAGGAGGTCGCGCAGCTCACGCTCGCCAACACCGTCATTCGCGACCGCTTCACGGGCACCGCGGCCCTCAGCCTGGAGCAGGTGCGCGACCTCGGGTGCCTCGGCTACGTCGCGCGCGCAAGCGGGCTCGCGATCGACGCCCGGACGGACCACCCGACGAGCCACCTCGCGGTCTCCCGCGTGCTGGCGACCGGCGGCGACGTGCTCGCGCGGTTCACGGTCCGGCGCGACGAGTTCGCCGCCGGCGTGCGGCTCGCGACCGACCTCATCGGCACCGCGGGGGACCTCGCCTTCCAGGCGGAGCCGACGGGGTCGACGAGCCCGGGCGAGGCCGTGCGCAGCGGCGTCGGCATCGCCGAGGGCTGGCGGGGGACCGTCGTGCATCGCGTCGAGGTCGCGCCCGACGGGCGGCTCACGCGGGCCAAGGTCGTCGACCCGTCCTGGTTCAACTGGCCGGCGGTGCCGCTCGCGATGCGGGACACGATCGTCCCCGACTTCCCGGTCGCCAACAAGAGCTTCAACCTGTCCTACGCGGGCAACGACCTGTAGGCGGTTCGCCGGTGCGCGGCGGGCTCAGGCCCCGGCGCGCCCGGGGCGACCGGGAGTCCGGGGACTCCCGGGGTGGTGATCCCGGCGAGGCCGTCGAGCCCGTCGAGAACGGCGCGGTTCGCGCTCAGGGTGCGCACGAGGACGGCCTGCGCCGCGGCGAGCAGCGGCGAGACGGCGGTGTCGGCCAGGCGATAGTGCACCGCGTTGCCCTCGCGCCGCGCGGCCACGACGCCGGCCCGCCGGAGCACGGACAGGTGCTGGGAGAGGTTGGACGCCTCGGTCCGGGTCTCGATGAGCAACCGGCTGACGGGCAGCTCGCCGGCGGCGAGCAGCTCGAGCGTCCGGACCCGCACGGGGTGGCCGAGCGCCTTGAACAGGTCTGCCTTGAGTTCGTTGAGCGGGGCGTCATTGCCCGGCGCGGCGTGCGGCACCGTATCTCCCTTAAGAATGAATGTTGACTTTATCTATTCCTGAAGTTTACCCCCGTGCGGCCTGCCGTTCGGCCCGCTCCAGCCCCGGGTGGGCCGGTTGACAGGCGGGGTGCCGGCGACGTTTACTGGACTCGGATCGAACAGGTGTTCGATCCGATCATCGAGGCGGTGACTCGTCGTGATGCGTCGTGTGCCGCATCGTCATGATGCGTCGTCATGAGGTGTCTATGAGGCGTCGTCGTGCCGCTCGGCGGTCACCATGCGAGGGGAGGCGGACGTGACGATCGTGACGGACCGGGCCGTCCGCGCCAGGGAGGCCCTGCGCCACGCGGAGCTTCGCACCGGAGCACGGAGCATGCCCGTGTCCCGCTCCCGCTCCACTCCCGCCGCGCCCGCTGCCTCGGCTTCGGCCTCGGTCGCCGCGCCGGTGCCAGCCACCGTGCCAGCTACCGTGCCAGCTACCGTGCCAGCCACCGTGCCAGGCCCGCCGTCCGTGCTGGTCCACCTGACGTCGTCGTCCGCATCCGTTCCCGCCCAGTCCGTTCCCGCCCAGTCCGTTCCCGCCCAGTCCGGTCCCGGCCGCGCGGGGCATCCCGACCGGCCCCCACTGCCCGTCGCCGCCACGGTGGCGCACCTGCTGCCCGAGCGGGCCCTGCATCGCGGGGGCACCCTCGTGGTCACCGGGTCCACCTCGCTCGTCCTCGCCCTCGTCGCCCGGGCCTCCCGGGAGGGGGCCTGGATGGCTGCGGTCGGCCTGCCCGGGGTCGGCGTGCTCGCCGCCCAGCAGGCCGGCGTCGAGCTCGACCGCCTGGCCCTCGTCCCGCACCCGGGGGCGGACGCCCCGACCGTGCTGGCCGCGCTCATGGACGGCGTCGACGTCGTGATCGTCGGCCCCGCCGTCGCGCTCGGAGATGCTGACCGGCGGCGGTTGATGGCCCGTGCCCGCGAGCGGGGCGCGGTGCTCCTGGCGACCACGCCGTGGCCCGGAGCGCGCCTCGTGCTGACCGCCGAGCCGGCAGCGTGGACCGGCCTCGGGGCGGGGTACGGGCACCTGCGCAGCCATCGCTGGACCGTGACGCGCGGCGGGCGCGGCGGCGCGGGCCAGATCGTCCGGTCCGCCGTCGTGCTGCCAGTGGGGGAGGGCGACCCGATCGATGCGCCCGGCCAGGCGCCCGTCGCGCCGCACGAGGCCGCCCCGTTGCGGTTGGTCGGCTGAGGGCGTCGTGGTGAGTACCACCATGCGCACCGCCGTGCTGTGGGTGCCGGACTGGCCCGTGGTCGCCGCCATCGCTGCGGGTCAGGTCGAGGCCCACCAGCCGGCCGCGGTGCACGACGGGCGGCGGGTCACGGCGGTCTCCGCGCTCGCCCGGTCCCAGGGGGTGCGCCGCGGCATGCGCCGGCGCCAGGCGCAGGAGTGCTGCCCCGAGATCGTGCTGCTCACGATCGACGAGGGGCGCGACGTGCGCACGTTCGAGCCCGTCGCCGCCGCGGCGGAGACCGTGGTCGCGGGGCTCGAGGTCGCGCGCCCGGGCCTGCTGCTGCTGCCCGCGGGCGGCGCGAGCCGGTTCCACGGGTCCGAGCAGGCGTTGGCGGAGGCGCTCGTGGGCCGGGTGGTCGAGCTCACGGGCCACGACTGCCAGGTGGGGGTGGCCGACGGCGTGCTCGCCGCGATCCTGGCGGCGCGCTCCTCGCGCCTCGTGCCGCCGGGGGCCGCGCCTGCCTTCCTCGCCCCGCTCGCCGCCGGCGAGCTGGTGCACGCGGCGATGGGGGACCGGGCGGTGGCCGAGGTGGCGGGCCTCGTGGACCTCCTGACCCGCCTCGGCCTGCACACGCTCGCCGACCTGACGGCCCTGCCCGCGGCCGACGTCGAGGCTCGGTTCGGGCGGCTCGGCACCTGGGCGCACCGGCTGGCTCGCGGGGAGGACGTGCGGCCCCCGCAGCGGCGCAGGGTCGAGCCCGACATCGAGGTGGGGTGCGAGTTCGACCCCCCGGCGGAGCGGGTGGACGCGACCGCGTTCGCCGCCCGCCGCCTGGCCGAGCAGCTGCAGGCGATGATGCTCGAGCGGTCGGTGAGCTGCGGGCGGCTGCGCATCACCGCGCGCACCGATGCGGGTGGCGAGCTCGTGCGCACGTGGCGCACGGACGCGGGTGGGCTCGGCGGGCTGAGCCCCGCGCGCATCACCGACCGGGTGCGGTGGCAGCTCGAGGGCTGGATGTCGGGGAGCGCGTTGCAGTCCCCGACCCCGGCGGCTCTCGTCCGGCTCGGCCTCGCGGCGGAGGAGGTCGCCCCCGCGGGAGCGGAGCAGGGCCAGCTGTGGGGCGGGGCGAGCGGCGGGGACCTGCGCGCGCACCGGGCGCTCCTGCGCGTGCAGGGAATGCTCGGCGGCGACGGCGTGCTGGTGGCCACGGTGCAGGGCGGCCGGGACGTGCGCGACCAGATCCACCTCGCGGCCTGGGGCGATGCGCAGGCGCCGGCGCGCGCCGTGGACCGGCCCTGGCCCGGGCGGCTGCCCGCGCCCGCGCCCGCCACGGTGCTCGTCGAGCCCTCGGCGGTCGAGGTGCTCGACGCCGCCGGCGACCTGGTCCGGGTCGACGCGCGGCTGGCGCTGAGCGCTGCGCCGGCCGCCGTGCGCTGGCCCGACCCGCGCCAGCCCGGTGGCCAGCGCCAGCCCGTCGACCCCCGCCAGCCCGTTGGCCCGCAGCCGCTCGTGGCCTGGGCCGGGCCCTGGCCCATGGTCGAGCGCTGGTGGAGCGGGGCGCCGCGACGCCGGGTGCACCTGCAGGTCGCGCTCGCCGACGGCAGGGCGCTGCTGCTGGCCTGCTCCGCCGGCGCGTGGACGTGCGAGGCCCTCTATGACTAGGCGCTCTATGACTGGGCCCCGCTACGCCGAGCTGCACGCGCACACCGCCTTCAGCTTCCTCGACGGCGCCAGCCAGCCCGAGGAGCTCGCTGCCGAGTCCGCCCGCCTCGGGCTGTCGGCGCTCGCGGTCACCGATCACGACGGGCTGTACGGCGTCGTGCGGTTTGCGGAGGCGGCCCGCGCCGTCGGGCTGGCCACGGTCTTCGGCGCGGAGCTGCACCTGCCAGCGCCCGGCGTCCGCGGCGACGTGCTCGACCCGCCCACCGGGGTGCCCGACCCGCGCGCGACCCACCTGCTCGTGCTGGCGCGCGGCGCCGACGGCTACCGCAACCTCTCGCGCGCGATCGCCACCGCGCACCTGGCGACGGGTCGCAAGGGTGCCGCGGCCTACCGGCTCGCCGAGCTCGCCGAGCAGGCGGCGGGGCAGTGGCTCGTGCTGACGGGCTGCCGCAAGGGCGCGGTCCGGCGGACCCTGGAGGGCACCGGCGCGCCGGGCGGCGCGGCCGGGGTGAACCGGTCGGACCGCGAGGCGGGCGCGCGCGCCGAGCTCGACCGGCTCACCGCTCTGTTCGGCCGGGACAACGTGGCGGTCGAGGTCACCGACACCGGCGACCCGTGGGACTCGGAGCGGATCGACGCCCTCGCTGGGCTCGCGGCGGCCGCGGGCCTGCCGCTCGTCGCGACCGGCAACGTGCACTACGCGACGCCGCGGGACGCCGACCTCGCGGGCGCGCTCGCGGCCGTGCGCGCCCGGTCCTCGCTCGAGGACCTCGACGGGTGGCTGCCCGCGACGGGCGGGGCGCACCTGCGGTCCGCGGCCGAGATGCTGGCCCGGCACGCGCGCCACCCGCAGGCGGTCGCGACGGCGGCGGCGCTGGGCGACGAGTGCGCGTTCGACCTGCACCTGGTGGCCCCGCAGCTGCCGCCGTACCCGGTGCCCCCGGGGCACACGGAGGCGACCTGGCTGCGCGAGCTGACCTGGCGGGGGGCGGCCCGGCGCTACGGCTCGCGCGGCGCCGAGCGGGTCGCGGGCGCCTACGCCCAGCTCGAGCGCGAGCTTGACGTCATCGAGCAGCTCACCTTCCCCGGGTACTTCCTGATCGTGCACGACCTCGTGGAGTTCTGCCGCGCCAACGGCATCCTGTGCCAGGGAAGGGGCTCGGCCGCGAACTCGGCGGTCTGCTACGCGCTCGGGATCACCGCCGTCGACGCGGTGCGGCACGGGCTGCTTTTCGAGCGCTTCCTCGCGCCCGAGCGCGACGGGCCGCCGGACATCGACGTCGACATCGAGTCGGGCCGCCGCGAGGAGGTCATCCAGTACGTCTACGCCAAGCACGGGCGCACGCACGCCGCCCAGGTCGCCAACGTGATCTCCTACCGCCCGCGTTCCGCGGTGCGCGACGCCGCCCGGGCGCTGGGCTTCGACGTCGGCCAGCAGGACGCGTGGAGCAAGAGCATCGAGCGCTGGGGCAGCCTGCGCGGCACGGCGCAGCCCAGCGCGTGGGGTGAGGTCACGGCCGACCGGCACGACGTCGTCCCCGCGCTGCGGCCCCCGGCCGCGAGCGACCTCGACGAGATCCCGGCCCAGGTGCTCGACCTGGCCGAGCGCTTCCTGCGGCTGCCGCGCCACCTCGGCATCCACTCCGGCGGCATGGTCCTGTGCGACCGCCCGGTGATCGAGGTGTGCCCGGTCGAGTGGGCCCGCATGCCCGGGCGCACCGTGCTGCAGTGGGACAAGGAGGACTGCGCCGACGCGGGTCTGGTGAAGTTCGACCTGCTCGGGCTCGGCATGCTCACCGCGCTGCAGATCGCGTTCACCCTCGCGCGCGAGCACGAAGGCGTCGAGCTCGACCTGCACGCGCTGCCCCAGGAGGACCCGCTCGTGTATGACCTGCTGTGCGCGGCGGACACCGTCGGGGTGTTCCAGGTCGAGTCGCGCGCGCAGATGTCGACGCTGCCCCGGCTGCGCCCGCGGGCCTTCTACGACATCGTCGTGGAGGTCGCCCTCATCCGGCCCGGACCGATCCAGGGCGGATCGGTGCACCCGTACATCGAGCGGTCCCAGGGCCGCGAGCAGGTGACCTACCTGCACCCGCTGCTGGAGAAGTCGCTCGCCAAGACGCTCGGGGTCCCGCTGTTCCAGGAGCAGCTCATGCAGATGGCGATCGACGTCGCCGACTTCACCGGCGCCGAGGCGGACCAGCTGCGCCGGGCGATGGGCTCCAAGCGGTCGACCGAGAAGATGGAGGCCCTGCACGCGCGCCTGCTCACGGGCATGGCGGCCAAGGGGATCGCCCCCGACGTGGGGGAGCAGATCTTCGACAAGCTCAAGGCGTTCGCCGACTTCGGGTTCCCCGAGTCGCACGCCTACTCCTTCGCCTACCTCGTCTACGCGAGCGCGTGGCTGAAGGTGCACCATCCGGCGGCGTTCTACGCGGGCCTGCTGGCCGCCCAGCCGATGGGCTTCTACTCGCCGCAGACGCTCGTGGCCGACGCGCGGCGGCACGGGCTGGCGGCGCTGCGCCCCGACGTGGGGACCTCGGGCGTGCAGGCGGGGCTCGAGCGCGTTCCGGGCAGCGCCGGCCCCGTCCTGCCGCTCGTGCCCCTGCCCTCGGGCAGCACGACCGCGCCGCGGCTGGCCCGGCCCGGCGCGACCGACGGCGTCGGCGGCCTCGCCGTGCGGCTCGGCCTCGCCTCGGTGCGAGGGGTGAGCGAGGACGCGGCCACGGCGATCGTCGACGAGCGCGCCGCGCACGGCCCGTTCGCCGGGCTGCGGGACCTCGCGCGCCGCGTGCGGCTGACCACCGCGCAGCTCGAGGCGCTCGCGACCGCGGGGGCGCTGGGCTCGCTGCCGGGCACGGCGGGGTCGGTGAGCCGGCGCGAGGCGCTGTGGGCGGCGGGCGCGCTCGCCCAGGAGGGACCCGACACGCTGCCGGGGGTGTCGATCGGCGTCGCCGCTCCGATGCTGCCCGGCATGAGCGACGTCGAGCTCGCAGTCGCGGACGTCTGGGCCACGGGCGTCTCGGTGGACTCCTACCCGACGCAGTACGTGCGGGACGGCCTGGACGCCGCGGGGGTCCTACGCGTCGCCCAGGCGTTCGAGCACGAGCCCGGCCGGCGGGTCGCGGTCGCGGGCGTCGTCACCCACCGCCAGCGGCCGGGAACCGCGGGCGGGGTGACGTTCCTGTCCCTCGAGGACGAGACGGGCATGCTCAACGTCATCTGCACCGCGGGCCTGTGGCAGCGGTTCCGGCGGGTCGCGCGCGGCTCGGCCGCGCTCGTCGTGCGCGGACGCCTCGAGCGGGCCGACGGCGCGACCAACCTGCTCGCCGAGCACCTCGCCCCGTTGTCGTTGCGGGTGCCGACGACGTCGCGCGACTTTCAGTGAGCAGGGTCAGTCGGGTGAGCAGAGTCAGTCCGGTGAGCAGAGTCAGTCGGGTGAGCAGGATCGTTCCGGTGCGGTGGCTCTGGCGTGCGGGGGAGTGGCTCAGGCGTCGATGGGCTCGACGTCGTCGAGCGACTCCTCTTCCTGGCTCTCGTCCATCGGCGGGTCGATCGACCGCAGGCGAGAGAAGATCGCCCACGCGACCGCCACGAGCGGGACGGAGATCACCGCGCCGAGGATCCCGGCGGCGAGGGTTCCCGCCGTCACGACCAGCGCGATGACGACCGGGTGCAGCGAGACCTGCTTGCCCATCACGAGCGGCTGCAGGACGTGGCCCTCGAACTGACCGATGAGCGCGATCCCGATCCCGACGACCGCGGCCGAGATCGGGCCGTTCGCGG
The DNA here is from genome assembly GCF_017569225.1 of Pengzhenrongella sicca. GTDB lineage: Bacteria > Actinomycetota > Actinomycetes > Actinomycetales > Cellulomonadaceae > Pengzhenrongella > Pengzhenrongella sicca. The sequence goes on from NZ_CP071868.1 coordinate 1,637,693, forward strand.
CGAGCGCCACGATCATCGCGATGACCATGGCCGCGGGCGCGCCGACCAGGGGGATGAACGCGCCGATCAGCACGAGCACCGCGAGCGGCGCGGCGAGCGGCACGCCGATGATGGTGAGCAGGATGAACGCGAAGAATCCGTCGGTGACGGCGATGATCACGGTGCCCCGCGTGTAGCCGGAGAACGTGTACCAGCCGGCCCCGGCCGCCGTCTGCCAGGTCTCCCGCACGCGGGTGGGGAGCTGGTTGAGGAACCACGTCCACATCTCGTTTCCCCGGGCCAGGAAGAACACCGTGCAGAAGATGGCGAGCGCGAGCGCGGCGAACACCTCGACGACCGAGCCGGCGCCCTCGGCGGCACGGCCGGCGAGCTCGCCGCCGTGCTCGGTGAGCCACGTCTGTCCGTCGATGATCCACTGGTTGATCTGGTCGTTCGTGATCGCGAAGGGCAGCGGGCCCTCGATCAGGAAGTCCTTGATGTCCTCGATGCCGCTGCCGAACTGGTCCGCGAGGTTGACCCACTGGCCCGCGACCGAGACCGCGACGTAGGTCAGCATCCCGGCGAACACCGCGATGCCCAGCAGCAGCGCGAGCGCCGTCGCGAGCGGGCGCGGCATCGCCCGGTTGAGGAGCTCGACAGCGGGCCGCAGCACCGCCGTGAACACGAGGCCGATGAATACGGCGATGAACAACAGCTGCACGCGAGAGGTCGCGTAGAAGATCACGCCGACCGCCGCGAGGATCACGAGCAGGCGCCAGGAGACGCCGGCCATCGAGCGAAGCCAGTGCGGGGCGGTCTGCTCCATGCCGAGCACCGACGGGTTGCGGCGGGCCCCGGCGACCTTGCGGGCGGCCGGATTGGCGCCGATCAGGTGCCGCGTCGAGTTCGCGGACCGCTCGGCTCCCGCCGCGAGGGAACTGTCCTGCTCCGCCATCGTGTCCTCTTCGTGCTTGTGGTCGTCATCTACCGCGCAAGTCTGTACCCCGGAGCGGATGATCGCCCCCCGGCCACACCGTGTTATCTTTTCCTCCGCACCTGCCGGGGTCTTGCACCCTGAACAGGTCCACCTGTCGGGGTGGCGGAATGGCAGACGCGCTAGCTTGAGGTGCTAGTGCCCTTATGGGCGTGAGGGTTCAAGTCCCTTTCCCGACACTCGTTGAGACAGCGAACGACAGTGCCCCTGATCTGCGGCGACGCGGTCAGGGGCACTCTTGTGTCGCGGCTGCAGCATCCGAGCCGCGTCACCCGGGCAGCATCACCCGAGCCTCACCAGGTGAGGGTGGCCACGAGCACGGCGACGATCACGAGCGCGACCGAGCCGAGTGCCGCCCACTCGATGCGGCGGTTGCGGCGGCTGAGCTGCCCCTCGTAGGCGAACTCCATCGCGAGCAGGCGCTCCTTGTGGGCGATCTCCATCGCGAGGCGCTGCTCCTCGTGCGCGATCTCGAGCTCACGGAGTTTCACGGTGATGGCCTCGTCTGCTTCGCTCATGGGGTCAATCATCGCCCGATCCGGGAGCGGATCGGGTCAGGGGAGGCCCGCGGACCGCACCAATTTGGCCGGAGCGCGAGATCTTGGTATGCTCATGGAGCTCAAGGGATGGCCGATAGGTCGTCTGAACGTGGCAGAGATGCTTCGTTCGAGCAAGAACTTCGGTCAGCGCGGTGGTGCCAGCATCCCGTCGTGCAGGATCGGCTCGGACATGGAACGCGCTCCTTGTGAGGGGCGGACGGCCGTGGACCGGGTGGCACGTCACTGACAGCCCCCAACATGGCCGGGGGCGGTTCAAGCCGCGCGAGACAAGAACAAGCGGGCGCGGTGGGCAGTGGCGTAGCAGATGCTGGACATAGCTGTGACAACGAAGGCTCCGATCCGCCGCAAGGCATGGGTCGGGGCCTTCGTCATGCCCGGCCACGCGGGAACTGCCGCCCGACCAAACGCGCGTAGGTACCGGGGCGAGCGGGCACAATGGCGCCATGGTGGATCAGGACACGACGACGACGCCGGCGGACTCAGCTCCACCCGTCTGGCCGCTGCCCGGCCTGGCCGCGCTGCCCGCGGCGCCGGACGAGGAGTTCGACCGGTTCGCCGCGATGGTTCGCCGACTGCTTGACGTCCCTCTCGCGCTCGTGACGCTCGTCGATCAGGGCCGCCAGGTGTTCCCGGGCGCGTCCGGCCTCGACGAGCCGCTCTCGAGCGAGCGGTGCACGCCGCTGTCACACTCGTTCTGCCAGCACGTGGTCACGAGCGGCCGGCCGCTCGTCGTCGTCGACGCGCGCGTGGACGAGCGGGTGCGCGGCAACCTGGCCATCGCCGATCTGGGCGTGATCGCCTACGCCGGGATGCCCCTGATGGATGCGGACGGCCGGGTGGTCGGCTCGCTGTGCGCGATCGATCACGAGCCGCGCGAGTTCACCGCCCTCGAGCTGCTGAACCTCGCGGACCTCGCGGCCGCGTGCTCGTCGTCGCTGGTCCGTCGCGACGTCGAGCGGCGCTCGCGGGCCGCCGAGCGCGCCGCGATGCAGTCGACCTTGCAGACCCGCCTGCTGCTCCAGTTCAGCGAGACCATGGTGCACACCAACACCGAGGACGACGTCGTCGCGGTGGTCCGCCTCCTCGCGCACCAAGCGCTCGGCGCCGAGTACAGCGGCGTCGCCGTCAAGGGACGACGCGGGGTGCGGTACCTCAGCGCAGAGGACCTGCCGCCGGGGACGCCGGACAAGTGGCTCGTGTACGACTCGACCGCCGACCTGCCCGGCCCCCGGGTGATGCGCACCGGCACGGCGCTGCTGTACCCGGACCCCACCGCGATCTTCGCGGACTTCCCGCACCTGCGCGCCGACCCGACGTACCCCGTGGTCGGCGCGCGCGCCTACCTGCCCCTGATCGCGGGCGGCGCGTCGCTCGGCTGGCTGGGCGTGGGCTGGCAGCAGCCCCGCGTGATGGACCAGGAGTTCCGCGAGCTGCTGGCCTCGCTCGCGCGGACGACGTCGCAGGCCATGCACCGGGCGGGCCTGATGCGCGAGCGGCGCGAGGTGGCGTTCACCCTGCAGGAGGCGCTGCTGAGCACGCTTCCGGAGGTGCCCGGCCTGCACCTCGCGGCGCGCTACTGGCCCGCGAGCACGGGGGACAAGGTCGGCGGCGACTGGTACGACGCCCTCGCCGGACCGTCGCGCACGACCCTCGTGATCGGGGACGTCGCGGGCCACGACGTCGGCGCCGCGGCGCAGATGGGTCACCTGCGCAGCATCCTGCGCGGGTTCGCGGTCGATCGCGAGGAGCGGCCGTCGGCGCTGCTCGGCCGCCTCGACCGGGCCAACCTCGAGCTGGGCTCGGCGACGGTGGCGACCGCTCTCGTCGCCCACCTCGAGCCGCTGCCGCCGGTGGGGGACGTCGCTACCCTGACCTGGTCGAGCGCCGGCCACTACGCGCCCGTGCTGGTGCACCCGGACGGGCGCACCGAACAGCTGGGCGGCCGGCCCGACCTCCTGCTCGGCATCGACGGGACCGCGCCCCGGGTCGATCATGTGGACAAGGTCCCGGTCGGCTCGACGCTGCTGCTGTTCACCGACGGCCTCGTCGAGCTGCGCGGCAAGCGCATCGCCGATCGCCTGGTGACGTTCCAGGAGGCCGCGGCCAGCGTGGCCGGCGAGTCGCTCGACGTCATCCTGGACACCGTGCTCGCCGCGATGGCGCACGTGCGCGACCGGGACGACGTCGCGGTGCTCGCCGCGCGTCCCTTCCGGCCCGACGCGTAGGCGCGTGGCGAACCGGCCGGCCGCCGAGCTCGAGGTGACGCCGGCGCTCGCCGTGCGGCTGCTGGCCGAGCAGCACCCGGATCTCGCCGGGCTGCCGGTGCGCGCCGTCGCGAGCGGGTGGGACAACGCGCTGCTGCGGCTCGGCGACGACCTGGCGCTGCGGCTGCCGCGCCGGGAGGCGGCTGCGCATCTCGTCGGCCACGAGCAGCGGTGGCTCCCGGTGCTCGCGCCCCGCCTCGGCGTGCCGGTGCCCGTCCCCGTGCGGGTCGGGGTGCCCTCGCCGCTGTTCCCGTGGGCGTGGAGCGTCGTGCCGTGGCTGGTCGGCGAGCCGGCGATCGCCGTCGCCGCGGCCGAGCGTCGGTCGATCGCGACCGCGCTGGCCGACGTCGTCGTGCGGCTGCACGTGCCCGCGCCCGGGGGCGCGCCCGCCAACCCGTTCCGCGGCGTCCCGCTCGCCGCGCGCGACGCCGGGGTCCGGGTCCGCCTCGCCGAGGGTCGGGTGGCGGACGCTGATCGGCTCGCCCGACTCTGGGACGAGCTCGTGGCGACCCCGCCGTGGCCCGGCGCGCCGACGTGGGCGCACGGCGACCTGCATCCGGCGAACCTGCTGATCGGGGCCGACGGCGCCCTGGCCGCGGTGCTCGACTTCGGCGACCTGACGGCGGGGGACCCCGCGGTGGACCTCGCCACGGGCTGGCTGACCTTCGACGCGGTCGGTCGGCGCGCCTTCATCGACCGCGTCACGGCCACGGCGGGCACGTCACCCGACACCTGGCGCCGCGCGCGGGGCTGGGCGCTCGTCCTCGCGCTGGCGTTCGGCGCGAACGCGGACGACGACCCGGCATTCGCCGCGCTGGGCGCCCGCGCGCTGCGCGAGGTGCTCGCCGGCTGAGCGTGTGACCGGCTGAGCGTGTGACCGGCTGACCGGCTGAGCGGCTACGGCGTCGTGCTGCCGGCGGGCAGATGCTCGAAGATCAGGCTCGTCTCGGTCAGGGCCAGCTCGGGGCGGGAGCCCAGCTGCTCGAGCACGAAGGCGCGCAGGGTCGCCGTGTCGCGCACCGCGACGTGCAGGAGGAAGTCGTTGGCGCCGGCCAGGAAGTAGACGTCCTGCACCTCGGGGCGCGCGGCGATCTCCTGCGCGAACGCCGCGAGGGTGGCCCTGACCCCCGACTGCATGCGGACGGCGATCATCGCCTGCAGGCCCCGGCCGAGCGCGGCCGGGTCGACGTCGGCGTGGAAGCCGCGAATCACGCCCGTCTCGCGGAGCAGTCGCACCCGCGCGAGGCAGGTCGAGGGGGCGATGCCGACGGCCGCGGCGAGCGCGTTGTTGGGCGTGCGGGCATCCCGTTCGAGCAGCCGCAGGATGCGCCGGTCCGTCTCGTCCAGGACGGGCCGAACATCCGGCGCGCCCGGCCGGCCAGCGGCAGAGTTGGGTGAATATTCACGAGGCATAGCGAAAGCCTACCGAATATGTGATGCTCGAAACACAACAGAAACACCAGATCTTCGCCGCCGTGATGTGGGCCACGCACAATGGGAAGGACCCGCCGTCGATCACGGCCGCGGGACGCCGCGATCATGGAGTGCTGTCATGCGCATCGGTATCCCGACCGAGATCAAGAACCACGAGTACCGCGTGGCCATCACCCCGGCGGGCGTGCACCAGCTCGCGGCCGCGGGGCACGACGTCCTGATCCAGCGCGGCGCTGGCGTGGGGTCGGCCATCTCCGACGACGTGTACGCCGCGGCAGGCGCCACGCTGCTCGAGACCGCCGGCGAGGTCTGGTCGGCGGCGGAGCTCGTGTGCAAGGTCAAGGAGCCGATCGCGTCGGAGTACGGCCACCTGCGCCCGGACCTGATGCTCTTCACCTACCTGCACCTGGCCGCCGACCGCGCCGGCACGGACGCGCTGCTCGCCGCCGGCACGACGTCGATCGCGTACGAGACGGTGCGGATCGCGGACGGGTCCCTGCCGCTGCTCGCGCCGATGAGCGAGGTCGCCGGTCGCCTCGCCGTCCAGGTGGGCGCGTACCACCTCATGAAGAACGAGGGCGGCGTCGGGGTGCTGCTCGGCGGCGTCCCGGGCGTGAGCCCGGCAAAGGTCGTCATCATCGGCGGCGGCGTCGCGGGCCGGCACGCGGCCGAGATCGCGGTCGGGATGCGCGCCGCCGTGACGATCCTCGACGTCTCGCTGCCGCAGCTGCGCGGCCTCGACTCCGCGTTCGGCGGCCGGGTGCGCACCCTCGCCTCGACCGGCTACACGCTCGAGCGGGAGGTCGCCGGGGCCGACCTCGTCATCGGCGCGGTGCTCGTTCCCGGCGCGCGCGCCCCGAAGCTCGTCAGCGACGACCTCGTGGCCCGGATGCGGCCGGGCTCGGTCCTCGTCGACATCGCGGTCGACCAGGGCGGCTGCTTCGAGTCGACGCGCCCGACGACGCACGCGGAGCCGACGTTCCGGGTCCACGACTCGGTCTTCTACTGCGTCGCGAACATGCCCGGCGCGGTTCCCGTGACCTCGACGCACGCGCTCACGAGCGCGACGCTGCCGTACCTGACGGCGCTGGCCAACCGCGGCTGGCGCGACGCCGTCGGCGCCGACCCCGCGCTCCGGCTCGGGCTCACGACCCACGCGGGCGCGCTGTACAACGCGGCGGTCGCGCAGGCCCACGGGTACGCCGTCGCGGAGCCGGCCGCCGCCCTGGGGTGACGTCACCGAAGGTCAACCGGTGGACGCCCGCCTCGCCGGACCGGAGCGGGCGTTACCGTCGGGCCGGCGCAACACGACGCCTGCAAGCGACGGGGATGCGCATGGCACGTAATTGGAGAGTCAAGACAGTCGAGCAGTCGATCCGGGAGACGGACGAGCCGGGTCACCAGCTCAAGCGCAACCTCCGGACCTGGGACCTGATCGTGTTCGGCGTCGGCGTGATCGTCGGCACCGGGATCTTCGTGCTCACGGGCCAGCAGGCGGCGATCAACGCCGGCCCCGCCGTCGTGCTGTCGTTCCTGATCGCGGGCATCACGTGCGCGTTCGCGGCGCTGTGCTACGCCGAGCTCGCCTCGGCGGTGCCCGTCGCGGGCAGCGCCTACACGTTCGCCTACGCGACCCTCGGCGAGGTCGTCGCCTGGATCATCGGCTGGGACCTGCTGCTCGAGCTCATGCTCGGCGCCGCCGTCGTCGCCCGCGGCTGGTCGGCCTACCTGCAGTCGCTGCTCAACCTGCCGAGCTGGATGGCGGGCGACGAGGCCTGGCCCGATCCCGCCGCGATCATCATCGTGCTCCTGCTGGCCCTGCTGCTCGTGCGCGGGTCCAAGACGGCGAGCCGGTTCACGGGCGTGCTCGTGGTGGTCAAGATCGCCGTCGTGCTGCTGGTGATCGTCGTCGGCGCGATGCACATCGACACGGCGAACTACTCGCCGTTCATCCCGCCCGCGGGACCCGCGCCGGCCGGCACCGAGGGGATCTTGCACCAGCCGATCGTGCAGGCCTTCCTCGGCCTGGAACCGACGACGTTCGGCGTGTTCGGCGTCATCGCCGCCTCGTCGGTCGTCTTCTTCGCGTTCATCGGGTTCGACATCGTGGCGACGACGGCCGAGGAGACCAAGAACCCGCAGCGCGACATGCCGCGCGGGATCCTCGGCTCGCTCGCGATCTGCACCGTGCTCTACATGGCGGTGGCCGCGGTGCTCACCGGCATGGTCCCGTATGGCGAGCTCAACACGGGTGCCCCGCTGGCCGAGGCGTTCGACGCGATCGGGATCACCTGGGCGGCCAAGATCATCGCCCTGGGCGCCGTCGCGGGCATCACGACGGTGATCCTCGTGCTCATGCTGGGCCAGACGCGCGTGGTGTTCGCGATGGCCCGCGACCACCTGCTGCCCGCCGGCCTCGCTCGCGTGCACCCGAAGTACGGCACGCCGTGGGTCATCACCGCGATCGTCGCGACGATCGTCGCGCTGCTGGCCGGCTTCGTCCCGCTGTCGGCGCTGTCGGAGCTCGTGAGCATCGGCACGCTGTTCGCGTTCGTCGTGGTCTGCGTCGGGGTGCTCGTCCTGCGCCGTACCCGGCCGGAGCTGCCCCGGCGGTTCCGCACCCCCTGGGTCCCCGTCGTGCCCGTGCTCGGCGTGCTCGCGTGCGGCTGGCTCATGCTCAACCTGCCGCTCGAGACCTGGCTGCGCTTCCTGATCTGGATGGTCATCGGCGTCGCGATCTACCTGCTGTACGGCCGTCGCCACAGCCGGTTCGCGGCTGGGCAGCCCGCGCGCGAGCCGGCCGTCGGCGACCAGGGCATCGCCGACGCCGTGGACCTGCCGCTCCCGTAGCGGCGATACCGTGGCGGCATGTCAGTAGCCCCTCAGCAGCCGTCCGCCGTCACCGCGCAGGACGAGGTCACCGGGATCTGCCAGGACCTGCTGCGGATCGACTCGTCCAACTACGGCGACGGGTCCGGCCCCGGCGAGCGCGCCGCGGCCGAGTACGTGATGGCCTCGCTCACCGAGGTCGGGCTCGACCCGGAGTACTTCGAGTCGGCGCCGGGCCGGGCGAACGTCGTGGTCCGGCTGCCCGGGACCGATCGGGCCCGGCCCGCGCTCGTGCTCCACGGCCACCTCGACGTCGTGCCCGCCCAGGCCGACGAGTGGCAGGTCGACCCGTTCGCGGGCGAGGAGCGGGACGGGCTCCTTTGGGGGCGCGGCGCCGTCGACATGAAGGACATGGACGCGATGATCCTCGCGGTCGTCCGGCAGTACGCGCGCGAGGGGCGCCGCCCGGCCCGTGACGTCGTCATCGGCATGTTCGCGGACGAGGAGGCCGGCGGCGTCTTCGGCGCGCGCTGGGCCGTCGACAACCGCCCGGACCTGTTCGAGGGCGCGACCGAGGCGATCAGCGAGGTCGGCGGGTTCTCGGTCGAGATCGCGGGCCAGCGCGCCTACCTCCTGCAGACCGCCGAGAAGGGGCTCGCCTGGCTGCGCCTGGTCGCGGACGGCCGCGCGGGGCACGGCAGCCAGGTCAACCACGACAACGCCGTGACCCACGTCGCGGCCGCGGTCGCGCGGATCGGGCAGCACGCGTGGCCGCTCGCGCTGACGCCGACCGTGCGCCGGCTCCTCGACGGGGTCGCCCAGCTCACGGGCCGGCGCTTCGACCCGGAGGACCCCGACGGCATCGACGCGCTCGTGGCCGAGCTCGGCACGGCCGCGCGCTTCGTAGGCGCGACGATCCGCACCACCGCCAACCCGACGCAGCTCGGGGCCGGCTACAAGGCGAACGTGATCCCCGGCCGCGCGGAGGCGACCGTCGACCTGCGCTACGTGCCCGGGCACGGGCAGGAGGCGCTCGCGACGATCGAGCGGCTCGCGGGGGAGCACGTGCGCCTCGAGGCCATCCACCGCGACATCGCGCTCGAGGTCCCGTTCGAGGGTGATCTCGTGGACGCGATGGTCGCGGCGGTCCAGGCCGAGGACCCGGGCGCGCTCGTGCTGCCGTACACGCTGTCGGCCGGGACCGACAACAAGTCCCTGTCCCGGCTCGGCATCGCCGGGTACGGGTTCGCCCCGCTGCGGTTGCCGGCCGACCTCGACTTCGCCGGGATGTTCCACGGCGTGGACGAGCGCGTGCCGGTCGAGGCCCTGACGTTCGGCGTCCGCGTGCTGGACCGCCTGCTGCGAACCTGCTGAGCGGGAAACCGGGCAGCGCGCGGGCGGCTCAGCCGCGCCCGTCGTCGATCAACGCGTAGTCGAGCGTGCTGCGCACCCGGATCGTCTTGCGCCGCAGCCACACCTTGCGCTCGCCGCCGGCGAAGAGCCGGGTCCGTGCGAGCTCCCAGCGGCCGTACTCTGCCTGCTCGGTCAGCATGCGCCGCGCGTCGTTGCCGCTCGTGCTCGGCGGGAGCCGGAGCACGCGGTACTCGTACTCGCCGCCCTTGGCGGCCCATCCGGTGCGGGCTCGTCCTGTGACGCTGTCGTTCATGCGCGCTCCGTCCTCGGTGCCGTCTCGGTCTCGTCGGGTGCCGGCCGTCTCCGGGCCATGGTCGAGCGTGCCATTGTGCGCCGAGCGGCGCTACCGTCTAGAGCATGACCGTCGATCCGCGCGCCGCCCTGGACCGCCTCGTTGCTGCACTTGAAGGCCACTATCACGCGATCTCGTCGCGCCGTCGAGACGACGATCCCGCCGTCGACGACGCCTACGACGTGCTGGCGGACGCGTTCGAGGCGTACGACGACGCCCTGAGCGTGGTCTACGGCGAGAGCACGCCGTTCGACCTCGTGGACGAGGAGGACGAGGACGACGACGACTCCGGCGACGAGGACCGCCTGCCGGAGGAGTCGTTCGAGGACGAGTACGACGACGTCGTGCTCGTCGACGACGCGAACGCGCTGTCCGCGGGCGAGGGTGCGCGCTCGCCGCAGTAGCTGCCGCCGTCGAGGGCGTCAGCGGCGCTCGGGGTAGCCGACCGCGGGCGCGCTGACCTCGTCGAGCGCGTGCACGATTTCGGGCGGCAGCTCGAGGTCGATCGCGGCGAGCGAGCCGCGCAGCTGCGCGGCCGTCCGCGCGCCGACGATCGCGGACGTGACGGACGCGCGCACGCGCATCCAGGCGAGGGCGACCTCGAGCGGCGAGCGGCCCAGGCCCTGGGCCGCGGTGGCTACGGCCTCGACGACCGCGAGCGAGCCGTCGCCGAGGTACGGCTCGACGAAGCCGGCGAGGTGCGGCGAGGCCGCGCGCGAGTCCGCCGGGATCGTGCGACGGTACTTGCCGGTCAGCACGCCTCGCCCGAGGGGCGACCACGCGAGGACGCCGACGCCGAGGTCGGTCGCGGCGGGAAGCACCTCGCGCTCGATCCCGCGCTGCAGCAGCGAGTACTCGACCTCCACGGCGGCGAGGCCGCAGTCGTCGCCGAGCAGCGTCGCCGCGCGGGCCGTCTGCCAACCCGGGTGGTTGGACAGCCCGACGTAGCGTGCGCGGCCGCTCGTGACGGCCTGGCGCAGCGCCGAGACGGTCTCCGTCAGCGGCGTGCGCGGATCGGGCGTCTGCACGAGCCAGAGGTCGACGTGGTCGGTGCGCAGGCGCGCGAGGGAGCCGTCGAGGGAGTCCAGCAGGGCGCCGCGGGAGGCGTCGACCACCCCGCCGGCGGTCGTGCGGCGGACGCCGCCCTTCGTGCAGAGCACGACCTCGTCGCGCGGCACCACGGTGCCGAGCAGCGTGCCGATCAGCGCCTCGGACGCGCCGTCGGCGTACGACGCCGCGGTGTCCAGCAGGGTCCCGCCCGCGTCGACGAAGTCACGCAGCTGCTCGGCAGCCTCGTGCTCGTCGGTGTCCCGGCTCCACGTCATCGTGCCAAGGCCGAGGTGGGAGACCCGCAAGCCGGTCCGGCCGAGCTGCCGCTGTTCCATGGGCGTGAACCTACCCGCCCGGCCGGAGGCGGTCCGGCCAGGCCCTCGTCGTGGGTACTCTTTCGGCCCATGGACGTCGTGGGTACACAGATGAGCGCGTGGGCGGCAATCTTCCTCGGGCTGGTCCAGGGGCTCACCGAGTTCCTGCCGATCTCCTCGAGCGCGCACCTGCGAATCGTGGGCGAGCTGATCGGGGTGGGCGACCCCGGGGCTGCCTTCACCGCGATCACCCAGATCGGCACCGAGGCCGCCGTCCTGATCTACTTCCGCCGGGACATCGCACGGATCTGCACCGCGTGGTGGCGCGCGATCCGCGGGGAGCACGGGACCGACCGGGCCGCACGCCTCGGCGCGCACGACATCGACGCGCGGATGGGCTGGTACATCGGTCTCGGGAGCATCCCGATCGTCGTGCTCGGCCTGCTGTTTCAGGACGCGATCGAGGAGTCGTTCCGCAACCTCTACCTCATCGCGGGCACGCTCACGGTGTTCGGCCTCTTGCTCGGTTGGGCGGACCGCCGCGGCGCGAAGGTGAAGCCGCTGACGGCGCTGAACCCGCGCGACGCGGTCGTGTTCGGGTTCGCCCAGGCGATGGCGCTCGTGCCGGGGGTCTCCCGCTCGGGCGGCACGATCACCGCGGGCCTGCTGCTGGGCTACACGCGCGAGGCGGCGGCGCGGTACTCGTTCCTGCTCGCCTTGCCGGCCGTGCTCGGCTCGGGGGTGTTCCAGCTCGTCAAGAGCCTCGACGCGTTCGGCACCCCGGGCACCCCCAGCCTGGGCGCGACGCTGATCGCGACGTTGGTCGCCTTCGTGGTCGGGTACGTCGTCATCATCGCGTTCCTCAAGATCGTGTCGAGCTACAGCTACCTGCCGTTCGTGATCTACCGGCTCGCGCTCGCGGCCGTGGTGCTCGTGCTGCTCGCCACGGGCGCGCTCTCCGCGCTGCCGCCCACCTGAGGCCCGCCGGGGTCGAGGGCTCGATTCGCCCCGCCGGTGGCGCCGGTTAGGCTTCCGGCGTGCATACCTGGCCCGCCCCGCAGATCCCGCAGCTCCCCGGAACGGGCCTGCCGATCCGGGTTCGGGACACCACGACCGGCGAGCTCGCCGTCGCGGCGACCGGCCCCGGCGCCACGCTGTACGTCTGCGGCATCACGCCGTACGACGCGACGCACCTCGGCCACGCGGCCACGTACGTCGCGTTCGACCTGCTCGTGCGGGGCTGGCTCGACGGCGGCCTGAGCGTCCGGTACGCCTCGAACGTGACGGACGTCGACGACCCGCTGCTCGAGCGCGCCACCGCGACGGGGGTCGACTGGCGGGACCTCGCCGTCGACCAGACCGCGCTGTTCGCCGCCGACATGACCGCGCTCGGCGTGATCCCGCCCGACGTGTACCTCGGCGCCGTGGAGACGGTCCCGGAGGTCGCCGAGGCGGTGCGGGGGCTGCTTGCGGCCGGCGCCGCGTACCGCGTGCCAGTCGAACCCGGCGCCGGCGGCGCCGATCCGGCACTCGGCGACGTGTACGCCGACCTGTCCGCCGACGCGGCGTTCGGGGCGGTCACCCGGCTCGACCGGGCGCAGATGCTCGCGCTTTTCGCCGAGCGCGGCGGCGACCCGGACCGGCCGGGCAAGCGGGACCCGCTCGACCCGCTCCTGTGGCGGCGTGAGCGCGTGGGGGAGCCGGCCTGGGACGGCGGCGTGCTCGGCACCGGCCGGCCCGGCTGGCACATCGAGTGCGCGGTCATCGCCCGGGACGGGCTGGGGCTGCCGTTCGACGTCGAGGGCGGCGGCGTCGACCTGCGCTTCCCCCATCACGAGATGAGCACGTCGCATGCTCGCCTGCTCGGCGACGGCCGCGGCGCGGGCGTCCACGTCCACGCGGGGATGGTCGGCCTCGACGGCGCGAAGATGAGCAAGTCGCTGGGGAACCTCGTGCTGGTGTCGGCGCTGCGCGAGCAGGGCGTCGAGCCGATGGCGATCCGGCTTGCGCTGCTCGGGCACCACTACGCGGGCGACTGGGACTGGAAGGACAACGACCTCCTGTGCGCGCAGGAGCGGCTGGACCGGTGGCGCGGCGCCGTCTCGGGCAACGGCGGCCCGGACGCGACCGCGACGGTCGCGGCGATCCGCGCGGCGATCGCCGACGACCTCGACGCGCCGACCGCGCTCGCGGCGGTCGACCGCTGGGCGGACTCGGTCGTCGAGGGCGAGGCGAGCGGGTGGGACCTGTCCGACCCCCTCGTGGACGGCGCGCCCGGCCTGCTCGCGCGGGCGGTCAACGCGATCCTGGGCATCCGGCTCTGAGCCAGACCCGCTAGCCGGCGGCGGTCCCGACCGGCTAGCCGGACGCGGTCCCGACCGGCTAGCCGCCGGTGCCCGACCGGTCAGCCGCCGGTGCCCTTGTCGCGGCGGCGCAGGTAGCGCTCGAACTCGCGGGCGATCGCCTCGCCGGTCGCCTCGGGCAGCTCGGCGGTGTCCTTGGCCTCCTCTAGCTGGCGCACGTACTCCGCGATCTCCGAGTCCTCGGAGGCGAGCTCGTCGACGCCGTGCTGCCACGCCGCCGAGTCGTCGGCCAGGTCGCCCAGGGGGACCGGTTCGCCGATGAGCTCCTCGATCCGGGTCAGCAGCGCGAGCGTCGCCTTGGGGGACGGCGCGTGCGCGACGTAGTGCGGGACCGCGGCCCACAGCGACAGCGCGCGCAGCCCGCGGGTCGCCGCCGCGTTCTGCAGGATCCCGACGATGCCGGTGGGGCCCTCGTAGGTGTTCGGCTCGACGCCGAGGATCGCCTGGACGTCCGGGTCCTCCGAGGTGGTCGTGACCGGGATCGGGCGCGTGTGGGGCACATCCGCGAGGAGCGCGCCGAGCGTCACGACGGAGCGGACCCCGAGGTTGGCGGCGATGTCGAGCAGCTCGGTGCAGTAGTGCCGCCAGCGCATCGAGGGTTCGATCCCGTGCACGAGCACCACGATGCGCCCGGTCCGCGGCGTCGTCAGGACGGACACCCGCGTCGTGGGCCAGGTGATCTCACGGGCGCCGGTCGGTCCCGCGGCGACCGTCGGCCGGTTCACCTGGAAGTCGTGGTAGTCCTCGGGGTCGAGCTGCGCGACCTCCTCGGCGCCCCAGACGTCGGCGAGGTGCTCAAGGGTCTGGCTCGCGGCGGCGCCGGCGTCGTTCCAGCCCTCGAACGCGGCCAGCATCACGGGCTCGCGCTCGGGCAGGTCGATCCCGGGTTCGGTCATCGCCCCAGCCTAGGGCGCGGATGTGCTGGGGCCGGGAGCGACGCCGATGGCGTGCTCGACGGCGCCCGCCGCCAGCTCCGGCGGCGTCCCGCCAAACTCGGGGCACAGGTCCTGGTGGGCGCACCAGGGGCACAAGGCGGACCGCCGCGGTCGCCAGGTGTTCGTCCGCGCCGCGGTCTCGATGTTCGCCCAGACCGAGCGGACCTTCCGCTCGACCGTCACGAGCTCGGCCTCGGTCGGCGCGTGGCGCAGCACGTGCCCGTCGCCGAGGTAGACGAGCTGGAGCAGCCGGGGGATCTCGCCGCGCGTGCGCCACAGGACGAGCGCGTAGAACCGCATCTGGAACAGGGCGGAGCCCTCGTAGCCCGCGCGCGGCGATCGACCGGTCTTGTAGTCCACGACCCGCATGGCGCCGCCGGGGGCCACATCGAGGCGATCGACGATCCCGCGCAGCAGCGGTCCGCCGTCGAGCTCCGTCTCGACGAACAGCTCGCGTTCGCGCGGCTCGAGCCGCGTCGGGTCCTCGAGCGTGAAGTAGGTGCCGACCAGGTCACCCGCGCTCGCGAGCCAGGCCTGCGTCGCGGCGTCGGACGTGAACAGGTCGGCGTACCGCGGCTCGGCCGCGCGGAGCTCGGCCCACTCGTCGGGCAGCATCGCGCGGGCGGCATCCGCGGTGCGCGCGATCGCAGGCGCGTCGTAGAGCTTCTCGAGCACCGAGTGCACGAGCGTGCCGCGGGCGGCGGCCTCGCTCGGCGGCTCGGGCAGCTTGTCGATCACCCGGAACCGGAACAGCAGCGGGCACTGCATGAAGTCGTTCGCGCGCGACGGCGACAGGCCCGGGCCGCCCCGCCCCGCGCCCCGGCCGCGGCCCGCCGCGGCCGGGGCGTCGGCGGAGGGGCCGTCGTCGGGCGCGACAGCGTCGAGCGGCGCGACGGCGTCGAGCGGCGCAGCGGGGTCGAGGGGCGCAGCGGGGTCCATGGGCACAGCGGGGTCGGCGGGCGCGACGGGTAGCAGGGGCACGGCTCGAGCGTAAGCGCCGCCTGTGACACCGCGGGTGCGACGCACAGGTCGTTCGGCTGCCACCCAGGGTTGCGGCCTAGGCTGACGCGATGACCGCCGCGAGCTCCCGTACCCGCCCTGCCGACGGGACCAAGGGGTGGGTGATCGGTCACGCCGCGGGCGCGCCGGTGATCCTCGCGCCGTCCTGGCTGGTCGCCGCCGTGGTGCTCACGATGCTCTTCGCGCCGACCGTGCGGTCGATCGCCCCCGAGATCGGCGACACGACCACCTACGTCGTCGCCCTGAGCTTCGTCGTGCTGCTGTTCGTGTCCGTCTTCCTGCACGAGCTCGCGCACGGCTTCACCGCGCGCGCGTGCGGCCTGCAGGTGCGCGAGTTCGCGATCACGCTCTGGGGCGGGCACACGGCGTTCGGCGGCGCGGCGAGCCGCCCCGGGGCGAGCGCGCTGATCGCCGTCGTCGGCCCGCTGACCAACCTGGTCGTCGCGGGCGCCTGCTGGCTCGGCGCGCTGGCGGCCCCGGACGGCGGCCTGCTCGGCGTGATCGCCTACCTCAGCGCCGTCGCGAACGCGTTCGTCGCGGCGTTCAACCTCATCCCCGGACTCCCGCTCGACGGCGGCCGGGTGCTCGAGGCGCTCGTGTGGCGGGTCTCGGGCGATCGCATCCGCGGCTCGATCGTGGCGGGCTGGGCGGGCCGGGTCGTGGCGGTCGTGTTCGCCGTCTGGGCCGTGGGGCTGCCGCTGCTGCGCGGCGAGGATCCCGACCTGTTCACGATCGGCTGGGCCGCCCTCATCGGCGCCTTCCTGTGGAGCGGCGCGACGGGCGCGATCCGCGGCGCGCAGTCGGAGCGCACGATCGGCGCGCTCACGGTGGCGGCCATCGCCCGTCCCGCCGTCGCCGTACCGCTGAGCGCCTCGGTCGCGTTCGCCGAGTCCGCCCTCGTCTCTGCCGGGGCGGCCGAGGTCGTGCTGACCGGTCCGGACGGGCGTCCCGTCGCCTACGTCGACGCCGCCGCGGCGGCGGCCGTGCCGGGGCCGTCGCGCGCTGTGACGGCCGTGCACGCGGTCGCCGTGCCGCTGCCGCCGGGTGCGCTCGTCGACGGCCGCCTGGTCGGCGCCGAGCTCGTGCGCGCGGTCGGGCAGGGCGCGCGCACCTCGCCGGCCCTCGCGGTGCTGCTCGACGGCCAGGTCACGGGCCTGATCTTCGCGACCGACGTCGTCGCCGCCCTGAACCCGCGCGCGTAGCGGGCGCCCCGCACGGGGGCCGATCCTGCGGGCCGCGGCCCGGGCCGCGTCCGCGCGCTCCTAGACTCGACCCCCGTGACCGACCACTCCAGCGGCGTCGAGACGCCCGACCAGCCCGCACCGACGCCCGACCAGGCAGCTCCCGACCAGGCAGCTCCCGACCAGGCAGCTCCCGACCAGGCAGCTCCCGACCAGGCGGCTCCCGACCAGGCGGCGCCCACGGGGGCGCAGCTGCGGCGCGGACCGTTTCGGGTCGGGGACCGGGTCCAGCTGACCGACCCGCGCGGCAAGCTGCACACCATCACGCTCGCGGCCGGCACCCAGTTCCACACCCACCGCGGTTACTTCGACCACGACGACATCATCGGCGAGTCCGAGGGGTCGGTCGTGCGCAGCACCGCCGGGACGGAGTACCTCGCGGTGCGGCCGCTGCTGAGCGACTACGTGCTCTCGATGCCGCGCGGCGCGCAGGTCGTGTACCCCAAGGACGCGGGCCAGATCGTCGCGATGGCGGACATCTACCCGGGCGCGCGGGTCGTCGAGGCGGGCGTGGGCTCGGGCGCGCTGACGATGTCGCTCCTGCGCGCCGTCGGCGACGGCGGCTTCCTGCACTCGATCGAGCGGCGCGAGGACTTCGCCGCGATCGCGCGGGGCAACGTCGAGATCCAGTTCGGCGGCCCGCACCCGGCCTGGACGCTCTCGGTCGGCGACCTGTCCGACGTGCTCCCGCTCACGGCCGAGCCCGGCTCGGTCGACCGCGTCGTGCTCGACATGCTCGCGCCGTGGGAGAACCTCGAGGCCGTCGCGACCGCGCTCGCCCCGGGCGGGGTCCTCATCGTGTACGTCGCCACCACGACCCAGCTCTCGCGCATCGCGGAGGACCTGCGCCTCGACGGCCGGTACACGGAGCCGCAGGCGTGGGAGACGATGGTGCGCGGGTGGCACCTCGAGGGCCTCGCCGTGCGCCCCGACCACCGGATGATCGGCCACACCGGCTTCCTGCTCATGACCCGGCGGATGGCCGACGGCGTGGACGCGCCCCTGCGGCGCCGTCGCCCCGCGAAGGGGAACTACCCCGACGTCGCCGACGCCGCCGCCGCGGACCCCGGCGAGTGGTCGCCGGAGGACCTCGGCGAGCGGCCGATCTCGGCCAAGAAGGTGCGCCGCGTGCGCCGCGACGTCGGCCAGGCTCCCACCGCCGATTGACACGCGTGGTTAGGGTCTTCAGTAGGGAAGTCGGCAGCCGTCCGCGGCCGACCTCAAGACCCACAACGCACGAGGGGGTCTGCAATGACCGAATCGCCCGGTTACTCCCAGTACCGTGAGCTCGAGCGCCAGCTTGCCGCGCTCACGGCCAAGAACGCGCGCATGTCGGATGCCCTCGTCGCGGCGCGCGACCAGATCGTGGACCTCAAGACCCAGCTCGACGAGCTGGCCAAACCCCCCGGGACCTACGCGATCTTCCTCGCGGCGCGCCCCGACGGCACGGTCGACATCATGTCGGCCGGCCGCAAGATGCACGTGAGCGCGAGCCCGGCGCTCGACCTGACGCACCTGCGCCCCGGGCAGGAGGTCATGCTCAACGAGGCCCTGACGGTCGTCGAGGTCGGCGGCTACGAGCCGGTCGGCGAGCTCGTGACGGTCAAGGAGCTGCTCGAGGGCGACCGCGCGCTGGTCATCGGCCGCTCCGACGAGGAGCGGGTGGTCCGGCTCGCCGGCCAGCTTCTGGAGCACACCGTCCGGGTCGGCGACGCGCTGACGATCGATCCGCGCAGCGGCTTCGTGTTCGAGCGCATCCCGCGCTCGGAGGTCGAGGAGCTCGTCCTCGAAGAGGTCCCGGACATCGACTACACCGACATCGGTGGGCTCGGGCCGCAGATCGAGCAGATCCGCGACGCCGTCGAGCTGCCGTTCCTGCACCCCGAGCTGTTCCGCGAGCACGGTCTGAAGCCGCCGAAGGGCGTCCTGCTGTACGGCCCGCCCGGCTGCGGGAAGACCCTCATCGCGAAGGCCGTCGCGCACTCGCTCGCCGCGACGGCGGCGACGGCGCGCGGCGAGGACCCCGGCACGGCCAAGAGCTACTTCCTCAACGTCAAGGGCCCCGAGCTGCTGAACAAGTACGTGGGGGAGACCGAGCGGCACATCCGGCTGATCTTCGCCCGGGCCCGGGAGAAGGCCTCCGAGGGGTCGCCCGTGGTTGTGTTCTTCGACGAGATGGAGTCGCTGTTCCGCACCCGCGGGACGGGCGTCTCGAGCGACGTCGAGACGACGATCGTGCCCCAGCTGCTCTCGGAGATCGACGGCGTGGAGCGGCTCGACAACGTCATCGTGATCGGCGCGTCCAACCGCGAGGACATGATCGACCCGGCGATCCTGCGCCCCGGGCGCCTCGACGTGAAGATCAAGATCGAGCGGCCGGACGCCGAGGGGGCGAAGGAGATCTTCGCGAAGTACCTCACGCCCAACCTCCCGATCCACGCCGACGACCTCGCCGAGCACGGCAACGACCCCCAGCTCGTGGTCGAGGCGATGATCGAGCGCGTCGTCGAGCGGATGTACTCGGAGACCGAGGAGAACCGGTTCCTCGAGGTCACGTACGCCTCGGGCGACAAGGAGGTGCTGTTCTTCAAGGACTTCAACTCCGGCGCGATGATCCAGAACGTCGTGGACCGCGCCAAGAAGTCCGCGATCAAGGCCCTGCTCGCCTCGGGCCAGCGCGGCCTGCGCGTCGATCACCTGCTCTCGGCGTGCGTCGACGAGTTCAAGGAGAACGAGGACCTGCCGAACACGACCAACCCCGACGACTGGGCGCGCATCTCGGGCAAGAAGGGCGAGCGCATCGTGTTCATCCGCACGATCGTCACGAGCAAGAAGGGCTCCGACTCCTCGCGCACCATCGAGACGGTCACGAGCACCGGCCAGTACCTGTAGCCGAGCGGTCGCGGGAGTCGGGGCGGTCGGCCGGTGGAGCAGTCGACCGCCGAACGGCTGCCCCGGCGAACTAGGGTGGCCGCGTGACAGTGCGCCGCGTGATGGGTATCGAGACCGAGTACGGGATCCTCCAGCCGGGGCGGCCGATGGCGAACCCGATGCTCCTGTCGTCGTACGTCGTCGCGGCGCACGTGCCCGCGCGCGTGGGTTCGCGCACGCGCGCCCGCTGGGACTACGACGACGAGGACCCGCTGCACGACGCGCGCGGCTTCCGGCTGCAGCGCGCCGCCGCCCACCCGTCGATGCTCACGGACGACCCGGCGCACCCGGCCCCGGCGGTCGACGCCGATCCCGCCGACGGCGGGGCCGAGCGGCTGCAGGAGCTCGCCCGGCCGGTGGTCGAGGAGTACGACGACCCGAGCGCCGCCAACGTGATCCTCACCAACGGCGCGCGGCTGTACGTCGACCACGCGCACCCCGAGTACTCCTCGCCCGAGGTCACCGGCCCGCTCGACGCCGTGCGCTGGGACCGCGCCGGGGAGCTCGTCATGCTCGCCTGCGTGCGGACGATCGCGCAGAACCCGGGCCTGCCCGACGTCGCGCTGTACAAGAACAACGTCGACGGCAAGGGGGCGACGTACGGCACGCACGAGAACTACCTCGTCGAGCGCGACGTGCCGTTCGCCGACCTGGCGCGCCGCATCACCCCGTTCCTCGTCACGCGCCAGGTGTTCACGGGCGCGGGTCGGGTCGGCCTCGGCCAGCGCGGCGAGACGCCGGGATTCCAGCTCTCGCAGCGGGCCGACTACATCGAGGCGGAAGTCGGGCTGGAGACGACCCTGCGGCGCCCGATCGTCAACACGCGCGACGAGCCGCACGCCGACCCGACCCGGTGGCGGCGCCTGCACGTCATCATCGGCGACGCGAACCTCGTGCAGCCCGCGACCTACCTCAAGCTCGGCACGACGTCGCTCGTGCTCTGGCTCGTCGAGCAGTGCCTGGTCGGCGCCGGCGGGCCCGCCGCCGCGGCCGCCCTCGTCGCGATCGACCGGCTCGCCCTGGCGGACCCCGTCGCCGCGGTGCACACCGTCAGCCACGACCTGACCCTGACTGAGAAGCTCGAGCTCGCCGACGGGCGGCGGCTGACCGCGATCGAGGTGCAGCTCGAGTACCTCGCCGCGGTGCGCTCGGCGCTCGGCCTCGCCGCGTCGTCGGCCTCCGCCGCGCCGGACGCCCCGGACGCCCCGGACGCGCTGGATGCGGAGACGGCGGACGTCCTGGCGCGCTGGGCCAGCGTGCTCGAGCGCCTCGCGACCGACCCGGCGAGCTGCGCGCGCGAGGTCGAGTGGCTCGCCAAGCTGCGGGTGCTCGAGGGCCTGCGCCGCCGAGACCACCTCGCCTGGGACCACCCGCGGCTCGCGGCCGTCGACCTGCAGTGGTCCGACCTGCGTCCCGAGCGCGGCCTGTACTTCCGGCTGCTCGAGGCGGGTGCGATCGAGTCGCTGATCGACGACGACTCGGCCGAGCGGGCGGCGGTGCACCCGCCGGCGGACACCCGCGCGTACTTCCGCGGCGAGGCGCTCGCGCGGTACGCGAGCCACATCTCGGCCGCGAGCTGGGACTCCATCGTCTTCGACGTGCCGGGCGCCCCGACGTTGCAGCGCGTGCCGATGCGCGACCCCCTGCGGGGCACCCGCGAGCACGTCGGGTCCCTGCTCGACCGCAGCCCGGACGCGCGCAGCCTGCTCGAGGCGCTCGCGGCCACCTGAGGGCGACGACGCGCCCGGGCGCGGGCCCGGGCGCGTTCGCCCCGGCGCCGCGCGGGCCAGGGCCTAGGCTGAAGCGGTAGGACACGTCGAGCCGAGGAGATCGCCATGGCTGGTCAGGAACACGCGCACGCG
The DNA here is from genome assembly GCF_017569225.1 of Pengzhenrongella sicca. Classification (GTDB taxonomy): domain Bacteria; phylum Actinomycetota; class Actinomycetes; order Actinomycetales; family Cellulomonadaceae; genus Pengzhenrongella; species Pengzhenrongella sicca. The sequence goes on from NZ_CP071868.1 coordinate 1,659,174, forward strand.
CATCGGTCCGACGACGAGGATGCGCCGGAGCCCGCTGCGCCCGCCGTCCCGTCGGCGCAGGCGCGCGATGCCGAGGTGGACGCGCTGCTCGAGGAGATCGACGAGGTGCTCGAGACGAACTCCGAGCAGTTCGTCCGAGGGTTCGTGCAGAAGGGCGGGCAGTGACGTCTCGATGAGCCCGGACTCCCACGGTCGGCTCCCGCGCGCCTTCACGACGCCCGGCTCGCCGTCGTTCGTCGACTTCCTGCGTGACTACGCCCCCGACCTGCTGCCGAGCGGCCGCCCGCTGCCCGCCGGCGACGTGCCGGTCGCCCCGCACGCCACGACGATCGTCGCGCTCGCGTTCGGCGGCGGGGTCGTGATGGCGGGGGACCGGCGCGCGACCGCGGGCTCGATGATCGCGAGCCGCGAGATCGAGAAGGTCTTCCCCGCCGACGAGTTCTCCGCGGTCGGCATCGCCGGCGCGGCAGGTCTCGCGGTCGAGATGGTGCGGCTGTTCCAGCTCGAGCTCGAGCACTACGAGAAGATCGAGGGCGCGCTGCTCTCGCTCGACGGCAAGGCGAACCGCCTCTCGACGATGATCCGGTCCAACCTTGGCCTGGCCATGCAGGGGCTCGCCGTGGTCCCCCTGTTCGCCGGCTTCGACGTCGACCGTCAGGTCGGGCGGATCTTCTCGTTCGACGTCACGGGCGGGCGCTACGAGGAGCACGAGCACCACAGCGTCGGGTCGGGCTCGGTCTTCGCGCGCGGGTCGCTCAAGAAGCGTTGGCACCCGGGCCTCGACGCCGACGGCGCGGTCCGGGTCGCGCTCGAGGCGCTCGTCGACGCGGCCGACGACGACTCGGCGACCGGCGGCCCCGACTCGGTGCGCCGGATCTGGCCGGTCGTCGCGATCGTGACCGCCGCGGGGTACGCCCGCGTCGGGGACGGGCCGCTCGGCGAGATGGTCGACGCGCTCGCGGAGCGCCGCCGGACCGAGCACGCACGCGGCGCCGCCGCATCGATCGAGGACGGGGGCCCGCGATGAGCATGCCGTTCTACGTCTCGCCCGAGCAGCTGATGAAGGACCGGGCGGACTACGCCCGCAAGGGCATCGCGCGCGGGCGCTCCGTCGTCGTGCTCGGCTACGCCGGCGGCATCGCCTTCGCGACCGAGAACCCGTCGCGCTCGCTGCACAAGATCTCGGAGATCTACGACCGGATCGCGTTCGCGGCCGTGGGCAAGTACAACGAGTTCGAGAACCTGCGCGTCGCCGGGGTCCGCTACGCCGACCTGCGCGGGTACTCCTACGACCGGGCCGACGTCAACGCCCGCGGGCTCGCCAACGCCTACGCGCAGACGCTCGGCACGGTCTTCACGACCGAGTCGAAGCCGCTCGAGGTGGAGGTCGTCGTCGCCGAGGTCGGCGACGACGAGGCGCACGACCAGCTGTACCGGCTGTCCTACGACGGCTCGGTCGCGGACGAGCACGGCTACGTCGCGATGGGCGGGCACGCCGAGCGGCTCGGGACCCTGCTGGCGGACGAGTGGACCCCCGGCCTCGACCTGGCCTCGGTCTTGGGGCTGGCGGTCCGGGCCCTGGGGGCGCAGGCTGAGGGCGAGCCGCGGGCGATCCCGGCGGGCCAGCTCGAAGTCGCGGTGCTGGACCGGACGCGTCCCCGGCGAGCGTTCCGGCGCCTGCCGGCGGCGCAGCTCGGGGACCTGCTCGGGGACGAACCGGCCTAGGCGGAGAGGGGGGAGACGATGGACCGCAGAATCTTTGGTCTCGAGACCGAGTACGGGGTGACGTGCGCGGCCGACGACGGCCGCGGGCTGTCCGCGGACGAGGTCGCGCGGTACCTGTTCCGCAAGGTGGTCGCCTGGGGCAGGTCGTCGAACGTCTTCCTGAAGAACGGCTCCCGGCTTTACCTCGACGTCGGCTCGCACCCGGAGTACGCGACGGCCGAGTGCGACGACGTGCGCCAGCTCGTCGCCCACGACCGCGGCGGCGAGCGGATCCTGGAGGGCCTGGTCGCGGACGCGCAGCAGCGGCTCGTGCACGAGGGGCTGCCCGGGCGGATCCACCTGTTCAAGAACAACACCGACTCCGCCGGCAACTCCTACGGGTGCCACGAGAACTACCTGGTGCGCCGCCAGGGGGACTTCGGGCACCTCGCGGACGTGCTGGTCCCGTTCTTCATCAGCCGGCAGGTGCTCACGGGCGCGGGCAAGGTGCTGGCCACGCCGCGCGGGGCGACGTACTGCCTGTCGCAGCGCGCCGACCACATCTGGGAGGCGGTCTCCAGCGCGACGACGCGGTCGCGGCCGATCATCAACACGCGCGACGAGCCGCACGCCGACGCCGAGCACTTCCGCCGCCTGCACGTGATCGTCGGGGACTCGTCGATGGCCGAGCCGACGACGATGCTCAAGGTCGGCGCGACCGACCTGATCCTGCGCATGGTCGAGGCCGGGGTGCCGATGCGGGACATGGCGCTCGAGAACCCGATCCGGGCGATCCGCGAGATCAGCCACGACATGACGGGCCTGCACGTCGTCCAGCTCGCGAGCGGGCGCACCGCCACGGCCGTCGACCTGCAGGAGGAGTACCTGACCCGCGCGAAGGAGTTCCTCGCGGTCAACCTGGACGCGACGCCGGCGGTCAAGCAGGTCATCGACCTGTGGGAGCGCGGGCTGCTCGCGCTGCGCACCGGCGACCTGACGCTCGTCGACCGGGAGCTCGACTGGGTGATCAAGTGGCGGATCCTCGAGCGCTACCGCGACAAGCACGGGCTCGAGCTGTCGGACCCGCGGATCGCGCGGCTCGACCTCGCCTATCACGACATCTCCCGGACCGAGGGGCTGTACAACCTGCTCGCCGCGCGCGGCATGGTCGAGCGGGTCACGACCGATCTCGAGGTCTTCGAGGCCACGGCGATTCCCCCGCAGACGACGCGAGCCAAGCTGCGCGGCGACTTCGTCCGGCGCGCCCAGGAGGCCCGCCGCGACTACACCGTGGACTGGGTGCACCTCAAGCTCAACGACCAGGCGCAGCGCACAGTCCTGTGCAAGGACCCGTTCCGCAGCGTCGACGAGCGCGTCGAACGGCTCATCGAGTCGATGTGAGGCCCCGGCCCGCGGCGGTGCGCGCCCCGTAGAGTGAGCCGGGCGAATCTCCGCCCGACGAAAGGCTTGACGTGCGACGACTGCTGGTCGCGACCCTTGCGGCCGTGTTGATGCTCGCCGGGTGCACGCCCGACGCGCCCGCACCCCAGGTGCGGGTCACCGGGGACGCGACTGCCGAGCCGGTGCTCGACTACACGGCGCCGCTGGACATCACGACGGCGGACGCTGAGCTCGTGTGGGCCGGCGACGGGCCGAAGCTCGAGGACGACGGCCCCGTGCTGCTCGACTACCGGCTCGAGAAGGCGACCGACGGGTCGCTCGTCGAGGAGACGTACACCACCGTCCCGAAGCCGTTCACGATGACCCCCGAGATCCTCAGCGAGGATCTGTACGACGCGCTCTCGGGCGAGTCGGTGGGCGCGCGCATCCTCCTGCTGCTGCCCGCGACGTCGGACACCTCGAGCTTCGCGTCCGTCATGGTGGTCGACGTCCTGCCGACCCGCGCCGCGGGCGAGGCGGTCCCGCCGCGCGAGGGCCTGCCGCCCGTGACGCTCGCGCAGGACGGCGAGCCGACCATCGCCGCGCCACAGGGCGAGCCCCCGAGCAGCCTCGTGGTCCAGGCGCTCATCAAGGGCGACGGCGTGCAGGTCGAGGAGGGCGCGACCGTGACGGTCCAGTTCGCCGGGGTGCGGTGGCTGGACGGCTCCGTCTACGACTCGAGCTGGACCCAGGCGGGGCCGATGTCGTTCGACCTCGGCGCCGGGGTGCTGCCCGGCCTCGCCGAGGGGCTGGTCGAGCAGACGGTCGGCAGCCAGGTGATGCTGGTGATCCCGCCGGCGAGCGGGGGCGCCGTCGGCGCCGAGACCGACACGCTGGTGCTCGTCGTCGACCTGCTCGCCGCGAGCAACCCCGCGGACGCGGACGCGGCCGCGGCCGCCGAGGCGACGCCCACGCCGACCGGCGAGGCCGGCTAGATGGGCCTCGCGCTGCGCGTCATCCCGTGCCTCGACGTCGACTCCGGCCGGGTCGTCAAGGGCGTCAACTTCGAGAACCTTCGCGACGCGGGCGATCCCGTCGAGCTCGCGCGCCGCTACGACGGCGAGGGCGCCGACGAGGTCACGTTCCTCGACGTCTCGGCGTCGTCAGGCGACCGCGAGACCACGTACGACGTGGTGCGCCGCACCGCGGAGGAGATCTTCGTGCCGCTGACGGTCGGCGGCGGGGTGCGCAGCCCCGCGGACGTCGACAAGCTGCTGCGCGCGGGCGCGGACAAGGTGGGGGTCAACACGGCCGCGATCGCGCGCCCCGAGCTCATCGCCGAGATCGCGGACCGGTTCGGGAGCCAGGTGCTCGTGCTCTCGGTCGACGCGCGGCGCGTGAGCGGCGACACGCGCACGGAGTCGGGCTACGAGGTCACGACGCACGGGGGCAGGCGGGGCACCGGGATCGACGCCGTCGAGTGGGCTGCGCGGGGCGCGCGGCTGGGCGTCGGCGAGATCCTCCTCAACTCGATGGACGCCGACGGCACGACGGGCGGCTTCGACCTCGAGATGCTCCGCGCGGTGCGCGCCGAGGTCGGCGTCCCGCTCATCGCGAGCGGCGGCGCCGGGACGCCGGAGCACTTCGTCGAGGCTGCCCGGGCGGGCGCCGACGCGGTGCTCGCCGCGAGCGTGTTCCACTTCGGCGCGCTGACCGTCGGCCAGGTCAAGGCGCACCTGCGCGCCGCGGGGATCGTCGTGCGCTAGGCGGTCAGCTGGCCGTCGCCTCGGCCAGCGCCGTCACGTCGACCGGGTCGCCGAGCACGTGCACGCGGGCCGCGGCAGTGCGGCCGAACGCGTGCAGGATCACCTCGCCGACCTCGCCGCGCACGACGACGGTGCCGGCGCGTCCGCGCGGGCGCCGCACCTCGCGCCGCGGACCGCCGGGGACGACCAGCACGACGCCGACCCGGGCGCCGCGGTACATCAGCGCGGCGGTGCGCACCAGCTGATGCCACAGCTCGGCGGTGAGCGCCGGGTCCAGGGTGCGGGGGCCGGCGGCGCCGGCGCCGCGGCGGACGTCCTCGGTGTGCACGAAGAACTCGAGCAGGTTGCCGGCGTCGCCTGCCCAGCTCATCGGCTGCCACCGCGGCGGGCCCGCGGCGACGCGCGCGATCAGGTCGGCGTACCCGGCCGGCTCGACGGCCGAGTCCGCCAGGGCGCCGATGGCGCGCTCGGTGCGGCCGGACAGCAGGGGGACCGCGACCCCGGCGGCGACGAGCGGCGCGTTCTCCCGGAGCACGACGTGGGCGGCCAGGTGGCGCGCCTGCCACCCCTCGCACAGGGTCGGCGCCGCGGGGCTTGCCTCGGTCAGTGCCTGCACCAGGGCGGACCGCTCGTGCTCGTGCCAACTCATGCCCACGATGGTCGCACGCCCCGCCGGACCGCGGCATGCGTGAGAGGATCGCCGGATCCCTGCCACCGACTGCGAAGGATCGATGTGCCCGCGCGCTCGCAGTCCGGCCGTTCCACGTACGCGCTCACCGGATCGGTGGCGCGGCGATCGGTCCAGGTGATGGTCCGCGGCATCGCGGCGGAGCCGCGCACCTACCTCGTGGCCATCGGCGTCTCCGCCGTCTTCGGCGCCGTGACCGTGGCGGTCAGCCAGGTGCTCGGCGCGATCACCGATGACGTCATCGTGCCGGCGCTCGCGGGGTCCGGCGTCGCGCGCGACCGCTTGCCGCTCGCCGGCCTCGCGCTCGCCGGGGTCGCGGTGACCCTGGGCGTGAGCGTCGCCCTGCGCCGCGTGTTCGCCGGGATCGGGTACGCGGACCTCCAGGCGGGCCACCGCACGCGGGTGACCCGTCAATACCTGCGGCTGCCGATGTCGTGGCACCGCCAGCACCCCACCGGGCAGCTGCTCTCGAACGCGAACTCGGACGTCGAGGCGGCGACGGGCGTGTTCAACCCGCTGCCCTTCGCCCTCGGGGTAGCCGTGATGATCGCCGTCGCGGCGGTCGCGCTGCTGCGCACGGACCTGTGGCTCGCGCTCGCGGCGCTCGCGGTCCTGCCCGTCGCCGTGGCCGCGAACCTCGTCTTCCAACGGTCGATGTCGCCCGCCATCACGCGCGCGCAGCAGCTGCGCGCCGAGGTCTCCGACGTCGCGCACGAGAGCTTCGAGGCCGCGCTGCTCGTGAAGTCGCTCGGCACCGCGGACCGTGAGCAGCGCCGGTTCGCGGCCCGCGCCGAGCAGCTGCGCCACGCCAACGTGCGGGTCGGGCAGGTGCGCGCCGTCTTCGACCCCGCCATCGACGTGCTGCCCGGCCTCGGGGCGCTGCTCGTGCTGCTCGTCGGCACGGTCCGCGTGCAGGCCGACGCGATCGGGACCGGGGACGTCGTCTCCGCCGCCTACCTCCTGACGCTGCTCGCAGTGCCGGTCCGCGCGTTCGGCTGGGTGCTGGGCGAGCTGCCGCGGTCGCTCGTCGGCTACGAGCGGATCGCCCGGGTGCTCGACGCGCGCGGCGAGCTCACGCCCGGCACCCGGCCGCTGCCGGCGGCGGACGCCGCCGGGCGGGGGATCCGGGTCGAGCTGCGCGACGTCGGCGTGGCCGTGGCGACCGCGAACGGGCCCGTCACCCTCGTGCGCGACATCGACCTCGACCTCGCGCCGGGGCGCACCGTCGCGCTGGTCGGGCCGACCGGCGCGGGCAAGACCACCCTCGTCTCGCTGCTGAGCCGGCTGTCCGACCCGACGACCGGGCACGTGCGGCTCGCGGGGATCGACGTGCGCGACGTCGTGCCCGCCGACCTGGCCCGCCGCGTCGCGCTCGTGGCCCAGTCGACGTTCCTGTTCGAGGACACGGTCCGCGCGAACGTGACCCTCGCGGACGCCGACGACGTCGCCGCGCCCGACGACGCCGCCGTCTGGGCCGCGCTCCGGCTTGCGCACGTGGACGGCGTCGTCGCCGCGCTGCCCGGCGGGCTCGACGCCGCGCTCGGCGAGCGCGGCGCCAACCTTTCCGGCGGCCAGCGCCAGCGGCTCGCCCTCGCGCGCGCGCTCGTGCGCCGCCCGCGGCTGCTCGTGCTCGACGACGCGACCTCGGCCGTGGACCCGCGCATCGAGCAGCAGATCCTCACCGGGCTGCGCACGCCGGCCCCTCGCGCTGACGGTGCCCAGGACGGTGCCGGCGGTGATGGCGGCCCGACCGTGCTCATGGTCGCGTACCGGATGTCGTCGGTGCTCCTCGCGGACGAGGTGATTCACCTCGAGTCGGGCCGGATCGTCGACCGCGGGTCGCACGCGGAGCTGCTCGCGCGGGACCCGGGCTACGCCGCCCTGGCGACCGCGTACGAGCAGGAGACCGAGCGGCGCGCGGCTGAGGCCGCGGACGAGGCGACCGCGGACCCGGACGAGGTGAGCAGCCGATGAGCCCGCGGCGATCGGGCCAGGCCGCCGGCGCCCGGATCGAGGCGACGAGCGAGCTCGGGGTCTTCGCGACCCTGCGCCGCGGGATCGCCGTCTCGCCGGAGATGGTCCAGGGCGCGGCGCTCACGGGGCTGCTCGCGGTGCTGGCGGCGATCGGCCGCGTCGTCGTCCCGATCGCGGTCCAGCAGACCGTGGACTCCGGGATCCTCGCGCCGGGCGGCCCGGACGTCCGGCGCGTCGTCACCCTCGTGAGCGCCGCGGCGTTCGTGCTGCTCGGCGCCGCCGCGTGCTCGGCGTTCGTCAACGTGCGGCTGTTCCGGTCGACCGAGGCCGGCCTCGCCTCGCTGCGCGTGCGCGCCTTCCGGCACGTGCACGACCTGTCGGTGCTCACCCAGAACACCGAGCGGCGCGGTTCGCTCGTGTCGCGGGTGACCTCCGACGTCGACACGATCTCGCTGTTCGTGCAGTGGGGCGGCATCATGCTGCTCGTCTCGGTGCTGCAGATCGGCGTCGCGACCGCGCTGATGGCCGTGTACTCGTGGCAGCTCACGCTGCTGGTGTGGGCGTGCTTCGTCCCGCTCTTCCTCGCGCTGCGCCCGGCGCAGGGGGCCGTCAACGCCGCCTACACGCGCGTGCGCGAGCGGGTCGGCGCGATGCTCGGCGCGATCTCGGAGGCCGTGGTCGGGGCCGAGACGATCCGCGCCTACGGCGTGGCCGGCCGGGTCCAGCGCCGCATCGACGGGTCCATCCGGTCGACGCGGGACGCGATGGTGCACGCCCAGAAGCTCGTCTCGGTCGTGTTCTCCAGCGGGGTGCTCGTCTCGAACCTCGTGCTGTGCGCCGTCGTTGTGGTCGGCACCCGGCTCGGCATCGAGGGCGACATCACCGCGGGCCGGCTGCTCGCGTTCCTGTTCCTCGTGCAGCTGTTCACCGGGCCGGTCCAGATGGCGACCGAGATCCTCAACGAGCTGCAGAACGCCGTCGCGGGCTGGCGGCGCGTGCTCGCCGTGCTCGAGACGCCGGTCGAGGTCGTCGACCCGGGCCCGGCCGGGGTGCAGACGCCGCGCGGACCGGCCACGGTCGAGCTGCGCGGCGTCCGGTTCGCGTACCCGGGCGGCGCGCCCGTCCTGCACGGTGTCGACCTGACGATCCCGGCCCGGACCTCGGTCGCGGTCGTCGGCGCGACCGGCTCCGGCAAGACGACGATCGCGAAGCTCGTCGTCCGGCTGATGGACCCGAGCGCCGGGCAGGTGCTGCTCGACGGCGTCGACCTGCGCGACCTGTCGCTCGCGAGCCTGCGCCGGCGCGTCGTGCTCGTCCCGCAGGAGGGCTTCCTGTTCGAGGGCACGCTCGCCGACAACATCGCGTACGGGATCCGGGCCGCTGCCGACAGCCCGGCGCTCGAGCCCGAGGCCCGCGACCGGCGGGTGCGGGCGGCGCTCGTCGAGCTCGGCCTGGCGCCGTGGCTCGACGAGCTGCCGGGCGGGCTCGCGACCGACGTCGGCCAGCGCGGCGAGGCGCTGTCGGCGGGGGAGCGCCAGCTCGTCGCGCTCGCCCGCGCCTACCTCGCGGAGGCTGACCTGCTCGTGCTCGACGAGGCGACGTCCGCCGTCGACCCCGCCGCGGAGGTGCGGATCGCGCGCGCGCTCGACTCGCTGACCGCCGGCCGCAGCACGCTGACGATCGCCCACCGGCTCTCGACCGCCGAGGCCGCGGACCTGGTGCTCGTCGTGGACGAGGGCGTCGTGGTCGAGACGGGCACGCACGCCGAGCTCGTCGCGGGCGCCGGCGTCTACGCGTCGATGCACGAGTCGTGGGTCGCCCAGACCCGCTGACCCCCGCCCGGGCCGAATGGGTGGGGGCGCAGTCGGCGAAGGGGGCGGGGGCGCTCCGTGCGAGGATCGGGGCGTGTCCACCGAGCCCCCTCCCACCGCCGCTTCGAACCCCGCCGCTTCGAACGCCCCAGCGCTCGACCCGGCCATCGCCGCCCGGCTCAAGCGCGACCCGGCCGGGCTCGTCGCGGCCGTCGTCCAGCAGCACGACACCGGCGAGGTGCTCATGGTCGGCTGGATGGACGACGAGGCGGTGCGCCGGACCCTGACCTCGGGTCGGGTCACGTACTGGAGCCGCTCGCGCGGGGAGTACTGGCGCAAGGGGGACACCTCCGGGCACACCCAGTTCGTCCGGTCGGTCGCGATCGACTGCGACGGCGACGCGCTGCTCGTGCGGGTCGACCAGGTCGGGGCCGCCTGCCACACCGGCGCGCACACGTGCTTCGACGCGGGCGGGCCGCTCGACGCCGTCGTCGGGGAGCGGCCGTGAGCGCGCCCGCGCTGCCCGCGGTCGTCGCCGACGTGCCGTGGGGCGGGACGTGGCCGGCGCTCGCCGACTTCCGTGGGCTCGCGGCCGACCGCCGGGTGATCCCGGTCGTGCGCCGCCTCCTGGCCGACGACGTCACTCCCGTCGGGCTCTATCGCACGCTCGCGGGCGGTCGCCCGGGGACGTTCATCCTCGAGTCCGCCGAGGTGGACGGCGGGTGGTCGCGGTACTCCTTCATCGGGGTGGCCTCGCGCGCGACGCTCACCGCGGTGGACGGCCGCGCGGTGTGGTGCGGCGACGTCCCGGCGGGGGTGCCGACGCAGGGGAGCCCGCTCGACGTGCTCGGCCAGACGCTCGAGGTGCTGCGTACGCCGGCGATCCCCGGCCTGCCGCCGCTCACCGGGGGGATGGTGGGCGCGCTCGGCTGGGACGTCGTCCGGCACTGGGAGCCGACGCTCCCCGCCAACGCGCCCGACGAGCTCGGCGTGCCCGAGCTCACGCTGTGCCTGGCCACCGACCTCGCCGTCGTCGACCATCTCGACGGCTCGGTCTGGCTCATCGCGAACGCCATCAACTTCGACGACACCGACGAGCGCGTCGACGACGCGTATGCGGACGCCGTCCGCCGGCTCGACGCGATGCAGGACGGGCTGGACCACCCCGCGGCTCCCGCCACCGCGGTGCTCGCGGACGCCGCCGAGCCGGCGCTGGAGTTCCGGTCCACGCGTGCCGAGTTCGAGGAGGCGGTCCGTGTCGGCAAGGAGGCCATCCGGGACGGCGAGGTCTTCCAGGTCGTCATCTCCCAGCGCCTCGACCTGGACTGCCCCGCCGCGCCCATCGACGTCTACCGGGTGCTGCGCACCATCAACCCGAGCCCTTACATGTACTACCTGCAGCTCCAGGACGCGGCGGGCCGGGACTTCGCCGTCGTCGGCTCGAGCCCCGAGACCCTGATCAAGGTGACCGACGGCCGCGTGGTGACCTTCCCGATCGCCGGCTCCCGCCCGCGCGGCGCGACGCCAGTCGAGGACGTCGCCCTCGGCGAGGAGCTCCTGGCCGACCCGAAGGAGTGCGCCGAGCACATCATGCTCGTGGACCTCTCGCGCAACGACCTGGTCAAGGTGTGCGAGCCCGCGAGCGTCGAGGTGGTCGAGTTCATGGTGGTCAAGCGGTTCAGCCACATCATGCACATCTGCTCGACCGTCGTCGGCCGGCTGCGGCCCGGCGCGACCGCGCTCGAGGCCTTCGTTGCGACGTTCCCCGCGGGCACCCTGTCCGGGGCGCCCAAGCCGCGCGCGATGGCGCTCATCGACGCGCTCGAGCCGGCCCGCCGCGGCATCTACGGCGGCACGGCCGGCTACTTCGACTTCGCGGGCGACATGGACATGGCCATCGCCATCCGCACGGCCCTGATCGCCGACGGACGGGCGAGCGTCCAGGCGGGCGGCGGCATCGTCGCGGACTCCGTGCCCGCGCTCGAGTACGCCGAGTCGCGCAACAAGGCCGCCGCGGCCGTCCGCGCGGTCCAGGTCGCGGCCCGGCTCCGGCCGGCGGGCGAGCGCCGGTGACGGCAGCCGCGCCCGCGGATCGACGCCGCGCCTCCGGGCGGCGGCGCGGCGTCGTCGTCGTCCTGGTGCTCGCGATCGGCGCGTTCGCGGTCGGCGGACCCGTGTGGCTGCGCACCGCCGGCTCGACGGTGCTGGCCGGCGAGGTGCCGGTCGAGGTCACGGGGACGCAGGCGGCGCCGGGCGCGGCGGCGGCGGCCCTCGTCCTGCTCGCGGCGGCGGCCGCGCTGGCCCTGGTCGGCCCGATCGGGCGCTGGGTCGTCGCGGCCGTGATCGCGGCCGGCGGGGTCCTGCTGGCCGCGTCCGCCCTCGCCGTCACCAGCGACCCGGGCGCCGCCGCCGGAGCGGCCGTCGCCGAGGCGACCGGCGTCGCGGCGCTGGCGGCGCCCGTGACGCTCACGGCCGCACCGATCGTCGCCGTCGCGCTCGGCGCGGTCGCCGTGGCCGTGGCGGGGTGGATCGCCGCGACGTCCCGGCGGTGGCCCCTGTCGTCGCGGCGGCACGACCGCGGCGTCCCGGCCGCGGGCCCGAGCCCCGACGACGACCGGGCGGCCTGGGACCTGCTCACGCGCGGCGAGGACCCGACCGACCCGCAACTTCGCTAGGGTTGAACGTGTCCGCAGATGAAAGGCTTCTTCCGATGGTCGACCAGTCCGCAGAGCACTCGGCGCCAGCCGCCGAGATCGCCTCCTTGCCCCCCAGCGCGCCGTGGGCCAACCACGGCCGGACCATCGCCGCGTGGACGACCGTCACGGTGGTGCTCGTCGGGGGGACCATCGCCGCAGTCGCGGTCCTGCTCGCCATGACCTGGCTCTTCTGGGCCGGCCTCGTCGTGGTCGTGGTGGGGATCGTGATCGGCAAGATCTTGCAGATGGCGGGCTACGGGCAGGGCGGCGCGAACACGCTGGCCCGCCAGGAGCGCGCCCGAGCGGCCGGCCGCGGCCACTGAGCCTCGCCCGGCCCGCCCGCACCTCGTCTCGCCGCCCGGGCAGCAGCCCCGCGGCCGTCACCACTGGAGGACCCCATGACGGATCCGAACGCTGAGCAGGATCCCTTCGCTGTCGGGCGCGACCCCGAGCAGCCCGCCGCGCCGGGAGGGCCCACGCCGCCGACCGGCGCCCCGACCCCCCCGCCGCCGTACGGTGCGCAGCCGCCGGCCTACGGCGCGCAGCCGCCCGCGTACGGTGCGCAGCCGCCCGCGTACGGCGAGCAGGCTCCCGGTCAGCAGCCCGCCTATGGCGCCCCGCAGTACGGCCAGCAGGGCGCCCCGCAGTACGGCGCGGCGCCGTACCCCGGGCAGCAGAGCCCGTACTACGGCCAGGCGCCCGCTTACGGGTACCCCAAGAACAGCCTCGGCATCTGGGCGCTCGTGCTGGGCATCGTGAGCTTCGTGCTCTCGTGCGGTCTGTTCACGGGAATCCCCGCGATCATCGTGGGCACCATGGCCAAGCGCGCCGTCGCGGAGGGCCAGGCGAACAACCGCGGGATGGCGGTCGCGGGCGTCGTGCTCGGCTGGATCTCGACCGTGCTGAGCGTGCTGGTGATCGTCGGCATCATCATCATCGCGGCCACCGGGAACTGGGACTCCTCCTACTCGGTGAACAGCGGCTACTGACGTTCGACCGGGCCGTCCCGTGGCACCGCCGCCCGCCCGCCAGGTCGACCTCGCGCGCGCGGGCCAAGCGCGCGCGGGCCTGTCGCCGCTGCGCGGCGTCCGGGCGCCGCTGCTCGCCGCGGGCCTCGCGCTCGCGGCGAGCGCGTACGTCGCGCTCGTCGACCCGAACCGCCCCGGGCACTACCTCACGTGCCCCCTGCTCGCGTCGACCGGCCTGTACTGCGCCGCGTGCGGCGGGCTCCGGGCCGTGCACGACCTCAGCCGGCTGGACGTCGCGGGCGCGTGGGCGATGAACCCCCTGCTGGTCGCCGCGCTGCCGTTCGTCGCGATCGCGTGGGCGCGGTGGTTCGCGCGGGCGCGCGCGGGCGGCTCGGCCGGGGCGGGCGGCCTCCGTAGCGCCGCCCTCGCGTGGGTCGTGCTCGTCGTGGTGCTGGGCTTCGCGGCGGCGCGGAACGTGCCCGCGCTTGCGCCCTGGCTCGCGCCGTGAGCCTCGCGGAGTGAGACGGCGGCGCGGGCGGCAGCGGTGGGTGGTCGGGTGCCGTCGGGCCCCGCTCTACGATGAGAGCGAGTCCTCCTTGAGCCAAGGGGCGGATGCGAACTGACCAGCAAGGGGGAGATGGGGCACCGATGACCATCCTGGATGACATCATCGTGGGGGTTCGCGAAGATCTCGCCGTCCGCGAAGCCAAGACGTCGCTGAGCGCGCTGAAGGAACGAGCCGCCCGCACGCCGGAGGCGAAGGAGAGCCTGAGCCGCCTGCACGACGAGGCCGCCGTCGCCGTGATCGCCGAGGTCAAGCGCTCCAGCCCGAGCAAGGGTGCGCTCGCGCCGATCGCCGATCCCGCCGCCCTGGCCGCCGAGTACGAGAAGGGCGGGGCCGCTGTCATCTCGGTGCTCACCGAGGGCCGCCGCTTCCGCGGTTCGCTCGCCGATCTCGCCGCGGTGCGCGGCGCCGTCGACATCCCCGTGCTCCGCAAGGACTTCGTGGTCACGCCGTACCAGATCTGGGAGGCGCGCGCCTACGGCGCCGACCTCGTCCTGCTGATCGTGGCCGCGCTCGAGCAGACCGTGCTCACCTCGTTCATCGAGCGCGTGCGCTCGCTCGGCATGACGGCGCTCGTCGAGGTGCACACCGCCGACGAGGTCGAGCGCGCCGTCGACGCCGGGGCGTTGCTGATCGGCGTCAACGCCCGCGACCTCAAGACGCTCGAGGTGGACCGGGGCACGTTCGCCCGGCTCGCCCCCCTGATCCCCGCGCACATCGTGCGCGTCGCGGAGTCGGGTGTGCGTGGCCCGCACGACGTGATGGCGTTCGCCCGCGAGGGAGCCGACGCCGTCCTGGTCGGCGAGGCGCTGGTCACCGACGACGCCCCCCGCGAGTCGGTCGCCGATCTGGTGGCGGCCGGATCGCACCCGTCGCTGCGGGCCGTCCGCCAGCGACCCACGCGCCCGTGACCCCAGCCGGGCGCGGTCGACCCGACGAACCGAAGGAGCAGCCCGTAGTGGAGCAGGACACCACGATGCAGACCAGCGACGGCCGGGCGGCGCCGGCGTCGCTCGCGATGACCGCGGGCCCGTACTTCGGCGAGTTCGGCGGCCGGTTCGTGCCCGAGGCGCTCATCGCGGCGCTCGACGAGCTCGACACGGAGTACAGCAAGGCCAAGGTCGACCCGGAGTTCCAGGCGGCGCTGTCGCGGCTGCACCGCACCTACACCGGCCGGCCCAGCATCATCACCGAGATCCCGCGGTTCGCCGCGCACGCCGGCGGCGCGCGCATCATCCTCAAGCGCGAGGACCTCAACCACACCGGCTCGCACAAGATCAACAACGTGCTCGGCCAGGCGCTGCTCACCAAGCGGATCGGCAAGACGCGCATCATCGCCGAGACCGGCGCGGGCCAGCACGGCGTCGCGACCGCGACCGCAGCCGCCCTGTTCGACCTCGAGTGCGTGATCTACATGGGCGAGGAGGACACCCGCCGGCAGGCCCTCAACGTCGCGCGGATGCGCCTGCTGGGTGCCGAGGTCATCCCGGTGACCACCGGCTCCCGCACGCTCAAGGACGCGATCAACGAGGCGTTCCGCGACTGGGTGACCAACGTCGAGACCACCAACTACGTCTTCGGCACCGTCGCGGGCCCCCACCCGTTCCCCGCGATGGTCCGCGACCTTCAGCGCATCATCGGCGAGGAGGCCCGCGAGCAGGTGCTTGAGCTCGTCGGGCGTCTGCCGGACGTCGTCGCGGCCTGCGTCGGCGGCGGGTCGAACGCGATCGGCATCTTCCACGCCTTCCTCGACGACCCGGGCGTGCGCCTGGTCGGCCTCGAGGCCGCCGGTGACGGCGTCGAGACCGGTCGGCACGCGGCGACGATCACCGCGGGCAGCCCCGGCGTGCTGCACGGCGCGCGGTCGTTCCTGCTGCAGGACGAGGACGGCCAGACGATCGAGAGCCACTCGATCTCGGCGGGCCTCGACTATCCCGGCGTCGGCCCCGAGCACTCCTGGCTCGCGAGCATCCACCGCGCCGAGTACCGGCCGATCACCGACGCGCGCGCCATGGAGGCCTTCCGCCTGCTGTGCCGCACCGAGGGCATCATCCCGGCCATCGAGTCCGCGCACGCGCTCGCCGGCGCGATCGACCTCGGCCTCGAGCTCGGGCCGGACGCCGTGATCCTGGTGAACCTGTCCGGACGCGGCGACAAGGACGTCGAGACCGCGGCCGCGTGGTTCGGGCTGCTGGACGACGACCCCGCCGCCGTCGTCGCCGACGTCCCGGGGGAGCAGCTGTGAGCGCCGGGACGCCTCCCGTGGCGATCCGGAGCCAGGTCGCCGACCGGCTCGACGCGTTGAACGCACAGGGGCGCGCCGCGCTCGTGGGCTACCTGCCGCTCGGCTACCCCGACGTCGCCGGGTCGATCGCCGCGGCGACCGCGATGGTCGAGGCCGGCGTCGACATCGTCGAGCTCGGCGTGCCCTACTCCGACCCGGGCATGGACGGGCCGGTCATCCAGCGCGCCGTCGAGCACGCGCTCGCGGGCGGCTCGCGCGTGCGCGACGTCTTCACGGCGGTCGAGCAGATCGCGCAGACGGGCGCCCCGGTGCTCGTGATGACGTACTGGAACCCGGTCATGCACTACGGCGTCGACGCGTTCGCGCGCGACCTCGCGGAGGCCGGCGGCGCCGGGCTGATCACGCCCGACCTCATCCCCGACGAGGCCGCCGACTGGATGGCCGCGTCCGACGCGCACGGGCTCGACCGCGTCTTCCTCGTCGCGCCCAGCTCGTCGCCCGAGCGGCTCGCCGCGACGTCCGCCGCGGCGCGCGGGTTCGTGTACGCGGCGTCGACCATGGGCGTCACGGGCGAGCGGACGTCGCTCGGCGTCCGCGCGCACGAGCTCGTCACCGCGACGCGTCGGGCCGGCGCCGAGCGCGTGTGCGTCGGCCTCGGCGTCTCGCGCCCGGAGCAGGCGGCCGACGTCGCCGCGTACGCCGACGGCGTCATCGTCGGCTCCGCGCTGGTTCGCCCGCTGCTCGAGGCGGACGGGATCGCCGCGGGGATCCGCGCGCTGCGCGATGTGACGGAGGGTCTCGCCGCGGGCGTCCGGTCGGCTGGCCGTACGATCAGCCGGTGATCCCACTCGCTGCGCTGGCCGGGCTGGTCCCGGCCTCGATCCCCAGCCCGCCGACCGCCGTCTGGCACCTCGGCCCGTTCCCGCTGCGGGCGTACGCCTTCGCGATCCTGCTCGGCATCGCCGCCGCGACCTGGATCGCGCAGCGGCGCTGGGCCGAGCGCGGGGGCGATCCGGAGCAGGTGCTCGAGATCGCGTTCTGGGCCGTGCCGTTCGGCATCATCGGCGGCCGGATCTATCACGTCATCAGCTCGCCCGCCGCGTATTTCGGGGAGGGCGGGGACCCGATCCGGGCCCTGTACATCTGGGAGGGCGGCCTCGGCATCTGGGGGGCGGTCGCGTTCGGCGCGGTCGGCGCCTGGATCGGTTGCCGGCGCCAGGGGGTCAGGTTCGCGCCGTTCGCCGACACGCTGGCGCCGGCGCTGCTCGTCGCCCAGGCGATCGGCCGACTCGGCAACTGGTTCAACCAGGAGCTGTTCGGCGGCCCGACGACGCTGCCGTGGGGGCTCGAGATCGATCCCGCCGGGCCGACGTTCCCGGCCGACTTCCCGGCCGACACGCTGTTCCACCCCACGTTCCTGTACGAGCTGCTCTGGAACCTCGCGGCGGCGGCCCTGCTGGTCTACCTGGACCGGCGCTTCCGGCTCGGTCACGGCCGCGTCTTCCTGCTGTACGTGGTCTTCTACACGGTCGGGCGGCTCTGGATCGAGCTGCTCCGGATCGACCCCGCCGTGCAGGTCGCCGGGCTCCGCATCAACGTCTGGACCTCGATCCTCGTGGGGGTGAGCGCGCTGGTAGCGTTCGTGGTGGTCGGGCGCCGACACCCCGGGCGTGAGACGACCGTCCTGCTCGCAGCACCGCAAGAACCCGCACCGGAAGCACCCGCAGCACCAGCAGCACCCGGCGAGCAGGACCCGGCAGAGCGAACCCTCTGACTCATCGTCACGAGGTCGCCGTTGGCGGACGGTATGACCCGGAGTGTTTCCGGGAGGTATCGTCCACAGCAACACGTACGGGCCGATGGCGTCCCCACGTCCACCCATGTTCGCGCAATTCTCTGGCTGGTTCGGTCGGAGACGGTGAGGGCGGTTCAGATGACCACGGCGTCGAGAAGCACGGCCGGAGCGAGCGCTCCGGCCCAGGTCGGCCTGTACGACCCCGCGAACGAGCACGACGCCTGCGGCGTCGCGTTCGTGGCGACCCTGCGCGGCACGCCCGGACGCGACATCGTCGACGCTGGCCTCACGGCGCTGCTCAACCTCGACCACCGCGGCGCCGTCGGCGCCGAGGCCGACAGCGGCGACGGCGCGGGCATCCTCACCCAGATCCCGGACGCCTTCATGCGCGACGTGATCGGCGCGGACTTGCCGCCCGCCGGCCACTACGCGATCGGGATGGCGTTCCTGCCCGTCGACGAGGCGGCGCGGGCCACGGCGGTCCGCATCCTCGAGTCGATCGCGGCTGAGGAGAAGCTCGACGTGCTCGCGTGGCGCGACGTGCCGGTCACGGCCGACCTGGTCGGGCCGACCGCGCGCGACTCGATGCCGTTCTTCCGCCACCTCGTGGTCGCGGACCCGTCGGGCGAGCTGTCCGGCCTCGAGCTCGACCGCCGCGCGTTCCGGCTGCGCCGCCGCGGCGAGCGCGAGGCGAACGTGTACTTCGCGTCGCTGTCCGCGCGGACCATCACCTACAAGGGCATGCTCACCACCGGCCAGCTCGAGCCGTTCTTCCCCGACCTGTCCGACCCCCGGTACGCGAGCGAGCTCGCGCTGGTCCACTCGCGGTTCTCCACGAACACGTTCCCGTCCTGGCCGCTCGCGCAGCCGTTCCGGCTCGTCGCGCACAACGGCGAGATCAACACCGTGCGCGGCAACCGCAACTGGATGAGCGCGCGCGAGAGCACGCTGGCGAGCGAGAAGCTCGGCGACCTCGCCCCCCTGCTCCCCGTCTGCAGCGACGGGTCGAGCGACTCGGCGAGCTTCGACGAGGTGCTCGAGCTGCTGCACCTGGCCGGGCGGACGCTGCCGCACGCCGTGCTCATGATGATCCCCGAGGCGTGGGAGAACCACGCGGAGATGGACCCGGCCCGGCGCGCGTTCTACGAGTACCACGCGTCGTTGATGGAGCCGTGGGACGGCCCCGCCGCGCTCGCGTTCACGGACGGCACGCTCATCGGCGCCGTCCTGGACCGTAACGGGCTGCGGCCCGGCCGGTACTGGGTCACCGAGGACGGGCTCGTCGTGCTCGCCTCGGAGGCCGGGGTCCTCGACATCGACCCGTCGACGGTGGTCCGCAAGGGCCGGCTCGAGCCCGGGCGGATGTTCCTGGTCGACACCGGCGCCGGCCGGATCGTCGAGGACGAGGAGATCAAGTCCCAGCTCGCCTCGCAGCGCCCGTACGCGCAGTGGGTCACCGAGAACGCGATCGCGCTGCCCGACCTGCCCGAGCGCGAGCACGTCGCGCACTCGCGCGCCTCCGTGCACCGGCGCCAGCGCGCGTTCGGGTACACCGAGGAGGAGCTCAAGATCATCCTCAGCCCGATCGCGTCCACCGGCGGCGAGCCGCTCGGCGCGATGGGCTCGGACACCCCGCTCGCGGTCCTGTCGACCCGGCCGCGCCTGCTGTTCGACTACTTCACCCAGATGTTCGCCCAGGTCACGAACCCGCCACTCGACGCTATCCGCGAGGAGCTCGTCACCTCGATCGGCGGCGCGATCGGCACCGAGCCGAACCTGCTCGAGGACAGCCCCGAGCACGCGCGCAAGCTCGTGCTCCCGTTCCCGGTCATCGACAACGACGAGCTCGCGAAGATCGCGCGCGTGCAGCGCGACCCCAAGCTCGGCGGGACGTTCCAGGCCATCACGGTGCGCGGCCTGTATCGCGTCGGCGGCGGCGGCGCGGCGCTCGAGGCGCGGCTCGAGGAGATCTTCGCCCAGGTCGACGCGGCCATCGAGGCCGGGATCAACTTCATCGTGCTGTCCGACCGCGACGGCGACGCGGACCTCGCGGCGATCCCCTCGCTCCTGCTCACGAGCGCCGTGCACCACCACCTGCTGCGGCGGCGCACCCGGACCCGGATCTCGCTGGTGATCGAGGCGGGCGACGTGCGCGAGGTGCACCACGTCGCGCTGCTCATCGGGTACGGCGCGGCCGCCGTGAACCCCTACCTCGCGATGGAGACCGTCGAGGACCTCGCGATCGCCGGCTACCTCGCCGTGACCCCCGAGAAGGCGGTGGCCAACCTCATCAAGGCGCTCGGCAAGGGCGTCCTGAAGGTCATGAGCAAGATGGGGATCTCGACGATCATGTCCTATCGCGGCTCCCAGGTCTTCGAGGCCATCGGGCTGTCGCAGGAGTTCGTCGACACCTATTTCACGGGCACGACGAGCCGGCTCGGCGGCATCGGCCTCGACGTCGTCGCGGCCGAGGTGGCCGCCCGGCACGCCGACGCGTACCCGCGCAGCGGCAACCCGCTGCCGCACAAGCGGCTGGCCGTGGGCGGCGAGTACCAGTGGCGCCGCGACGGCGAGGAGCACCTGTTCGACCCCGAGACGGTGTTCCGGCTGCAGCACTCGACCCGGACCCGCCAGATGGACGTCTTCCGTGAGTACACGCGGCGCGTCGACGACCAGTCGCGCCGCCTGATGACGCTGCGTGGCCTGCTGTCCTTCACCGACGGCGCCCGCCCGGCCGTCCCGCTCGACGAGGTCGAGCCCGTCAGCGAGATCGTCAAGCGGTTCAACACGGGCGCCATGTCCTACGGCTCGATCTCGGCCGAGGCGCACGAGACCATGGCGATCGCGATGAACCAGCTCGGCGGGCGCTCCAACACCGGCGAGGGCGGCGAGGACCCGGAGCGGCTGCGCGACCCCAAGCGCCGCAGCGCGATCAAGCAGGTCGCCTCGGGCCGGTTCGGCGTCACGAGCGACTACCTGACCAACGCGGACGACCTGCAGATCAAGATGGCCCAGGGCGCCAAGCCCGGCGAGGGCGGCCAGCTGCCCGGGCACAAGGTCTCCCCGGCCATCGCGGCCACGCGGCACTCGACGCCCGGCGTCGGCCTCATCTCCCCGCCGCCGCACCACGACATCTACTCGATCGAGGACCTCGCCCAGCTCATCCACGACCTCAAGAACGCCAACCCGGCCGCGCGCGTGCACGTCAAGCTCGTGAGCCAGGTCGGGGTCGGCACGGTCGCGGCGGGCGTGTCCAAGGCGCACGCCGACGTGGTGCTCATCTCCGGGCACGACGGCGGCACGGGCGCGAGCCCGCTCACCTCGCTCAAGCACGCGGGCGGCCCGTGGGAGATCGGGCTGGCCGACACGCAGCAGACGCTCGTGCTCAACCGGCTGCGCGACCGCATCGTGGTGCAGGTCGACGGGCAGCTCAAGACGGGTCGCGACGTCGTCGTGGCCGCGCTGCTCGGCGCTGAGGAGTTCGGTTTCGCGACGGCGCCGCTGGTCGTCTCGGGCTGCGTCATGATGCGCGTGTGTCACCTCGACACGTGCCCCGTCGGCGTCGCCACCCAGAACCCCGAGCTGCGGGCCCGCTTCACGGGCAAGCCGGAGTTCATCGTCACGTTCTTCGAGTACATCGCCCAGGAGGTGCGCGAGCACCTCGCGGCGCTCGGCTTCCGGACGATCGCCGAGGCCGTCGGGCACGTCGACGCTCTCGATGCCCGCACCGCCATCGAGCACTGGAAGGCCGACGGCCTCGACCTCGCCCCGGTGCTCGCGGCGCCCGCGCCGGCGCCCGGCTCGTCGCTGCGGAACACGACCACCCAGGACCACGGGCTCGCCAAGGCCCTCGACAACCGGCTGATCGCCCTCGCGTCCGACGCGCTCGAGCGCGCCGAGCCCGTCCGGATCGAGCTGCCGGTCCGCAACGTCAACCGCACCGTCGGCACGATGCTCGGGCACGAGGTGACCAAGCGGTTCGGCAGCGCGGGCCTGCCCGCCGGGACGATCGACCTGACCCTGACCGGCTCGGCCGGCCAGTCCCTCGGCGCGTTCCTGCCCGCCGGGATCACGATCCGGCTGCACGGCGACGCGAACGACTACGTCGGCAAGGGCCTGTCGGGCGGCCGCATCGTCGTGCGCCCCGACCGGACCGCGGTGCTGCGCGGCGACCGCGACGTGATCGCGGGCAACGTCATCGGGTACGGCGCGACGTCGGGGGAGATCTTCCTGCGCGGAGTCGTCGGCGAGCGGTTCGCCGTGCGCAACTCCGGCGCGACGCTTGTCGTCGAGGGCGTGGGCGACCACGGCTGCGAGTACATGACGGGCGGCACGGTCGTCGTGCTCGGGCGCACCGGGCGCAACTTCGCCGCGGGTATGTCGGGCGGCACCGCCTACGTGCTCGACCTGCGCCGCGAGGCCGTGAACGCGGCCGCGCTCGCCGCGGGCGAGCTCACGCTCTCGAGTGCCGACGCCGCCGACGCCGAGCTGCTCGAGGCCCTGCTGGGCCGCTACCTCGCCGAGACCGGTTCGCCGCTCGCGGCCGAGCTGCTGGGGGATCCGCGGGCCATGGTCGGCCGGTTCACCCGGGTGCTGCCCGCCGAGTACGCCCGGATCACCGACGCGATGGCGCGGGCGACGGCCGACGGCCTCGACCCGTCCGAGCCCGCCGTGTGGGAGCAGATCCTCGAGGTCTCCCGTGGCTGACCCGCGCGGCTACCTGAAGATCCGGGACCGCGAGCTGCCGGCCGACCGCGCCGTCCCGGTGCGGCTGCTCGACTGGCGCGAGGTGCACGCGCACCGCGTGCGGCACCCGGACGACCTGGCGATGCTCACGCGGCAGGCGACGCGGTGCATGGACTGCGGCATCCCGTTCTGCCACCAGGGCTGCCCGCTCGGCAACCTCATCCCGGAGTGGAACGACCTCGCGCGCCAGGGCCAGTGGGGCGACGCGATCGAGCGGCTGCACGCCACGAACAACTTCCCGGAGTTCACGGGTCGCATCTGCCCCGCGCCGTGCGAGTCGGCGTGCGTGCTGGGGATCAACCAGCCGCCGGTGACGATCAAGAACATCGAGGTCTCGATCGTCGACGAGGCGTTCGAGCGCGGCCTCGTCGTGCCGCAGGTCCCGCAACGGCTCACCGCGTTCACCGTCGCCGTGGTCGGCTCCGGGCCGGCCGGCCTCGCGGCCGCGCAGCAGCTCACGCGCGCCGGCCACACCGTCGCCGTGTACGAGCGGGACGACGCGATCGGCGGCCTGCTGCGGTACGGCGTGCCGGACTTCAAGCTCGAGAAGCGGCACATCGACCGCCGGCTCACGCAGATGGCGGCCGAGGGCACCCGGTTCCGGCCCGGCATCGAGATCGGCCGGGACATCTCCTGGACGGACCTGCGGGCGCGCTACGACGCCGTCGTCATCGCGACCGGCGCGACGGTCCCGCGCGAGCTCGCGCTCCCCGGCCGCGAGCTCGAGGGCGTGCACCTCGCGATGGAGTACCTGCACCAGTCGAACGCCGTGACGGCGGGTCGCGAGGTGGCCGACCAGGTCGTCGCGACCGGCCGGCACGTCGTCATCATCGGGGGCGGCGACACGGGCTCGGACTGCCTCGGCACCGCGCTGCGCCAGGGGGCGGCGTCGGTGACGACGCTCGCCATCGGCAAGCGCCCGCCGATCAGCCGCCCCCCGCACCAGCCGTGGCCGACGGACCCGCTCGTGTTCGAGGTGTCGAGCTCGCACGCCGAGGGCGGTGAGCGCGACTACCTCGCCTCGACGGTCGAGTTCGTGCCCGGCACGGGGGCTGACGCCGGGCACGTGCGCGCGCTCCGCCTCGCGCGCACCGAGTACCTGCCCGACGGCCGGCGCGTGCCGACCGCCGGCACCGAGCGCGACATCCCGGCGGACCTCATCCTCATCGCGATGGGCTTCACGGGGCCGGAGACCGCCGACCTGACGGCGCAGACCGGGGCCGACCTCACCGGCCGCGGCTGGGTCGCGCGCGGGGAGGACTACGCCACGAGCGTCCCGGGCGTCTTCGTCGCGGGCGACGCCGGTCGCGGCCAGTCGCTCATCGTCTGGGCGATCGCCGAGGGCCGCGCGGCGGCGGCGTCGGTCGACGCCTACCTGTCCGGCAGCACGGAGCTGCCGTTCCCGATCACGGCGAGCACGGTCGCTCTCCGTCCCTAAACAGTCCCACGCGCAGTCCTCGCGCAGTCCACAGACCAGTCCAGCCAGCAGTTGTCCGTAGAGCAGTTCTTCGTGATCCCTTAGGCACGGCGGCCGGGTGCGGCTCCGGGACCATGGGCACGGAGTCCACACCCAAGAAAGGCCTAGGCTTCCTGACATGCGCAGAGCGAAAATTGTATGCACCATCGGACCCGCCACGGAGTCCGCCGAGCAGATCCAGGCCCTGGTTGACGCCGGCATGGACGTGGCCCGCCTGAACCGGAGCCACGGCGACACCGAGGTCCACGAGCGCGTGTACAACAACGTGCGCGCCGCGGCCAAGGCGTCCGGCCGGTCGGTCGCCGTCCTGGTCGACCTGCAGGGCCCGAAGATCCGGCTCGGCAAGTTCGTCGAGACCAAGCACGAGCTCGCGATCGGTGACGTGTTCACGATCACGACCGACGACGTGCCCGGCACCAAGGACCTCGTCTCCACGACCCACAAGGGCCTGCCGAACGACGCCCGCGTCGGCGACCCGATCCTGATCGACGACGGCCGCGTCCTCGTGCGCATCACGGCCGTCGAGGGCAACCGCGTCGTCACCCGCGTCGAGGTGGCCGGCCCGGTCTCCAACAACAAGGGCCTGAACCTCCCGGGTGTCGCGGTCTCCGTGCCGGCGATGTCCGACAAGGACGAGGCGGACCTCCGCTGGGGCCTGAACATCGGCTGCGACCTCATCGCGCTGTCCTTCGTGCGTAGCGCGGCGGACTACGACGACGTGCGCCGGATCATGGAGGAAGAGGGACGAGTCGTCCCCGTCATCGCCAAGATCGAGAAGCCGCAGGCCGTCGAGAACCTCGCCGAGATCGTCGACGCGTTCGACGGCATCATGGTCGCCCGCGGCGACCTCGGCGTCGAGATGCCCCTCGAGCAGGTCCCGCTGGTGCAGAAGCGCGCGGTCGAGCTCGCCCGCCGCAGCGCCAAGCCCGTCATCGTCGCCACCCAGGTGCTCGAGTCGATGATCTCGGCCCCGCGCCCGACGCGCGCCGAGGCGTCCGACTGCGCCAACGCGGTGCTCGACGGCGCCGACGCGGTCATGCTCTCGGGCGAGACGGCGATGGGCGCGTTCCCGATCGAGGCCGTGCGCACGATGGCGCGGATCATCGAGAACACCGAGGAGTTCGGCGCCGAGCGGATGGCGCCCCTGGGCTCCAGCCCGCACACGCGCGGTGGCGCGATCACCCGCGCGGCCGCCGAGATCGGCGAGACGATGGGCGTGAAGTACCTCGTCACGTTCACCCAGTCGGGCGACTCGGCGCGGCGCATGTCGCGGCTGCGCTCGGCGATCCCGCTGCTCGCGTTCACGCCCGTCACGACCGTGCGCAACATGCTCTCGCTGAGCTGGGGCGTGCAGAGCTACGAGGTCGCGAGCGTCGACGACACCGACGAGATGGTGACGCAGGTCGACCAGACCTTGCGCGCCAACGGTCTCGCCGAGTTCGGCGACTACGTCGTGATCGTCTCGGGTGCCCCGGTCGGCATCCCCGGCACGACGAACTCGATCCTCGTGCACAAGATCGGCGAAGAGTCCGGCCACCGCCGCCCCTGACCGACCTGTGTGATCGCACCCCGGGCTACTGAACCCGAGCGCGGCTGAACTCGAGCAACTGCACCACACACGACCGCCGTACCGTCACACCCGCCGAGAATCCTTCGCCGAGTGTGACGGTGCGGCGGTCTTGCGCGCTGCGGGCTAGCTCTTCGCGCCGGCCGAGGCCTTGGTGGCCGCGCCGCGCTCGGTGACGGCGCCGTTGGTGCTCAGGGCGCCGCCCGAGGACTCCAGGTGCGCGCGTACGAACCAGTGGAACAGCTCGAGCTCGCCCAGCTCCCCGACCAGCAGGTCGTTCGTGACCGCGTCGAGCTCCTCGGTCTCGGCGGCCGCCGCGCGGTGCGACTCGATGACGCCCTGGTACACGGCGTCGAGCGCGCCGAGGTGCTCGATCGCGCCGGCCCGGCCGATGGAGTAGTCGTCCCAGGTCCGCTCCGCGACGATCGCGCCCGGCGTGCCCTTCGGTGCGACCCCGAGGGTCGCGATCCGCTCGGCGACCGCGTCGACCATCGCCCGGACCGCCTCGACCTGGGGGTCGAGCATCTCGTGGACCGCGATGAAGTGCGGGCCGACGACGTTCCAGTGGATGTGCTTGAGCGTCAGCGCGAGGTCGTTCAGCGCGTGCAGGCGGCCCTGCAGGATGGTCGCGACCGCGGCGCCGTCCTCGGCGGTCAGCGACGGAACGGTGAACTTCGGCAGATCGGTGCGGCGAGCCATGTGACGTCCTCCTGTGGTGCGGGTGCGCAGTGCGCGCGGGTCGGGTGCCCTTGTGCGGCGAGCCCAGTTCCATCCTTTCCCGGAACCCGCACTCCCGCACGGCGAGAGTCGTTGTCCGCGAGCGCGGCCTCGTCCTCGGGCTGAGACCGGGGTGCGCCGTGGCGCGCCGCGCGGTAGGACGGTTCCATGAGCACCTCGTCGCGAGCCGCCGACCCGACCGATCCGGCGGGATCGCCAACCGCCGCTGCCGCCGACCCGCCCGCCGAGCCTGCCCTCGACGGGCCGGCTCCGGGTGGGGCCGAGCCGTCAGACGAGCCCGTCGACGTGCGCTCGGGCGGGGACGCCGGCAACGCGCCCCGATCGCTCACCGCCGCCGAGGCGCGCTGGCAGGAGCACGAGAGCTCGGGCTCGTCCTGGGACGCCGGCGACACCATCTGAGCCCCCGGGAGGCCGCGACGGCCGCGGGCCCGCGCGCGGGAGAGGGCGGCGCTACCGCGTGGCCGCGGCCTGCTCCTGGTCCGCCGCCCAGCGGTACTCCGCGACCGTCGCGAGCAGGTGCTCGTGCGTACCGCGCGCCAGCACCGTCGGGAGGTCGGCGCCCGGCGATGGGACGGCGCCGGGCGACGGGGCAGCGCCCGCCGCGGGAGCAGGGCTCGGCGCGCGGCCGATCAGGATCACCTCGTCGGCCTCGGCCAGCGCGGCCAGCCGGTGCGTGACCAGCACGATCCCGCGGCGGTGGGGGCCGCCGTCGGTCGCGTGCGTGTGCGCGGTGCGGATCAGGTCGGCCACGAGGCGGTCGGCCGCGCCGCGGTCGAGGTGCTCGGCAGGCTCGTCCAGCAGCAGGAGCGGGGCCCTGCTCGCGAGCGCCCGCGCGAGCAGCAGGCGGCGTCGCTCGCCGCCGGAGATGGTCGTGGCGTTCGAGCCGAGCATCGTGTCGATCCCATCGGGGAGCCCGGCGAGCCACGGCCCGAGCTCGGCCCGGGCGAGCAGCGAGGTCGCCTCGGCGCGGGTCACATCGCCGCGCGCGACCCGCAGGTTCTCGAGCACCGTGGTCTCGAAGACGTGCGCGTCCTCCGCGGTGAGCACCACCTGGTCGCTGACCGCCGCACGGTCCTGACCCCACAGCGCGCGCCCGTCGAGGGTCAGCTCGCCGGCCGCCGTCGGCAGCAGGCCGGCGAGCGTGAGCAGGAGCGTCGTCTTGCCGCTCCCGCTCGCGCCGACGACGGCGACCGCGCGTCCCGGCGCGGCGTCGAGGTCGATCCCCGCGGCCACGACTGGCCCGGAGGGCCAGCGGACGGCGACGCCGCGCGCGCGCAGCCGCGCGGTGGTGTCGCCAGTCGACGCGGGGCCGACGTCAATCGACGCGGGGTGGACGCCTATCGGCGCGGGGCCGGCGCCGGCGGACCGGGCGGCGACAGGCTGGCTCGCGGGTCCGGCGTCGACCGCGGCGGCGGAGTCGAGCAGGGCCATGATCCGCGCGGCCGCGCCGCCGGACCGCACGAGCTGGCGCGCGGCGGGCCCGAGCAGCGCGGTGCCCTCGAACGCCGCCAGCGGGGTCAGCACGACCACCGCGAGGGCGACCGGCGCCATGGTGCCGGCGACTGTCGCCGGCACCCCGATGAGCAGCGCGCCGAGCACCGCGAGCCCCATCGCGAGGGTGTCGATCCCGGCGGCGAGCGCCGCCGGGCGGGCCGCGACGTCCTTGGCTCGCGCGAGGTCGGCTTCGGCGCGGCGCAGCTCGGCGGTCATCGGCAGCAGCCGGCCGGAGACCGTGAGCTCGCCCGCGCCGTCGATCATCGTCATCGCGGTCGCGGCGATCTCGCTCCGGGCCAGCAGCTCCGCGCGCTCCGAGAGCCGGGCCGCCCGCATCGTCAGGGCCGGCCCCGCGATCCCGGCGAGCGCGAGGCAGGCGGCGAGCACCGCGCCGACGCCGACGTCGAGCCAACCCACCAGCAGCACGGAGCCCGCGCCCACGACCGCCGCGACGGCGCCGGGCACGAGCGCGCGCACGACGACGTCGCCGACGGCGTCGACGTCGGCCCCGGTCCGGGCGAGCAGGTCACCGCGCCGCAGCGCGGTCACGGCGTCGGTGCGGCCGTCGGCGAGGCGGGAGTAGACGTTCTCGCGCAGGGACGCCATGCCCGCCAGTGCGACGTCGTGCGAGGCCAGGCGCTCGACGTAGCGGAGCACGGCGCGCGAGATTCCGAACAGCCGCACGGCGACGGCGGCGACCGAGAGGGTCAGGACGGGAGGCATCTGGGACGCCCGCGCGATCAGCCAGGCGGCGCACGCGGTCAGCGCGACGCCGCTGGCGAGCCCGACGGCGCCTGCGAGCACGGCGCCGGCGAGGCGACGGCGGTCGAGCCGGAGCAGCCCGACGGCGCGGCGCAGCGCGACGCGCTCGGTCGACGGCAGCAGGCCGACGCCGGGCGCGGTCACCGGGCCACCGGCTCGGCGGCGGCGCGCGCGCTGACGTGCACGACGTCGTCGGCGCGGGCGATGAGCGCCTCGCGGTGCGCGATCACGAGCACCGTGCGGCCCTGCCCGCGCAGCGCGTCGACGGCCGCGAGCACGTGCGCCTCCGCGCGCGCGTCGAGGTGCGCCGTCGGCTCGTCGAGGACGACGAGCGGGTGCCGACCCAGCAGCGCCCGGGTGAGCGCGAGCCGCTGGCGCTGGCCGAGCGAGAGCCCGACGCCGCCCTGCCCGAGCCGGGTGTCCCAGCCCCCGGGCAGCGCCGCGACGACCTCGTCGAAGCCCGTCGCCCGCGCGGCGGCGAGGGCGCGCTCGTCGATCTCGCCGGCCGGGTCGGCGAGGACGTTCGAGCGCACGGTCGCGGGGACGATGACCGGGCGCTGCGGGACCCACGCGACCTGGGCCCACCATGAGCCCGGGTCGACGTCCGCGAGGTCGACCCCCGTGCCGGCGTCGGCGCCGGTCGGGACGAGCCGGATCGCGCCGGTGTCGGGCCGGAGCAGGCCGAGCACGAGGTCCGCGGCGGTGGTCTTGCCCGCGCCGGACGGGCCCACGAGCGCGACGACCCGGCCGGGGCGCAGCCGGGCGCTGAGCCCGCTCGGCGCCCAGGTCGACCGGCCGGGCGCCGCGACGCTGACGTCGTCGAGCACGATGTCCGTGATCGCGAGGTCGGGCGCGGGGCTCGTGCCCGGCGCGGGCAGGGGCTGCTCGATGACCGCGAAGCTCTGCGCGGCGGCGGCGATGCCGTCGGCCGACGCGTGGAACTGGGCGCCCACCTCGCGCAGTGGCCGGTAGACCTCGGGCGCGAGCATGATCACCGCCAGGCCCGTGAAGAGGTCGACCTGGCCGTAGACCAGCCGCATGCCCACGCCGACGGCGACGAGGGCGACCCCGATCGAGGCGAGGAACTCGAGCACGGCGCCCGAGAGGAACGCCACGCGCAGCGTCGACATCGTCGTGCGGGCGTACGCGCGCCCGAGCTCGCCGACGCGGTGCCCGGGGCCGTGCTCGCGGCCGAGCGCCTTGAGCGTGCCGAGCCCGGCGAGCAGGTCGAGGAGCTGGGCGCCCAGGCGCTGCATCGTGACCAGCCGGTCGGCCGCGAAGCGCTGCGTGAGCACGCCGATCAGCCACATGAACACCGGGATCAGCGGCAGCGTGAGGGCGAGGGTCAGCGCCGCGACGAGGTCGAGCCCGAACACGACCGCCAGGGTCGCGGGCGTCACGGTCGCGGCGAGGACGAGCTGGGGGAGGTAGCGCACGAAGTAGGGCTCGAGGTCGTCGAGGCCGCGCGTGACGAGAGTGACGACGGCGGGGCCTTGCTCGGCCGCGAGCCAGCGCGGGCCCAGCGCGACGGCGCGCACGAGGACCTGCTCGCGCAGCTCGGTGATCACCCCCGTGGCGGCCCGGTGCGCCCAGGACTCCTGCAGGACGAGCACCGCGGTGCGCAGCGCGACGACGCCCGCGAGGGCGGGCAGGAGGCCGACGACGTGGTCCCACCCGGCCGTGCCCGTCACGACGGGCGCCAGCGCGTGTGCGATCAGCAGCGCCTGGGCGATCACGAGCCCCGCGGTCACGACGCCCGTGACCGCAGTGATCGCGATGTAGCGACGGGCGGCACGCGCGTGCCGAAGCAGGCGCGGGTCGAGGGGTTTCACAGACCTACTGTGCCTGAGCATCCTGTGCGGCGAACGCGCGCACGTTCGAGGGGTGCAGGCCCTCGGCGGGGCCGATGTGCGAGGCAGTGAGGCGCTGCCGGAAGACCCAGTACGTCCAGCCCTGGTACGCGAGCACGACGGGCACCATGATCAGCGCGATCACGGTCATGACCGTGAGCGTCGCCTGGGTCGAGGAGGCCCCGTCGATCGTGAGCGACCAGGCCGGGTCGAGCGAGGACGGCATGACGTTCGGGAACATCACGCAGAAGATCAGCGCGACGGCCGCGGCGATCGCGACGGCGTTGAGCGTGAACGCCCAGCCCTCGCGCCCCGCCCGGGTGGCGAGCACGACACCCACGAGCGCCAGCGCGGCGACGACCAGCGGCAGCCACGAGAACGCGTTGGCGGAGAACGCGAGCTGGGCCCAGACGGCCCAGACGGCCGCGACCAGCAGGGAGACGACCGACAGCCGCTGGGCGAGCAGGCCGGCGCGCACACGCAGCTCGCCGTCCGTCTTGAGCGCGAGGAACACGGCGCCGTGCGTGACGAACAGCGCGGCGGTGGTGACCCCGCCGAGGAGGGTGAAGGGCGTGATGAGCGAGAAGAATCCGCCGGTGAGCTGGTGGTTCCCGTCGATCACCTCGATGTGCATGCCCTGGACGAGGTTCGCGAACGCGACTCCCCACAGCACCGCGGGCACCCAGGCGCCGACGGTGTGTGCCCAGTCGGCGCGGTTGCGCCACACGGGGGAGTTGATCTTCCCGCGCCACTCGAGCGCGCAGATCCGCACGATGAGGGCGAGCAGGATGAGCAGGAGCGGGAGGTAGAAGCCCGAGAACATCGTGGCGTACCACTCGGGGAACGCCGCGAAGGTCGCGCCGCCCGCCGTGAGCAGCCAGACCTCGTTGCCGTCCCACACGGGGCCGATCGTGCGCAGCATCATCCGGCGCTCGGTCTCGTCGCGGGCGAACGGCTTGAGCAGCATGCCGACGCCGAAGTCGAAGCCCTCGAGGACGAGGTACCCCGTCCATAGGACGGCGATGAGCAGGAACCACAGGAGGGGGAGATCCATGATGTACGGCTCCAGTGACTCAGTAGGCGAACGAGAGGGTGGCTTCGGGGCCGACGCCGTCGTCGGTCGCGGGCTTGGGCGGTTCGACGCCCTCGCGGACGTAGCGCCGCATGAGGAAGAACCACACGACGGCGAGGCCGGCGTACAGCAGCGTGAACGCGATCATCGAGGTCAGCACGGACCACGGGGACACGACGGTCGAGACGCCCTGCTCGGTGAGCAGCCAGACCTGGTCGACGGGGTTGGCCGGGTTCGGGTGCACGACCCACGGCTGGCGGCCCATCTCGGTGAAGATCCAGCCGAAGGACGAGGCGAGGAACGGCATCGGGATCGCGACCAGGCACAGTCGCGCGAACCACCGGCTGTCGGTGACCCGGCCCTTGCGCAGCAGCCACAGGCCAGCGACCGCGAGGGCGGCCGAGAAGCCGGCGAGGCCGATCATGAGCCGGAAGCTCCAGTACGTGACGAACAGGTTCGGGGTGTAGTTCTGGTCGGTGCCGTACTGGTCGGCGTACTTCTCGCTCGCCTCCGCCTGCAGCTGGTCGACGCCGGGCAGGTAGCTCTCCTCGCCGCTGAAGCTGCCTGTGCCTAGGTACGACGTCAGCCCGGGGATCTGGATGAGGTGCCGCACGCCCGCGCAGTCGTTCGACAGGTCGCCGATCGTGAGCAGCGAGAACGCCGCACCCTCCTCGCCCTCGCACAGGGCCTCGGCGGCCGACATCTTCATCGGCTGCTGCTGGTACATCAGCTTGCCCTGGTAGTCGCCCGTGATGCCGACGGCGCCGCCCGCCAGCACCATCGTGATCAGGCCGACGTACGCGCCCGAGCGCCAGATCGACCGTGCCTCGTCGGTGCGCCCGGCGCGGTGCGCGCGCACGAGCCACCAGCCGCAGATCGCCGCGACGAAGGTGCCCGCGACGAGGAACGAGGACGAGATGGTGTGCGAGAACGCCGCGATGAGCGTGTTGTTCGTGATGACCTCGAAGAAGCCGCCGACGCCGTCGAGCTCCGCCCGGCCGGTCTCCTCGTTGTAGATCGCCCCGACGGGGTGCTGCATCCACGAGTTGGCGGCCAGGATCCAGTACGCAGAGACCGTGCTGCCGATCGCGACGAGCCAGATGCACGCGAGGTGCATCTTCTTGGGCAGGCGGTCCCACCCGAAGATCCACAGGCCGAGGAAGGTGGACTCGAGGAAGAACGCGGCGAGGGCCTCGATCGCGAGCGGCGCGCCGAAGATGTCGCCGACGAAGCGGGAGTACTCGGACCAGTTCATGCCGAACTGGAACTCCTGCACGATGCCGGTCGCCACGCCGAGCGCGAAGTTGATCAGCAGGAGCTTCCCGAAGAACTTGGTGAGCTTGAGCCAGCGTTCGTTCCCCGTGCGCACCCACGCGGTGTGCATGATCGCGACGAGCGGCGCGAGGCCGATCGTCAGCGGGACGAGCACGAAGTGGTAGACGGTCGTGATGCCGAACTGCCAACGAGCCAGGTCAAGAGCTTCCACTGAACTGCCCTTCGATGCACGGGGTTAGCCGCAGCGATGTCCCTGGCCTCGACCAGCAGCGCTGTACGGGCAAAATTTAGCAGTGGGCCACTCCGGACCCCCCAGGACCAAGGTCCCTGGACGTGGCCAATACTTGGCTCGCTCTTTACTTGGCGGTGTCCTGGGACCAGACGGCGGTCGCGCCGCTGTGGCCGATGCGCACGGCCTGCACGGTCGTCCCCGTGCTGGCGAGCACGGCCGCGACCGCGAGGGCGACGGCGACCCAGCGCGGCACGCGCGCGGCGCGTGCCGCACGTTCGCCCCGGAACCACCACCCGAGCAGCGCGGCGACGGCGACGAGACCGACGACCCAGGGCAGCAGGCCCTCGGCGAGCTGCGCGTGCGCCTCGATCAGGGCCGACTCACCCACCCGCTCCTCCAGGGCCTCGCCGGACTGCTCCGAGACGGGCACGAGCACGAGTGCCGCGAGCGCGAGCCCGAGCGGCAGGAGCCCGGCCCAGCGGCGAAATCGCGGCCAGAGGGCGGCGAGCGCGACGGCGAGCGCCGCCGCGGGGACGATCACCTCGGTGGCATGGATGACGAGGGGGTGCAGTGGCAGACCGGCGATGGTGTCGAACATGGGAGCTCCCAGCGGGATGAGATAGAGCGAGGGCCAGCGGGACGGTGGGCGCCCAGGGCGAGTGTGCGGGAGTCAGATCCCGAGTCCGGTGCTCCCGAGCAGACTGCCGACGCCGTAGGTCACGACCATCGCGGCCGCGCCACCCAGGACGAGGCGCGCGACGGCGCGCATGTGGCCGGAGCTGCCGAGCGCGGCGCTCGCGCCGCCGGCGACGGCGAGGGCAAGAATGACCGCGACAAAGGTCACCGGAATGCGGATCGCGGCGGGGGTGAGCACGACCGCGAGAATGGGAAGGACGGCACCAGCGGTGAATGATAGTCCCGACGAGAGAGCGGCGTGGCTGGGATTGGTCAGGTCGTCCGGGTCGAGCCGCAGCTGGGCGTCGAGGTGGGCCGCGATCGGGTCGTGCGCGGTGAGCTCGGAAGCGACGGCGAGCGCCGTGGCGGCCGACGCGCCCTTGTCCCGGTAGATCCCCGCGAGCTGGGCGAGCTCGGCCTCGGGGTCCTGCGCGAGCCGGACCCGCTCCCGGGCGATCAGCGCGCGCTCGGCGTCGCGCTGGCTGCTCACCGAGACGTACTCGCCCAGCGCCATCGAGACGGCCCCGGCGACCAGGCCGGCGATGCCCGCGGTGAGGATCGGGCCCAGCGCGGTGGTCGCACCCGCGACGCCGACCACGAGGCCCGCGGTCGAGATGATGCCGTCGTTGGCGCCGAGCACGCCGGCGCGCAGCCAGTTGAGCTTCGCCGCGTGGCTCGGGCCCGGCTTCGCCGCGGCGGGCGGCCGCGGCGCGGCGCGGCGGGCGGCAGCGCTCGTGTGGGGGCTGCGGAATGCTGCGGTGGTCATAGCAACGAGCCTAGGGAGAAATGCCCGAACATTCTAGCAAGGAAAGCCTGCGCTGACCCGGGTCGTTTGTATTGTAAGGATTTCCTTACCTTTGTTTCAACGGGGGAGTTCGACGGGGATTTCGACGGCGAGCTCGGCGGGGCGTGTGCGATCGAGTGCGCCGGTGCGCACCCGCGCCCGGTACTTCCGCCGGGGCCCGGGGGCAACTACGGTCGAGCTGAGCCGGCTCGACCGGACCTCGCGACGGCAGGAGTGTGCGATGGGCCTGTTCACCCCCGGATTTCGTCGGCCCGAGCGGGCGACGGACGTCGCGCTGCCGCCCGGGCAGTACCTCACCGAGGACTTCCCGGTCCTGTCGGCCGGGCCGACCCCTCGTGTGCCGCTCGATCAGTGGGAGTTCGTGATCACCACCGAGGTCGGCGCCGCCACCCGGTGGACCTGGGCCGAGCTCATGGCGCTGCCCGCGCAGACGCCCACCGTCGACCTGCACTGCGTCACGCGCTGGTCGAAGCTGGCGACGTCGTGGCGCGGGGTGTCGCTCGACGTGCTGTTCGAGGGGGTCGACACGGCGGCCGACTGGACGATGGTGCACTCCTACGGCGGGTACACGACGAACGTGCCGCTCGAGGACCTGCTCGACGGCAAGGCCTGGATCGCCTACGAGTTCGAGGGGGACGACCTGGACCCGGCGCACGGCGGACCGGCCCGGCTGCTCGTGCCGCGCCTGTACTTGTGGAAGTCGGCGAAGTGGGTGCGGGGCATCACGCTGATGCCCGCGGACGAGCCGGGGTTCTGGGAGAGCGTGGGGTACCACGACTACGGCGACCCGTGGCGCGAGCAGCGGTACCAGGGCGACTAGTGCGGCTCACCTGGCGCACGGCGACCCTTCTCGCGCGCCGCGCGGAGACCGCGACGGCGCAGACCCTGGTGCTCGAGGTCGCGGGCTGGCCCGGGCACCTGGCGGGGCAGCACGTCGACCTGCGCCTGACGGCGCCCGACGGGTACCAGGCGGTGCGCAGCTACTCGCTCGCCGCGCCGGCCGCCGGCGACCGCATCGAGCTGACCGTCCAGCGCGTCCGGGGCGGTGAGGTCTCGGCGTACCTGACCGACGGGTTCGCCGTGGGCGACGCCGTCGAGCTGCGCGGGCCCGCCGGGGCCTGGTTCGTGTGGCGGCCCGCCGACCCCGGGCCGGTGCTGCTCGTCGCCGGCGGCGCGGGGATCGTGCCGCTGATGGCGATGATCCGCGCGCGGCGGGGCCGGCAGACGCCCTTTCGCCTGATCTACTCCGTGCGCGAACCCGCCGAGGTCTTCTACCCGGGCGAGCTGCTCCAGGCCCCGCCGGTCGACCGCGGGCTCGAGGCCGCGTTCGTGTACACCCGGAGTGCGCCGCCCGGGTTCGCGCGCGCACCCGCGCGGCTCGCAGCCGCCGACGTGGCGGACGGCGGCTGGCCGGCCGCGGCGGAGCCGAGCTGCTTCGTCTGCGGCCCGACGGGCTTCGTCGAACGCGCGGCGGACCTCCTCGTCGAGCTCGGCCACGACCCGCGTCGAGTCAAGACGGAGCGTTTCGGACCCACCGGAGGAGCGACATGACAGACCACCTCGGCGCTGCCGCGCAGGAGCAGAGCCGGCTCGACGGCAACGCGCTCGCCGGCCCGCTGCGCGAGCTCTTCGCCGTCGACGTCACGGTCGCCGCCGGCCGGTGTGCGCACTGCGGCCAGATCGGCCCGGTCGCGGGCCTGCTGGTGTACGCCCAGGCGCCCGGGCTCGTCGCCCGCTGCCCGGGCTGCGAGGAGGTCGTGCTGCGGATCGTGCGCGGGCCGGACTGCGCGTGGCTCGACCTCACCGGCGCGACCAGCCTGCGCATCCCGCTCGCCCCGTGACGGACGACCGGGTCCGGGTCGAGGTCGAGTCCGCGCAGGCCTGGCGGGACTGGCTGGCCGCCAACCACGCGACGAGCCCGGGCGCCTGGCTGGTCACCTGGAAGAAGCACACGGGCCGGCCGGCGCCCGGCTACGACGAGGCCGTCACCGAGGCGCTCGCGTTCGGCTGGGTCGACAGCCTGGGTGCGCGGCTCGACGACGACCGCACCATGCTGTGGTTCTCGCCGCGGCGGCCGGGCAGCGCGTGGTCCCGGCCCAACAAGGTGCGCGTCGCGAGGCTCGAGGAAGAGGGCCGGATGGCGGCGGCGGGGCGCCGGGCCGTCGAGGTCGCGAAAGCGAACGGCGCCTGGGTGCTTCTGGACGAGGTTGAGGATCTCGTGGTGCCGGCGGACCTCGCGGCGGCGTTCGCGGCGCGCCCGGGGGCAGCTGAGCACTGGGACGCGTTCCCGCGGTCGGCCCGGCGCGGCATCCTCGAGTGGATCATGCAGGCCAAGCGCCCCCCGACCCGCGAGCGGCGCATCGAGGAGACCGCCGCGGCCGCGGCGCGCGGCGAGCGGGCGCACCAGCAGAAGCCGCGGCCGACGGCGTAGGCGGCTCTTGCCGACCTCTCGCCGACCGCGGCGCTCACGCAGGCTCTCAGGCGCCGAGCGCCTCGAGGACGCCGGGGCCGTACTTCTCGCGCTTGGCGACGCCGACCCCGCTGACGGTGCCGAGCTCGTCGAGTGTGGTGGGCACCCGCGACGCGATCTCGCGCAGGGTCGCGTCGTGGAACACGACGTACGCGGGCACGCCCTGCTCCTTCGCGGTCGCCGCGCGCCAGACGCGCAGCCGTTCGAACACCGCGGTCGCGGCCGGGTCGAGGTCGGCCGCAGCCGCGGCGGCGGCGCCCCGGGCGGTCCGGGTGCGGGCGGCCCGCGCCGGCCGCGGCGCCTCCCGCCGCAGCAGCACCGACCGGGTGCCGCGCAGCACCCCGGCGGACTCCTCCGTCAGGCGCAGCGTCCCGTAGCCGTCGGCGTCGACCGCGAGCAGCCCCTGCGCGAGCAGCTGCCGCGCGACTCCCCGCCACTCGGTGTCGGACAGCTCCGTGCCGATCCCGAACACGCTCAGCGAGGCGTGCTGGAGCTGGGTGATGCGGGGCGTCGGCTTGCCGAGCAGGATGTCGACCAGGTGGCCCGCGCCGTACCGCTGGTCGCGCTCGCGGTCGAGGCGTGCGACCGTGGACAGCAGCTTCTGGGCGGGGATCGTGCCGTCCCACGTCTGCGGCGGCGCGAGGCAGGTGTCGCAGTTGCCGCACGGCAGGCTCGACTGCCGGAAGTACGCGAGCAGCTGGACGCGGCGGCACTCGACGGTCTCGCAGAGCGCCAGCATCGCGTCGAGGTGCGCGCCGAGGCGCCGGCGGTGGGCCGCGTCCCCGTCGGAGGTGTCGATCATCCGGCGCTGCTGGACCACATCCTGGAGCCCGTACGCGAGCCACGCCGTCGCGGGCAGGCCGTCGCGGCCCGCGCGGCCCGTCTCCTGGTAGTAGCCCTCCACGGACTTCGGCAGGTCCAGGTGCGCGACGAACCGCACGTCGGGCTTGTCGATGCCCATCCCGAACGCGATGGTCGCCACCATGACGAGGCCGTCCTCGCGCAGGAAGCGCGCCTGGTTCGCGGCCCGGACCCGGGAGTCGAGGCCCGCGTGGTACGGCAGCGCCGGGATCTGGTGGTCGGACAGGTAGCGCGCGGTCTGCTCGACCGACGCGCGCGAGAGGCAGTAGACGATGCCGGCGTCGCCGGGGTGCTCGGCGCGCAGCAGCTCAAGCAGCTGCGCCCGGGGGTTGTCCTTGGCGACGATGCGGTACTGGATGTTCGGGCGGTCGAAGCTCGCGACGAAGTGGCGGGCGTCGCGCAGCTGCAGCCGCTCGGCGATCTCGGCGTGGGTCGCCTCCGTCGCGGTCGCCGTCAGGGCGATCCGCGGCACGGCCGGCCAGTGCTCGTGCAGCACCGCGAGCCGCAGGTAGTCGGGCCGGAAGTCGTGGCCCCACTGTGCGACGCAGTGCGCCTCGTCGATCGCGAACAGGGCGATCTCGCCGCGGTCGAGGAGGTCGAGCGTGGACGGCACCCGCAGGCGCTCGGGCGCGAGATACAGCAGGTCCAGCTCGCCCGCCAGGAAAGCCGCCTCGACCCGGCGGCGCTCGAGGCCGTCCTGGGTGGAGTTGAGGAAGCCGGCGCGCACGCCGAGGGTCGACAGCGCGTCGACCTGGTCCTGCATGAGCGCGATGAGCGGGGAGATGACGACGCCGGTGCCGGGCCGCACGAGCGCCGGGATCTGGTAGCACAACGACTTGCCGCCGCCGGTGGGCATGAGCACGAGGGCGTCGCCGCCCGCGACGACCGTCTCGATGATCTCGGCCTGATCGCCCCGGAACGCGTCGTAGCCGAAGACCTGCGCGAGCACCTCGAGCGACGTGCGCGTGGGTGCCGACGAGGTCGGCGCTCGCCTGATGTGCGCCGACGAGGTACGTGGCGCGCGGCTCGGCGCAGCCTGGGTCCGGGGGGCGACCGGGGGAGCGTCGTCCTCGACATCGGGTGGCCCGTCGTAGTCAGGGTCGTACGGCGGTTCGTCGTCGAGCGCAGGCCACCGGTCAGTCACGCGCCACAGCCTACGAGCCGGCGGCGACAGTCCCGGCCCGAACCTGGCCCGGCGGCGCCCCGGCTGCCAGGGTGGGGGTGCCCGGACCGGTGGCGACGACGAGGGGACCGACATGCGATTTCACACGATCGTGCAGCGCACCGGCGGGAACACGACCGGGATCGAGGTCCCGCCTGAGGTGGTGCAGGCGCTCGGCGCCGGCCGCAAGCCACCGGTCACGGTGACCGTGAACGGCTACACCTATCGCGGGACCGTCGCCGTGCGCGACGGCGCCTACCTCGTCAGCCTGAGCGCGCAGCACCGCGCGGCGGCCGGCGTCGCCGGCGGCGACGAGATCGACGTCGACCTCGAGCTGGACGTGAGCGAGCGCACGGTGGAGGTGCCCGCCGACCTCGCGGCGGCGCTCGACGCCGAGCCGGCGGCTCGGCGCACGTTCGACGGCCTCTCGCGCAGCAACCGGTCCTGGCACGTGCTCCAGGTCGAGGGCGCGAAGACGGACGAGACGCGTCGGCGGCGGGTCGCGAAGTCGGTCGAGATGCTCGCCGAGGGGCGCGCGCGCTAGGTTCCGGCGCCCCTCGGTCAGCCCCGTTTGCAGCGGGCTGAACGAGTGTTTAGGATGCTGAGCATGCGTTCAGCCGAGACTGTGGGGGCCGCGCCGGCCGGCGACCTCACCGCGCGCGCCCGGATCCGCGACGCGGCGATCCAGCGGTTCGCGGTGGCGGGATTCGGCGTCGGCGTGCGCTCGATCGCCCAGGACGCCGGGGTGAGCGCCGCACTGATCCTGCACCACTTCGGGTCGAAGGACGGGCTGCGCGCGGCCTGCGACGAGCACGTGCTCGCGTCGATCCGCGAGGTCAAGTCGACGACGCTCCGGTCGGGGGACATGGGCGCCGTGCTGCTCGCGCTCGCCTCGATGG
This sequence comes from Pengzhenrongella sicca, assembly GCF_017569225.1. Lineage (GTDB taxonomy): Bacteria > Actinomycetota > Actinomycetes > Actinomycetales > Cellulomonadaceae > Pengzhenrongella > Pengzhenrongella sicca. The sequence continues at coordinate 1,698,851 of NZ_CP071868.1, forward strand.
ACGAGTCGGCGCCGCTGCTCGGCTACGCGCTGCGCAGCCTGCAGTCGGGGGGTGACCTCGCGCGCAGCTTCATCGACCAGTTCGCTGCTGATGCGCAGGCGTACATGGCCGACGCCGTCGCGGCCGGGGTGATGCGGCCGAGTCGGGACGAGCAGGCGCGCGCGCGATACCTGACCGTGCAGGGCTTCGGCGCCCTGCTGCTCGATCTCACCCTCAACCCGCCGGACGACCCGTCCGACCTCGTCGGCGTGCTGCACGCGTACCTGGACCGGACGGCCGTGCCGACGCTCGAGCTGTACACCGAGGGGCTCTTGACCGACACCCGGATGCTCGATGCGTACCTGCTGTATCAGCGCGAGCCGTCCGAGCCCGACGTGCGCGCACCGGGGTGACCGGGCCCGCGCCCCGCCGGCCCGCTCACGCACCACCTCCTGAAAGGGTTGTCCCGTGTCTTCCGTACCGTCGCCCGTGATCGATGTCCGCCAGCTCCGCAAGTCCTTCGGGTCCGCTCCGGCGCTCGACGGCCTCGACCTCGCCGTGCTGCCGGGGCAGGTGCACGGCTTCCTCGGGCCGAACGGGGCCGGGAAGTCGACGACGATCCGCGTGCTGCTCGGGCTGCTGCGCGCCGACGCGGGGACGGTTCGCCTGTTCGGCGCCGACCCGTGGCACGGCGCCGTCGCCCTGCACCGGCGGCTCGCGTACGTCCCCGGCGACGTCACCCTCTGGCCGAAGCTGACCGGCGGCGAGACGATCGACCTGTTCACGAGCCTGCGCGGCGGGGTCGACCGCCGCCGCACGACGGAGCTGCTGGAGCGGTTCGAGCTCGATCCGACGAAGAAGACGCGCACGTACTCCAAGGGCAACCGGCAGAAGGTCGCGCTCGTCGCGGCGCTGGCGAGCGACGTCGAGCTGCTCGTGCTGGACGAGCCCACGTCGGGGCTGGACCCGCTCATGGAGCTCACGTTCCAGCAGGTCATCGCCGAGGTCGCCGCGACCGGCACCACCGTGCTGCTGTCGAGCCACCTCCTCGCGGAGGTCGAGAAGCTGTGCGACCGCGTCACGATCATCCGCGCGGGCCGCGCAGCGCGCAGCGGCACGCTCGCCGAGCTGCGGCACCTCACCCGCAGCACCGTCACGGTGCGCAGCGGCGCGGACGCCGGCGCGGTCGGCGCCCTCGGTGGCGTCTACGGGGTGGTGCGCGACGGGGACCGGCTGCGCTTCACGGTCGACGACGGCGCGCTGCCCGCCGTTCTTGGGGTGCTTGTGCCGGCGGGGATCGGCTCGCTCGTGGTCGCCCCGCCGACGCTCGAGGAGCTCTTCGTCCATCAGTACGGCGCGGATGCCGCCGCGACGGCCACGGGGGCCGCGCGGTGACGGCCCTCGACCGCTCGCCCGTCCCTGTTCTCGGTGCCCCGTCGCGCGCCGCGCGGTCGGACGCGTTCGTCGCCGCTGGCAGGCTGACTCGGTTCGCGCTGCGCCGGGACCGGACCCGCATCGCGGTCTGGGCGCTCGCGCTCAGCGGCCTGATCGCCTACTTCGCGGCCGCGATCCCCGCGGCCTACCCCGAACCCGGGATGCTCCAGGCCCGCGCGGCGATCATGCGGGAACCCGCCGGCGCGTTCATGGCGGGGCCGGGGTACGGGCTTGACGCGTACACGTTCGGCGCGATGGTGTCGAACGAGCTGCTCGGGTTGCTGGCCGTCGCGGCGGCACTCACGTCGGCCTCCCTCGTCGTTCGCCACACCCGGGCGGAGGAGGAGACCGGCCGAGCGGAGCTGATCCGCGCGGGCGTCGTCGGTCGCTTCGCGCCGCTGACGGCGGCGCTGGCGACGATGGTGGTCGCCGACGTCGTCGTGGCGGCCGCGCTTTTCGCCGCGCTCGCGGGCAGCGGCTTCGCGGCGACCGACTCGCTCGCCGTCGCCCTGGGGGTCGCGCTCGTGGGCCTGGCGTTCGGGGCGGTCGCCGCGGTGACCGCGCAGCTGGCCGAGCACTCGCGCGCCGCGTCCGGGCTCGCGGGTGCGGCGCTCGGGCTCGCGTACGTGCTGCGCGGCATCGGGGACGCCGCCGGCCCGGGTGGGTCGACCCTGTCGTGGCTGTCGCCGATCGGTTGGGCGCAGCAGACCCGGGCCTTCGTCGACCTGCGCTGGTGGCCGCTCGCGCTGTGCATGGCCCTCGCGGCCGCCGCGGGCGTCGTCGCGTTCGCGCTCGCGGGCCGGCGCGACCTCGGCGCCGGGCTCGTTCCGGCGCGCCGCGGCCGGGCGCAGGCCTCGCGCGCGCTCGGGAGCCCGATCGGCGTGAGCGCGCGGATGGAGCGTGCCGTCGTGGGCGGCTGGGCCGTCGGGATCGGCATCTTCGCGGCTCTGACCGGCTCGCTGGGGCAGGGCATCGTCGACAGCTTCGCGGACCAGCCGCAGCTCGCCGAGGTGTTCGGCGCGGGCGGCTCGGCGGACGTGCTGAGCGCGACGCTCGCCGCGTTCCTGAGCTTCTTCGCGATGGCCGTCGCCGCGTACGCAGTGACCGCGGTGAACCGGCTGCGGCGCGAGGAGGACGAGGGCCGCGTGGGCGCACTCCTGGCGACGGCGGTCAGCCGGACCGCCTGGTTCGCCGGCGCCCTCACGGTGACCGCCGCCGCGTGCGCCCTGCTGCTGGTCGTGGCGGGGATGTGTCTTGGCCTCGGTGCCGCCGCGTCGGTGGGCGACCCGGACCTGACCTGGCAGCTCGCCGGCGCGAGCCTCGCGTACCTCCCGATCGTGCTGTGCTTCGGGGCACTCGCGGCCCTGGCCTTCGGGCTGCGCTCCGGGGGGTGGGCGGTGTGGGCGCTGCTCGTGGCGTCGATCGTGGTGGGGGTCTACGGACCACTGTTCAACCTGCCCGCCGGGGCGATCGACGCGGCGCCGTTCGGGCTCGTCCCCCTCGTGCCGAGCGAGCCGTTCGACGCGCTGCCGCTGGTCCTGATGTGCGCCGTCGTCGCCGCTCTGGTCACCGGCGCCGCGGCCGCGCTACGGCGCCGTGACCTGAGGGCGTGAACGGGCACAACTCCTCAGGTCCGCCCGCAACCGGTCGATGGGGCTTCCGACCTCCACGACCGGATCCCCCCCCGGCGGTCGAACGAGCCGGAGGTGACGAACGGTGCCGAGGGAGTCGGTGGGAATCGCCTATCTGGTGACCGCCGTGGTGTTCGCGGCGCTCGCGGCCGTGTCCTGGGTTCGCCGCGCCGACAGCCGGACGGTCGCGATCAGCCTCACCTTCGTCATGATCGGCTCGTGCTGGTGGTCGGTCGCCCTCGCGCTGACGCAGCTGACCGGATCCACGGTCGCGGCCGTCGCGACGATCGCCACCTTCCCCGGGCCGAGCGTGATGTCGGCCGCCTTCGTGGTGCTTGGCCTGGCGATCATGTGGCCGCAGTGGACGCCGCCGCGGACCCTCGTGCTGGCGCTCCTCATCGAGCCGGTCCTGATCTCCGTCGCCGGCCTGACCAACCCGTGGCACGAGCTCGTCTACTCCGGGCCGGGCGCCGCCGAGGTCGCGGACCCGGCCGGGTGGGCGTACGGACCGGTCTTTTGGCTGGACAGCTGGTTCGGCTACACCTCGATGGCGGTCGGCTTCGCCCTGATCGGGTGGAGCTGGTGGCGCGCCCAGCCCGTCTTCCGACCGCAGCGCCTCGCGCTGCTGGGGGCCGCCCTGATCCCCGTCCTCGTGAACGGCGTCTTCCTCGCCGGTGGCTTCGGCGATTCCATCGACCCGACCCTGTTCGGGTTCGCGGCGACCGGGACCGTGATGACCTACCTCATCTTCCGGCAGGACCGGTTCTCGTTCTCGCCGGTCGCACGCACCCTGATCATCGACCAGATCGGTGACGCGATCATCGTCGTCAGCCCGACCGGGCGGGTGCTGGACCTCAACCCCGCCGCGGCCGAGCTCGCCCTCGGGCTCACCGTCCGGTCGCAGGCCGACCTGGTCGGGAGCACCGTCCGCGAGCTGTTCGGGACGAGCTTGGCGCTTGACGGCCGCCATCGGCAGGTGGTGGTGGACCTGCCCGGCGGGACCCGCGCGGAGTTCCACGTGCGCTCGTCGCCGCTCGTCGACCGCCGCTCGCGCGAGCTCGGCAGTGTCCTCGTCGCGCGCAACGTCACGGAGGCCAACGCGCAGACCCGCCGGCTGTCGGAGGCGAACGACCAGCTCGTCCGGCAGGTCGAGACGATCGATCGCCTGCGCGCCGACCTCGTCCAGCTCGCCAGCCGAGACCCGCTGACCGGGCTGCACAACCGGCGCTACCTCGTCGAGCGGTTCGCCGGGATGCTCGAGACGGCCCGCGTCGAGGGCTCGTGCGTGGTCGTGACGCTCGTCGACATCGACCGGTTCAAGTCGATCAACGACGAGTTCGGGCACCTGGCGGGCGACCGCGTGCTGATCGCGATCGCCCAGCGCCTGCGCGAGCAGGCGCCGGCCGGCGCGCTGGTCGCGCGCTGGGGCGGCGAGGAGTTCTTCGTGGCGCTGCCCGGCACGGGGACGGCGGACGGTCTCGCCTTCGCCGAGGAGCTCCGGCGCCGCTGCGAGCAGCAGGGAGTCACGGTCGAGGACCGCACGATCCGGTGCACGCTCAGCGCCGGCGTCGCGACGTACCCGGACTCCGGCGCGAGCATGAACGACCTGTTCCACGCCGCCGACATGGCGATGTACGCGGCCAAGGCGGCCGGCCGCAACGTCGTGCGCCTGTATGAGCCGACGGAGCCCGACGAAATGACGCAGCCCGACGAAATGACGCAGCCCGACGACTGACGCAGCCCGCCAGTTGACCGCCCGCTCAGCGCGACCAGGCGAGAATCTGCTCGCGCGCGTCGCCCAAGACCGCCGCCGCGGCGCCCGGGTTGACCCGAGCGAGCAGCATCGCGCTCATCGATGCCGCCGCGAGCGTCCGCGCGTGCGCGCCCAGCCGCGCGTCGTCGTCGTCGTCCGACGCCGCGGCGAGCGCCTGCCGGAGCGCCGCGGTGAGCTCGGCTCGGTAGGCGTCGACGACGGCGCGGGCGGCATCGTCGTGGCCCGCCAGCCCGGCGGCGCAGTTGACGAGCAGGCAACCGCGCCGGGGGGAGTCGGCGGGCAGGGTCTCGATCGCGAGGCGGAGCCCGTCGACGTAGGCCAGCAGGCCGCTCGTGCCGGCGCCGTCGCGCAGCACGAGCAGGCGGGGGCGGACGACGGTCTCGAGGTAGTCGGCGACGGCGGCGTCGAAGAGCCCGCGCTTGCTGCCGAACGCGTGGTAGAGGCTGGACCGGTTCAGGCCCGTCGCCCGTTCGAGGTCCGCGATCGACGCGGCCTCGAAGCCGCGGTCCCAGAACAGGTCGCGCGCGGCGCGCACGGCCTGCGCCGACTCGAACGTCGCGGTCCGGCCCATGTCTGCCACCCCTCCTGCCGCGCGGTGCGGTGCGCGGACCGCCGAAGATCCAGCATATAGTGAAACGACCGGTTCACAATCACCAACGCCAGGAGTTGCCCGCATGACCTCGTCCGTCGTCAGCACCCAGGTCCAGCTCGTCGCGCGTCCGGCCGGTTGGCCGGTTCCCGCGGACTTCCGCCTCGCCCGCATCGAGCTCGGCGAGCTCGGGCCCAACGAGGTCCGGGTGGCGAACGAGTTCATCTCGGTCGACCCGTACATGCGCGGGCGGATGAACGACGTCAAGTCCTACGCGCCGCCGTACTCGCTCGGCGCGACGATGGGCGGGGGAGCCGTGGGCCGCGTCGTCGCGTCGCGGGCCGACGCCGTCGCGGTGGGCGACGTCGTCGTGCACCAGCTGGGCTGGCGCGACGTCGCGCAGGGCGACGCCGCGGGCTTCCGCGTGGTGCCCGAGCTGGCAGGTGTGCCACTCTCGGCGAACCTCGGCGTCCTGGGCATGACGGCGTTCACCGCGTACGTCGGGCTGCTCGAGATCGCCCACCTCACGCCGGGCGACACGGTGTTCGTCTCCGGCGCGGCGGGGGCCGTCGGCTCGATGGTCGGCCAGATCGCGCGGCTCAAGGGCGCGGGGCGGGTCGTCGGCTCGGCGGGGTCGGCCGCGAAGGTCGAGCTCCTGACGAGCCGGTACGGCTTCGACGCGGCGTTCAACTACCGCGACGGCGCCATCGCCGAACAGCTCGCGGCGGCGGCGCCCGAGGGCGTCGACGTCTACTTCGACAACGTCGGCGGCGAGCACCTCGAGGCGGCCCTCGAGATGGCCAACCCCGGCGGCCGGGTCGCGGCGTGCGGCGCGATCTCCCAGTACAACGAGAGCGCGGCCCCGGTCGGCCCGCGGAACCTGAGCAACGTCGTCACGCGCGGCCTGACGATCAAGGGTTTCACGGTCGGCAACTACCTGCAGCACTACCCGGCGTTCGCCGCGGAGATGGGCGCATGGCTCGCGGCCGACGCCGTGGTCTTCGACGAGACCGTCGTGGACGGGATCGACCACGCCGTGGAGGCGTTCCTCGGCCTGATGCGCGGCGAGAACACCGGCAAGATGGTCGTCCGCACGCTGCCGGCGACGTAACAGGCCGGGGCGGGGCCCTGTCAGGATGGGGCCATGACGAGCTCCCCGTTCACCGACCGCCAGTTCGGAGTCCTGCTCCACCCGTCCAGCCTCTTCGGGCACGAGGACGTCGGCACGCTCGGCGCGCAGGCCTACGAGTTCGTGGACTGGCTCGCGAGCACCGGCGCGTCGATCTGGCAGATCCTGCCGCTGACCCGCAACGGGCAGTACGACTCGCCCTACTTCAGCTACTCGACCTTCGCTGGCAACCCCTGGCTGATCGACCTCGACCACCTCCAGGCGGCCGGCCTGCTGGACGAGCCCGACCTGCACGCGGAGCTCGTCGATGCGCGCGTGCCGTTCGCCGACCTGCCCCGCACCAAGCGGCCGCAGCTGCTCGCGGCCGCGGCGGCGTTCCTGGCCAACCCGGAGCACCGGTGGTGGCCGGCGTTCCTGCAGTTCCGGCGCGAGCAGGCCTGGCTGTCCGACACCGCGCACTTCTTCGCGCTCAAGGAGCAGTTCGACGACGCGCCCTGGTGGTCGTGGCCCGCGCCCCTGCGCACGCGCGACCGCGGCGCCGTGCTCGCGTCGGCCCGGCAGCTCGGCGCCCGCATCGCGAGCTGGGAGGCCGTGCTCTTCTTCGTCGACCTGCAGTGGGCCGCGCTCAAGGCCTACGCGAACCGACAGGGCATCCAGGTGCTCGGCGACCTGCCGATATACGTCAACCACGACTCCGCCGACGTCTGGCTGCACTCCGAGCAGTTCCAGCTCGACGCCGGCGGCGGCCTGGTCGCCCAGTCGGGCGTGCCGCCGGACTACTTCAGCGAGACCGGCCAGCTCTGGGGCAACCCCCTGTACCGCTGGGACGTCATGGAGCGGGACGGTTTCGGGTGGTGGGTCGAGCGCCTGCGGCGCTGCATCGAGCTGACCGACGTCGTGCGCATCGACCACTTCCGGGCGCTGGCCGCGTACTGGGAGGTCCCCGCCGACGCCGCCGACGCGCGCGGCGGGCGCTGGGTGGCCGGGCCCGGCCAGGCGTTCATCGACCGGCTGCGCGAGGAGTTCCCGACGCTGCCCTTCGTCGCCGAGGACCTCGGCACGCTCGACGACGACGTGTACCGGCTCCGGGACGACAACGGGCTGTTCGGCATGCGCATCCTGCAGTTCGGGTTCGACGGGACGCCTGACAACCCGCACCAGCCGCACATGTTCACCGAGCACTGCATCGCCTACACGGGCACGCACGACAACGAGACCGTCGCGGGCTGGTGGGCCGGGCTGCCGGACGGCCTGCGCCGCGACGTCGCGCGGTACTACCAGTTCGAGCCGGACGCCGACGTCGGCCGGGTCGTCTGGTCGCTCATCGAGGCGACGCTCGGCTCGCGCGCCGGCGTCGCGGTCGTCCCGATCCAGGACCTGCTCGTCCTGGACGACCAGGCCCGGATGAACGACCCGTCGACCTTCGTCGGCAACTGGTCGTGGCGGATGCCGCCCACCGGCCTAAGCCCCGAGCTGGCCGGCTCGGTCCGGCGCCTCGCCGCGCAGTACGGGCGGGTCGCCGAGCGCTAACGCGCGGCTCGCGCGGACCCGTGTCCACATGCTGAGGCGGGGGATCTTGCGATGTGAAGTGAAGACGTCGTGGCCGTTCGGGGTCGGGTTCGTTACTTGCAAGTAACACGCGGGTGTCAGACTGCCCCGATGACGCCCCTACGCGGCGTCCGTCGCCGTGTGTTGGGCGATGCGACTTGAGAGGACCTTTTGTGAAGAAGAGCACAAATCGCGGCCTGGGCACACTGGCGGCCGCCATCGCGGCGACACTCACGTTGACCGCCTGCGGCGCGGGCCGCACCGACGACGCCGCCTCGAGCGACACCGAGGGTTCCGCCGGCGCGACGATCCTCGTCGGCACGACCGACAAGGTGACCGCGATCGACCCGGCCGGCTCCTACGACAACGGCTCCTTCAACATCGAGACCCAGGTGTACCCCTTCCTCATGAGCTTCGAGCCGGGCGGGGCCGAGCTGGCCCCGGACGCCGCCGAGAGCTGCGAGTACACGACCGAGACGGTCTACACCTGCGTCCTCAAGGCGGATCAGACGTTCGCCAACGGGAACCCGATCAACGCCTCGACGGTCAAGTACAGCTTCGACCGCCAGATCACGATCAACGACCCGAACGGCCCGGCGTCGCTGCTGACGAACCTCGAGTCCGTCGAGGCCGTCGACGACACGACGGTGGCCTTCACCCTCAAGAGCGCGAACGACCAGACGTTCCCGCAGGTGCTCGCCTCGCCCGCCGGTCCGATCGTGGACGAGAAGTCGTTCCCGGCCGACGCGCTTCTCGACGACGACGCGATCGTCGAGGCCGAGGCGTTCGCCGGGCCGTACACGATCTCGTCCTACAAGAAGAACGAGCTCGTCGAGCTGACCAAGAACGCCGACTATGCGGGCGTCCAGGGCGAGGTCAAGAACGACGGCGTGACGCTCAAGTACTACGCCGACTCGAACAACCTCAAGCTCGACATCGCGAGCGGCGCGATCGACGTCGCGACACGCAGCCTGACCCCGACCGACATCGAGAGCCTCGAGGGCACGGACGGCGTCAACGTCGTCAGCGGCCCCGGTGGCGAGATCCGCTACGTGGTCTTCAACCTCGAGACCATGCCGGGCGACACGGCCGACCAGAAGCTCGCGATCCGCAAGGCGTTCGCGTACTCGCTCGACCGCCAGGAGATCGCAACGCAGGTCTACAAGGACACCTACACGCCCCTGTACTCCTACGTGCCCGAGGGCCTGCCGGGTGCGGCCACGCCGTTCAAGGACATCTACGGCACGACGCCCGACGTCGACGCCGCGACCGCGCTGCTCGCCGACGCCGGGGTCACCACCCCGGTGACGCTCGCGCTGCAGTACAACCCGGACCACTACGGCCCGAGCTCCGACCAGGAGTACGCCGCCGTCAAGCGCCAGCTCGAGGCGACCGGCCTGTTCACGGTCGACCTCGCGTCGACCGAGTGGGTCACGTACGCCGAGGAGCGCACGGCGGACGCGTACCCGGCCTACCAGCTCGGCTGGTTCCCGGACTTCTCGGACGCCGACAACTACCTGACGCCGTTCTTCGACGCGGGCAACTTCCTCGGCAACCACTTCGAGAACGCCGAGATCAGCGCGCTGCTCGCCTCCGAGCGCACCGATCCCAACCCCGAGACGCGGGCCGCGACGCTCGTGCAGATCCAGACCGAGATGGCGACGAAGTACCTGTCGACCGTGCCCCTGCTGCAGGGCTCGCAGACCGCCGTCGCGCGGGACGGGGTGCTGGGCGTCGAGGACACCCTCAACTCGTCCTTCCAGTTCCGGTACGCCGTCCTCAGCAAGAGCTGACGCGCCACCCGTGCGGGGGCCGAGCCGATCGGCCGGCCCCCGCACGCCGCACGTCGCCGGGCGCGTCCTCGCGCCCGGCGAGCCCGGCTCGATGAACGGACACCATGGCAGTCACAGTTCTTCCTCGCAGCCCCCTGGTCAGGTACCTCCTGGTGCGGCTCGCCCTGATCGTCCCGACCGTGCTCATCCTCGTGACGGTCGTCTTCTTCTTCATGCGGGTCATCGGTGACCCGATCACGGCCTCCCAGGGCGGCCGGCTGTCCGCCGCCGACCTCGCCGAGCGCAAGGCCGAGGCCGGCTTCGACCGCCCGATCCTCGCGCAGTACTGGGACTACCTCAGCGGCCTGGTCCGGGGCGACTTCGGCACCGCGCTGACCGACCACCGCGCGATCAGCGAGGTGCTCGTCACGAACGGCGCGGCCACGCTGGAGCTCGTCGCCTGGGCGCTGCTCGTGGCCTTCGCCGTCGGCGTCCCGCTCGGCCGCATCGCGGCCCGGTACCGCGACCGGCTGCCCGACGTGAGCATCCGCATCTTCGCGGTGCTCGTGTACGCGGCCCCGGTGTTCTTCGTCGGCCTGCTGCTCAAGCTGCTGTTCTCCGCGACCCTCGGCTGGCTGCCGTCCTCGGGCCGCGCCTCGCCGACGGCGGAGATCGCGCTCAACAACGTGACCCCGAAGACGAACATCATGATCGTCGACGCGATCCTGTACGGCGACCCCGGCTTCATCCTTGACGTGCTCAAGCACGCGGTGCTGCCCGCGGTGGCCCTGGGGCTGCTCACGGCCGGCGTCTTCATCCGGCTCATCCGGATCAACCTGCTCGAGACGATGCGCACCGACTACGTCACGGCGGCCCGCGCCCGCGGCGTCTCCGAGCGGCGCGTCGTCCGGCAGCACGCCTTCCGCAACGCGCTCGTTCCGGTCGTCACGGTCATGGGGATGCAGATCGCGATGATGCTCGGCGGGGCGATCCTCACCGAGACGACGTTCGAGTGGCAGGGCCTGGGCTACACGCTGTCGAAGTACCTGCTCGCCCGCGACTTCGTGGCCGTGCAGGGCATCGTCACGGCGATCGCCGTCGTCGTCGCGGTCTCGAGCTTCCTGATCGACGTCATCAACGCGCTCGTCGACCCGAGAGTGAGGTACTGATGAGCGCCATCATCGCCACCGAGACCGCGGGGCTGACCCCGCCGCCGCCGCGCCGGGGGTTCCCCGGCGTCGCGCTGCTGCGCTCCACGCACGGCCTCCAGCGCGGGATGCTCGTCGCCGGGCTCGCCGTGATCGCGGTGTTCGTCGTCGTCGCCGTGTTCGCGCCCGTGCTCGCCCCGTACGGCTTCAACGCCGACCGGGCCGACGGCGTCGTGTTCGGCACGCAGCAGCCGCCGTCGGCCGCGCACTGGCTCGGCACCACCGTCGGCGGGCTCGACGTGCTCTCGCGGGTCATCTTCGGTGCCCGCACGGCGCTGACGGTCATCGTCCTCGCGGTCGCGATCTCGCTGGTCGTCGGCGTCCCGCTCGGCGTCGTGTCGGGCTACGTCGGGGGCTGGCTGGACCGCACCCTCGTGCTCGTCACCGACGCGCTCTACGCGTTCCCGTCGCTGCTGCTCGCGATCGTCGTCTCGATCATGATCACGGGCGGGCGGTCGACCCCCATGGGGGGCATCCTCGCGGCCGCGCTGTCGATCACGGTCGTCTACGTCCCGCAGTACTTCCGGGTCGTGCGCAACCAGACCGTGTCCGTCAAGAACTCCCCGTTCGTCGACGCCGCGCGGATCACGGGCGCGAAGCCGCGGCGGATCATGTTCCGGCACGTGCTGCCCAACGTCTCCCAGACCATCCCCGTGCTGGGCACGCTCAACGCCTCCGAGGCGATCCTCACGCTCGCGGGCCTGGGCTTCCTCGGGTTCGGCATCGAGCCGTCGTCCGCCGCCGAGTGGGGCTACGACCTCAACAAGGCGCTCGCCGACGCCACCAACGGCATCTGGTGGACCGGGGTGTTCCCGGGGCTCGCGATCGTGATCGTCGTCGCGGGCGTCACCTTGGTCGGCGAGAGCCTCAACGACGTGCTCAACCCGATGCTGCGCACGCGCGGCGGGGCGACCACGACGGCCGACGAGGCCGAGGTCGCGCTCGCCGTCGGCCTGCCGGCGTCGGCCGACGAGCCGGTGCCGACGCTCGAGCCTGCGCCGACGGATGGGCCTGTGCCGACGGACGAGCCGGTGCCGACCGATGGGCCGGCGTCAGCCGGCGAGACGCCACCGGCGACTACCGACGATAAGGAGGCGGGACGATGACCGCCCCGACCGTGCCCGTGCTGGACATCAATCGGCTCAGCGTGAGCTTCCGGTCCGACGCCGGCCCCGTCCGGGCGGTGCGCGAGATCAGCTTCCGCGTCGCTCCGGGCGAGATCGTCGCCGTGGTGGGGGAGTCGGGCTCGGGGAAGTCCGTGAGCTCGCGGGCCCTGCTCGGCCTGCTCCCCGACACCGCGACCGTCGAGGGCTCCGCGACGCTCGGCGGGGTCGAGCTCACGGCCCTGCGCGGCGAGGCGATGCGCAAGGTCCGCGGCGACCGCGTCGCGATGATCTTCCAGGAGGCCTCGACCGCGCTCGACCCGGTGCGCACCGTCGGCTGGCAGGTCGTCCAGGCGATCCGCACCCACCGCAGCCTGTCCCGCCGGGCCGCCAAGGCGCGCGCGATCGAGCTCCTCGAGCTCGTCGGCATCCCCGATCCCGCCGCCCGCGTGCACTCCTACCCGCACCAGCTCTCGGGCGGGCAGAAGCAGCGCGTCATGATCGCCATCGCGATCGCCTGCGATCCCGAGGTGATCGTCGCCGACGAGCCGACGACGGCGCTCGACGTCACCGTCCAGGCGGCGATCCTCGAGCTGTTGCGCGACCTGCGCGACCGCCTCGGCACCGCGATCGTGCTGATCACCCACAACATGGGGGTCGTCGCGGACCTCGCCGACCGCGTCGTGGTCATGTACCGCGGCGAGATCGTCGAGCAGGCGCCCGTGGCCCAGCTCTTCGCGGCGCCGGCGCACCCGTACACGCGCCGGCTCCTGGCGGCCGTGCCCCACCTCGGGCAGGGGCGCTCGAGCGGCGCGTCGACGACGTCGGCGGTGCCCGTCGCACCCGGCGCCAGGGACACCGGCGCCGCTGTGTCTGGGGCCGCTGTGTCTGGGGCCGGAGCGCCAGTCCCGGCGCTCGTGGTCCGCGACCTCGTGGTGGAGTTTCCGGGCCGGCTCGGCAGCCCCAAGGTGCTCGCCGTCGACGGTGTCTCGTTCGCGATCGCCCCCGGCGCGGTGCTCGGGCTCGTCGGCGAGTCCGGCTCGGGCAAGACCACCGTCGGCCGGGCCACCGTCGGGCTCGCGCCCGCCACGAGCGGCGGCATCGAGGTGTTCGGGACCGACCTGCTCACCGCATCGCCGCAGGCCCTGCGGGCGCTGCGGCGCCGGTTCGGCTTCGTCTTCCAGGACCCCGCCGCGTCGCTCAACCCGCGGGCCAGCGTCGGCGCGTGCATCTCCGAGCCGCTCTCGGTGCACAAGATCGGCTCCGAGGCGTCGCGGCGCGCGAAGGTCGCGGAGCTGCTCGAGGCCGTCGAGCTGCCGGCGTCCTATGCGCGCCGGTTCCCGCACGAGCTCTCGGGCGGCCAGCGGCAGCGGGTCAGCCTGGCCCGAGCGCTCGTGCTCGGCCCGGACCTGCTCATCGCCGACGAGCCGACGAGCGCGCTCGACGTCTCGGTCCAGGCGACCGTGCTCGCGCTGTTCCAGCAGCTCCAGGTCGAGATGGGCTTCGCGTGCCTGTTCATCAGCCACGACCTCGCGGTGATCGACCTGGTCGCCCACGACGTCGCGGTGATGCGCGCCGGCCAGCTCGTCGAGGTCGGTACGACGGCCGCGGTGCTCAAAGCGCCGGCGCACGCGTACACGCGCGCGCTGCTCGCGGCGGTCCCGGTGCCCGACCCGGCCGAACAGCGCGAGCGCCGGATCGCGCGCGCCGCGCTGGCGGCCGAGGCGGCGGCGCTACGCCCCGAGGCGCTCGGAGTCTAGCCCGCGCTCGAGGTCTCGCCCTTGCTCGAGGTCTCGCCCGGCCGGACCGCCGCCGGGCGGGTGCGAGCGCTCGGCTCTGCGCCCCGCGGGTGTGGACCGTGCACGCGGCATAAATCACGAGAACTCGCCCCAATTACATCCATATTCCGTGAGCAGAAATAGCCTATTTCTGACTTCAGTCATAAGCAATTTGACAATGAATTCGCCGCACGGCTTGGATAGTCGTAGCAGGTCAGGCGACGTCCCGGGCGCGAACCGCGCGCGGGCAAGCCACGCCGCCTGCTCGGCTGGAAGGCCACCATGAGGCTCAGGAACTCGCCCGGCGCGGCGCGCACATTCTTCGGTTCAAGACGGTCTCGCGGGGTGCTCGCGCTTCCCGTGATCGTCCTCGTCGCGGCCTCGCTCACCGCCGGCGCGGCGGCGGCCGGCCCGTCGGTCGTCAGCACGAGCCCGGGGGACGGCTCGCTCAGCGCGCCGACCCGCCACAACGGCGGCGACAACGTCGTGACCGCGACGGCGGTTAGCGCGACGTTCAGCGAACCGATGGACCCGCTCACGCTGGCCTCGGACCCGGCCGGCACCCGCACGACGTTCACGCTCGCGACGAGCGCCGGGGTGTCCGTCCCGGGGACCGTGGCGCTCAACGCCGGGCTCACGAAGGCGACCCTGACCCCCGTCGCGGCCGAGCTCAAGCCCGGCACAACCTACACGGCGGTCATCAGCACGGCGGCCGAGAGCGCGCGCGGCGTCGCCCTCGACCAGCCAGTGACGTGGACCTTCACGACCGCCGCCGTCGGCTACACGGCCGAGGCGCCGATCGACCTCGGTGGCGCCAGCACGTTCGCGATCCTGACGAAGACAGGCGTGACGAACGTCTACGCCTCCGTCGTCAACGGCAACGTCGGCGCGAGCCCCATCACCGGGGCCGCGATCGGTCTGAGCTGCCCCGAGGTCGCGACGGGCCTGATCTACTCGGTCGACGCCGCCGGGCCGGCGTGCAAGACGACGGACGCGACCTACCTCACGACGTCGGTGAGCGACATGGAGACCGCCTACGTCGACGCCGCGGGCCGCACGCTGCCCGACGTCCTCAACCTCGGCGCGGGCGAGATCGGCGGGCTGACGCTTCAGCCGGGTCTGTACAAGTGGAACACCGGGGTCTCGATCTCCTCCGACGTGACCTTGACGGGCGGCCCGGACGACGTCTGGATCTTCCAGATCTCGGGAAACCTCAAGCAGGCCTCCGCGACGAACGTCACGCTCGCGGGCGGCGCGCGCGCGGCCAACGTCTACTGGCAGACCGCGGGCTCGGCCACCCTCGGGACCACGGCGCACTTCGAGGGGACGATCCTCTCGAAGACGATGATCGCGATGAAGACCGGGGCGTCGATCAACGGTCGGCTGCTCGCGCAGTCGGCCGCCACGCTGCAGAAGAACGCGGTGACCCTGCCCGCCGAGTAGGCGATCGGCTCAGGCCGGGGCCACCGCAGTGGGGTGGGTCCCGGCCTGCTGCGCGGGGGCGGGCGGGCTCGGCAGCGGGGTGTTGGTCTGCGCGAACACCCCGAGCGTCGTCAGGGCGGACACGACGGCGGTGACCCAGCTCGGCACCGTCGGCACGACGACGCTGATCGTCGCGAGGACGGTGCCGACGGCGGCGACGACCGCCTTGGCGTAGGGCCGCCACGCGGCCGGCAAGAGTGCCAGAAGGTTGTGCATGAGATGCCTCCTCAGGGACGGCGTCGGCCCCGGCGGGTGTCGATTCCCCCACAGGAGACGCGGGCGTGGGCGCTGGATACCTCGCGGCCCGGCCCGGGGTGGACCGCCGGGCCCGGCGCGCCTGGGACAATCGGGTGTGACGACTTCCTCCGGATCGAGCCCCATCGACCGGATCACCGTCAGGGCCCTGGTCGTGTGGGGCTCCGCGCTGGCCGCGTACGTGTTCGCCGTCTTCGCCCGCTCGTCGCTGTCGGCGACGGGCGTCGAGGCCGCCGTGCGGTTCGAGGCGACGGCCGCGGTGCTGTCGCTCTTCGCCGTCCTGCAGCTCGGCGTGTACGCCGTCATGCAGATCCCCGCCGGCGCCACCGTCGACCGGATCGGCCCGCGCCGGGCGATCGCGATCGGCTCGCTGCTCATCGGGCTCGGCCAGATCGCCATCGCCTTCGCCGGGGGAGTGCCCGCCGCGATCGGCGCCCGGGTGCTCGTCGGGTCGGGCGACGCGTTCATCTTCCTGTCCGTCGTGCGGCTCGTCCCGGCGTGGTTCCCGGGCCGGCACGTCGCCCTCGTGACCCAGCTCACCGGCGTCGTCGGGCAGCTCGGCCAGCTGCTCAGCCTCGGCCCGCTCGTCGCTGCCGTGCACACGCGCGGCTGGACGGCGGCGTTCTTCGGCGCGGGTTCGCTGACCCTGCTGGTCGGGCTGCTCGCGCTGCTCGCCGTGCGGGACGGGCGCAGCCACCAGATCCTGGCGGTCGCCGCGCTCGACCGCGCGGTCGGGCGAGCGGGCGACCTCGCCGCCCGCTCGGCGCCGGACCGCGGCGGCCTCCTGCTGCGCACGTGGCGCAACCCGGGCACGCGCACGGGGTTCTGGGTGCACTTCACCATGCAGTTCTCGGCCAACACGTTCGCGCTGCTGTGGGGCTTCGCGTACATGACGAAGGCCGAGCACGTCGACGCGTCGGTCGGGCTCGGGGTGCTCACGACCTACGTGCTGGGCTGCGTCGTCTTCGGGCCGTTCCTCGGCGTGCTCAGCGGCCGGTTCCCGGGCCTGCGCCTGCGCCTGATCGTGACCCTGGTCGGGGTGCACGTCGCCATGTGGGGCGTGGTACTCGCATGGCCGGGGGACGTGCCGACGCCCGCACTGTTCGCGCTCGCGGTGGTGCTCGCGACCGGCGGGCCGGCGTCGCTGATCGGCTTCGACATCTGCCGGTCGACCAACCCGCTCGCGTCGATGGGCCTCGCGACCGGCATGGTCAACGCGGGCGGGTTCACGTCGTCGCTGACGGCGGTGCTCGCAATCGGCGTCGTGCTGGACCTGCTGGGGCAGGGGTCGCCGGACCAGTTCACGGACGCGGGCTTCGCGCTCGCGTGGCTCGTACAGGTCCCGCTCTGGGCGCTCGGGCTCGTGATGCTCCGCCGGTCGATCGGGCCCTACCGGGCGTTCGGCGGGGCGCCTGCGGCCGTCCCCCCGACCCGGCCCTGAGAGCCCGCGCCGCCCGCCCGCGAGCGGCGTTGCCCGGATCGGCCCGGGCCGTGCGAAAGTTGCCCCCATGACTGACAAGAGTGTGGTGGTCGTCGGCGGCGGGTACGGCGGGGCGAAGGTCGCGAAGCTCCTCGACGACGTCGCGGACGTGACGCTGGTCGAGCCGAAGGACGCGTTCGTGCACTCGACGGGCGCGCTGCGCGCCGCGGTGGACCCGGCCTGGGAGGACAGGGTCTTCTTCCCGTACGACCACCTGCTCGCCCGCGGCCGCGTCGTGCACGAGCACGCGCAGGCCGTCGGCCCGCACCGCGTCCAGCTCTCGGCGACGGGAGCGCTCGACGCCGACTACCTCGTCCTCGCGACGGGCACCGCCTACCCCTTCCCCGCGAAGTTCATCGAGTCCGAGTCCCACCTCGCGCGGGCCCGCCTGGCCCGGCTGCGCGGCGTGCTCGCGGGCGCCGACCGCGCGCTGCTGGTCGGCGCCGGCCCGGTCGGCCTCGAGCTCGCGGGCGAGCTGAGCGCCGCGTACCCCGATCTCGGGATCACCATCGTCGACCAGGCCGACGACGTCCTGACCACGTGGGACTACCAGCCCGAGCTGCGCGCGTCGATCCGCGCCCAGCTCGAGGCGCGCGGCGTCGTGTTCGAGCTCGGCTCGCCGCTCGGCTACCTCCCCCCGCAGGACGTCGGCGAGCCCGGCGAGTTCACGGTGCACACCCGCGCGGGTGGCGAGGTCTCCGGCCAGGTCTGGTTCCGGTGCCACGGCAACCTGCCCGTGCTCGACTACCTCGGCCCGGAGCTCGCGGCCGCGCGCGTCGGGGACGGCGGGCTCGAGGTGACCGGGGCGCTCACCGTCGTCGGCTTCGACACGGTCTTCGCGATCGGCGACGTCACGACCATCCGCGAGTCCAAGCGGGCCTCGGCCGCACTCGCGCACGCGGAGGTGGCGGCCGCGAACATCCGGGCGCTCATCGAAGGCCGCGAGCCGACCGCGACGTACGCGCCCGCGCCGGAGATCATCGTGCTCCCGCTCGGCCCCGACGGCGGCGGGTCGCAGCTCGTGGGCGACGACGGCGAGCGACGCATCCTCGGGCCGGAGCAGACCAGCGAGCTCAAGGGCGCCGACCTGCACACGGGGGTCCTGACCGAGCTGTTCGGCCGGCCCGCCGCCAGCTAGCGAAGCCGCCTACCTCACGCCGCCTACTTACTCCGCCTACCTCACTCCGCTTACCTCATTCCGGCGGCCGCAGGCGGTAGCTGAGCGTGGGCCGCCCGGCCCGGCCGTACTGCGGCTCGCGCACGCACGCCCCGCTGAGCACCAGGTTGTCGAGGTAGCGCCGCACGGTCACGCGCGAGGCTCCGATGAGCTCCGCCGCGTGCGCCGCGGTCAGTCCCTCGGGGGCCGCGACGAGCGCCGTCCGGACCGCGTCGAGGGTCTCGCGCGACATCCCCTTCGGCAGCGGTTCGCCCACCGGGTCGCGCAGCGCCGCGAGCACCGCGTCGATCTCGCCCTGGTCGGTGACGTCCCGGCGCCCCGCCGACGCCGCGCGGTACCGCGCGTAGTGATCGAGCTTCGAGCGCAGGGCCGCGAACGTGAACGGCTTGATGAGGTAGTGCACCGCGCCGTGTCGCACGGCCGCGCGCACGGTCTCGAGGTCGCGGGACGCCGTGACGATCATGACGTCGGGGGCGTGCGCCGAGGTCTGCAGCGCCCGGCAGACGTCGAGCCCGTGCATGCCCGGCATCGCCAGGTCGAGCAGCACGAGGTCGACCCCGCCCCGCTCGACGCGCGCGAGCGCGGCCGCGCCGTCGTGCGCGATGCCCACGGCCGTGAACCCCGGGACCCGGTCGATGAACACCCGGTGGGCGTCCGCGACGATCGGCTGGTCGTCGACCACGAGCACCCGGATCACCGCGCCAACCCCCGGTCGCGCCCGGGCACCGGGAGCCGGACGATCAGCCGGGACCCGTGCACCGCCTGCACCTCGATCGTGCCGCCGAGGCGGCGGACCGTCCCGTCGACCAGGGCGAGCCCGAGCCCGCGGCCGTGCGGGCTGTCCTCGCGCGCGCCGGCGGACTTCGTGGTCCAGCCGCGCGTGAACGCCTGTCGCACGATGCCGGGGTGCAGGCCCGGGCCCGAGTCGGCGACCTCGAGCTCAAGCGTCCCGACGCGCAGCGACCCGCCGACCCGCACCCACGGGGCCTGGGCGGCGCCCTCGCCGTCGGCCGCGGCGTCGATCGCGTTGTCGATGAGGTTGCCGACGACGACGACGAGGTCGCCCGGGGCGAGCCCGGTCACGGGCACGAGCGTCCCGGGCACGACCGTGAGCTGCACGCCGCGCTCGAGGGCCTGAGCCGCCTTGCCGAGCAGCAGCGCGGCGAGCGCGGGCTCCTCGATCGCGGCCGACACGGACTCCGAGAGGGCCTGGGACACGGCGAGCGTCGCCGTCGCGAACCCGACGGCCTGCTCGTACTCGCCGATCTCCACGAGCACCGAGACGGTGTGCAGCCGGTTGTCCGCCTCGTGCGCGCGGGCGCTGAGCGACTCGGTAAAGCTGCGCAGCGAGTCGAGCTCGCCGGTCAGCCGGACCAGGTCGGTCCGGTCGGCGAGGGTCGTGACCCAGCCGAGGGTCTGGCCGTCGAGCCGGGCCGGGGCCTGCGTGACCACGAGCGTGCGCGCCGGCGTCGCGAACACCTCGCCGTCGCACCGGCGGCCGGACGACATGAGCTCGCCGAGGCCGGCCTCGACGCCGAGGGCGGAGATGCTCGCGCCGGCGGCGACGAGCGGGGCGTCGAGCAGCCGCCTGGCCTCGTCGTTGCACAGCACGACGGTGCGGTCGTGCCCGACGAGCACGAGCCCGGAGCCGACCGAGTGCAGCAGTGCGTCGTAGTACGTCTGCAGGCGCGCCAGCCCCAGCGGGCCGAGCCCGTACGTCTGCCGCCGGAGCCGGCGGGACACGAGGACGGCGCTCAGCACGCCGACGGCGAGCGCCCCGAGCGCGAGCAGGCCGAGCTGGATGGCGCTCGCGCGCACCGTGGCCGAGATCGAGGTGAGCGGCACCCCCGCGGAGACGAGGGCGGCGAGCGAGCCGTCGGGTCGGTGCACGGGCGCGACGACCCGGACCGATCGCCCGAGCGTGCCGGTGTAGTCCTCGACCGTGATCCGCCCCTGCTGGGCGCCCGCGATCGTGCCCTGGAACTTCTGCCCGACCTGCGCCGGGTCGGGGTGGGTGTACCGGATGCCGGCGGGCGTCATCACGACGAGGAAGCCGATGCTGTTGGCCGCGCGCAGCAGCTCGACGCGCTCGGCCAGCGCGGCGGCCGGGTCGGGGCCGAGCACGGCGGCGATCAGCGCGTCGTCGTGGCTCAGGGTCACGACGAGCGTGCGGGCGCGCGAGATCGCCTCGGCGCGGGCCGAGTTCTGCGCGGCGTTCACCGCGAGGGCCCAGCTCGGGACCACGACGGCGAGCAGGAGCACGACCTCGATCACGAGGAGCTGGCTCGCGAAGCTGTTCCGGTCGCCGGCGGACGACCACACGCCCGTCGCCGCGGGCCGGCCCGCGCGCCGGGGTGCGTGCGGGCGTCGGGGCGTCGTTGAGGGCACCCACCATTATGACCATTAATTTCCGCCCGGATGCAGGTCACCGCAATTTCGGCCGCGACCACAATGACCACAATTGCTCGGCCGCGGCCGCGAGGACAATGGTCCCCGAATTGTCAGCGGCAGCCAGCAAAACTCGTCGTACAAGCCTCAACGGCGTCGCTTCTGGTTCATGAAAGGCCGCGTAACAATGGCCCACCTCGTTGCCCACGACACACGATCTGCGGACCCGGTCCGGCCGACCGGCGAGGGCGCCGCCGCCGGCCCGCCGACCACGCCCGGCCCGCCCGTGCCACCGTCCGCTCCCGCTCCCGCGCCGGCGTCGTTCGCGCCGGTCTCGCTCGTCCGGTTCGCGATCCCCCTGGTCGTGGCCCTCGTGCTGTGGTTCGTCCCGGCGCCCTCGGGCGTCGACGCGCCCGCCTGGCACCTGTTCGCGCTGTTCGTCGCGACGATCGTCGGCGTCATCGCCAAGCCGCTGCCGATGGGTGCGGTGACGCTCATCGGCCTCACGGCCACGGTCGTGACCGGAATCCTCGAGCCTGCCGTGGCCCTGTCGGGATTCTCGAATGCCACGATCTGGCTGATCGTCGTCGCCTTCTTCATCTCGCGCGGCGTGATCAAGACCGGCCTGGGGAATCGGCTCGCGCTGTTCTTCGTGTCACGGCTGGGAAAGAACACGCTCGGGCTCGCCTACGGCCTCGCGGCCACCGACCTCGTGCTCGCTCCCGCGATCCCGTCGAACACCGCCCGCGCCGGCGGCATCATCCAGCCGATCATCCGGTCGATCGCCGAAAGCTACGGCAGCGTGCCCGGCCCGACCTCGCGCAAGGTCGGCGCGTTCCTCACCTCGACCGCCTTCCACGTGAACGCGGTCACCTCGGCGATGTTCCTGACCGCGATGGCCGGCAACTCGCTCGCCGCCCAGCTCGCGGGCGACCAGGGCGTCGAGATCACGTGGGGCAGCTGGGCGCTCGCCGCGATCGTGCCCGGCATCGTCTCGCTCATCGTCGTGCCGCTCGTCGTGTACAAGGTGTACCCGCCCGAGCTGAAGAAGACCCCCGAGGCCGCCGCGACCGCCCGGGCGTCGCTCGCCGACCTCGGCCCGATGACGCGCCCCGAGAAGGTCATGGCCGCCACGATCGTCGGGCTGCTCGCGCTGTGGATCCTCGGCGACTCGCTCCTGGGCCTGTCGGCCACGACGACGGCGCTCATCGGCCTGTGCGTGCTGCTCGTCTCGGGCGTGCTCACGTGGCAGGACGTCACGATGGAGAAGCAGGCCTGGGACACGCTCGTGTGGTTCGCGGTGCTCGTGATGATGGCCACCCAGCTCAACGAGCTCGGGCTCATCCCGTGGCTCAGCGAGCAGATGTCGGGCGTCGTCGCGGGGATGGGCTGGGAGAAGGCCTTCATCCTGCTGACGCTCGTCTACTTCTTCAGCCACTACCTCTTCGCGTCCAACACCGCCCACATCTCAGCGATGTACGCGGCCTTCCTCGCCACCGCGATCATCGCGGGCGTCCCGCCGCTCATGGCCGCGCTGGTCCTCGGCTTCTGCTCGAATCTCTTCGCCTCGCTCACGCACTACTCGTGCGGCCCCGCCCCGGTGCTCTTCGGCCCGGGCTACGTCCCGGTCGGCAACTGGTGGCGCACCGGCTTCCTCATCGCCGTCGTCAACATCGCGATCTGGATGGGCATCGGCGGCCTCTGGATGAAGGTCCTCGGCATGTGGTGACCACTCACCTCCACGCACTTTCCGTCTGCACCCCTGCTATCGAAGGAAGCACCATGACGATCGACGTCACCACCCCCCGCGCAGCGGGTCAGGACGAGCCGAAGTTCCGCACGGAGCGGGACACCATGGGCGAGATCCGGGTCCCGATCCACGCGAAGTACCGCGCGCAGACGCAGCGCGCCATCGAGAACTTTGAGATCTCCGGGACCGGGCTCTCGCGCCACCACATCGCCGCGCTCGCGCAGATCAAGCGCGCGGCGGCGCTCGCGAACAACGAACGGGGCCTGTTCGACGAGAAGACCACGGCCGCGATCGTGTTCGCCGCCGACCAGGTCATCGCGGGCCAGTGGGACGCGGACTTCCCGATCGACGTCTTCCAGACCGGGTCCGGCACGTCGTCGAACATGAACGCGAACGAGGTCATCGCGACCCTGGCGACCGAGCGGCTGGGCGCTCCCGTGCACCCGAACGACGACGTGAACGCGTCGCAGTCGTCGAACGACGTGTTCCCCGCGTCGATCCACATCGCCGCGACGCAGGCCGTCGTCTCTGAGCTGCTGCCCGCGCTGGAGCACCTGTCCCAGGCGCTCGCCGCGAAGTCGACCGAGTTCGCCGACGTCGTGAAGTCCGGGCGCACGCACCTGCAGGACGCGACGCCGGTGACCCTCGGCCAGGAGTTCTCCGGGTACGCCGCGCAGATCGCCTACGGCGCGGAGCGGCTGACCGGGTCCCTGCCCCGCCTCGCGGAGCTGCCGCTCGGCGGCACCGCCGTCGGCACCGGGTTGAACACCCCGCCCGGCTTCTCGCCGCGCGTCATCGCGCTGATCGCCGAGCGCACGGGCCTGCCGTTCACGGAGGCGCGCAACCACTTCGAGGCGCAGAGCGCGCAGGACTCGCTCGTCGAGACCTCGGGCGTGCTGCGGACCGTCGCGATCTCGCTCGTGAAGATCTGCAACGACCTGCGCTGGATGGGCTCGGGCCCGCTGGCCGGCCTTGGCGAGATCAACCTCCCCGACCTGCAGCCCGGGTCGTCGATCATGCCCGGCAAGGTCAACCCGGTCATCCCCGAGGCCGTCATCCAGGTCGCGGCCCAGGTCATCGGGAACGACGCGGCCGTCGCGTTCGCGGGTGCCGCCGGCACGTTCGAGCTGATCGTCACGATGCCCGTGATGGCCCGCAACCTGCTCGAGTCGATCACGCTGCTCGCCAACGCCGCGACCCACCTCGCCGACAAGTGCGTCGCCGGCATCGAGGCCAACCGCGAGCGCTGCCGCCAGCTCGCCGAGCTGTCGCCGTCGATCGTGACGCCGCTCAACCGCGTCATCGGGTACGAGTCCGCGACCAAGATCGTCAAGTACGCGATCGCGAACAAGCTCACGATCCGCGAGGCTGTCATCGCGCTCGGCTACGTCGAGCGGGGCGAGCTCACGCCCGCCCAGCTCGACACCGCGCTCGACGTGCTCGCGATGACCGTCGCGCCGACGGCGCTCTGATGCAGACGCTGCGCGCAGACATTGCCATCATCGGTGGCGGCGGGGCAGGCCTGCGGGCAGCGATCGCCGCGGCCACCGCGCACCCCGAGATGGACGTCCTGCTGATCTCCAAGGTCTACCCGATGCGGTCGCACACCGTGGCCGCGGAGGGTGGGGCCGCGGGCGTCGTCGGTGAGGGGGACTCGATCGCCAAGCACTTCGCGGACACCGTCTCGGGCGGTGACTGGCTGTGCGACCAGGACGTGGTGCAGTACTTCGTCGAGCACGCCGCCGAAGAGATGTACCAGATGGAGCGGTGGGGCTGCCCGTGGAGCCGGCAGGCCAGCGGAGAGATCGAGGTCCGGCGATTCGGGGGGATGAGCCAGCCGCGTACCTGGTTCGCGGCCGACAAGACCGGGTTCCACCTCCTGCACACGCTCTTCCAGACGTCGATGCAGTTCTCGAACATCAAGCGGCTCGACGAGCACCTCGCGCTGGAGCTCGTCGTGACCGACGGACGCGTCGGCGGCGTCGTGACCTACTCGCAGCGCGACGGCTACCCCGTGCTCGTCGAGGCGGGCTCCGTGATCGTCGCGACCGGGGGCGCGGGCCGCATCTACGCCCAGAACACCAACGGGTCGATCGTCACGGGCGACGGCATGGCCATGGCGTACCGGGCCGGGGTGCCGCTGCGCGACATGGAGTTCGTGCAGTACCACCCGACCGGCCTGCCGGGCTCGGGCATCCTCATCACCGAGGGCTGCCGCGGCGAGGGCGGCGTCATGACGAACAAGGACGGGTACCGCTACCTCCAGGACTACGGGCTGGGCCCCGAGACCCCGATCGGGAGCCCGGAGAACAAGCACATGGAGCTCGGCCCGCGGGACCGGCTCTCGCAGGCGTTCTGGTACGAGCAGCAGGCGGGGCGCACGATCTCGACCCCGCGCGGCGACGTCGTGAACCTGGACCTGCGCCACCTCGGCGCGGCGTACCTGCACGAGCGGCTCCCGCTGATCTGCGAGCTCGCGGAGCGCTACATGGGCATCGACCCCGCTAAGGAGCCGATCCCCGTGTGCCCGACGGCGCACTACACGATGGGCGGGATCGCGACCGACGTGACGACGTCGACGCAGCTGCCCGGCCTGTACGCCGTGGGCGAGGCCGCGTCGTCGGGCCTGCACGGCGCGAACCGGCTCGGCTCCAACTCCCTCGCCGAGCTGCTCGTGCTCGGCAAGGTCGCGGGCGAGCAGGCGGCGGAGTTCGCGTGGTCCGAGCCGCTCGCCTCGACGCCAGCCGTGCGGCGCGCGGCCGACGACACGGCGGCGCGGTACCTGTCGATGATGGGCCGCGGCACCGAGAGCCCGGCGCAGATCCGCACCGAGCTGGGCCGGACGATGGACGACGGCGTCGGCATCTTCCGCACGGCGGAGGGCATGTCCGCGACGGCCGCCAAGATCGCCGAGCTCAAGGAGCGCTACACGGACGTCAAGGTGGCCGACACCTGCCCCGTCTACAACACCGACTGGTCGTCCGCGGTCGAGCTCGGCGCGATGCTCGACGTCGCCGGCGCGATGGTGCATTCGGCCCTGCGCCGCGAGGAGTCGCGCGGGTCGCACAAGCGGCTCGACGGCTTCGGCGAACGCGACGACGTGAACTTCCTCGCGCACACCCAGGCCTGGTACGCCGCCGACGGCGCCCCGGCCATCACCTACCAGCCGGTCGTCATCACGACGTCGCAGCCCGCGAGCCGGGCTTACGGCGCCGCCGGCGTCGCGGCGGCCTCCGCCTCGGCGGCCGGTGCGTCCGCGGCGGCCGGTGCCTCGACCGACGCGACCACGAACGGAGCCCAGCGATGAGCGACGAGAACGCCTGCGGCGCGAGCTGTTCCGGGGGCTGCCAGGACGGCGCGTCCGGGACCTCAGCGCAGACGCCGGCGGCGGCGTCGACGGTGCTCGGCACGATCACGGTCGAGGTCCAGCGATACCGCCCGGACACGGGCGCGGCGCCGTACCTGCAGCAGTTCGAGGTGCCCTGGGGCCAGGACACCTCGGTGCTCGACGCGCTGACCTGGATCAAGGACAACCTCGACTCGTCGCTGGCGTTCCGGTGGTCGTGCCAGATGGCGATCTGCGGCAGCTGCGGGTTCATGCTGAACGGCGTGCCGCGCCTGGGCTGCGAGCACTTCGTGCGCGACTACGCCCCCGGCCCGCTGCGCGTGGAGCCGCTCGAGAACTTCGCGGTCGAGCGTGACCTCGTCGTCGACCTCGAGCCGTTCATGGGCAAGCTCGCGGCCGTCACGCCGTACCTCGTCCCGGACCCCGACGTGCCGCTGGCGGGGCCTGGCAACCTCCAGACGCCGGAGCAGATGCTCGCGTACCACGACTACGCGATGTGCATCAACTGCCTGCTGTGCTACTCGGCCTGCCCCCAGGTCGGGCTCGCCACGGACTTCCTCGGGCCGGCGGCCGTGACCGCCGCCGTCCGCTACAACCGCGACTCGCGCGACCACGGGGACGCGGTTCGGCTGCCGATCCTCGACTCCGCAGACGGGCTGTGGCCGTGCACCTTCGTCGGCGCCTGCTCGACCGCCTGCCCCAAGGGCGTCGATCCGGCCGCGGCGATCCAGCAGGCCAAGGCCTCCGTCGCGGCGTCGTGGGCCTTCGAGTTCGTCCTTCCCCACCATGGAGCTGACCGATGAGCGTCGTGCCGCAGCAGAAGCCCGCCCCCGCCGAGGGCGGCACCGCGAGTGCGCGGAGGCCGTACCGAGCGCCGATGCGCCGGACGTGGTTCCTGCGCTCGCGCGAGTACCGCGCGTACGCGCTTCGCGAGGCGTCGAGCGTGGTCGTCGGGTTCTTCGTGTTCGACCTCGTCGTGGGCCTCGTGTCGATGAACCGCGGCCTCGAGAGCTGGCAGTGGTGGGTCGAGATGCAGACGCGGCCGATCAACCTCGTGCTCACGGCCCTGACGATCGTCATGTCGCTCGTGCACGCGTCGACCTGGTTCCAGGCCACCCCGAAGATCATCAAGATCCGGCGCGGCCCGCGGTACGTCGCGGACGGCTGGGTCGTGGCGCAGCACTACGTGCTGCTGGTCGCGTTCGGGGCCGTCGTGTACTTCTGGCTGGGAGGCCTGTGATGAAGCAGTGGGAAGGGCGGACGAACGAGCCGCTGCTGTGGTCGCTGTTCGGCGGCGGGGGGATGCTCGCGGTCTTCACGATGCCCGTGCTCGTCCTCGTGTTCGGCGTGCTCGTGCCGTTCGGCGGGTTCGGAGGGGCGGCGGGTACCTACGAGCGGATGAGCGGCTTCATCACCCACCCGCTCGTCAGCTTCGGGGTGGCGATCGCGCTCGGGCTCGTCCTGTGGCACTGCTGCCACCGCACGTATCACGCGCTGCACGACCTCGGGCTGAACCCGCCGGAGGTCGTTCGCGCCGCGATCTACGGCGTCGCGCTCCTGACCCCCGCGATCGGGTACTCGCTGTGCCTTGCGTCATGACGGCCCGCATCATCGAGATCGCGACGGCCCGGCGCGTGCGCGGCGCCGTCGCCGATGCGACCCACGCGGCGTCGGTGCACAACAGCCAGCCGTGGCGGTTCGTCGTCGGCCGCTCGCGGGTCGAGCTGTGGCTCGACCCGCGGAACCGGCCGACGGTGATCGACCCGGAGGGCCGGCTCGCGCTCGCGTCGATCGGCGCGGCCGCGGCCAACCTCGAGCTCGGGCTCCGCTGCCGGCTCCAGCGGGAGGTCCGGCTCGACCTGCTGCCGGGCGCGGTGGCCGGCCTCGCGCCTCCGGGCGCGGCCGAGGCTCCGGCGAGGAACCCGGTCGCGATCGCGACGTGGGGCGCGGCCACCAGCGTCGCCACCGCGAGCGAGCTCAAGCTGCACGACGCGATCCCCTCCCGGCACACGACCCGCCAGCCGCTGTACGGCGGGGTCAGCGCCAGCGCGTGGGAGTTCGTGCACGACGTCGTCGCGCCGGCGCCGCCTGAGGCCGAGGCTGCCATCGGGTCCGCCGCCCCGGTCGGGTCCGTCCGGCCCGACGACGCGCAGACGGCGATGCTGCTCGACCTCGTCGCCGACGTCGATCGGCGCTGGCGCCACGACGTCGCCTACCTCGCGGAGATCGAGCGCTGGTCGCACGCCCGCGCCGGCCGCGGCGTCCCCCGGGGCGCGCACGGACCGCGCGACGCGTCCGGCCGGGTCGCCGCGCGCGACTTCTCGGTCGGGGTCGCGGGGGACCACTGGCGGCCGGCGGACGCGTACTTCGAGATCAGCCCGCAGCTGCTGGTGATCACGACGCCCGGCGACGACGCCCAGGCGTGGGTCCGGGCCGGGCATGCGATGCAGCGGGCCATGCTTGCGGCGACCGCGCGCGGGCTCGACGTGGGCGTACTCGGCCAGCTCGTCGAGGACCCGGCCGCGCGCCGCCGCGCGGGCGTGCTCCTGGGGGTGGACGGATCGACGGTCCAGCAGGTGCTCCGGCTCGGTCGCCCGGGCGCGGACCGCGCTCCCGGCCGCACTCCGCGCCGCCAGCTCCGCACGGTCATCTCCGGCTGACTTCGCGGCGTCCGTTCGCGGCTGACCGTGGCGGACCGCGGCTCGCCCCGCCGGCACGCGTCGGCGCCGCTACGGTGGCCCGATGGCCCCCACCTCCACCCCCACCTCCACCTCCGCGCCGGTCCTCGGTGTGCTGCTCCCGCGCGACCTGCCGGCCGGAGAGGTCGTCGCCTACGCCCAGGCGGCCGAGCGCCACGGCTTCGACGAGCTCTGGGTCGTCGAGGACTGCTTCTACCGCGGCGGCATCTCGCAGGCCGCCGTCGTGCTCGCGACGACGACGTCGATCCGGGTCGGCATCGGGATCCTGCCGGCCGCGGCGCGCAGCCCGGTGTTCACGGCGCTGGAGACCTCGACGCTTGCCGAGCTCTTCCCGGGCCGGCTGCTGGTCGGGGTCGGTCACGGGATGCCCGGCTGGATGCGCCAGGTCGGGGCGTGGCCGGCCAGCCCGCTCGCGATGCTCGAGGAGCACCTCTCGACGCTGCGCGCGCTGCTGCGGGGAGAGCGGCTGACCGTCGCGGGCCGCTACGTCACGCTCGACGACGTCGCCCTCGACCGGCCGCCCGCGGTGGTCCCGCCGGTGCTCGCCGGCGTGCGCGGTCCGCGCTCGCTCGCGCTGGCCGGGCGCTGCGCCGACGGCACGATCCTCGCCGAGCCGGTGACCCCCGAGTACCTCGCCGCCGCGCGCGCCCAGATCGCGGCCGGGCAGGCGGGCGGCGCTGGCGATGGCGCTGGCCCTGGCGCTGGCCCTGGCGCTGGCGCGCCGCACACCGTGGTCGCGTACGCCGTCGCGGCGGTCGACGACGACCCGGCGCGCGCCCGCGATCTCGCCCGGGGCGCGCTCGAGTGGATCGGCGAACCGGACTGGGCGCCGCACCTGGCGCCCCTTCCGTTCGCCGCCGAGTTCGCGCGCCTGCGCCGGGGCGCGCCGTCGCGCGCGGCCTTCGCCGCGGCGTTGCCGGACGCGTGGGTCGACCAGCTCGCGATCGTCGGCACGCCGTCGACCGCCGGCGCGCGCGCGGCCGAGCTGCACCGCGCCGGTGCCGACACGATCGTGCTCATCCCGGTCGGCGCCGACCCGCACGCCGCGCTCGCCTCGCTCGCGCGCCTGGTGCCGGCCGAGGCGACGAATGGGCTGAATCGGCGCGACATCTGAGCACATTCGGCCCATTCGTCGCTGGTCGCGGCGGGGGGCTTAGAATTCGGCGCGGCAATGGATCCTGCCGGGACCTTCGGTCTGAACCGCCACGTGGCTGATGGTTCCTGTCCTTCACCTGGTCGACGGAGCGCGGCATGAGTCCCAGACCGCACCTGCGCCCCGGCCTCGTCGCCCTGGTGGCGGCCGGCGGCGCGGTCGGCACCAGCGCGCGGTACGGCCTCGCGCTCGCGCTGCCGCACGACGGCGGCTGGCCCGTCGCGACCTTCGTCGCGAACCTCTTCGGGGCGTTCCTGCTCGGCGCGCTGCTCGAGGCGCTGCTGCGGCGCGGCGCCGAGAGCGTCGGCGGTCGGCGCGCCCGGCTCGGGCTCGGCACCGGGGTGCTCGGCGGGTTCACCACGTTCAGCAGCCTCGCGCTGGAGACGGACCGGCTCGTGGCGGGCGGCGCGGCCGTGACGGGCGTGACCTACGCGCTCGCGACCGTCGTCGGGGGAGTGCTCACGTGCCTCGCCGGCGTCGCGCTCGCGGGCGCGCGCCACCGCCGCCGCGGCGGGGGTGGGGCGAGGTGACCTTTCTCCTCGTGGCGCTGTGCGGCGGGCTCGGGGCCGCGACCCGGTTCGTGGTCGACGAGCTCTTCCGCGGTCGGTGGGCGCACGAGTTCCCGGTCGCGACGGTCGCGATCAACGTGTCCGGTTCCGGGCTGCTCGGGCTGCTCACCGGCGCGAGCCTCTACCTCGACCTGCCATCCGGGTGGCTCCTCGTCGCGGGGACGGGCTTCTGCGGGGGGTACACGACGTTCTCGACGGCGACGGTCGAGACGGTCCGCCTGGCCCAGGCCGGCGAGTACGGCCTCGCGGCGGCGAACGCGTTCGGCGCGCTCGCGCTCGCGCTCGGCGCCGTCGCGGCCGGCATCGCCGTCGTGTGGCTGCTCGCCTGACGCCCGCTGCACCTCGACCGCTCTGCACCCCCGGCGGCTGTTGCCCGCCGGACATCGGGTGCGCAAGACTCCACGTCAGACCAACGGTGGTCGGCGTGAGGGACGGAGGCGCACGGTGGAGTTCGACGTCACGATCGAGATCCCGAAGGGTCAGCGCAACAAGTACGAGATGGACCATGCGACCGGGCGGATCCGCCTCGACCGCATGCTGTTCACCTCGACGCGCTACCCGGACGACTACGGCTTCATCGACGGCACCCTGGGCGAGGACGGCGACCCGCTCGATGCGCTCGTGCTCCTGGAGGAGCCCACCTTCCCGGGCTGCCTGATCCACGCCCGGGCCATCGGGATGTTCCGCATGCGCGACGAGGCCGGCGGCGACGACAAGGTGCTGTGCGTGCCGGCCGGCGACCACCGGGCGGACTGGCGCCAGGACATCGACGACGTGTCCGAGTTCCACCGCCTCGAGATCCAGCACTTCTTCGAGGTCTACAAGGACCTCGAGCCGGGCAAGTCCGTCGAGGGCGCCCACTGGGAGGGGCGCGCGCAGGCCGAGGCGGAGGTCGAGCGCTCCCGCCAGCGCGCGATCGACACCGGCTACTACGACAACGCGCACTCGCACACGCAGCACTGACGTATCTCGCGGCCGCGCGAGCCGCACCTGTGCAGGTGCGACCGCGGTCCCGCGGCGCGACGCAGCGAGCGGCGAGGAGGCCGGCGATGGTTTCGCTCAACCAGGGTGCCTGGGTCCCGGGCACGGCGACCTACGAGTACGGCTACCACTCCATCCCGGTCATCTCCGTCACCGGCGCCCCCGCGGACACGAACGTCGCGCGCTGGGCGATGCTGCACGACGGGAGCGCGTACCGGCTGTACTTCTTCCAGGGCAGCTCGACCGACACGCTGTACCAGTTCGCGTGGGACGGTTCGTCGTACGCGTACGGCCACAACTCGATCCCCGTGCTCACGCTCACCGGCGCGCCCGCCGACGTCGACGCCAGCCGGCTCACGATGCTGCACAGCGGCGCCGCCTACCACGCGTACCTGCGCCGGCTCGGCGACCCGACGACGCTGTACCAGTTCGTCTGGGTGCCGGGCACGACGACGTATCAGTGGGCGGTCGCCGGGTACTACCCGAGCCTGCCGGTGACCGGCTTCCCGTCCGACACGGACTGGTCGCGGTGGAACATGCTGCACGACGACGCGACCTACCGCATCTACGCCGGGCGGTACGGGTCCACCGACCGCCTCGTGCAGGGCTCGTGGAACGCGGCCGCCGGGCAGTACCAGTTCGGCTACGACTCCATCCCGGAGCTCGCGCTGGTCGGCTACCCCGCGGACAGCGACGTCGGCCGGTCGGCCATGCTGCACGACGGCACGGACTATCGCTTCTACTTCCAGCGGCCGTGAGCGGGCCGAGCCGGGTCGGCGCGCGTCGGACCGGCGCGGCGCGCGTGGGTCGGCCGGGTCGGCGCGCGGGGCTAGCGTGGCGCGCATGACCGACCACCCGTCCGTCCGGCTGCTGGCGCTCGAACCCGCGGCGATCCACGCCCTCGCCGCGGGGGACCTCGCGGCCGCGAACCGCGCGGCACCGGTCGTCCTGACGCCGTACCTCATCGCGCCCGACGCCGGCGGCGTCTGGCGCATGCGGAGCCGCCAGATCGCGGCCGACCCCGCCACGGCCGGCTGGATCACGCGCGTGATCGTCGACGCGCGCAGCGGCGCGGTGGTCGGCCGCGCGGGCTACCACGGCCCGCCCGACGACGCCGCGATGGTCGAGGTTGGCTACGCCGTCGACCCCCTGCTGCGCCGGCGCGGGTACGCGCGGGCCGCGCTGGTCGCGCTGCTCGCGCGCGCGGCGCGCGAACCGGCGGTGCGCATCGTGCGCGCGACGATCAGCCCGAGCAACCTCGCCTCCCGGGCGCTCGTGCTCCAGTACGGGTTCGTCGAGGTGGGCGAGCAGTGGGACGACGAGGACGGGCTCGAGACGATCTTCGAGGTCGGCGCCGCGTAGGCAGGACACCTGCGCATGCGCCGGGAACCGCGTAGGTTTGCGTTCTCAGGTGAGGACCGTCGCCCGGCCGGGCGGCGCCGGCAACGAAGGATGGTTCCGTGACCGACGTCAACCCGTCGCAGGCAGGCGCGGCGCAGGCTGCCCCGCTCCTTCCCCCCGCGGAGCCGCTCACGTTGACGGCGCCCGCGGCCATCGCGCCGGTGACCACGACGGCCGCCCCGCGGATGGCGCCGGCGGTCGACGCCGCGGCGCTGCCCGGCCTGGACGCGAAGGTCGCGAGCTTCCTGTCGACGCTCATGGTCGCCGAGCCGCACTCGCCGGAGTTCGCGGCCAAGGCGGGCGACGTGCGCACCATGGGCGACATCGACATCCGCAACGCGGCTGAGAGCTCGAACCGGCTGCTCAAGTCGCCGGTCCGTGCGCTGACCGAGGGTGGGCTGGCGTCCGGCTCCAAGGTCGGCACCACGCTGGTCGAGCTGCGCCGCACGGTCGAGGACCTCGACCCGTCGGGTGCCCAGGGCGCCCGGAAGTTCCTCGGGATGATCCCGTTCGGCGACAAGATCAACGACTACTTCCGCAAGTACCAGAGCGCGCAGAGCCACCTGGACGCGATCCTGCACGCCCTGCGCGACGGGCAGGACGAGCTCCGCAAGGACAACGCGGCGCTCAACCTCGAGAAGGGCGAGCTCTGGGCCGCGATGGCGCGCCTGAACCAGTACGTCTACGTCGCCGAGCGCCTCGACGCGCGCCTGGCGGCCCAGATCGCCGAGCTCGAGGCGACCGACCCGGACCGGGCCCGGTCGCTGCGCGACGACGTGCTGTTCTACGTCCGCCAGAAGCACCAGGACCTGCTCGTGCAGCTCGCGGTCTCGATCCAGAACTACCTCGCGATCGACGTCGTGATCAAGAACAACCTCGAACTGGTCAAGGGCGTCGACCGGGCGTCGACGACGACGATCTCGGCCCTGCGCACCGCCGTGATCGTCGCGCAGGCCCTGGGCAACCAGAAGCTCGTGCTCGACCAGATCACGGCGCTCAACACCACGACGTCGAACCTGATCGAGCGCACGTCGGCGATGCTCAAGGACAACTCGGTCCGGATCCAGGAGCAGGCCGCCTCGGCCACCATCGGCCTGCCCCAGCTGCAGGCGGCGTTCGCGAACATCTACGCGACGATGGACGCCATCGACACGTTCAAGGTGCAGGCGCTGGACACGATGGCGGCGACGATCGGCACGCTCGAGACCGAGGTCGGCAAGTCGCGGGACTACCTCGACCGCGTGCAGCAGCACGACGAGCGCGTCGCGACCGGCTCGCTGGACCTCGACGGCGCCGCCGGCAGCGGCCGATGACGCGCCTCATCGCAGCAGCGGTGAGCGGGCGGTGACAGTCGATGAGCGGATTCGCTGACCGGGTCGCCCGGGCCTTCGGCCGCGGCCGGGCCGCGGAGCCGGCGCCCCGCCTCGTGCTGGCGCCGGTGCCGACGAGCGAGGACCTGATCGCCGCCGTCGGCCGGGCCGAGGCGATGGTGGCCGACGGCGCCGTGCCCGCGCCCGTGGCCTCCCGCGTCGCCCGCGTGACGCGGGTCGTGCGCGACGCCATCCCGCGGCTCGACCGGATGGGCGCCGGCAGCCCGCAGGCGTACTCGGTCATGGCGACCGCCACCGACTACCTGCCGGAGGCGATCGCGGGGTACCTGCGCCTGCCGCGGGACTGGGCGAACAGCCGCCCGGTCGACAACGGCCGGTCCTCGCTCATGGTGCTGATCGACCAACTCGACCTTCTGGCCCGCACGATGGACCAGGTGCTCGACGCAGTGAACAGGTCGGACGCCGCCGCGCTCGTCGCGCACGGCCGGTTCCTCGCCGAGAAGTTTGGCCACGCGTCCGGGGGCGGTCAGCTCGAGATCGGCCAGATCACGCCGCCCCCGCAGCCGGCGCCGTGACCGCGACCCCAGCGGGCCCCCTCGCCGCCGCGCTGGCCGGGCTCGTCGCCGTCGGCGACCGGGCCGGCCTCGCGCCCGCCGACGTCCGCGCCGAGGGCGCCGCGTTTGCCGCCGCGGTCGCCGAGTCCGCGCCCCGCGCCGCCGCCGACTGGTGCGCGCAGGTGGGCGGGCCTGAGCTCGGCGTGCAGGACTTCTTCGACGCCGCTTCGCGCGGGCGGCGGTGGCGCGCCGCCCCGACGCGCCTGCTGGGCGAGCTCGCCGCGACGCGGTCGGCGCACGCGCCCGAGTACGCCCGCGCCCTCACCGAGGTCGCCTCGGCCGCGTGCGCGCTCGGCGAGGCGACGCTCCGCGTCGTCGGGAACGCCGCGGTCGCCGCCGCGGCACAGCTCGCCGCGGCGCCGCTGCCGATGCCCGCGGGAACGAGGCCCGGGGAGACCCAGGCGGGGCTCCCGCTGCCCGAGTCCGTCGCCGTCGGCCGCCACGAGCCCGCCGAGACGGCCGCCGCCGGCGGTGCCCCCGCGCCCGCCCCGACGGCCGTCGCCGAGCCCGTCGTCCCGGCGAAGACCGTCGACGAGCTGCTCGCGGAGCTCGACGCGCTGATCGGCCTCGCGGACGTCAAGCGCGAGGTCCGCCGCCAGGCCGCCGTGCTCCGGGTCGCTGGGCTGCGCACGCAGCACGGCATGGCGAGCCCCACCATCTCCCGGCACCTGGTCTTCACCGGCAACCCCGGCACCGGCAAGACCACCGTCGCGCGCCTGGTCTGCGGGATCTACGCGGCCCTCGGCCTGCTGGCCAAGGGGCACCTCGTCGAGGTCGACCGGTCCGAGCTGGTGGCCGGCTACCTCGGCCAGACGGCCGTGAAGACCTCCGAGGTCGTCCAGTCCGCGATCGCGGGCGTGCTGTTCATCGACGAGGCGTACGCCCTGACCGGGGACCAGTACGGGACGGAAGCGGTGGACACCCTCGTCAAGGAGATGGAGGACCACCGCGACGACCTCGTGGTCATCGTGGCCGGCTACCCCGCGCCGATGGCGCGGTTCATCGACGCGAACCCCGGCCTCGCGAGCCGGTTCCGCACCACGATCGACTTCGCCGACTACACCGACGACGAGCTCGCGGACATCTTCGTCCGCCTCGCCGAGGCCGCCGACTTCGCGCCGAGCCCCGAGTGCGTGCAGCGGTTCCGGGAGATCCTCGCGGCGACCCCGCGCGGCACGGGGTTCGGGAACGGACGGTTCGCGCGCAACGTTCTCGAGACAGCGATCGGTCGCCACGCCTGGCGGCTCCGCGACGTCGAGGAGCCGACCCGCGAGGAGCTGCGCGTGCTGGTACCCAAGGACCTCGACGATGGACCGGAGCAGATGATGGACGAGACGACGTCCCAGCCAGGAGGTCCGGCATGAGCCAGCCCACCGCGACGGCGGTCGCACCCGCGACGCCGCCGGCGCCCGAGCCCGCGCCGGCCCGCGCGCTCATGTCGCGCCGGGGGGCGGGGGACACGCCCAGCCGGATGCGGCTCGTGTCGGCCGCGCTCGTCGTCGTCGGCCTGCTCGTCGGGCTCGTCGCCGCTCAGTCGTTCTGGTCCGCACAGGGGGCCCTCGCGCGGGCCGACGCGAACGCCGCCCAGCTCGTGCGCCTGCAGGACATCCAGACCGCTCTCGTCCGGGCGGACGCCACCGCGACCAACGCGTTCCTCGTCGGCGGGCTCGAGCCGGCCGAGCAGCGCGCCGACTACGACGACGCGGTCGAGCGGGCCTCGCGGCAGCTCACCTTCGCGGCGCGCGCCCAGGCGGCCGACGGCGAGGCGCTCGCCGAGCTCAGCACGCTCGTGTCGGACTACACCGGCGGCGTCGTGCAGGCGCGCACGATCAACCGGCAGGGGCTCCCGCTCGGCGCGCAGTATCTGCGCGAGGCGAGCGCGAGCCTGCGGGCCGACGCGCTGCCCGTGCTCGAGTCGCTGACGCAGGCCAACGAGGCGCGCGTCGCGACCGAGTTCACCACCGCGCGCCAGGCGCGGGCGCTCGCGATCGGGGCCGGCGTCGTCGGCCTCCTGCTCGTCGCCGGCGCGCTGTGGTGGCTGGCGCGGCGCACGCACCGCTATCTCAACGTGCCGGTGCTCGGCGCGGGCCTCGTCGTGCTCGGGCTGCTCGTGGTGAGCGCGATCGTGCTCGGCTCGGTCGGGGCCGCCGTGGCCTCGGTCCGGGACGGCTCGTACGCGACCGCTCGCGCCGTCGCCGGGGCGCGGATCGCGGCGTTCGACGCGAAGTCGAACGAGAGCCTGACCCTCATCTCGCGCGGCTCGGGCGCCGCGTTCGAGGAAGCCTGGGTCGCCTCGGCCGCGATCACCTCGGACACGTTCGCCGAGACCGCCGTCGACCTGGCCCCGAGTTGGGACGCGTACACGACGTTGCACGCGGACATCCGCGCGCTCGACGACGGCGGCGACTGGGACGCCGCCGTCGCGGCGGCGACCAGCCGCGCCGACGGCAGCGCGAACGCG
Organism: Pengzhenrongella sicca; assembly: GCF_017569225.1. Taxonomy (GTDB): domain Bacteria; phylum Actinomycetota; class Actinomycetes; order Actinomycetales; family Cellulomonadaceae; genus Pengzhenrongella; species Pengzhenrongella sicca. The sequence goes on from NZ_CP071868.1 coordinate 1,735,883, forward strand.
GCGTTCGACGCCTTCGACGCGGCGTCGGCCGAACGGCTGACCGCGGCGGGCGACGAGACGTCGTCGGCGCTGCGGTCGGCCGAGTCCGGCCTCACCCTCGGCGCCTGGCTGAGCGTGTTGGCCGGGATCCTGGCGGCCGCGCTCGCGTGGTGGGGCATCTCCCAGCGAGTCGAGGAGTACCGATGAGTCGAGGAGTACCGATGAGCGCGCGCCGTGGTCCCGTCCTGGTCGCGCTGGCCGGGCTGCTGCTCGCGGGCTGCTCGGCATCGGCCTACGAGGACACGCCCCTGCCGAGCCCGACGACGGCGCCCACCGCGGACGCGCCGAGCGCCCCGGCCGCCGCGGCGGCCCAGTGCGCCGACCCGCTCGCGTCGTACGCGCCGCAGGGCGCACTGCCCGCCGCCGGCGCGATGCCGGCCGGCTCGACCATGGAGACGATCGCGCAGCGCGGCCGGCTGATCGTCGGGGTCTCGGCCGACACGCTGCTGCTCGGCGCGCGCAACCCGATCAGCGGCCAGATCGAGGGCTTCGACATCGAGATGGCCCGGCTGGTCGCCGAGGCGATCTTCGGCGACCCCAGCCGGATCGAGCTGCGGGTCCTCACGGCCGCCCAGCGGATCCCCGCGCTCGAGGACGGCAGCGTCGACCTGGTCGCCCGCGCGATGACGATCAACTGCACGCGCTGGGAGCAGATCGCGTTCTCCGCCGAGTACTACCGGGCCGGGCAGAAGGTGCTGGTGCCGCTGGGCTCCACGGCGACGTCGCTCGCGGACCTCGCGGGCCAGCGTGTGTGCGCGCCCGCGGGCTCGACGAGCCTGGACACGCTCGAGGACTTCCCCGACGTCGTGCCGGTGAGCGCCAGCACGCACTCCGGCTGCCTCGTGCTGTTCCAGGAGGGCGAGGTCGACGCGATCACCGGCGACGACACGGTGCTCGCCGGCCTCGCCGCGCAGGACCCGTACGCGCAGGTCGTGGGCGACGCGTTCACGTCCGAGCCGTACGGGCTCGGCATGAACCAGGACGACGTCGACCTCGTCCGGTTCGTGAACGGCGTGCTCGCGCAGGCCGAGGCGGACGGGCGCTGGACCCAGGCCTACGACCGCTGGCTCGCCGACGCCCTCGGGGCCGCGCCCGTAGCCCCGACCCCCGTGTACGGGAGGGGCTGATGAGCTCGGCGCCGGTCGTCGCGCCCGACGCCCCGGCCCGGATGGGTCAGGCCGTCGAGCCGACCGAGATGCTGCGCTACCTCGAGAAGCTCGGCGCGTGGTGCGACGGGCGGCGCGCGGAGCTCGACGAGCTCGACCGGACGGCGCTCGCGGCCCCCGACTCGGCCGCGCTCACGGGCGACGTGCTGCTGTCGATGGCGCTGTGGCAGGCAGTGTCGGCCCGGTACGCGGAGCTGCTCCGGGTCTGGGACAGCGGCCGCGTCGGCCCCGTCGAGCAGCTGCGGCTCTCCGCGCTGGTGTGGGGCCGCCTCGACGCCGACGCCGGGCCGGGCGCCGCCTCGCTCGCGGTGTCCGTCCCCGAGGCGTGCCGGCTCTCGGACGCGCTGGCGACGCAGCTGGGCTGGCGCTTGTCGCTCGATCCCGTCGGCGTCGACCTCGCCGCGCACCTGCGGTCGCTGCGCGCGACCCTCGAGCGGGTGCGCGACCTGATCCCGGCCGAGCCGAGCGGTCCGGCGCGCGACGGCGCGGGGGAGCGGCTGCACCGCCTGGACCGCCGGCTCGAGGACGCGACGGCGCGGGCCCAGCGCGGCGCCGACGTCGGCGGTCTCGTCGGGCCGCTCGAGTCCGAGGCCGCCCTGATCGAGCGCGACCTCATCGTCGCCGCGGCCACCCGCCGCGACGACGAGCGCGACCGCAAGCGCGCGCACGCGCTGCGCGGGGAGCTGATCGCCCGCGCCGAGCGCGTGAACCGCGTCGTCGACGAGTGCGTGGCGCGCGTGCGCACGGCGCCGACGCTCGCGGTGCCGCGCGTTGAGGCGCTCGGGCCCGTGCCCGACGAAGCGCTTGCGGTGGACGCGTACCTCGTCCGGCTCGCGGCGGTCGCGCGCGCGCTCGCGCTGGCCGAGCAGGCCTACGGCGGCCCGCTCGCCGAGCTCGCCGACCTGCGCGCCCTCCTGGACGTCTACCACGCCAAGGCGGCGGGCACCGGGCGCGCCGAGCACCCCGAGGTCGCCGAGATGTACAAGCAGGCGCTCGCCGTCGTCGGCGAGCTGCCGGCCGACCTGCCCCGGGCGCGCGCCGTCGTCGCCGCCTACCAGACCCTGCTCTCGGACCCGCTGCCGGGCCCGACCGCGGGACCCGCCTCCTCAGGACGGACCTCATGACGACCGTTGCGTGCAGCCAGCCGGGGTGCACCGGCACCATCGTGGACGGGTACTGCGACGTCTGCGGCTCACCGGGCGGCGCGGGCGGGAGCACCGGGGCGGCGAGCGCCGCCGCCGCGAGCACCTCGACCGCGACCCGCGCGGGCGGGCCGGCGCGCGTCGGGCCGGCGGGCGTCGACTCGGCCGTGTCGACCGTCTCGCGCGCGTCGAACCGCCTGGCGTCGACGGCGATCGGCTCGGCGCGCGCGGGCGGCACCCAGGTGACCCAGCGCAAGGGGACGTCGTCGGTGCGCCTGCGGGCCGCCCGGCTCGGCGCGGGCCTGACCACGATCCCGCCCCAGCCGCCGATCGACGCCCGCTCCGCGCTGATGACGAACCCGGAGGTGGCCGAGGAGAAGCGGGTCTGCCCGAACTGCGGCTCGCCGGTCGGTCGCTCGCACGACGGGCGGCCCGGGCGTACCGAGGGCTTCTGCCCGAAGTGCCGGAGCCCGTTCTCGTTCACCCCGAAGCTCCAGGCGGGCGACCTCGTCGGCGGGCAGTACGAGGTCGCGGGCGCGCTCGCGCACGGCGGGCTCGGCTGGATCTACCTCGCGCAGGACCGCAACGTGTCGGACCGGTGGGTCGTGCTCAAGGGCCTGCTCAACGCGGGCGACGCCGACGCCCTCGCGGCCGCGATCGCCGAGCGCCAGTTCCTCGCGCAGGTCGAGCACCCGCTGATCGTCGAGATCTACAACTTCGTCACGCACGAGGGCGCCGGCTACATCGTCATGGAGTACATCGGCGGCACGTCGCTGAAGTCGCTGCTCAAGGATCGGATGAAGGCCGCGGGCCACTACGATCCGCTGCCGCTCGACCAGGCGATCGCGTACGTGCTCGAGATCCTGCCCGCGTTCGGGTACCTGCACGACCTCGGGCTCGTCTACTGCGACTTCAAGCCCGACAACATCATTCAGGTGGGCGACGACGTCCGCCTGATCGACCTCGGCGGCGTCCGGCGCCTCGCCGACGTCGACTCCGCGATCTACGGCACGGTCGGGTACCAGGCGCCCGAGGTGCCCGACGTCGGCACGACCGTCGCGTCGGACATCTACACGATCGGGCGGACGCTGCTCGTGCTCGCGATGGAGTTCCGGGGCTACCAGTCGACGTACCTGACGTCGCTGCCGTCGGTCGCCGACACGCCGCTGTTCCAGCGGTACGACTCGTTCCACCGCCTCGTCGTCAAAGCCTGCGCGCCGGACCCGGCGGACCGGTTCGCGTCCGCGGCCGAGCTGCGGGTCCAGCTGCTCGGGGTGCTGCGCGAGGTCGTCGCGATGGACCGGCCCGGCGACGCGGCCGCGCGGCACGCAGCGCCGTCGCTGCTGTTCGAGACCCCGAACGTCTCGGACGCGGTGCTCACCTGGCAGGGCCTGCCAGGGCTGCTCGTCGACTCGGGGGACCCGCAGGTCGGGTGGCTCGCGACCGTGAGCGTCGAGGAGCCGGCGGCCCGGCTCGAGGCGCTCCGGCAGGCGCCCGACCGGTCGCCCGAGGTGCTGCTCCAGATCGGCCGGACCGCACTGGTGGCCGGTCACCCCGAGCTCGTGGACGCGGTGGCGGACGAGTTGCTCACTGGCGACCCGTGGGAGTGGCGCGCGGTCTGGCTGCAGGGCCTCAAGGCCCTCGCGGCCGACGACGGCGCGGGCGCCCGCTCGGCGTTCAACGCCGTGTACGGCCAGGTGCCGGGGGAGCTCGCGCCGAAGCTCGCGCTCGCCCTCGCGTGCGAGACGAGCGGCGAGCTCGACATCGCGGAGGCCCTGTACTCCATCTGCGCGCGCAGCGACGCGTCTTACGCCGCCCCGGCGGCGCTCGCGATGGCGCGGATCCGAGCCTCGCGGCAGGACACGGAGGGCGCGGTCGCGGCGCTCGACCTCGTCTCGCCGACGAGCCGCGCGTACACCGAGGCGCGGCGCCAGCGGGCCGGGCTGCTCGCGGCGTCCGGAGGCGGGCTGCCGGCCCTGGCGGCCGCGATGGCGAGCGTCGACGGCGTCGGGATCGACGAGCTCCAGCGGGCGCGGCTGACGGCGAACGTGCTCTCGAGCGCGCTCCGGCTCGTGCTCGACCACGGCCCGCAGCCCGCACTGCGGATCGGCGGCGTCGAGGCCGCGGAGCCCGCGCTGCGCGACGGGCTCGAGGGCGCGTACCGGCGCCTCGCCACGATGGCGTCGACGCGCGACGAGCGCGTCGCGCTCGTAGACGCCGCGAACGGCGTGCGCCGGTGGACGCTCCGATGAGCGCGCCGACGGGAGCGGTCGCCGGCGGCGGGCTCCTGACCTGCGCCGAGTGCGGCGCCGCCGCACCCGCCGACGCCCGGTTCTGCGAGGCGTGCGGGCACGAGTTCCCGCAGGTGGCGGCGCCAGCGGCGGCAGCGCGAGCGGAGTCGTCAGCGGCGTCGTCGGCGGTCGACGCCGCCGCGGCGGCCGCTCCCGACGGCCCGATCCCGTGCGCGGAGTGCGGCGGCGTCGTCGACCCGGACGGATACTGCTCGCTCTGCGGGGCGAAGGCCCCCGTCCCGCGCGACCACCTCGTCGAGCAGCCGCAGCCCTGGGTCGGCGCGGTGAGCGACCGCGGCGTGCGGCACCGCCGCAACGAGGACGCGATGGCGACCGCGGCAGACGAGGCCCCCGGCGGGCGCGCGATCCTCGTCGTGTGCGACGGCGTGTCGAGCTCCGAGAACTCCGACGTCGCGAGCCTCGCCGCGGCGCGGGCCGCCCGGGAGGTGCTGGTGCACTCGCGCGCGCAGGGCCTGGGCACGGACTCGACGCTGCTCGCGGTGCTGAGCGACCGGATCGAGGCGGCCGCGGACGCCGCGAGCCGCGCCGTCGCGCAGTCGACCGCCGCCGACCACGGCGCCAGCCCGCCGTCGTGCACGTTCGTCGCCGCCGTCGTCGAGCGCGACCGGATCGTCGCGGGCGTCGTCGGCGACAGCCGGGCGTACTGGTTCCCCGACGGCGGCGAGCCGCTCGCGCTCACGGTCGACGACTCGTGGTCCGCCGAGCAGATGGCGCTGGGCGTGCCGCGCGCCGAGGCCGAGTCCGGCCCGCACGCGCACGCGATCACGCGCTGGCTCGGCGTCGACGCGCCCGACCACACGCCGCGGATCACGACGGCGGCGGTCACCTCGCCTGGGTGGCTGCTCGTGTGCTCGGACGGGCTGTGGAACTACTGCTCGGCGGCCGACGACCTCGAGGCCCTGCTGCGGCGGACCGCGGCCGACGCCGCCGGCGAGCCGCTCGCGACGGCGTCGGCCCTGGTTGACTGGGCGAACGCGCAGGGCGGACATGACAACATCACGGTGGCGCTCGCCAGGCTGGGCACAGCGGCGCCGGACCGGCAGGGCACGGCCACGAGCGGGGAGAGCTGACGATGACGGAGTTTGCGGCACAGGTGTTCCAGAACGAGTTCCTCGCGGACGGCGGGACGGACGTGCACGCGATCGTCACGGTCACCTGCACCGGGGCGGGGCAGGCCGGTCAGTCCGGCGGCGGCGAGGCCGCCGAGATCGTCATCGTGGACACCTCGGGGTCGATGGGCCTCGGCATCCGGGATGCGCAGATCGCGGCCGTCGCGGCGCTCGACCAGGTGATCGACGGGACCTGGTTCGCCGTCATCGCCGGCAACCACCTCGCCCGGCTGGCCTACCCCACCGACTCGCGCGAGCTCGGCATGACCCGCATGGACCCCGCCGCGCGCGCCGAGGCCCGCGCCGCGATCGGCACGTTCACCGCCGACGGCGGCACCGCGATGGGCACCTGGCTCGAGCTCGCGAGCGCGGTGTTCGACTCCGTGCCGGCGGCGACGCAGCGGCACGCGATCCTGCTCACGGACGGCAAGAACCAGCACGAGACGCCGGCCGAGCTCACCCGCCGGATCGCCGCGGCGAGCGGCCGGTTCCAGTGCGACTGCCGCGGGGTCGGCGCCGACTGGGTGGTCGGCGAGGTCCGCCGCATCGCGACCGCCCTGATGGGAACGGTCGACCTCATCCCGACGCCCGGCGAGATGGCCGGCGAGTTCGAGCGCCTCATGCGCGCCGCGATGTCGCGCGGCGTCGCCTCCGCTGACCTGCGGGTCTGGGCCCCCCAGGGTGCCCGAGTGCTCTTCGTGCGCCAGGTCGCCCCGGCCGTCGAGGACCTCACGGGCCGCCGCCGCGAGGTGAACGCGCTCACGGGCGCGTACCCCACCGGCAGCTGGGGCGACGAGTCCCGCGACTTCCACGTCGCGGTGCGCCTGCCCGCGGCGAAGGGCGTTGGGCAGGAGCAGCTCGCGGCCCGCGTCCAGCTCGCCCTCGGCGACGCCGTGCAGGCCCAGGGCATGGTCAAGGCCTTGTGGTCCGACGACGACGCGCTCACCGCCCGCATCAACCCGGAGGTCGCGCACTACACGGGTCAGACCGAGCTTGCCGAGGCGATCCAGGACGGCCTCGCGGCCAAGGCGATCGGCGACACCGCGACCGCGACCGCGAAGCTCGGCCGGGCCGTCCAGCTCGCCGCCGAGACCGGCAACGAGGAGGCGACCTCGAAGCTGCGCAAGGTCGTCGACATCGAGGAGCCCGGCACCGGCAAGGTGCGGCTGCGCAAGAGCGTGGACCGGCTCGACGAGATGGCGCTCGACACGGCGTCGACCAAGACGACGCGGGTCAAGCGATGACCGACCCGGGTGGTTCGGCGGGCACGGTGACCTGCCCGAACGGGCACCAGAGCGTGGCGACCGACTACTGCGACGTCTGTGGCGAGCCGCTCGCCGCGGTGCTCGCCGGCGGTGCCGGTGGCGGCGCTGGAGCTGGAGCGGGAGTCGGTGCGGGCGCCGCGGGGGGCGCTCCGACCGGCTCGGCTCCGACCGGCTCGGCGTCGACCGGCCCGGCGTCGCAGACCTGCCCGAACTGCCAGACGGAGAACGTCGCCGACGCGCTGTTCTGCGAGGCGTGCGGGTACGACTTCACGACGGGCGCGATGCCGCGGGTGCCGGCTCCGGCGTCGTCGCTCGACCTCGGTGCGCCGGACGCGAGCCCCGCAGGTCCCGCGAGCCCCGCGGGCTCCGCGAGCCCGACGCCGCTCGCGCCGCGCGTGCCGCTCGAGTGGGTCACGGAGATCTGGGTCGACCCCGACTGGTACGCCGAGCAGGACAGCACCGAGCCGTGCCCGTCCCCGGGCCTGCCGGCGATCGTGCCGCTCACGGTCCGGAGCGTCCTGATCGGTCGCGTCTCGAAGAGCCGGAACATCCACCCGGAGATCGACTGCGACGGCGACATCGGCGTCAGCAGGCGGCAGGCCCAGCTCACGACGGACGGCACGCGCTGGTGGGTCGAGGACCTGCAGTCGTCGAACGGAACGTACGTGGGGCCGGACAGCGGACCGCTGCCGACCGTGCCGCTCACGCCCGGCCAGCGCCGGGAGCTGTCGGAGGGCGACCGCGTGTACGTCGGCGCGTGGACGAGGATCGTCGTGCGCCGGGCGACCGACGAGGAGAAGGCCGGGGCCGCCTGAGTCGGCAGCTCAGCCCGCGAGGGATTCGAACGGCCCGCGAGAGATCACAACGGCCCTCGAACGATCAGAACGGCCCTCGAACGATCAGAACGGCGGAGGGTCCTCGAACGGGTCGGTCGCCGGATCGCTTGCCGGGTCGGTCGCCGGATCGGTTGGTGGCTTGATCAGCGGATCGTCGCCGTCCGGCATGCCCACGACGTCGGGCGGTGTGTACCTGTAGATGTGACCTGTCGGCGTGGTCCAGGTGAGCGAGCCGCACGCGGGATCCTTGTCCAGGGCCCAGTTCGCGTGGGTCTTGAGCAGGTGATCTCGTCGGCACAGCGAGCCCAAGTTCTCGTCGGACGTCGCGCCGCCCGTGCCGTCGGGGCGGAACGGCACCCGATGATCGAGGTCGCACGATCGAGCCGACGCGTTGCAGATCACCGAGAGGCAGAAGCGGTCGCGGGCCCGAACGATCTCGGCGAGGTCGTCGGGTGGACGGTAGCGGCGGCGACCGACGTCGAGCACCGCCCCGGTCGTGGGATCGGCGATGAGCCGCCGCCAGGTTCCTTCGGCGGCGAGGCGACGCGCCGTCTGGGCGGTGATCGGACCGTAGCCGGCCAGCTCGGCCGAGTTCTCGTCGAGCCCGAGCAGCGTGGTCAGAGCGACCGTCACGGTGATCAGGGCCGGCCCGGCCGAGGGCGCCGGGACGGGCGGCTGAGCGGCGGTACCCAGCCCGAAGGCAGCGCCGGATCCAACGCCGGTGTTCGAGCAGGTGCCGAGCCCCGCGCCGGTGCCGAATCCGACCCCAGTCCCAGCCCCGATCCCGGTCCCGGTCCCGCCACCGGTCTCGACTCCGACGTCAGCCCACGCGCCCGCGCCGGTGTTGCCGGCCGTCGCCGATCCGCGCCGGTGGTCCGCCAGCAGGGTCGCGCTGAACGCATCGGCCCGGAGCTGGTCGATCGTGCGGACATCGCCCACCCGCTTGGCCAGGCGGGCCCGCCCGCTCAGGCCGGCGTCGATCGCGGCCGCGATCGCGGCTGGCAGCACGGCCCAGATCCCCGCCATGCCGTCGGGCAGGACCTTCGGGTGGCACACACGGCGTTCGTCGACGGCGCGCGTGGTGCGCAGCTCGGCGTCGGTCGGATCGATCTCGATGAGGGCCCGCTGCAGAGCGGCGCGGAGCTGCGTCGGGGTGCGTTTACCTGCGCTAGGCAGGACGCGGGCCTGCACGGCGTCGGCCACCTGACCGGCGGCGTTGCGCAGCGCGGCGACGACGATGCGCGCCTTCGTCCAGTCGATGGCACCGGCGTCGAGCGCCTCGGCCGTCGGGGCGAGCGGGCCTGCGAACAGCCGGGCGGTCTCGACGAGCTCGCGTCCGGTCTGGCGCGAGGTGCCCAGTCGCGCCGCGATCTCCTCGGCGGCGATGTTCGGGTGGGTGACGCGCACCGGCCAGCTCGGATTCATCGAGGGCCGGTCGGCGAGCACGGAGATCGCCGCGAGCTGATGGGCCCGGGCCCAGGAGATGACCCCCTCGAAGGCCGCGACGTGCTCGACGAGCGCGAAGTCTCCCGTGATGCCGGCGGCGACGGGTCCGACGGCGTCGGTGCCTCCGGTCGGCAGGGGATCGCCGTAGGACGCGTCGATGAGGTCCCACCACGCCTCCAGCTCTGCCGGCGGTTGCACCCGGGGTGCCACGGGAAGCTCCTCGGGTACGGGCTCGGCGGCCCAGACGTCGGTGGTCCACTCCTGCCCAGCTGCGTCGCGAACCGAGGCTGCCGCACCCGCACCCGCACCCGCACCCGCACCCGCACCCGCACCCGCGCCGGGCGCCGCCGTGACTTGCGGCATCCCGGCCGCTAGGTCTGCTGCGAAGAGTTCGAACATGTGTTCTACCCTATTCCGAGGCACTGACACGCACCCCGCCCGACGGGTGCCGAGCCACACGGCCCTCTCGCCGACCGATCGGGCCCGCTGCCGGGGCCCTACGCTGTGCGGCGTGAACCTCAGCGCCCACGCACCGGCCGCGTATCTCGCCGCGGACGACGTGATCGACGCGGACCACCCGGCCGTGCGCGACGCGGCCGCGACCCTGCGGGCGGCCCACCCCGGCGACGTGCCGTTCGCCCGGGCGGCGTTCGAGCTCGCGCGGGACGAGATCCGGCACTCCTGCGACGCGGCCGACCCCCGCGTGACGCTGCGCGCGTCGGACGTGCTGCGCGACGGCGTCGGCCTGTGCTTCGCGAAGTCACACCTGCTCGCCGCGATGCTCCGCGCCGAGGGCGTCCCGGCGGGACTGTGCTACCAGCGGCTCACCGACGATGGCGAGACGTTCGTGCTCCACGGCCTGGTGGCGGTGCACCTGCAGGATGGGTGGCACCGGCTCGATCCCCGCGGCAACAAGCCCGGCGTGGACGCCCAGTTCTCGCTCACGAGCGAGCGGCTCGCGTGGCCGGTCCGGGTCGACCTCGGCGAGCGCGACTACCCCCAGGTGCTGGTCGCGCCCGACCGCGACGTCGTCCGTGCGCTGCGCGGTGCGACGAATGTGCTCGAGCTGTGCCGCGGCGGGCTGCCGTCGGACCTGTCCACGGGCTCCGGGGCCGACGCCGCGGACGTCACATCCCGCTGAGGTCGCCGCCCCCGCGACGCCAACCTCAGCCCGCCGTTCGCTGCGCGATCCGCAGCAGGTCGAGCGCCGGCCCGCCCGGGCGCTGCCCGCGCGGCCAGACCGCGCGCAGCGACCGCGCGAGGCGGATCCCGTGCACGGGGACCTCCACGAGTCGCCCCGCCGCGACGTCGCCGCGCACCGCGAGGTTGCTGAGCACCGCCGGCCCCGCGCCGGCGGCGACCGCCGAGCACACGGCGCTCGTCGTCGACAGCTCGAGCAGCGGCGCCGCGAGCGGGCCGACCGACGCGAGGGCCGCCTCGAGGAAGGTGCGCGTCCCCGACGTCGGCTCGCGGTGCACGAGCCGCGTCGCCGCGAGCTCGCGGGCGTCCAGCCCGCGGCCAGGGTGGGTCCACGGATGTCCGGGGGGTACGACGACGACGAGCTCGTCCCGCGCGACGACGCGTGAGCTGAGCGTCGCCGGGACGGCCGGCCCCTCGACGAAGCCGAGCTCGGCCCGCCCGGCCAGCACGGCCCGCTCGACGTCGGTGGAGTTCATCTCGTCGAGGCGGACGGCGGTCTCGGGCCGGTCGGCGGCGAGCCGCACCAGCCAGCCGGGCAGAAGGTGCTCGGCGACGGTCAGGCTCGCGGCGACCCGCAGTCGCGTCTCGGCGTCCGCGCGCAGCGCGGCGATGCCGGCCTCGAGCGACGCGGCGGCCCCGAGCACCTCCCGAGCCCAGTCGGCCACGAGCGCGCCCTCGGGCGTGAGCGACGAGCCCCGGGCGGTGCGCGCGACGAGGGGCAGCCCGACCAGCCGCTCCATCCCACCGATCCGGGCCGAGACCGCCGGTTGGCTCAGGCCGTGCGCACGTGCGGCGCGACCGAGGCTGCCGAGCTCGGCGACCTCGAGCAGGAGCACCAGCGAGTCGAGGTCGGGGATCCGCGCGAGGTTCGCCCGCGACGTCGTCATGGCGCGACGGCCGCCGTGGTCGGTGGTTGCTGAGGCATAGCCCCACTCTATGGCCTGACATCAGCACGGCGGATGAGGTCATCACGGCGTGGTCCCTACTGCGAGCGCTCCACCGGGTCCAGGCTGGTGCCAGCACCCGACCGCCGAGCAGGAAGCCAACCCGTGACCCGCGACACCCTGGCCTTGCCACGTCGAGCTCCGGAACCGGGGCTCGAGCCGTCCGGGTCGGCCCGGGCCGCGGTGCCGGGCCTCGCGGCCGTCGCCGGCGCGACCGCGCTCGCGTTCGCGGTCGCGCACGTCGTCCCGGCACTGAACGCGGCGACGGTCGCCGTCGTCCTCGGCGCGCTGGCGGCGAACCTCGGGCTGCACCCGCCGGTGCTCCGGCCCGGCACCCACGTCGCGACGACCCGGCTCCTGCGCATCGCCGTCGTGCTGCTCGGCCTGCAGCTCGCCCTGCCCGACCTCGTCCACCTCGGCCTCGGCGGGCTGGCTGTCGTGCTCGGGACGGTGGCGGTGACGTTCACCGGGACGCAGTTGCTCGGCCGGGCGCTGGGCCTGCCGCCCGCCCGGTCGCTGCTCGTCGCGACGGGCTTCTCGATCTGTGGCGCGTCGGCCATCGCGGCGATGCGGGAGGTGGCCGGCGGAGAGGAGGAGGACACCGCCGTCGCGATCGCGCTCGTCACGCTCTGCGGGAGCCTCGCGATCGTCGTGCTGCCCGCGCTCGCGGGCCCGCTCGGCCTCGAGCCGGCCGCGTTCGGCGCGTGGGTCGGGGCCAGCGTGCACGACGTCGGCCAGGCCGTCGCGACCGCGAGCCGCGTCGACGGCGCGCTCACCACCGCCGTCGTGGTCAAGCTCAGCCGCGTCGTGCTCCTGGCGCCGCTCGTCGCCGCGGTCGCGCTCACGCGCCGGACCCGCCGCGGCGCGGCGGCAGGCGGGCGTCGGCCGCCGATCCTCCCGCTGTTCGTGGTCGGCTTCCTCGCCGCGATCGCGCTCCGTAGCGCCGAGCTCGTGCCGGACTCGGCGCTCGCCGTCGCCGCCGGCGCGCAGCACGTGCTCATGGTCGCCGCCCTCGCGGGCCTCGGCACCGGCATCGACCGGCGCACGCTCCGGGCGACGGGCGGCCGCACGCTCGGGCTGGGTCTCGCGTCCTGGCTCCTCGTCGCGGCGACGGCCTACGCGGGCGTGCGCCTCTTCCTAGCCTGACGCCCGCCGTCACGGGCGGGCGATCGTCCCGCCGAGCGTCTCGAACCCGCCGGGCGACGGCTGCCACCCGGCCCCCTCCCACCACGTGTGCTGCAGCGTCGAGTCCGTGCCGACGACGAACACGTCCAGCCGCCCCGGCCCCCAGGAGACGGCCGACCCAGCGGGGCGCGGCGCGCCGGACGTCGAGCCGAGCCAGCCCGCGAGCGCGGCGAGGTTCATCCGCAGGATGTCGAGCGCGAAGGCGTGGTCGATGAAGGCGAGCGTGTCGTTCGCCGAGTGGATGTGGCCGTTGGCGCTGTCGGCGCCCTCGATCGTCAGGACCGCGGGCAGGCCAGCGGTGATGAACGGCACGTGGTCGCTCGCGAACGGCGACAGCGAGGTCTCGACCCGCAGGCCCGTGTACGTCGCGGCGGCCGTGGCGAGGTCCGCGATGAGGCCCGCCGACACGGTCGCGCCCTCGAGCAGCACCGTCGGGGCGGGGGAGTTGCGCGTCGCGATCATGTCCATGTTCAGGACCGCGCGCAGGCGGGCGCGGTCGGCACCGGGCAGCGCGGCGACGTACTGCTGGCTGCCGTGCAGGCCCTGCTCCTCGCCGCCGAACAGGATCAGCCGCACGTCGGCGCGCCACGCGTGGGCCGCCAGGACGCGAGCGAGCTCGAGCACGCCCGCCGAGCCGCTCGCGTTGTCGTCGGCCCCGGGCGCGCTCGCGGCTGGCCCGCCGGCGAGGTTCACGGAGTCGAGGTGCGCGGTGATCAGGACGAGGTCGCGCGGTCCGCTGCCCACCCCGGCGCGGTCGCCGATCACGTTCTCGCTCGTCCCGGCGCCGACCGTGATCGGGACGCGGGTCGCCGCGAAGCCGAGCGCGGTCATCCGGGCCGCGGCCCAGCCGGCCGCCGTCGCGAAGTGCGTGCTGAGCGAGTGGCGCGTCGGCAGCCCGGCGAGCCAGGCGACGTCGGCGGCGTAGAGCGGGCTCGAGAGCTCGCCGAGCAGGCCGGCGATCGCGGGGTCCACCCGGGCGGGCGGCGCGGCCGGTAGCCCGACGACGACGGCGTCGGCCGGCAGGGGCTCGACCCGCCAGTGCGCGTGCTCGTCGGCGCCGGGCTCGGCGTCGGGCGTGACGGCGAGCAGGGACGGGTCGGTGTCCGCCACGACCAGGTGCCGGCCGTGCTCGAGCACCGGCGTGAGGTCGGGGTGCGCGTCCTGGAACGACCGGCCCACCTGGGTGATGAGCAGCAGTCGGTCGGCGGTCCGCGCGCCGCGGCCGAGGCGCGCGGGCTCCGGCGCCCAGGTCACGACGCGGTCGGCGAACCGCGCCCAGTGGGTGCCGCGCGGCGCGACGTCGTCGGCCCTGCCCGAGCGTTCGTCCGGGGCGACGACGTACCCGGTCATGTCGGGCCCCCCGCCGGGGTGTCCACGGCGCGGACCTCCAGCACGTCGGGTGCCGTCTGGACCGCCCGCAGCGCGGTGCCGCCGACGGCGCCGCGCGCCACCGCGCCGCCCGCGGGGTCCGGCTCCCAGCGGCCCGGCCTGGCCTCGGACCCGTCGCCGCGGCCGATCGCCCACTCGACGAAGCTGCCGTCGGCCCCGAACTCGAGCCCGCGCCTGCCTCGCGCCGGGGGGAAGTTGAACTCGGGACGGCGGTAGACGGCGACGCCGTCGTGGTCGTCCTCGGACGAGTGCACCCAGCGTCCGAGCAGCTGGACCTCCGGAGCCGGCATGGCGGCCTCTCTCTCGTGCCCGGGTGGTGGCGGGCCGGCCGGAACCGGCCCGCCACCACCCGGACTCCTGTGTCGTGCGTCGGCTGCGGCTGCGGCTGCGGCTACGAGCGCGCCGCGGCCGACATCTCGCCCTGCTGCGGCTGCTTCATCGCCGGGAACGCGGGCCGGGGCGGCCCGCTCTCGATCGCCGCCGCGGGCTGGCCCTGACGCAGGTCGCTGACGACGCCGCCGAGCGACTCGTACCCGGAGACCGACGGGCCCCAGGCGTTGCCGTCCCACCACTTGTGGAACAGCGCACTGTCGGTGCCGGTCACGAACACGTCAAGCCGGTTCGGGCCCCACGCGGTGACCCGCGGCGCCGAGGTGATGACGCCGCCGAGGGACTCCCAGCCGGTGACCGACGGGCCCCAGGCGTTGCCGTCCCACCACTTGTGCCACAGCGCGCTGTCCGTGCCGGTGACGAACACGTCGAGGCGGTTCGGGCCCCACGCGACCACGGTGGGCGCCGAGGTGCAGACGCCGCCCATGTACTCCCAGTCGGTCACCGACGGGCCCCAGGCGTTGCCGTCCCACCACTTGTGGTAGAGCGCGCTGTCGGTCCCGATCACGAAGACGTCGAGCCGGTTCGGGCCCCACGCCACGACCGTGGGCGGGCTCGCGCAGACGCCGCCCAGGTACTCATAGTCGGTGACCGACGGGCCCCACGCACTGCCGTCCCACCACTTGTGGTAGAGCGCGTTGTCGGTGCCCAGGACGAACAGGTCGAGCCGGTTCTCGCCCCAGGCCACGACCTCGGGCGGGCTCATGCAGGTCCCGCCGAGGTACTCGTAGTCGGTGACGCCCGGTCCCCAGGCGTTGCCGTCCCACCACTTGTGGTAGATGGCGCGGTCGGTGCCGAGCACGAACGCGTCGAGCCGGTTCGGCCCCCAGGACGCCACGCGCGGCGGGCTCATGCAGATGCCGCCCATGTACTCCCAGTCGGTGACCGACGGGCCCCAGGCGTTGCCGTCCCACCACTTGTGCCACAGCGCGCGGTCGGTGCCGAGGACGAACGCGTCGAGCCGGTTCGGCCCCCAGGCCGCGACCTCGGGTGCACTCATGCACACACCTCCCATGTACTCGTAGTCGGTGACGCCCGGTCCCCAGGCGTTGCCGTCCCACCATTTGTGGTACATCGCCGTGTCCGTGCCGAGCACGAACGCGTCGATCCGGTTGGCGGCCCAGGACACGACGGGCCCGGCCGGGACCGGCGTCTGCTGCGCCGAGATGAGCGGGCTGCGCGTGCTGTCGAGGCACGCCTCCATGCGCGCGGCCTGGCCGTGCGTGAACATCACCATGACCGGGTCGTCGACGTAGTCCATGTAGTTGACGAACAGGTCGCCGTTGGGCGCGTTGGTGCAGGACACGTGCGGGAAGGTCGGCACGCCGGTGTTCGCGCCGCCCTGGTTCGGGGTGTCCGCGACCTCGTCGGAGCCGCTGCAGCCGCTGCCGTCGTCGCCCCAGATGTGGAACAGGTTGAGGTAGTGGCCGATCTCGTGCGTCGCCGTCCGGCCGAGGTGGAACGGGGGAGCGGCGGTGCCGGTGGTGCCGAAGCCGGAGTGCGTGATCACGACGCCGTCGGTCGCGGCCGCGCCCCCCGGGAACTGCGCGTAGCCGAGCAGGCCGCCGCCGAGCGGGGCGACCCACATGTTGAGGTATCGGTCGGCCGGCCAGGCGTCGGCGCCGCCCGTGGCGGCGGACTTCACCGCGTCGTCGTGCGTGAACGACGTCGTCGCCGTGTTGGTCCGCGTGATCCCGGTCGTGGGTGCGCCGTTCGGGTCCACCGACGCCAGGAAGAACTCGACCCGCGAGTCCGCGACGAGCGGCTGGAACGGAGCCGGCACCGTCGAGACGTCCGGGTTGGTCGCGCGGAAGTCGCGGTTGAGCACGTCGATCTGGCTCTGGATCTGCTCGACCGAGACGTTCTGCTCCGGGGAGTTCCACACGACGTGCACGACGACCGGGATCCGGGCGATGCCCGGGAACCGCTGCGACGCGTCGCGGGCGAGGAACATCCGCGTCCGGTTCTCGATGGCGGTGCGGTTCGCGACGTACTCGGGCGAGGTGGACAGCAGGCGCCGGTGCACCTCCATCGCCCCGCATCGGCGTTCGGTGGGTGTCGCCGCGCCCGCCCCGCCAGCCGTCGCGCCGCCCGCGCCGCCCGACCCGCCCGCGCCGGCCGCGGATCCTGCGCCGGCCGCGCCGGCCGCGCCCATCCGAGGTCCCGTGGACTCCTGTGCCGCGGGCGCGCCGTCGGCGGCTGCCGACATGGCGTTGCGGGACATCGACCGCGGCGCGGAACCCTTCATCGCCGAGCTGTCGGCGGCGCCCGAGCGCATCGCCGAGCCCGGCATCGCGCCGCCGGTGGCCGGGTGCATCGCGTCGCCGCTGCGTGCGGCGCCCGGCGACTCCGCCTTCTTCTTGTCTGCTCCCCCGTTGGACTGCTTGGTCATGTCCATCCCCTTCGTCGAGCGGGGCCCGTGAGCGGTGAGCGGCTCGCGCGGCCCCGGTCCGCGGCGGCGAACGACGCCGCGCGGACACCTGACTTCTCGCGTGAGCAGGCGGCATCTTTGCCCCTGCCTGTCGTCATGCTCAGTTGTCATGCTGCCCCCGCAAGGGGACGTGCACAAGGGGCGCAGATACGTGCGAATCGGATGTGCGGCCCGCGCCCGCGCCCGGGCCGGGACAGCCGGGCGGGCGCGGGGCCAACGTCGCTCTGAGCAGCGCGGATGCCCCTGCGCACGGGCCGGCGTGAGCGGGTACGGCGTGGGACCGACGGCGGCCGGGCTCGCGCCGCTGAGGAATCGCGGGTGATGAGCGTCGGGGGAGGAGCTGCGGGTGAGATTCACCCCCCGACCTCGCGCGCAAAGGTTCATTGCGCCGCCCCGGTGGCCGATAGGGGGGACGCCAGCCTGCCCGCCGACCCGCTGCGAGGACCGATGAGCGCCGACCACCAGGAGCCCACGGGCCCGCGCGGGCGCGCCCTGAGCGTCGCCCTCGTCCTGGTCCTGCTCGTGCTCGGTGGGCTCGTCGTCGGCTCGTCGCAGATGACCGCGCGGGCTGCGCGGGAGGTGGCGGTCGCCACCCGGCTGTCCGACGCCTACACGCACGCGGTGAGCGCGGCGGCGGCCGAGCAGTCCCGGGCGCACACCTACCGGCTCGAGCCGGTGCCGGCGGCCCGCGCGAGCTTCGACGCGGCCGCGGACGACCTCGTCCGGGCGCTCGCCGCGGCGGCCCGCGCCGGCGGGGCGCCCGATCGGGAGAGCGCCGCGCAGATCCTGTTCGTGCACGAGGACTACCTCGCGGCGGCGGACCGGCTCTTCGCGGCGATCGAGGCGGGGGACGGCGCGCTGGCGCTCGCGATCGAGACCGACGAGGCCGGCCCGCTGTCCGCGCAGCTGGGCGCGATGGTCGGCGCGGCCGCCACGGTCCACCTCCGCAACGCCCAGGTCCAGCTCCGGCAGCTCGAGCGGTCGGAAGGCGTCGACGGGGCGCTGACCCCGATCGTCTTCCTCGTCGGGCTCGTGCTCGCGGCGGCGCTGGCCTACGTCTCGCGCGGCGATCGCCGCGCGCTCGAGGTGGCGCGCGAGCGGGCGCTGCACGCGTCGCGGCACGACCTGCTCACGGGTCTGCCGAACCGGGCGTTCCTCGCCGAGCGGTGCGCGGCGGACCTGCTCGCGGCGCGGGTCACGGGGCTGCCCGTCGCGCTGCTGCTCATCGACATCGACAGGTTCAAGGAGATCAACGACACGTTCGGGCACCACTACGGTGACCAGCTCCTGGCGCAGGTGGGGCCGCGGCTGCGCGCAGCGCTGCGCGACGGCGAGACCATCGCGCGCCTGGGCGGGGACGAGTTCGCCGTCCTGCTGCCCGCCGTCGGCGACCTCGCGGCCGCGGTTTTCGTCGCGGGCAGGCTACGGTCGGCGCTCGAGCAGCCGTTCCAGGTCGACGGCGTGGCCCTGGACGTCGAGGCCAGCGTCGGGGTGGTGCTCTCCGGCCTGCACGGCGACGACGCGACGACCCTGCTGCGCCGCGTCGACATCGCGATGTACGTCGCGAAGACGCAGAGCCTCGGCGTGTTCGTCTACACGTGCGCCGTCGACGGGCACAGCCCCCAGCGGCTCGCGCTGTTCGGTGACCTGCGCCGCGCCCTCGACCTCGGCGAGCTGGAGCTGCACTACCAGCCGCAGATCTCGACGGCCACGGGTGCCCTCGTCGGGGTCGAGGCCCTCGTGCGGTGGCAGCACCCCGCGCGCGGCCTCGTGTTCCCGGACGAGTTCATCCCGATGGCCGAGCACACGGGGGTCATCGGCCCGCTGACGCGCTACGTCCTCGGGGCGGCGCTCGCGCAGGCGCGGCGCTGGCTGGACGCCCGGCAGGCGCTGCTGGTCTCGGTCAACCTCTCGGCACGCAACCTGCTGGACGAGAGCCTGCCGGGGCAGGTCGCGGACCTCCTGGCGGTGCACGGGGTTCCGGCCGAGCTGCTCCAGCTCGAGGTGACCGAGAGCGCGATCATGATCGAGCCGGCGCGCGCGCAGCGCGTGCTCACGGCCCTCGCGGGGCTCGGGGTTCGGCTGTCGATCGACGACTTCGGCGCGGGCTACACGAGCCTCAGCCAGCTGAAGACGCTGCCGGTCAGCGAGCTCAAGATCGACCGCTCGTTCGTGCTGACGATGGCGACGAGTCCCAGCGATGCGCTGATCGTGCGCAGCATCGTTGACCTTGGGCACAACCTGGGCCTGTCGATCGTCGCCGAGGGCGTCGAGACGGCGGCGGCGCTGGCGACGCTGACCGGGTTCGGCTGCGACACCGCGCAGGGGTACCTCCTGTCCAGGCCGGTCCCCGCCGGCGCCTTCGACCTGTGGCGTGCCGAGCGTCAGCTCCTGCCTACCCAGGCGTCGCCGGCGTCGGCCCGCTCGCGCCTGGGCCGACCTGCTCGCCTGGGCTGACCTGCTCGCCTGGGCTGACCTGCTCGCCTGACTCGACCCGCTCGCCCGGCGCCACCTGTGCGACGGGCCACGCGAACCCGCCCGGCACGGACGCGAGGTACAGCGGGACACCCGCGTCGAGGAACCACGCGTGCGCCGCGGCGTTGACGAAGAACTTCATCCCGGGCCGTTGCGTGCCGCGCCACGCGTCGAGCAGCAGGCGGGCGTTGTGGCCCGGTGTCCCCGCGCTCGAGTCCTCGGTCGCCAGCTCGCTGCCGTGGGGCCCGCGCCGCTCGATGACGCCGCCGTGGCGCTGGCGGAGCTTGTAGGCGCCGCCGGCCTTGTCGAGCGAGCCGGGGTACGGCGCGCCGGCGCGCAGCGCGCCCACGTCGACCGCCGCGCCCGCGGCCGGGCCGGTGCCGAGCAGCTCGAACGCCTCGGGCGCCTGGCCGACGACGTACGAGACCGGCGGACCGTCGTTCTCGACGTAGAACACCAGGACGAGGCGGTGGCGCGGCGTGAGCCGGAACCGGCCGCCGGGCGCGCCGCGCAGCGCCGCGATCATCGCCGGTACGCCCTGCGGGTTGCGGATCACCTCGCCGGCCGGCGTCAGGACGGTGCCGCGGGTGTCGACGGAGTAGTCCAGGTCGGGCAGGACGCCGTGCCACCGCTCGGCCGCCGCGGGCGGGGCCTCGCCGAGGCGGAGCCACTCCATCTCCTCGGTGGGTCGGGGCGTGCGCGGCGGCTCGTCGGCCGTGACCGGCTCCTCGGAGTCGAGCGGCCACGTGAGGTACTCGTTGGCGCCCTCGCCCGTGAGGTCGGACCAGTCCTCCTTGGCGTAGATGAGCTCGTCGACCGTGTCGCAGACATACACGATGTGCATGTCGGCGTGCTTGACCTGGCCGTCGAAGCGGCGGCGCAGCACCCGGCCGAGGCTCTGCACGCGCTGGCGCACGCTCGACGACGACGCGACCGAGATGCCCAGGTCGGCCGACGGCACGTTCAGCCCCTCGACGAGCGATTTGACGCTCACGAGCACCGCGGCCCGGTCGGCGGCGAAGTCCTCGAGCGCGGCGCGCCGCGCCGCGGGGCTCAGCTTGGAGTGCTCGAGGGTCGAGGTCACCGGCAGGCGGTCGACGAGCACCGCGTGCAGCGCGGCGGCCTCGTCGACGCGCTCGTGGAACAGCAGCGCCTTGCGCGCCGGGTCGGCCGCGAACGTGCGCTCGAGCACGGCTGCCGTGACGCGCCGGCGCTCGCGCGCGCGGTACAGCAGGTCCTTGCGCTTGGCGGTCGTGGCGACGTACCGGCCGGCCGTGATGCCGACGTCGCCGGGCCGGGACGCGAGCCGGCGTGCCTGCCCGGGCTCCTTGCCGAGGCTGCGCAGCTGGTCGGCGAGGTCGTCCACCTGCCGGCTCAGGCGGTCGTACTCGCGCCGCTCGGCCGCGTCGAGCTGGACCCCGTGGTGATGGATCGCGTACTCGGGGAGCCAGCCCACCTCGCGCGCGCGGCGCAGGTCGAACGAGAAGACGACCTCGCCGAGGCGCCGGCCGAGCACCTGGTCGTCGTACGCGACGAGCTCGCCGCGGTCGTCGATCTCGTCGCGGTCCGGCGTCGCGCTCAGGCCGAGGCGAAAGTCGGCGGCCGTGTCGAGCACCCGGGAGAACTGCGGCGCGCCCGCGCGGTGGCACTCGTCGATGACGAGCATGAGCGTCGCGGGGTCGACGCCGCGGCTCAGGTCGGGCAGCGTCCGCGCGGCGGTGTTGAGCACCGCGATCAGGACGCGGCGGCCGGACCAGTCGTCGTGGTGGCCACCGCCGACCCGGCCGATGTCGGCGCGACCGAGGTCGGTCTGGCGCTGCAGCTCGGCGAACCACTGGGTCTGGAGCGCCTGCGTGGGCACGACGATCCCGACCCGGAGGCCGGGCACGAGCGCCGACGCCGCGGCCGCCGCGGCCAGCGCGAGCAGGGTCTTGCCGCCGCCCGTGAAAACCTCGAGCGTGCCGCGGTGCGGGCCGCGCGAGTCGCCGGCCACCCAGGCCGCGACCGCCTCGTCCTGCCAGGGGGCGAGGACCGGCCCGGTGTAGGTGATGCGTCCCGGCACGATCGGCTCGCTCTCTGCTGTGCTGGCGAAGACTGGTGCGCCTGCGATGGCTGCTGTGCTGGCGGACACGCGCGCGGGGTGCGGCGTTCGGGTCACACCCGGGCCGTTCCGGTCGATAGGCAGGACGTACCTTTCGTCGCGAGATCAGGAGCCGCCGTGGACGCCATCGCCGCCACGACCGCGCGGGTCGTGGAGATTCAGGGCACGATCGCCGGCCTCGCCGCGCGGTCCGCGACGCCGTCCGCCACCAAGTCTGCGGCATCCTTCGACGCGGTCTTCGCCACGGCGGTCGCCGCGGCCGATCCGACCGGCGCGGCCGGCGCCTACGGCGCCGAGCAGGTCGCCAACGCGGCCACGATCGTCGAGACCGGGCGGGCGATGGGCCTGTCCGTCCGGGACCAGACGATCGCCGTGATGACCGCGATGGGCGAGTCATCGCTCACGGTCGCCGACCACGGCGACGTCGCCGGTCCGGACAGCCGCGGGCTCTTCCAGCAGCGCGCGAACGGCGCCTGGGGCAGCCTCGCCGACCGCATGGACCCCGCGACGAGCGCGGCCAGCTTCTACACGGCGCTCGCGAAGGTCGACGGGCGCAACGCGATGGAGCCGACGCTCGTCGCGCACGCCGTCCAGCGCAACGCCGACCCGTACCACTACACGAAGTACTGGGACGCCGCCGTCGCGATCGTCGCCCAGGTGTCCGCGGCCAACTGACCGGGCGATCGATCTGCGACGATGACCCGCATGACGACGCCCGCCGTGCTGACCGTGAACGTCGCCGCGATGCGCCTCGACCCGTCGCGACACCCGCGCCCGACCGGCATCGACAAGCGGCCTCTCTCGGGGCCCGCCCGGGTCGAGGTGCCGGGGCCGAAGGGGAGCGGCGGCGTCGGCCTCGTGGGGGACCGGGTGGGCGACGCGACCCACCACGGCGGCGTCGACCAGGCCGTCTACGCCTACGCGCGCGCGGACCTCGACCGGTGGGAGGTCGAGCTCGGCCGGACGCTCGGCAACGGCAGCTTCGGCGAGAACCTCACGACCGCCGGCCTCGACGTGACCGGCGCCCTGATCGGCGAGCGCTGGCGGGTCGGGAGCGATGTCGTCCTCGAGGTCTCCAGCCCGCGGATCCCGTGCTCCACCTTCGCCCGGTGGCTGGACCGGGCCGGCTGGGTCCCGCAGTTCACGCAGGCCGCGCTGCCGGGGGCCTACCTGCGGGTCGTCGAGGCGGGCGAGCTCCGCGCGGGGGACCCGATCGAGATCGTGCACCGGCCCGATCACGACGTCAGTGTCGGCGTGTGCTTTCGCGCGATGACGCTCGAGCCCGAGTTGCTGCCGGGGTTGCTCCGCGCGGCCGCGCTGCCGCTCGAGATCGCGGAGCGCGCGCGCCGTCGCACCGGGGCGTCAGCCCCGCGCTGACCCGCCGAGCGCGTCGGGCTCGGCCCGCCGCGGCGCCTACCCTTGAGGCATGCGGGGTTCGGAGCGGTTGCGTCAGTTGGCCCGCCAGGTGATCGCCGGGACGCACCCGGGCGATGTCGGGCTGCGCGCCCGGGACGCGGGCCTCGACGAGGTCGTCGCGCGGGGCGCGCTCGAGCTCGCGCTCCGGTTCGGCGAGGCCATGTTCTCCCTCGGCGCCTCCGCCGCCGACGTGCGGACGACCATCAACCGGACCGTGCGCGCCTTCGGCCTGGACGCGTGCCAGGTCGAGGTCGGCTTCAGCGCCATCACGCTCGCGTACGACCCGGGCGGCTCGGCGTACCCGATGACGCTCATGCGGGTGATCCGGACCCGGAACGCCGACTACGGGCGCCTGGCCAGCATCCTCGAGCTCGCGACGCAGACATACGGCGTGAAGGTCGCCGCCGAGGACGCGCGGGACCGGCTCGACGACGCGCACGCGGCGCTCGACGCCATCGTCACGGCCCCGCGTCCGTACAGCCGGTGGGTGGTCACGCTCGTCCTGTCGGTGCTCGCCGCGGGG
The DNA here is from genome assembly GCF_017569225.1 of Pengzhenrongella sicca. Lineage (GTDB taxonomy): Bacteria > Actinomycetota > Actinomycetes > Actinomycetales > Cellulomonadaceae > Pengzhenrongella > Pengzhenrongella sicca. The sequence goes on from NZ_CP071868.1 coordinate 1,759,252, forward strand.
GTCGCGTTCCTGCTCGGCGGCGGCCCGGCGGTCGCGGTCGTCGCGGCGGCGACGACGGCGCTCATCGACCGCGTGCTGTGGGCGCTCGATCGGTTCGGGCTGCCCCCATTCTTCCTGCAGGGCATCGGCGCGGCGATCGCGACCCTGGTCGCGGTCGGGCTGTTCCTGGCCGCGCCCACCTTCCCGGGCGCGCTCGCGGCGCTGCCGCCGTCGCTCGTGGTGGCCTCGGGCATCGTGGTGCTGCTCGCCGGTCTGTCCCTGGTCGGCGCGGCGGAGGACGCGATCAGCGGGTTCGCGGTCACGGCGGGCGGGCGCACGTTCGAGGTCGTCGTGCTGACGCTCGGCATCGTCGTCGGGATCGGTGGGGTGCTCGACGTCGCTCGCCGCGCCGGGGTGCCGCTCGAGGTGCTCGACATCCCTGCGAACACGGCGCCGCTGATGGTGCAGGCCGCCAGCGCCGCCGTCGTCGCCGGGGCGTGGGGGGTTGCGTCGTACGCGCGGCCCCGCGCCGCCGTGGCGGCCGCCGTCGTCGGCGGGCTCTCGTGGGTCATCTACGTCGTTGCGGGCGACCTCGGCCTCGGCCCGGCCGTCGCGAGCGCGCTCGCGGCGCTCGTCGTCGGCTTCCTCGGCGTCTTCGTCGGGCCGCGGCTCGGCGTGACCCCGATCGTCATCTCGGTGTGCGGGATCGTGCCGCTGCTGCCCGGTCTCGCGATCTACCGGGCGCTGTTCCAGCTCATCAACGAGCACTCGATCGGCATCATCGCTGGCGCCAGCGGTCTGCTCGGCGCGGCGCTGATCGGCCTCGGGCTCGCCGCGGGAGTCACGCTCGGTGAGTTCCTGGCGGCGCCGCTGCGTCGCGGCAGGCGACCCCGCCGCGAGAACCCGCTGCTGTGGCGGCGACGGGCCGTCACGGCGAGTTGAGCACGTGGTGCAGGTACCGGCCGGGGTCGTCGAGGAAGCCCCGCCAGCGCCGCACGAGGTCCAGGTCCGCCCACGCGCTCGGGCGCAGCCCCCACTCGCCGACCTCCCAGATCTGCGCGCCCGGCAGGCCCGCAAGCAGCGGCGAGTGGGTCGAGACGATCACCTGCGAGCCGGCGTCGGCGAGCGCGTGCAGGTGGGCGAGCAGCGCAAGGCAGCCCGTGAAGGACAGCGCGGACTCGGGCTCGTCGAGCAGGTACAGCCCGGGCTTGCGCATCCGCTCGGTCGCGAGCGCGAGGAACGACTCGCCGTGCGAGAGCTGGTGGAAGGCGGGCTCCGGCCGCGCCCCGGGGTTCTCCTCGAGGTACGTGTAGAACGAGTGCATCGTCTCGGCGCGCAGGAAGAATCCGCGCCGCGGCGCGCCCACGTCCCGCAGCAGGACGAGATGGCGCCACAGCTGCGACTCGGTCACCCGGGTGGAGTGGCGCGACCCGGTCGAACCGCCCTCGGCGCCCATCCCGACCGCGAGGGCGATCGCCTCGACGAGGGTCGACTTGCCGGCGCCGTTCTCGCCAACGACCACCGTGACCTGGGCCAGCTCCCAGCCGTCGGCGAGCACCTGGGCGACCGCGGGCACCGCGAGGAACCACTCGTGCGGCTCCGGCGGGTGCTCGCGGTCGGCGTCGAGCCGGCGCAGGATGGGCGCAAAGGTCATCGCAGAGGCTTAACACACGCCCCACCTCGACGGGGCCGATCCGGGCTACCGTGAGGCATGGGTGCAAAGCAGCTCGCCTGGCGGGCGTGCTACGAGCTCCTGGCGGCGCGGGTTCGCGAGCCGGGCTGGGCGTTCATGAACTACGGCTACGCGCCGGTCGGGGCCGGAGCCGGGCTGGGTGCGTCCCCGCAGGTCGAGCTCGACCCGCGCGACGAGCCGGACCGGTACTGCATCCAGCTCTTCCGGCACGCCCTGGCGGGCACCGAGGTGCGGGGCGCCGACGTGCTCGAGGTCGGCAGCGGGCGCGGCGGCGGCGCGGCGCACGTGAGCCGGTACCTGCACCCGCGGTCGACGACGGGGCTCGACTTCTCCCGGCGCGCCGTCGAGCTCTCGCGTCGGCACCGGCGCGGCCCCGGCCTGAGCTTCGTCGCGGGGGACGCGCAGGCGATGCCGTTCGCGGCCGAGAGCTTCGACGTCGTGGTCAACATCGAGTCGTCGCACTGCTACGCCTCGATGGACGCGTTCCTGGCCGAGGCGCACCGCGTGCTGCGGCCCGGGGGAGTGCTGGCGTGGGCGGACCTGCGCGACGCCGCCGGGCTGGCCACGCTGCACGCCCAGCTCGCCCGGTCACCCCTGCGCTGCGAGGCGGAGCTCGACATCACCGCGAACGTGCTGCGGGCCATGGAGCTCGACAACGAGCGCAAGCTCGCGCTCATCGACGCCTGGATCCCGCGCGGGTTCCAGCGCGCGATCCGGCCGTTTGCCGGGATCCGGGGCACGCGCAACCACGAGGGCCTCGCCCGGGGCGACGTGCGGTACCTCAGCGCCCGGCTGGTCAAGCCCGAGGCGCCGCCACCCTGAAGCGCGACCTCACCGGGTCTCGACCTCACTGGGGCTCGACCTCACTGAAGCTCGTCACTGAAGCTCGACGAGCTCTGACCAGTCCTCGATCGGAAGGTCGCCGTCGACGGTCGCGGTGACCTCCTGCGAGAGCAGGTTCGCGCGGCCGTGGTGGGTGGACAGGAACGCGGTGTCGGCGGCGTCGCGCCCCGTCGAGATCCGCAGCATCGAGCGGCGCGGCGCGAGGTGCGTCGCGTCGACGACGTGCCAGACGCCGTCGAGCAGCGCCTCCGCGACCGCGTGGAAGTCCATCGGCATGAGACCCGGCGCGTATACCGCGACCAGGCGCGCGGGGACGTCCATGCTGCGCAGGAGGCTCACCGTCAGGTGCGCAAAGTCGCGGCAGACCCCGGCGCCGCTCAGGAGCGTGTCGACGGCGCCGTCGGTCGGCGCGCTGCTGCCCGACACGTAGGCGAGGTGCGACTCGACCCACTGACCAACGGCGGTGAGCAGCGCTCGGCCCTCGAGGCCCGCGAACTCGACGTTCGCGAGCCCGATCAGCCGGTCGGACTCGGCGTACCGGCTCGGCCGCAGGTAGCTGATCGCCTCGCGCTCGCTCGCCAGCGGCGGCAGGTCGGTGCCGACGACGCTCGCGTGGTAGTCGACGAGCACCCGGCCCACCGGCGCCTGCACCCGGTGCAGCCGGGTGCCGTGCGGCTCAGCGAGCTCCGTTAGGTCGAGCGCCCGGCCGTCGCACGTGACCTCGAGCCGTTCGGTGCGTTCGTAGGCGCCGTCGGCGACGGCGACGAGCAGGGCGAGGACGGCCGGCTGGAGCACGTCGAGCTCGAGGTGGGCGGAGACGGTGCGGCGCATGCTGGTCATCGTCGCAGCCGGCGGGTCTGTTGTCTGGCGGACGGCCCGCGGTCGGGTCGGCGGTCGGACCCTCCGCGCCGGACGTAGCAGCCTCGGGCCCCGGCTGGTCTTCGAGGACCCGACCGGATGTGACCGCGTGGCTGTGACCGGCGGGACCCACTGGTCGGTGATTGCGCCCAGGATTGCCTTGCCGTCGCCGCCAAAAGACGTCCGGATGCAGCAGCACGACGGGGCGGCCCTTCGGCAACCGGAGGAAGACCCGGACGCGCGTGCGGCTCCGGGCAGCGTGGTCGTGCCGTACCAGCCGGAGAAGACGGGCGCTCCCGTGGACCGCAGTCTTCGCTGCCACGCCGTGCCGATGACCGCGCCGGCAGTTCACCAGCCGCTACGGACTAAGAGGACTGCAGGCCAGGATGTCCGGTCGCCGAAGTTACCGCTCGAGGCGCGGGGCAGGGATAGTGAGTCGGCGCGCTTCGTGCAGCGTGTCCTCGAGCACGGCGCGCGCCTCTGGGGCCTGCGGGTCCGTGTGAGCTGCGAGGCTCCTGCGAGCGATCGGAATCAGCACCGTCGTCCGTGCGAACGCCGCAGCGACCATGAGGGGGAACCGGTACGGCAGCGTGGCGCTGCGGTGCAGGCGGAGGTCGACACCCCGAGCCTCGAGAATGGGCAGCAGTTCGCGCGTCGTCAAGAGTGCGTCGCGGAACGCTCGACGGTCTCCGATCATGTTCGCCAGCGACCCGCTTCGGACGGCCTGGTCGAACATGCCGGCGTCGGCGATGAAGTGCAGCCACAGCCACCCTCGCATGTCCTTCTCCTGCCGAACAGCGAGGCCCGCCTGCCGAAAGGCCGTGAACACCTCCTGCTCCCGCCGTGTCGGCGAGGCGTCGGTCGTGCCGATGATGACGGATGGCAACAACCCGCCCCACAGCACACCGTCGTCCCCGAAGCCGCCGCCCGCTTGCGGGAACCCGAACACGACCTGATCGGCTGGAAGCGGCGCGACTGCGGTGAGCGGCTCCTCCCAGATATTGCCGAACACCAGCACTGTTGCCGTGCCCAGTCGGGGAGCCAAGAACGCGGATGCCTCTGCGAGACGATGGTGCCCGACGCTGAGCACGACCAGATCGAAGTTGTTGCCCGGGTCGATGGATTCTCGCAACGGAGTTCGGAACGATTCACGAACTCGCCGGCCTACCGGCTTGCGGCGCCCGTCGATCCAGTCCAGTTGCACCTCATCCCCGTACTCCGCAGCGCGACCCGGACGCACGTAGAACTCGACGTCGTGCCCGGCGGCGTCAAGTACGCGACCGTAGATCGTCGCTATCACTCCGCGACCAAACATCAGAATGCGCATGAGGGGCTCCCTCGAGTAAGATGGAGCTAGTCTCCAGTTATGAGAATATGGAGACCTTCTCCAGTTGTCAACGGGGGTCTCAGCATGGCTGAAGTAAGGGCACTGCGAGCGGATGCGCGCCGCAACCGGGATGCGATCATGGCAGCTGCCCGGGACGTGTTCGATCAGGATGCGCACGTGCGCTTCGACGACTTCGCGGCCCGTGCCGGCGTCGGGGTCGGGACGCTCTATCGGCACTTCCCCACACGCGAATCGCTGGCCGCGGCGGTGTACGAGGGCGAGGTGGCCTCGCTCTGCGACCAGGCCCACGACCCGTCGAGGTCCTCGAGCGAGAACCTCGACGCCTTCCTGCGCGGGTTCGTCGAGTACGAGCTGGCCCACGCGGGCCTCGCCCGCACTCTCGCACTAGTCGCAGACCCGGCAGTACTAGCCGAGGGCGGAATCGAACTCGAGCGCACCGTCGCGGACCTTCTGGCTCGGGCGGCCGTCGACGGTGCTATCCGCAGCGACGTGAACGTCGGGGCGGTGATGATCGTGTTGCACGGCATTGGGGCTGCGATCGACCGGCCGCTCTGGGCATCGGAGTCGCGTGCAGCTGTGGAGCTACTGCTGGCCGGGCTAAGGCAACCCGACTTCTCTCGCTGAGCCCGACCTCTGTGCGAACAACATTGGGCGCCAAGCGGTATTGAACGACAGTTAGGCGGCGGTGCGGTGCTTCCAAGCAGGGCGGTCGTCAGCGCCGGATCTAGCGCTGATCACGAACACGACCGCGGACGTCAGCGTTGCAGCGACGCCACCAAGCAGGCCAATGCTGGCGGCCAGGTCGTAGTTCGTCGTCGTGACCGTTTCGCCCGATGCCGTGGCCCAGGTGCACCGCTCGCCGACTAGAATCCAGGTGCGTTGTCCGTCGAGAGTGCCCTCACCGATTACCTGAGGATCTACGGGAGTTGGCGCGTCGAGGCAGACGAGCTCATGCGTGATCGCGGTCCATGCCGTCACGGCAAGCAGCGCTGATCCTGCAAGAATTGCCGGGGACGCGAATATGCCGATCGTGGCGATGGTGGACCTGCGCATGATTCTTCCCTTCGCGATGACCCGCGAACCTACCGCGGCGGACGTCGCGGTTCGGCCAGGGTTTTTCGGGGACCTGCTCGTCGCATGGCACGACGACGGTGTCGACGGTCAACAGGCGCTTGCGTTGGCTGCCGCGGTCGTCGGGATGTCGCCGAAGTGAATGACGCGAGATCGGCGGTCCGCCGTTCGTGGCAGCGATCGTGGCGTCAGATTCGTCCCGTGATGAGGAGAAACGCGACGATGAGGACTACCGGCACTAGCCCGATCAACAGGCTGCGCACGGGATGAGTGTCTGGCGTGCGTCGTGGGCCTTCACGGAAGCTGGGTCCAACAGAGCTCCCGTTGATTCCGGGCATTTGACCGAACGGCGTCTCTGACTCGTTCGGCTCGTCACGGCGTTTGGCGCCCATGTGATCTGCCTCCCCTCGATGTGAAGACCTGTCAAAACAACGATCTCATGATGCGCCGACGCCGAACGCGACACCGACACCGACACTGACACCGACACCGACACCGACACCGACACCGACGGCAAGGTAGCGACAGGTAAGTCGTGGGCGAGGGTCGCGGACTCGTGTGAGTACCAAGTGGGCTCAGGGCACGCGCCCGAACTGTTCGGACCCGCAGGCGCGCCGCGCCTGCCGGTGCCGCGCGTTTTCGGTCTGTGACTTCGTCTGCGCCGCACCCAGTCGCGGCGCCGAGGGAGTCGCGTGGCGCTGGCGATCGGGCGCCTCGCCGGCGTTCGTGAACATTCTCGGCTGGGGTGCGCGATGCTCGTCTGGTGACAGAACCGAGTGTTCACCCCCTGCCTCGCGGTCTCGTTCAAGCTTTGCAGCTGATATATGGAGATGCCGAGCCTGACTTTCGATGGGAGACCCTCCAACGCTGGGACGAGGGCGGGCCAGATCCGCTCGACGAAGTCCTTGTGTTCGCCCGGCATGAGCCGGTGCCGCATTGGCACTACGTCGGCGTCGGCCTGACCGCGACGTCTGGCCCAAATCCGCCACTCGCGACCAGACATGGCACCTCCGAGGAAGATGACGTCGATGACGGCCGTGGGTGGAGTTTCGAGCTGACGGCTCGCCTGTCTCGTGCGGACCACGAGGACGAGCCACCAACCTTCATGGCGAACGTCCTGCAGAATCTCGCCCGCTACGTAGCCGAGACAGGCAACGCGTTTGGGCCTGGGCACACCATGGATCTACACGGGCCCATTCAGTCGACATCGACGACACCGGTGGGGCACGTGCTGTGCGTCGAGGACCCGGAACTGGGATTTGCGCAGCGCTCCGAAACGGGCGCCTTGGACGAGGGGGTCGACTTCCTGCAGATCGTCGGGCTGACCGCGGACGAGGCCGCCGCGAAGAAGAGTTGGACCGCCGAAGGCTTCAGCGACCTCTTCGTGCAGTACTACCCGCTACTCACTACCCACCTCAGCCGAACCTCGATCTTCGCCGCTCCGGACGCAGTCGCCGCGCTCGAGACAGGGCGCACGCGCGACGGATCCTCCACGGCAGGACTAGCCCTCGACGTGCTGACGGTGCGGGACACCACCGCAGTGTTGGATCGGCTGCGGCGCCGCCGGCGGGCGGTGACTATCACGATCGGCGCCCACATGGTCAACACGTTCTGCCTGCTGCTTCCGCTACGCATCGGCGCCGGATGCTCGTTCTACCTCGAGGGCCCGGAAACCCGGGCCACCTTCGTCCCCGAATCCGACGTCAAAGTACATGAGCACGAGCCAGCGGACTGGGTGATCGGACTTTCACCCGATCAGGCGCGGGCATTGTCGGACAAGCTCCTCCCTCAGGCGGGGACATACCGCGTGGGCGAGTTGCCTGATCTGCTCTTCGAGGTCCGCGCGACCGTGGTACGCGACGTCGCGGGCGGAGTCATCGAGACCATCGGCTGACATTCGAACGACGAACCGATGCCGTAGCCCTCACGATCGGTGACAGAGCCCGAACCACACACCGCTGAGCGACAGTCAAGTGGTGTTCGGCTGGCATGGCGATCCACCCTGCGTGCCGGAGAAAACTGCATCGAGCCACGCGCAGACGCCTCGCATCACGTCGGTCACCGCGAGCCCGACGCAGAAGCGTGGTCAGAGCAGCATGCTCCAGGGGTAGACCGCCAACGCAGCGAGTATGACGACCAGGGGGGAACTGCTCGATGCAACCGGCGTGCATCGTGTGGGTGCCTGCCGAGGTCGCCGCTCCTCAGAGCAACGACCTGGAGGGCAACGAAAGCGAACATGAGAAGGATGAATGCGAGCATCTGCATGCGCTCGGTGCTGCTCATCGCATGACCTCCAGAGTCGACATCACCTTAGGCCCCCGCCGAGATCCGCAGCTCTGAACGACAGGTAAGTACTGTCGGCGGTTTCGGTGGCGTCGGTAGTTGGTGCAGATCCCTGCAGGCTTCACAGGTGGTGATCTCCTCTACGCCTGATCGCCTGCCCCGGTTGTCGTCGACACCTGGTTCTGCGGCGCGATGGCACCGTGGCCTCGTAGAGGTGAGTGGGCTGTTGGTTCCCAACGACGATCGCGCTGCAGTTCCAACACGAGTATCAACTCCTGGCGGAATACAATCGCGCTGTCGATGCGGATGTCAGATCAGCCCAATTCCGGAGTGGAGCTCGTTCGTGCTGTTCTGGAGAGCGAGGGCCAAAACGGTAGCGACTCTCGATAAATACGAAGACGAGATCCGAGCGCGAACTCTCCTCTGGCTAGGTCTGGAGCCGACCGGCATCACCCGCCGGACGGACGGGGTGCACATACATTTCAGAACCGAGTGGGGAACCCTCGAACGCTGGATAGAGGCGCGAGACCAGCTCATCGCGGACACAGTGCACGCAGACGACCAGCACAAGCTCTGCCTGCCGGCGGCCATCGCAGAGCAAGGCGCTGTGTCGACTTACGACGTACGACTCGACCCCCTGATCGGTGACGCTGCGCCCAGGGCATTCGCGCAACGGATTCAGAAATGGACCGAGGTCGAACAGTCTCGCGGGATCGATGCGTCAGAACTGCGCGCCAAGTGGATCATTGACCGGATCGAACCGATCTTGCCCCGATAACAACCGACTTTCCCATCCGCAATGCCAGGCAACCTCGTCATCGATCGCGCATGCGCCCGTCACGAGACCGGCCGCCATGTGATGCTGGAGTGACTCGGATGCCGAGACGGCCGGCGCCCGGCTTTGAACGACAGGTATGCGGTCTCCGCAGAGTCGACCGCTCGTGTCGCCTGGCGCGATCTGGGGGGTGGGCTCGCTCGGTGAGGTCGACGAATGCGCGCACGGGACGGGACCCGAAGTGGACAAGTCGGAACCGTCAGGTTCGCTCCATCGCGTCCGCGATCCGGGCCAGGGATGCTGCGATCGAGATGTTCGCAAGTGTGTTGGCGGCCTCGTATGTCCCCGGCTTTAGCTTCGCGACCACGGCCGCGGCCTTCTCTGCATACTCGACGCTTACGCTCAGGTTGGGGTTGGTCACGCAGCCGAGTATGAGGGCTGGACGCCCATCGCGCGCCCGGAATAGAACACATCGTCACGAACTCTTGCCGAGCCGACTGGCAAAGAACGACAGTTAGGTGATGGGTTGTTGGGTGGCTCGACGGTGGTTGTCGTCCGCGTACGGTCGTCAGCATGGTCGCGCTCGAGTTCCCGACGCCACCGCTATTCGACGCCGTGGTGCATCTGCGTCCCTGGCGTATTCAGGACGTCCCAGAGAAGCTGATGGCGTTCAACGACCCGGTCATTCGTCAGTTCGCCTGGTCTCGGACCGAGCCGTACAGCGAGGCGCATGCGCGGGAGTACTTCGTCGAGCAGGAACAGGCCCGCCGGACCGGCTCTGCGCTGACTGTGGCGATCGCTAGCCCCGCGGACGAGGCCGCCATTCTCGGGGGCGCATCCCTGTATGACGTCGACCTCAACCAGGCGCGCGCTGGGATCGGGTATTGGTTGGCTCCCGACGCCCGCGGGCGCGGCCACCCACACTGTGCGGCTTCTCGCCGGCTGGGCCTTCTCGACGTTGGGCCTGCAGCGGATCGAGCTGACCTGCGGGCCGGACAACGACGGCTCGCAGCGGGTGGCTGAGCGCTGCGGGTTCGTGCGCGAGGGGTCCTTCGCTCGCACCTCGTATTCAAAGGAGGCCGGCGCGACTCGGTGATCTTCTCGCTCCTGCCCGGGGGAACTGCGGTAACGCGGTCCCCAGCCCCGACGAACCCCAGCGCCACCACGCCCAGGTGGGCATCCGCGCGGCGGACATCTCCGACGTCTCGCGTGCGGACCACAAAATGAACGAGCGCCGCATGTGGTGAGGTTCCCTGACCGGGGGATACCCGAGGAACCACCGCCTCGACCTACTAGCCGGGCCGTCGAGGCTTGAAACTGCCGGGGATGGGGGTCTCGCCTCGGCGCTTCGCGCGGTAGAACTGCACGAGCCCGATCAGCCAGACAACCACGCCAATCGGGTAGATGAAGACGAACCTCTGTCCCCTCGAGAGCCCAATGCCCTCACCCGACTTGAGTTGCGCCCAGAACAGGAAGGCGCCTCCGATCACGAAGATCGGCATTAACCAGAATAAGAACAATCGGAATCCGAAGTGGTATTGCGTCTGGTCAGGGTCGTCGCCGGGACGACCATCGTCCTTCGCGGGGTCACTCACGTCAGGCATGGATCTCCTTCCCAATGCCCGATCTTGGCCTCGAGTCTTCTGCGGCGCACGGCCCAGGCGATGCACCATCCGATCGGGTGACGGCACGGAGTGGTCCTCGATCCTCGAGTCCTTCGGGCGTATCGCGGCATCGACGACCTCGAAGTAGCGAGCGAGCACGAACTCCTCGCCCTTTCCGGGGTTGGCCCACGCCCGCTCGAGTTCCGCTGAGCGCGGCATCAGATTCGTGACCTGACCGACGCCATCGGCGCTGCTAAGCGACAGGTAAGTGATGTGCGTTGTCGACGCCGCCGTGGATTCGCGCGATTCCCCGCCAGATCGCCGGGAGGGGGGAGGATGCATGCATGGCCTCGACTCCGCACGAAGGACATGCGATCAGGCGTGACCGACTTGAAACGTCCTCAATTTGGGCGCGGTGCGGCCTGGTCGTGGTGATCGTCGCGCCCTGGATGCTCGCAATTTCCCCTGCCCTCTTTGATGGACGAAGCAGTTCGGGTCCTGCGATCGGCAGCTTGATCGGCGTGCTTGTCGGCAGTTCACTCCGAGACAGGAAGTTCTTGAAGCTGTCCGGCTCGGCACGGCGCAGGGTGATCGCGGTGCAGCGCTCAGGTCAGCGCAGCGGCGATCCGCTCCTGGACAAGATCGCGCTTGAACGATTGCAGCGGGCTGTCCTCGGGTTCCGGTCAGATCGGATCGTGATGCCGATTCTGCTCGCCATACTCGTGGCCATTCCAGTCATCGCTGCAGTCCGAGACGGCGGCTGGTGGCTGCTCTGCTTGCTGCCCGGTGCGGTCGTTGCTGTGGTGCTCCCAGCGCCGTGGGCTCGGCTAGATCCTCGGGTCCAACGGGACCTGCTCCTGCGAACCGCTGCCTCATGAGCTCAACGCGTGAAGGAACGCGGGCGTAGGACGGGCGAGCGCGGTCGCCCGCAGTGTCCGGGACATGAACGAGGTCGTCAATGCCGACCCAGCACTGAGCGACAGTTACCGTGCGTCGCACCCCTTGTGAGCTAGGAACAAGACTGGGTGGCCGACGCCATCGCATGTTAGGCGGCCTTGCTGCGAGAACCATCCATATGTGCCGCTGGTCGCTCACAAGCAAGCGGTGGCCGGGTGGATTTCCGGAGTTTCGCTGCGTATGTTCGATCCAGCTCGATGCCGCCAGAGGTATTCCGCTCGTGGAGCGCTCGTTTCGGCTAGATCGGTGTCGCCGTGAACCGCTGCAGTCCGGTCACCCGTAGGAGGTCGAGCCGTGTCTCATCCACGCTGTGGGGCGCCACCGTGTAGACCACGATCCGCAGGTCGCTGCCGGGCACTGTCAACACGTCGCAGTCGACGACGATCGGGCCAACCGTCGCGTTCGTCACGGTCTTGCGACTCGATCGGTGCTGGGCGACCCGGGCCTGCGCCCATCGGCGTTCGAACTCCGCGGATTCTGTGCGCAGCCGTGACACGAGCTGCGCGAGCGGGACGTCTTCGGGGTAGCGGCCCACGGCCGCGCGTAGGTCTGCCGCCAGGTCATTGGCGAAGTCCTCCTCGTGCTGGTCGTCGTACTGCGTCCCCGGGTGACCGGATGTGAAGTACCGCCACACGAGATTTCGTTCGATGCCGACGTGAAGGGACGGATCTCCCGTCAGTGCGGCCCACAAAGGGTTCCAGAGCACGATGTCGTGGGCGGCGGTGAAGACCGCCATCGGCACATCGGACAGCCGGTCGACGATTCGCTGCACTCCGGGGCCGATGTGCTGCGGCACGCTCTGCGCGGACGGTGGTGCCACCCCGGCTACCTGGTAGAGATGGTCGCGCTCGTCGTCGGTGAGGCGTAAGGCGATGGCCAGAGCCCGAAGCACGGAGGGTGAAGGGTTGCGTGCCCGACCCTGCTCGAGGCGCACCAGGTAGTCCACGCTGATCCCCGCCAGGGCCGAGAGCTCCTCGCGTCGCAGCCCCGCCGCGCGCCGTCCCGCGATGGCGGGCAGCCCGACGTCTGCCGGGCTGACCCGATCGCGCCATGACCGCAACACGCTGGCGAGCTCGCTCATCTGGACATCGTGCCTCACCCCTGTCCACGGACCGTGGTACTGGCAGTCCCACGGACCTACGGTGCCTGGATGACCGGCCGCGCAGGACGCAGCATGTACGCATGACCACAACATTGATCACCGGCGCCAACAAGAGCCTCGGTCTCGAGACCGCCCGTCGACTCATCGAGGCGGGACACACCGTCTACGCCGGGATGCGCGATCTCGCGAACGGCGACGCGGCCCGTGCACTGGGTGCCCGCGCGATACAGTTGGACGTCACCGATCAAACCAGCGTTGACGCCGCACTCGCCTCGCTGCCAGAACTGGACGTCCTCGTCAACAACGCGGGCATCCTGGGCTCCTCGTTCGGCGTCGACGACCTGAACGCGGAAACCATGCAGGACGTGCTCGACACCAACGTCCTCGGCATCGTCCGCGTTGTTCAGGCGGCTTTGCCCCTCTTGCGGCGATCCGCTCACCCCGTCGTCGTCAACGTCTCTTCCGGGGTCGGTTGGCCGCGCTTCCTGAGCACCGAAGGGCACGACGAGTTCCCCGTGCCCGCCGTCCCGTACGCGGCCTCCAAGGCGGCGGTCATCGCGCTCACCGTCCAGTACGCGAAGAACCTGCCCACTTTCCGCATCAACGCCAGCGATCCGGGCTACACCGCCACCGACTTCAACGGCCACGGCGGACACCAGACAGTGGTCGAGGGCACCGATGCCACGGTGGCCCTTGCGCTCGTCGCGCCTGACGGCCCGACGGGCGAGTTCCACAACCGGTACGGACGGATCGAGTACTAGCTGGCCCGCTGTGGCGACGACGTCGACGACGCGGGGAAGGCCCAGCATCGGGCCGATCCGCCGACGGGTGGCGGTCGGCAACCGTCCGCCCGTCTACCTCGACCAGGCAGCCTCCGAGGGTCGATGGGCCTATGGCATGGGATCAGGCACCGCTTAGGCGCACGTAGACGCGGTCACGATCGCCGCTTGACGACAGGTAGGTCGTCTACGACTAGCGTCGGAAGATCCGCGCCGAAAGTACCGGCGGCCCGTCACGCGATTTCGAGGTCCGTCCACCCTTTGTCGACAGGTTGCGCAGTTGGTCACGGCACGGCGTCGATGAGATCCCAGATGGACGGATTGTCTTGAGCTGCGATGTACGCGGTCGCTGCAGCGGTGGCGCCAGCCTCACTCGAGTAACCAGCTCGTTCGTGGTCGCCGGCTGCCTTTAGCGCCGGCCGGCTGGCCTGCCACACCGGAGCTCTCATGGACATCACTCGAAACACGATGATCGCGTGTCGTCCGGTCGCATCGACTCGACTCTGAGCGTTCTGAAGCTCTTCGACGATCCTGACGGGAACGTCGTTGCCCGTGAATTCTGCCGCGACGGGTGCTGCGATGTCGACCTTGACCGATTCCGGCAGGGCGGTATCCGTACGGACCAGGACGTGCGTCCCGTCGTTCATCTCGAACGCGACCTCCCCGGGGGCGATCCCAGTCGCCTGCTCCGCCGTGAGGACATCGCCGACGGCGAGAGCCGGAAAGCTCGGTGACACCGCTGTGGCGAGCGGAGCGTTCGACGGGCTGGAGCTCGGGGCACGGTCCGGGGCCGAACACCCACCCAGCATCCCCATGGTCAGCAACACCGGGAGCGCAGCGGCAAGATATCGAATATTCATGGCCCCAATATCGACCCTGATCAGCCTCATCGTCTGGGACTAGGCCATGACGGCCCGTCCCGTCAACGCGCGCCGTCGATCGATTGAGCCCGTCCCGGTCTCGTCCAGGACGGCGCCCGCCGGGGAAGCCGAGCCGTCAGCTTTGCGCGGTCCACCCACTCAACCCCTGGGCGCTCAAACGGGTACGAGTCGTGAGTGCGGTCATGGCCAGTTCTCGACCGCGTTGTCCGCGCCTGGGCGGGGGTGAACGACCGTTACCCGCTACTGAGCGAATTGTCGATGCTGCCCTTGACGGGATAGTGGCGGCGAACATCAGCCGCCGTTCAGCAACTCGAACAGGCGAGTGGTCGTGCGCCAGTTGCGCACGGCCATCTGCCGGAAGACGGGCAAGCTCATGAGGCGGGTTACGCGGGTTCTGGATGCCTGCGCCGCCACCCGCGAGAAGTAGAGCGCGCCGGGGCCAGGCGCCACCGAATCGACTCCCGCACGCAGTTCCGGCAGCTGCGCATACGCCAATTCGGCGGTGAGTGGAGTCTTCAGGAAGAAGACGTCGCTCCGAAGTTCGTCGGCGCCGTGGTTTGCGGGGGCCGCGGTGATCGTCGCGGCAAGCTCTTCGCGGGATCGGACCACGACGAGGACCGGGAGCTGGAACCGCTCCTCAATAATGCGCTCGACCTCGGCCTCGAGTGCCGGCCCGGACGCGTGATCTGCCGTGAACAGGACGTTGCCACTCTGGATATCGGTGCGGACGTCCGCATAGCCGGCGTCACGGAAGCACGCGGCCAGGTCCGGCATGCCAATCAGATTCTTGCCGCCCACGTTGATACCGCGCAGCAACGCTACGGACGATGTCATCCCTGACCTCTGCGTTCGGGTTGTGTCCACCGCTTCATCGCAGCACGGCGGCGATCGCGCTGATCTCGACGAGCGCGCCCGGCACGCCCAGGCCGGCGACGCGCGCAGCGGTTACCAGAGCCGGTTCGTCGGACGTGAGCTCCGATGCGATCGCCTTGTACCCCGCTGCGGAGTCGACACCGTCCACGAAGAGCACGGTCCAATGAGCACGTCGCCGAGGGTCGCTCCGGCGGCGGCGAGCGCTGTCTTCGCGTTCTCCAGGGCGCGGGCAGACTGCACGGCCACGTTGCCCGCGCCGACGAGCGAGGCCGTCGGCGTCGACGCCGTTCTGACCGCCAACGTAGATCGTGGTCGCGCCGGGCGGCACGATTGCCACGTGACTGAAGGCAGGGCTCGAGACAAGCCCTGGTGGACGGATTCGCTGGAAGCGGACCGTTCCAGAGCCTGGCGGGACGGTCCGTTCCGGCGCCGTCCCATGGATGCACGCGGACGAGGGCGCAGTGTCGCCCGCCCTCCGACCGTTCTTGACGCGTGCGCAATCGCCGCTTGACGACAGGTAGGCGACGTGTGCGGCCGCCTGCGACCGCACGAGTTCAACTCTGATCGCTGCCGATTTCAGACGCGCGTCGTGACGCCGGCCTTCGGCTGCCAGCTAGGTGCCGCTGCGGCCGCCGGTTAGTTGCCGCGCTCGGTCCTGTGCCTGGCGGCGGACCTTGCTGGTATTCGCTTGGGCCGAGAGCCGCCGGAGCAATTCGGGGTCGCTACACTGCTCCGCGACCCGCCTTTGCAGCCAATCAGACCACTTCCCGAGCGCCTCGTCGGGCCCAACGTGCTGGCCGGCAAGGACATCAAGCAAAACCCGAAGGTCCCCGGCGCGCTGTGCGACGAGCTCTGCCTGACGAGAGTCGCCGGGAAGTGCGGCAATCCAGCGCGAGGGGCTCTCGTCCGGTCGCGCCACCATGTCCATAGAGACGCTGCTGGCCACGGAAAGATCAGGTTCGAGCTGGACGGCTTCGAGTAGCAACTCGCGAACCGACGCATCATCGAGAAGCTCGCTGTAGAGCCACCAGCGCTCGTGCTCGTCGGACCAATCGGACACCACGCGCTCGCGCGGCCTGAACTTGGTCAAGCGAGACAGCACCGACGCAAGCTCAGTGCCGATCTGTTCTTGGGACACCGACCAAGTTGTCGGCGACGCCTGAAGACTGATCAGGGATCGACGGCTGAAATCTGACCACCTGCCGCGATCCTGTGGAGGGTGATCGGTATGGAGGACTGGGCAGAGGCCCGTCGGCTGCGTCGCGTCGAGGGCATGGCGATCTCGGCGATTGCGCGCCGGCTCGGGATCGCGCGGAACACGGTCAAGAAGGCGCTGGCCTGTGATCGGCCGCCGAAGTACGAGCGGCCAGCTCGCGGCTCGGTGGTCGATGCGGTCGAGGCGCAGGTTCGTGAGTTGCTGGTCTCGTGCCCGACGATGCCGGCCACGGTGATCGCGGAGCGAATCGGGTGGGAGCACTCGTTGACGGTCCTGAAGGACCGGGTGCGGGTGCTGCGCCCGTACTACCTGCCGCCGGACCCAGCCACCCGCACCCAATACGACCCGGGCGCCCGAGTGCAGTGCGATCTGTGGTTCCCCCCAGTCGAGGTCCCGCTCGGTGCCGGGCAGGTGGGTTCACCGCCGGTGCTGGTGATGGTCTCGGGGTACTCGCGGATGATCTTCGCGATCATGCTGCCCTCGAGGCAGGGTCCGGACCTGATCGCCGGGCACTGGGCCTTGTTGACTTCGATGGGCGCGGTCTCGCGCGAGCTGGTCTGGGACAACGAGGGGGCGGTCGGGTCCTGGCGGGCCGGCAAACCCAAGCTCACCGACGACTTCGAAGCGTTCCGCGGGATCCTCGGAATCGGGATCCACCAGTGCCGCCCACGCGACCCGGAGTCCAAGGGGTTGGTCGAACGCGCGAACGGCTACCTGGAGACCTCGTTCCTGCCCGGGCGCACCTTCACCGGCCCCGGCGACTTCAACACCCAGCTGGTCGACTGGCTGAAACTGGCCAACGCCCGCCAGCACCGGGCACTGGGCTGCCGCCCGAACCAGCGGTGGGAGGCCGACCGGGCGGCGATGCTCACCCTGCCGCCGGTGGCCCCCCAGCTCGGCTGGCGCACCCGAGTGCGGCTCCCGCGCGACCACTACGTGCGCCTGGGCTCCAACGACTACTCCGTCGACCCGTCCGCAGTGGGCCGGTTCGTCGAGGTCATCGCCGACCTCGAGCAGGTCACCGTCCATCTAGGCGCCAAGGTCGTCGCGACCCACCCGCGTTGCTGGGCGCGCTGGCAGACCATCACCGACCCCGCCCACCGGGCCGCGGCATTGGCAATGTCCACCACAGCGGCCGACCGCCCAGCCCCCAGCCAGCCAGCCGACGACGTCGAGCAGCGTGACCTGGGCACCTACGACGCCGCGTTCGGTCTGACGGACGTGGCCTGATGGGCGCCGCGACCAAGACCAGCACCCGGGACGTGTCCGCCGAGCTCGCGTTCTTGACCCGGGCGCTGAAAGCCCCGACCCTGCGTGAGGCCGTCGACCGGCTCGCCGAACGCGCCCGGACCGAGTCCTGGACCCACGAGGAGTTCCTCGCCGCCTGCCTGCAGCGTGAGGTCTCCGCCCGCGAAGCCCACGGCGGTGAGGGCCGCATCCGCGCCGCCCGGTTCCCGGGCCGCAAGTCGTTGGAGGACTTCGACTACGACCACGCCCGGGGCCTGCCCCGCGACCAGATCGCCCACCTGGGCACCTTGGACTTCGTGGCCGCCCGCGAGAACGTCGTCTTCCTCGGCCCGCCCGGCACGGGCAAGACCCACCTCGCGACCGGGATCGCGGTCCGCGCCTGCCAGGCCGGGCACCGAGTCCTGTTCGCGACCGCATCGGAGTGGGTCGACCGCCTCGCGACCGCGCACCACGACGGGCGCCTGCAAGACGAGCTACGACGCCTGGGCCGCTACCCGCTGCTCGTCATCGACGAGGTCGGCTACATCCCGTTCGAACCCGAAGCGGCGAACCTATTCTTCCAACTCGTCTCGGCGCGCTACGAACGCGCCTCACTGATCGTCACGAGCAACAAACCGTTCGGCCGGTGGGGAGAAGTCTTCGGCGACGACACCGTCGC
Source organism: Pengzhenrongella sicca (assembly GCF_017569225.1). Taxonomy (GTDB): domain Bacteria; phylum Actinomycetota; class Actinomycetes; order Actinomycetales; family Cellulomonadaceae; genus Pengzhenrongella; species Pengzhenrongella sicca. The sequence goes on from NZ_CP071868.1 coordinate 1,777,420, forward strand.
CGCCGCGATGATCGACCGCCTCGTTCACCACGCCGACGTCATCGCCCTCAAAGGCGACTCCTACCGGCTCAAGAACCGCGACCTCGGCCGCCCACCCGCGGCCAGCACCGACTGAACAACCAGGCAAGGTGGTCAACATTCACCCGTCGATCCATGATCAACTTTCAGCCGTCGTTGACACAAGTATCGCCTTCGCCGCAGGCCCTTGCCCGCCTCCCGAACCCGACCCCTGGCCCGAGCACGCCGTGACAGCGGCATATCCGCAACGCTGCGTAGACACGTGATCGCTGCTGAGCGACACCTATCTGTCGCACGTCATTCCGCGCACCTGGGAGTACCGCTTCGGTCGAGCGCAGTCGGAAAGGTCAATGGCTTAAGCGGGCCAGACTCGGAGTGGTCAAACGGGGGTGGGGCAGCGACTAGCGTCATTGCTATGGAGCGAACCAACGGCGGCCGGAGGCGTGCGGCATCTGCAGTGCTGGGTGCGACGTTGATCGCCGGTTTGACCGGATGTGGTGCCGCCCCGACTTTAGGCGCTGGCGGTACGGAAGCACAGGACAGCGTGGTCCGGCTGCTGACAACCACTGCGATGGCCTCCTACACGGCCGACATCGACGGCTTCGCCCGCTCGGCGGTCGCTTCATCGAGTGGAGTGCAGTTGATCGATATCGGCAGGGCGGGTGCAGGAGAGGGAGACGTCGTCGGCACTTTGACCCTCCGAGTCGACTCTCCTGCACAGAGCAACTCTTCGGACTTTGGGCTACCGGAGAGCGAAAGTGACCAGGGCCCGTACTGTTTCGAGGTCGTGTTTGACCACTGGGGCAAGCAGGGTGAGTTCGGTACCGCCGAGGGAGTGACGCACATCGAATGCCCGCCGGACGCCAGCCCGATCACCCCGCCGCCTTCGGATCTGCCGGTCGTGGCTGAGAACGCACGGGAGGCTGCACACGAGGTCCTCGCGGGACTGCCCGCATCTGGACTACCGTCCGCGGACGAAATCGCCAGCAAGGTGGCTGCGTTGCTTCGCGACGGCGAGGTCGGTGGCCCTCCGGTTGCCGAGGTGAGTGCCGTGGTAGAAGGTGCCGACGTTGGCATCGCGACCGGGGGTGCAGACGACTGCGTTCTTGTCGCTCGAAAGGGAGACGCGATCATTGATGTCTACCCTCCGTCCGTCTACCTTCAGCCCGGCGAGCTCGGTTGCGGCCCATACACCGCGCTCTCCGATGATCTGCGCCCGCCACATTGAACCGGTCGTGTCGCCGGGCGCCCATAGGGTCTGACGACCGGGAACCCCGCGGCGATTAGCCGGACTCGGGCGTTGGACGCGTCGCGGGAGGTGAACCCGGCCTCGAACAACGCGCGCAGGACCGTCTCGGAAGCTCCCGCAGCCCTGTCCCGACACCGTTCAGCTGTCTACGAGCCGACCAAATCGCCGCTGTACGACAGGTAAGCGGCGTGGACTGGCGACGGTCGACATGGCCTCTTCCGGTTGGTCGGCATGGGGGCGTGTTCCCGTCTGTTGGCGAGATCTTCGCTATACGGTTGCGACTCCAGATCCGCCGGGGCCGAAGGCCTCTTTTCTCGAGCCTGGCTCGAGGACGTATGCACTCATCGCAAATCAGGTCGGTCGTCGAGGGGGATGCCACGAACCAGGATCAGTCACCCACAGCGTGCGCACTGCATCGGCTGGTGGAGGTGATCGCTCGTCTCGAGTACCGCAACGCGTCCCTCAGCGTCGAAATGTTTGAGCGCCACTGGGAGCTTGGGATCGACGCGGGGGACACCGTTGAGGATTTGCTTAAGTGGAGCGGAACTGATCTGGAAGTACTGCTTGAGGATGCCGCCACCTATTTGGCGATCCGTCCAGTTGCTGCGATGGACTCGGGTGTCGTCTCCGGCAGCATCGACGACCTTCCGGAGTTCTTGAAAGTACTCTCGAGCCTAAGAGCCTCGCCGTTCGAGCTTCCCGTCGACGTCGCCTATGTGCCGCACTCCCAGGTCTCACCCGAGGCGCCCTGGGAGGTGGTTCTCAGCACGGACGGCGAGATGGTCGTGTCAGGTGGCCTGACTGCGCTCGAAGCTCTCGCCGGAGCCGTCGAGTTCCGCCATACGTAGGCAGACGGACCGACGCCCTCGCCCTCCGAGAGACGAGAACCGCCGGTTGCAGCAAATAGCTCCAAGCTCTCGGCAAAGAACTGCACTGAACGACAGGTAAGTACTCGTTCGCAACGTGGTGCCGGACCGTCGGCCGGTCGCGCCTCTCGCCACTCGCCGAAGATCTGCGCCGCGTGGGCTACACGAAAGTACTCGGCGTGTCTGAACTCGGTCGAAACTCCACCGACATCTGGACCGGGTGCGAAGGCGCCAGAATGAATTCTTCGGTAGTATTGACATTTTACGGAATCACCCGAGCATCGGCGGCCACGTGGTCACCGGTGCTCGGGTGTTGCGCATTCGTTGGGGCTGCCAGCTAAGTGGGCTTGTTCGCTTCATTGTGCCAGCGAAGGTTGGCGAACGTTAGCGCCACCAATGGAACCCAGGCAACCGTAGCCTGCCATCCGATCGGCGGAGCTCCGGCCGTACCCACGAGCCACAGTGCCACTCCGCTCCCCAGCCCAACGACCTGGGCCAGCGCGCGGTGCCACGGAACGAACTTGGCTTTCAAGGATGTGCTAGCCATCGGTTTCCCTCGTTCGCTACTTGCAGCGACTGTCCTTGTAGGTACCCGCCCACACCCCAGTCGGACCTGGCGCCACGATGCTGACATAGAAGCACTTCTTCGGGGACGAGGTCTGGGCAATGCCAGCCGAGTGGATAAGTGTTGCTGCGACGACGCCGCACGAGCCCCCAGCGACGGCGGCGACGATCGGGCCACCGAGTCCACCGAGCGCGGCGCAAGCGCCGCCGGCCAGACCGATCCCACTCACACCGTAGCTTGCCCACGTTGCCGTCTCGGCCCTGTTGAAGTGCCCGTATACCCCTAAGCCGCCAGACCACACCGGGTCGGCCACCACTGGGTACTGCACACCCGACGCATCGTGCCGCACGACCTGCACGATCGAGTCTGCGGTCACCTCGTACCACGTCTCGACCAGTTCGCCCGCGGCATCGAACGCCCACTGAGCGCCAAGGCTGCCGACCTCGACGATGATCGACTCATCGCCGGTCTCGAGCGCGTGGACGACCACGTCGGTCTTGCCGTCAGTACCCTCATACACAACGGCGTTGTCGTCCGCGATGCGTGCCGGCTTTGACTGTGCTTGGAGTGGCAAGCCCACGCTCAGTTGGACTTCATTGGAGACGTCTGAATCGATATTGATCCAACCGTCGACCGTTGACGGCGGAGTCGCGGTGACCTCATCGGAATTGGCCGTGATCCCCGTCGGCGAAACCTCGGGGGCAACAAGCGGTCCTCGGGCTCAGCGGATTGGCGAGTGGATGAAGCGCCCGCCTCAGGTTCCTTAGTAGGTAAAGGCGGAGACCCGCTCGCGCAGGTCAGCGGCCATCCGGGCGAGCTCGTCCACGGACGACCCCATCTGCACGAGCACTTCACTCGAGGACGCGGCGCCGGTCGCGACACCTGCGATGTTGCCCGCGATCTCGCCCGAACCGGTGGCAGCTTCAGCGACCGATCGGGACATCTCGTTGGTCGTTGCCGTTTGCTCCTCCACCGCCGAGGCGATTGTCATCTGGTAGTCGTTGATCGAGGCGATGATGACGCTGATCTCCTTGATCGCAGCAACAGCCCCGAGCGTCTCAGCCTGGATCGACTCGACCCGGCGAGTGATCTCTTCCGTCGCCAGTGCTGTCTCCCGGGCGAGGTCCTTGACCTCACCGGCGACCACCGCGAATCCCTTTCCCGCTTCACCCGCCCGCGCCGCCTCGATGGTCGCGTTCAGCGCGAGCAAATTCGTCTGCTCAGCGATCGAGGTGATCTGCTTGACCACGGTGCCGATCTCCTGGCTACTGACCCCGAGCTTGGCGACCGTGTCGTTGGTCGCAGAGACGACCGCGATCGCGGTGTTCGCTACCTTGGCGGCCTGGTTGGCGTTCTGCGCGATTTCGCGGATCGATGCGCCCATCTCTTCGGCACCTGCTGCGACGGTCTGCACGTTTCGGCTGACCTGTTCAGACGCTGCGGCGACCACGCCGGCCTGAACGCTTGTCTCCTCCGAACCGGCCGCAACCTGCGTGTTCGCGGCCGAAAGTTCCTCTGCGGCTGCCGAGACAGTTTGCGCTGACTCGACGACACCCGCGACTAGCTCCTGAAGTTTGGCCTGGGCAGCGCCCAGCGATGATGCGAGTTGCCCGAGTTCGTCCCGCGAGTCCACCGCGAGGTCATGTGTGAGGTCGCCGTCGCCGAGTGCAGCGAGGCTCGCGGCCACGCGCGCGAGTCGGCGGGAGATCGAGCGGGCGACGAGCAACGCGAGGGTCATGGCCAACAGGGCGCCGGCGATCCCGATGATCAGGATCTGCAGCAGTGCTTCCGAGGCTTGCGTGTCCGTCGTGTCTCGCAGCGCCGACGACGTCTCGCCCTGGGCGGTGGTCTCGACCTGAATCGCGTCCATGACCGCCGTCGTCAGGGGACGGATCGACTCCTGGAAGTACGCGCCGAATCCGGTCAGGTTGCCCGAGTCAGCGAGGGGGAAGAGTTCGTCCTCGGCCGCGGTGTAGTAGACGTCGAGCGCCGCCGCGAGGGCGTCGACGTTCGCCGGGTCGACGGCGGCGGAGCGGTACGTCTCGAGCTGATCCATCAGTTCTGCTTGCCGCTCGGTCAGCTCGGTGCTCAACACACCGCGAGTCTCCGCATCGGCCACGCCATACTGGATCACCCTGGCGCGATCGCCTTGGTAGGACCGCTGGATCTCAGTGAGCTGCTGCAGCGGAACGATTCCGTTGTCGTACATCTCCTGGTTCGCGGACTTGAGCGAGCTGACGGCGCGCAGCGCGACGGCGCCGACGACCAGCGTCGCCACCACCATGAGCATCACCGTGACCAGAATCTTCACCAGCACAGACCGGTCCGCCCAAGGACGGCGCGGCAAAGTTGCCAGGTCCGCGCGCAGAGTTGACGACATACTCACAGTGGCTCCAATGAACGAGAAGTGAATCTGTCCTGCACCATCGACCCGACACGAACCATCATGAGGAGTTTCGGATCCGAGCAGGCACGGGTCCCGAGTGGCGGTGCACCCGGAAAATAGCGCGGCGGTTCGCTGCGTTACAGCAGGCGGCAGGAGAGCAAAGAGGTGCAGCTCGAGAAGTACCGGCGCCGAAGCTTGAAGAAGGCCGCCACTGCTGATGGAGCCTGGCCGCACTGGCGGACGCTCATTGCTGAGGACCGGCCCGGGGGCACGATCCGTTTCGACGAGGTCGTCCATGGGGCCAAGGATTGAATCGCTTCGGGTCTGATGGATGCTCGGGCTAGGAGATCTCGACCAGGTGCCGGTCGCTGCCGTGGGTAGCGTTGAACGCGGTCGGGTACTCCTTCGCGGGTATGTCATCGCCGGGTGCGGGTACACCTCGATAGACACGGAGCACCCCTGCAAGGGCGCCGACGCAGGGTCCGGGTCCCACCCAACCGCGCCGCGAGGACCTAGGCGCGCGGCGGGTCGAACAGCGGTCGGGACCGGTTCGATGGGTACGCACCGCGTCGTACGGGACGAACTCGGCGGGAGACCAGCGCCTCGTAGCCGCGCCGGCCCGTGGCGTTCGGGACGATCAGCGGCGCGTCGATCTCCGTGACCAGCTCACCGGGTGTGTGGGTCGCGACGAAGGCGGCGATCTCGTCGTCGGTGTGGACCGAGGTGGACGCGACCAAGCGGCCGGACGCGTCGAGCGCGGCGAGGCCCGTCCGCCCGTTCTGGCCCCACGCGAGGTCGATGCCGAGGTGGGCGGTCACGCCGCGCCGCGCAGCGTCGCACTACCCGGCGTCGGCCGCCGGCTCCGCGTGCGGCGCCTGCGCGAGGTCGCCAAAGCCCTTCAGTATGCCGACGACGTCGACCCCGGTGGTCCGGCGCACCGTCTCCAGCGTCTCCTGGAGGTTGTTGGCGACGGACCGGGAGAGCGCCCCGGCGCCGTCGTTCGAGATCACCGTGAGGTCCTTGATCGACCCGAGCGGTGCGGCCAGCGCTTTCGCCATCTCCGGAAGCACCTCGACGACCAGCTGGAGCCGCGCGGCCTCGCCATACTGCTCGAACGCCGCCGCGGACTCCTTGCGGGCCTGCGCCTGCGCGTGGCCGAGCGCCTGGACCGCGGCGGCCTCGGCCTCGCCCTCGAGCTGGGTCGCGCTGGCCTGGGCTGAGCGACGCGCGAGCTCGGCGTCGGCTCCGACGCGCACGGAGGCGGCCTCGGCCTCCGAGCTGATCCGGACCCGCTCGGCGTCCGCGAGGGAGGTCAGGCGGACACGCTCGGCCGAGGCCTGCGAGTCGGCAACCGAAGCCTTGGCGCGGCCCTCGGCTTCGAACTGAACGGCGTTGCGGTTGGCCTGCGCCTCCTGCTCCTGCTTGTACCGCGCCGCGTCGGCCGGCTTGCGGACGTCGGTGTCGAGGGTGCGCTCGGTGAGCGCGGCCTGGCGCTCGGCGACCCGCTCCTGCGCGGTGAGGACCTCCTGGTCCTGGTCGGCCTTGGCGAGGTCGCCCGCGGCGGCGGCGTTGGCCTGGGCGCGGTCGGTGTCGGCCTTGAACTCGGCCTGACGCAGGGCGAGGTCGCGCTGCGACTCGGCGATGAGCACCTGCGCGACCGACTCGGCCTGCGAGGACTCCTGGCTCGCGCGCGCCTCGGCGATCGCGGCGTTACGCGCGGCGGCGGCGGCCTCGGGGCGGCCGAGGTCGCGCAGGTAGTTGCTGTCGTCGGAGACGTCCTGGATCTGGAAGGTGTCGAGCACCAGGCCCTGGTTGTTGAGGCTGGTCACGGACTCGTCGGCGACCTGGCGCGCGAAGGCGGCGCGGTCGCGGATGATCTCGTCGACGGTGAGGGTGCCGACGATCGAGCGGAGCGAGCCGGCCAGGACCTCCTGGGTGAACGCCTCGATCTGCTCCTGCTGGTGCAGGAACCGCTGGGCGGCGGCGCGCACGGCGGCCTCGGCCCCGCCGACCTTGACGATCGCGACGGCGTCGAGGTTCAGGCGGATGCCTTGCTTGGAGACGGCGCCGCGGATCTGCACGCGAATCGACCGGCTCGCGAGCGAGAGGGGGTAGGACTGCTCGACGAACGGCTTGACGAACACGCCGCCGCCCATCACGACCTTCTGCCCGGACAGGTCCATCGAGGACTCGCCGGTCTCGGGGTTGAGCACCGGCTTCCCGCCCTTGCGCCCGACGACGATCAGCGCCTCCGACGGGTTGGCGATCCGGTAGCGGCGGACCCCGACCCCTGCGACGATCAGCGCGACGATCACCGCGAGGACGATCCCTGCGAGGCCGGCGAAGTCCTTGAGGTTGTCCACGTGATCCCCTGAGCAGCTGTGAGCCGCGACCGTGCGGGCGCGTGCTGTAGAGGGTACGGGCGGGGGATGCGTCGGGCGGCCAAATGGCCTTCGGGAGACCGTGGTACCCAACGGCGAGAACCGGTGCGCACGGCGGTGCATCCGGTCCCACCGGCGCGCGAACACAGAAGTCGAACACGTGTACTGCCTACCCGTTTGAGTCAAGTATCTCGGAGGCCGTCTGATTCAGCGGACGTAACCGGCCGACTCTCGAACCATCGCCGACACGCCGCTGAACGACAGCTAGTTGCGTTGGTGCGGATGGAGATGCTCCTCGGTGTGCCGACCTGGGCCACCCACGGTGCGGACCGACGCTGATGGACTCGCGTTCTAGCCGAAGGTTCGGCGACCCTTTTCAGCATCCTTCTCGCCCGACGGGCACGGATGAGCGAGTTCTTCCCCACTGACGTAAACGGGTTGAGTAGCACGAGCAGGTGCATCTCCTGACCCCGACGGGTGTGCACGGGCGCTCGCCCAGCGAAGCACCTGGTCGACCGCGAGTCCGATCACGACGCCACTTACGATCCCCGCTGAGACGGCTAGCAAGGGCCTTCCCGGGAACCAGGCCCCAGCAGTGACGCCGAGAACGGCTGAGTACGCAGACCAGCCCACGGCCCCGATCGCAGTGAGCACGGAGAACTTGGCTCGCGGGTAGCCGACGGCTCCCGCGGTCACGTTGACCGCGACCCGTGCAACGGGCAGGTACCGCGCCGCGAGGATGACGGCTGGCCCGCGGCGGGTGAGAGCTGCCCCGGCCCACGCGACGGTGCGCCGGCCGCGCGTGGTGCGCAGGAATGGAAGCCGGCGTGGGTTGATCCTGCGTCCTACGACATAGGCGACCTGGTCGCCAGTGAAAGCGCCCGCCGCCGCGACGAGCAGAACGAGGACGAGGTTGGTGCCGCCGCCTGCGGACGAGAGAGCTGCGAGCGTGATCACCGCGGACTCGCTCGGGACCGGCGGGAAGATCCCGTCGAGCGCGACGAGTAGGTAGAGGGCGACGTACGCAATCACGGCGTGGTGCCCACATCGATCGATCCTTCGCGGGCCCGGAGTTCGATGCTCCGGTCCGACCTGCTGTCCGCCGGTACGGTCACGGTGCGCCGGCCGTCTCCGCCGACGTCGGCGATGACCCGATACGCGTCACCGTCGTTCGGCACGATGACCCGGATCGACCCGTCGTCAGTTTGTGCGGTCACCGAGATCGGCGCCGCCGCGAAGTCGAGCCGGACGTCGCCGTCGGAAGTCTGCGCGTCGACGCGAGTCGACCGTAGGCCAGTCAGATCGACCGATCCGTCGCTGGTGCGGACGGTGAGACCGCCCGCGAGGTCGGTGCCGGTGATGTCGCCGTCCGACGAGGTGACGTCGACCTCGCCGCTGAGCGCCCGCAGAATGGTCCTCCCGTCTTCGACGTTCAGAGTTGTCGGCCCGCTCATCTCGCCGACCTGCACCGTCCCGTCGCTGGCGAAGAGCTGGACGGCGACGCCGGCCGGCACGACAAGGATGATGTGTCCCGAGCAGCCGAGCCCGACCGGGAGCTGGCAGCGGGAGCTGATCACCAGCCGGTCTCCGTCGAGGCGCTCGGCGATCACCGGTTTGAACAGCGACCAGGCGGCCGCGCGGTCCATCGACACCGACGTCGCGGTCGCCGAGCCGGTGAGCTCGACATCCTCGAACCCGGCATGGATCTCGACCGTTCTGATCCCGGCGTAGCTGCCCGTGTGGTGTTCGCTCAGCCGGGACAGCAGGCTGACGACGGACAGTGCGCTGACGAGGACGAGCAGCAGTGCAGTGGATACCCCGACGACGCGCAGCGCGCGGCGCCCATCGGGAGCCCGACGTGCGGCGGGACCGGGCGCCACAGGGTCTGCGGTGGCGGGGGTGGTGGTCTCGTTCGTCATCGTGCCTCCTCAGCCGTTCAGCCAGCGCAGGACGGCCAGCACTCGTCGATGGTCTTGCTCAGCTGGGGGAAGGCCGAGCTTGCTGAAAATAGAGCTCACGTGCTTCTCGACGGCGCTCTCGCCGACGACCATCTCGCTCGCGATGCCGGCGTTGGACCGCCCCTCCGCCATCAGGCCCAGGACCTGGCTCTCGCGCGGCGTCAGGGTCTTCATCGGGTCGTGCCGGCGGCTGCGGACGAGCAGCTGCTGAATCACCTCGGGGTCCAGTGCCGTGCCTCCGGTCGCTACCCGCCGGACGGCCTCGACGAACTCCGCGACGTCCGCCACCCGGTCCTTGAGCAGATACCCGAAGCCGCGCGGGTTCGACGCGATCAGGTCGAGGGCATAGCGCTCCTCGACGTACTGGCTAAGCATCAGCACGGCGACCTCGGGGTGCTGCGCCCGAATCACGAGTGCAGCGCGAACCCCCTCGTCGTTGAACGTCGGTGGCATCCGGATGTCGATGACGCAGATGTCTGGCCCGAGCTCGTCCACACCGCGCAGGAGCCTGTCAGCGTCATCGACGGCGGCGACCACCGTGAGGCCGGCGTCGGTGAGCAGGTGCACCAGACCTTCGCGCAGCAGCACCGAGTCTTCGGCGATCAGGACGCGCACGGTACCTCCACGGTCACTGCGGTCCCGCCACCCGGCGGGCTGTCCACTCGAAGCGAGCCGTCGACAGCGGCGACCCGGTCCCGCAGTCCGGCAAGTCCCCCGCCGGGCGTCTCGGCCGCACCGCCCCTGCCGTCATCGGCGACCTCGACGCGCAGTTGGTCGCCCGCGCGCTCGATCCGCACGGCGGCGTGGGCCGCACCCGAATGCCGAGCAATGTTGGTGAGCGACTCGCTGACCACGAAGTAGGCGACGGCCTCGACCGTCGGGCTCGGCCGCTGCGCCACATCGACGTACACGCGCACCGGAACGGGTGACCGGGCCGCGAGGGCCGACAGCGCCGCGTCGAGGCCCCGATCTGTCAGGACTGCGGGGTGCACGCCGCGCACGACGTTGCGCAAGGTAACGATCGAGTCCTTCGCCTCCTGGTGCGCCTGGTTGACGAGCGCGCGAGCCCCCTCGGGGTCGGTGTCGAACTTGAGCTGTGCGCGACCGAGATTCATCGCCAGCGCGACTAGGTGCTGCTGCGCGCCGTCGTGCAGATCCCGTTCGATCCGGCGGCGTTCAGCGTCAGCCGCGTCAACCATGCGGGATCTCGTCTCGGTGAGCCGGGTCACCTCCCCGCGCAGGGCGTCCTTCTCGGAAGGGGAAAGCAGGGCTTCCGCCAGCGCGAGATGCGCAGCGGCAACACCACCCGTGAGCACCCGGGCGAGCAGCGCAACGACGACCCCCAGTGCAAAGCCCGTGACGATCTCGGCCCCGTTCGACCAGTGCAACCAGGTGACGACCCCGTCCCCGGGCAGGAAGCCCGCGTACGCGGGCAGCGCCACCCCCGCCAGTGCAACGGCCCACGCGGAAATGACCAGCGTGCCTGACAACATTCCGAGGGGAAGCAGCAGCAGGCAGTAGACCGCCTCCTTCCAGAACTCGGCGGAGCGCACTCTGGCGAGCGCTCGACGCACCATGCCACGTCGCCCGAGTGCGTTCCCGCCGAGGCTCGGCATCGGCCGCGGCCGGAGCGTGACGTCCAAGAACAGGCCGGCGCGCTTCAGTTCGATGATCGCCAGGGCGTGGACCACGTAGGAGACCGCGACGAGCACCGGAACGCCGAGCAAGAACACCGGCAGCAAGCCCACACCGACGGCAAGTCCGGCCACCGTCACCGTTCCAGCGACCAGCCCCAGGAAGAGGCTTCCCACCACGTACGCGAGCTCGAGCATGGGTTGGCCGACCCAACGGCCCAGCCAGCGTGCCCCGGGGGTGCTCATGGCATGGTGCCCAGATGGTTGATCACCTGACGAGGCTAATGATCGCGATCGGGCCTCCACGAACCGGCTGGCCACCGGATCCACCGGGGGGTAACCCCACCGTCTCGGTTTCGGCTCCCGTCAGGCCGTCCGAGTCGTCAAGGCCGACCGCAACGAACCAGCACTTCGCGACCGCTAGTGCCGGGCACGAACACGCGTGGTGGTACGGATCCGTGCTCAGGTGAGCGCTCCCCGACTGTGACTGACCAGGCGCTATGACGGACCACCAACCGGACCCGGACCGTAGCCGTCAGGTTAAGTGGTCGAATTCTCCGCGCACCCAGCCGATATGCCGGTCGACAGATCGGCGCAGCACGGCTTTGGCGTCGCGGGTGATGGCGTTGCCGAAGTTGGAGTAGAGCGTGTCGAACTCGAGGCGATTGAGCGCCGCGGCGATGCGCTCGACCACCGGCCCCGACAGCGGGATCCGGTTCGGGTAGCTGCGCATGAACGACACCGAGGTCCGGTCGGGGTTGGCCATGACCGTGTCGCCAGCGAGGATCACGCCGCGTCCCCGCCTTCCCGCTGCCCAGTGCGCCACCGCGCTGCCCGGGAAGTGCCCGCCAACCTGAACCAGCGACAACCCCGGCGCGATGTGCTCGACGGCGCTCCACAGCCGGATCGCCGGGTGCGGTCGGGCCACCCATTCGCGATCGGCTTCGGAGACCAGCACCGGCACCCCGCCCAGCGCCATGCTCCAGGCCACCTGCACGCCGAACATGTGCGGGTGGCTGGCCGCCACTGCAACCACCTCACCGAGCGCGAGGACCTGGTCGACGAGGGCGTCGTCGACGTAGCCCAGCGGATCCCACAGCAGGTTGCCGGCCGGGGTGCGGACCAGCATGCAGGTCTGCCCGATCCCGACGCCAGGGGTAGCCGTGACCGCGTACAAATCACTTTCGAGCTCGACGACCGCACCCCGGTGTCCGGACTCGACTAGCTCCTCCAGTGTCGTCCAGAGCTGGCCCTCAGCAGGGACCCACTGCCGCTCGTCTTCGCAGATCCGGCACTCGACCCGCGCAGCGTGCTCAACCCCGCAGGTCGCGCAGATCCAGAACGTTTCACTCATGGCAGCCACCTTCCCCCGCCACTCGGGGGGCAAGTCAAGGGGCGATCCGTCCGCGCTCGGCATTGAGGTCCTCGACCTGCCGGTTCGGACCCATGCGAGCGAAGACCATCCGTGCGTAGCCAGCGACCATCACCAACACCGGCCGCCTGTCCATGTGACCAGACCTGTGGCCTTGATCGCCATCACCTCGACCGGGTGAAGCCGGATCAAAGTCCAGTCGTCCACGCTCATCACGCTCGACAGCGTCGTGCAGGGGGTCCGCTTTCATTCAAGCCAGTGCGTGGGTCCTTATCCGTCGACACGGCGGGGACTCTCATGGCACGGACACTGTTCGCGCCGCTCGCCCTCGTTAAGCGACCGCTACGTGCTGGCTCCGCCGGTCAGCCGGCCAGTGTTCGGGGATGGTCTCGAGTCGGAGCGGAGGCGCACCGCGCCGGATACTTGCCAAACCGGAAAGTATGATCCATACTTTCCAACATGGAAAACACGAGCGGTTCCCCGACCCCAGAAGAGGCCGCAGCCGAACTGGTCGACGCCGAGGCGTCACGCACGTCGCTGGCCCGTCGCCTCGTCGTGCCCTCGTTCTTCTACATCTCGATCGGGACGGCCATAGCGGTGCAGATCGCCACGACCGCCGTCGGGGTAGCCGACGTCGGCCACCGGGGGGTGTGGAACCCGGCTGGCTGGTTGATGGCAAGCGGCCTGGTTTCGGTGGCCGCAGTGGCGACGATTCAACTGATCCGGTTCCGACGCCTGAACGGCCTGTGGCTCGGCGGTTTCGCCAGCCGTGTCGTCGGCGGAACAGCGGCGGCCGCATCCCTTTCGTACGCGCTGACCTTCGGTGCTGCGATCTGGGCTGCGTTTGCCGGAGCGTGGTGGCTGGTGGCTCTGTGCTCGCTCGTCGGGGGAATGGCGTATGCGATGAGCGGTCGCCGCTGGTTGCGGATCTATCGCGGAGAGCCCGCGGCGCATGCCCGGGGTGAATCAGGTGCGTGGCTGGCCACTATGGGCGCGCTTGCGCTTGCTGGCTTGGCGTTCTTGATGATCGGCCGCTGATGCCCGATCTTGATTCGCACCTTCAGGCGCCGGCCAGACTGAGGCTGATGACGACGCTGACCGCCGTATCCGAGGTCGAGTTCTCGACCCTTCGCGACAACCTCAACGTCAGCGACTCCGTACTCTCCAAGCATCTGGCGGCACTTGGGGAAGTTCGCTACATCAAGAGCCGCAAGGGCGTTCATCTCGGTCGGCGGACAACCTGGATCTCCATGACCTCCACAGGCGGCAAGGCGCTCCGTGAGCACGCTGCGGTGCTCAGGGAACTGATCGCTGGGGTGGAGTAGCGCAACTGGCTGCGACCCGGCTACTGGTGTCCGCGCTTGCCTACGTGCGGTGGTTCGAGGTGCTGACCGCCACTTTGGCTGCCGACGCCCCAGAGATTGGCGACAGCTAGGTTGCGGTCTGGTCTGTCGAGGCAGCAGCGCTGGCGCTGCGGTATGCGAGCCATGCTTTCGGAACTTGAGCGGACGAGGGGGTTCACCGTGTGGGAATGGACTCTCCAGGTGCTCGGTGTTCTGATCGGGGGATCGGCGGGCGCGTACCTCTACGGACGGGTCCGCCGACGTAAGGCGGCTGCGGCCTTCACAGCAGGGCGTGATGCGATCGGGTCTGCTGCACGAATAGGTGACACCTGACCTGTGGTGCCGGAGGGCACCGCTGGAAGGATGTGCACCGTGCCCAGACCCCACCCCAAGGAGTTCCGCGACGACGTCGTGGCCGTGGCCCGCCGCGGTGATGCTCCGATCAAAGAGATCGCGAAAGACTTCGGAATCAGCGAGTCGTGCCTGCGCAACTGGATGCAGGCCGCCGACGTCCAGGACGGCAACCGTCCCGGCGTAACGGTCAGCGAGTCGGCCGAACTGCGCGAGATGCGTCGCCGCAACCGGCTCCTCGAGCAGGAGAACGAGATCGTGCGTCGCGCGGCGGCGTACTTCGCCCAGGCGCACCTGCCGGGAAAATGATGTACCCGCTCGTGAGTGAGCTCGCTAGCGACGGGATCCCCGTCGCGGTGACGTGCCGGGTACTCAAGCTCGCCAGACAGCCCTACTACCGCTGGCTCGCCGCGCCGATCACAGCTCGTGAACTGGACGAGGCGTACCTGGCGAACGTGCTGTTCGATGCCCACGTCGACGATCCCGAGTTCGGGCACCGGCTGCTGGCCGACGAAGCCGACAAGGCCGGCCTGCGCGCCAGTGACCGGCGGGTCTGGCGGATCTGCCGGGACAACCAGTGGTGGTCGGTGTTCGGCAAGAAGCGCGCCAAGAACGGCAAGAAGGCCGGCCCGCCAGCCCACGACGACCGCGTGCTGCGGATCTTCCGCGCCGACGCACCCAACCGGTTGTGGCTCTGGGACATCACCGAGCACCCCACCGCCGAGGGCAAGCTCTACCTGTGTGCGATCAAGGACGTGTACTCCAACCGGATCGTGGGGTACTCGATCAGCGACCGCATGACCTCCACGGCGGTGAACGCCCTGGCCAGCGCCGTGCAGCGCGTCGTGACGTGGCCGGCTGCATCGTCCACTCGGACCGGGGCAGCCAATTTCGAAGCCGAAAGGTGCTGCGCGAGCTGGACCGACACACCCTGGTCGGATCGATGGGGCAAGTCGCCTCGGCCGGGGACAACGCGGCGATGGAGAGCTTCTTCTCGTTGCTGCAGAAGAACGTCCTGGACCGGCGCCGCTGGGCCAACCGCGACGAGCTCCGCCTGGCGATCATCACGTGGATCGAACGGACCTACCACCGCCGCCGACGCCAGGCCCGCCTGGGTCGACTGACCCCCATCGAGTACGAGACCATCAACACCCCTCAGGTCGCACTCGCCGCCTGAGACCGACTGTCACCTATTCGTGCAGCAGACCCATCTTCCCTGGATGGGTAGTGGGTAGCCGGTCGTACTGCAGAGCCCCCGGTGGACTGCTTGTCATAACGCAGAACGACATCTATCACGTCGTCGATCGCGGGATGCCCATCACTCGCCACGACTTACCCACCGATCGACTTGAAATTGTTGCGGTCCGACGAGGCACGCGGGCCGACCACAAGCACATGCCAGCCGGCTGGCAAGTCATGGAGTGCTTGGACGACTACGAGAAGGTCTGGATCGCGTGCCACGAGAGCGAGATGCGCTTCGTGGAACAGGCATTCGCGCGTTCGTCACAGCCGCCTCGATCGACATTGCCCTAACCACAGACTCGTGAACCGAACGACGCTTGACGACAGGAAGAGCGCGACTCATCACCGAGTAAGTCGTGTCTTTGCGTGCGACTCGAGCCGCCGTACCGATGTCTGTGGGGTGCTCGGTGTCGGTGTCATGGCGCTCCTCGCCCCGAACATGGCGAGCGTGGGCGCGTTCACGAATCGAACCAGCCCGGCTCCGTCGACAAGGAGAATCGAATCCGGCAGCGCGCCCAGGGGCCCAACGATCACGCCGCCGATACGGGGGTCTGCTGCGGTTCTGGGCCAGTCAAGCAACGATACGTATAGGTCCGCGGCATGCCGATGACCGGTGCTCAGCACCTTCCACGAACTTCTCACCCGTCATTTTCAGTGTTGGAGGATGCCATGATCGACGGAGAAGACATACCGACCTTGATCGAGTGGGCGGGTGGCCCTGTCGCCATCACCCGACTCATCAATTCGTTCTACGACAGGGTGGAGGCTGACGAGCTGCTGAGCCCGTTCTTTCCTGGCGGAGTCAGCCAGACTCATCGCGAGCACGTCAGCTCGTGGTGGATCGAGGTCCTCGGCGGGCCCGCCCGGTACACCGAACGGCTGGGCGGGTACGAGGCGATGCTCACCCACCATCGCGGACTAGGCATCACCGGCGAACAGCGACTGCGGTTCGCTACCACGATGAGCCAAGCAGCCGACGACGCAGACCTGCCCGCCGATCCTGAGTTCCGCGCGGCAATGATCGGCTACCTGGAGTGGGGGACTCGCCTGGCTATGGCCAACTCCCAGCAGGACGCCCAACCCATCGCCCACGCACCGGTCCCACGGTGGGGCTGGGGCGTTGCCCCGCCATACCAGCCATAAAACAAGAACTCAGATCTTCCCCGATTGGTTGCATCGGGCACGGGCAAAGGCGAAAAAGCCAACGCCACGTAACACCAACTAAGTGGAATCCGACCAGCGTCGCTCTTCTGGTCAGGGCCAACTTGCCTCGTGCGGTCTCGGCGTTTGGCGGAGGCGTCGGCATTGGCGGACGCCGATACAACTGCTGGCCAGAGCCCGTTCGTGAAAAGCCTGGACCTGGACCTCAGCGGCGGCGATGGCTTTGTCGCAACAGGCAGTTTGCTGACTGGGCCCCCACTACCCAATCGAGACGTGTCAGCCGGGTAGGCGGAACGCGGCATCGCGCGGAGGCGCGGTCCGCTGCCAACCGCGAGACTCCAACTTGAGGATGACCTGTTGCCTGAGTCCGTCCCAGTGATTTGGATCTTGGAGTGGATAGAGGCTGTCCAGTGCGTGCCAAAGGCCCGGTTGTCCGGAGAAGTACAGGCGCCCGTCACGACGTTCCGCGTTATCGCGCCCCAAGCGGCGAGCAAATCGGCAAGAGAATTAGGGTGCCCGATGGGGATAGATCGTGTCGAGTCAAACCGCCCACCGGCATTTCCCACCAGCTCTATAAGGGCGCCTTGCGCAATGGCCTGGACCGGGTTCAGATCGCGAGGGACAGGTGGAACCTCGTCTCGACGTCGGCGTCCTCTTCCGAGATTCCCACCTTGTTTACCCATGGAGTCGATACTGCCATGGCGCCCCGTAGGTTCGAATGTGCGGCGCCCGCCGCATCCGCATTCGGCGTAGGGAGCCCCCATGTTCGTCGCCATCCGTGACCTCGGCACGCACCTCGAGGTCGACACCCTTCTGATCCCCCCACCACCACTTCCTGCTGGTCGTGGCCCAGTCGCGCGTTGACCTCGAGGCCGCCTACGGGTTCCCGGACGAGTCCGGCCCCCACACGCAGTTGCTCGGTTGGGCGTCTCTCACATTGGGAAGTGAAAACCGCTCCTCTCGCGGAGATGGTTGCCACCTTCCGCGAAGTAGACCAGGGTGCGCAACTACAACCTTCGCTCCTCGACGTGCGTCGGTCAAAGCCTGACTAATGACAGGCGTGAAGTTGCACCCATGGGTCTCGGATCGTGAGCCCGCCCAGGTAGCCACGCTCTCCAGACGTCGTCGCAATGTGGGTGGGCATCGTTCGCCAGCATCTGAATCGTTGAGTCGCTGGTCGGCAGGGATCGGCTTGGTCGGTGAACAGCACACAGGACGAGTTCCTGGAAGACGATCCGTAAGACACGAGGAAGTCGACGAACTCAAGTGCGACGTTGACTCAGCCCCGCATCTTCGTGATATCGAACACGAAACGGTGCACCTTGGGATTGTTGCGGCACACCAGCAAACGCTCGGTGATGTCTTCGTGCTCGACGTACTTGGTGCCGTCTGACTTGGTCTTGTCGACTGGTTTCTGTCCCGTGACGACCGACTTCAGGAACAGATTTCCGGCGCAGTCTGGACACACGCCAGAAGGGCGGGTTCGGAGTAGTCGCCCTTTGCGCCACTCCAAGATTGACCTGCGGCCGACCGGAAGGAACTTGTGGGACTTGAGCGTCGCGACCAGGACCCAGGGGCCGAGGATCAGCAGCGCCGAGATAGCCATTATCAGGAGCACGGACATGGGGAGTTGGACTTCTTCGGTCGGTGCTCGCCGGTAGTCGTAGAGCGTTGCCTCGCCGAGGACGCTGATACCTGTGACCTGCGCTATGCTCGCGAGGATGCCAAGTAATGTCACAACCGCGAAGGTGAAGCGAGAGCCGAGAGTTACGACCTTGGTCCGCACAGGCGCAGGGGTGATCGCGCCATAATTGATGGTGGCATTGTCGCCGATCGTCACGGGCGATTGATATCCGTGCGATTCGACAGGCCCGACATAGCGACCTAGTGGCTGAGTTCCGCGCTGCATATGTGCGCCGCATTCGGGACAGAAGTTGGACGTCCCGACATGACCACATACGGGGCAGTTGTTCATCACGGCACCCTCCATGTCGCGCGATCGATACACAGGCCAGACCATCTCGCGCTGAGCAGTGCGGGTTCGGGCTTGCCGCGGCGCGTCAGCCGACGTTAGCGCGCCAATGTCTCCATTGGCTGCAAAATGCGGGCCACCGGTACAGGCCAAGCGCAGCCTGTACGGGTCAGCAGCCACGTTGCCGGGCCTTGCCTTGCCGGGAGTCGTCTGTGGGGTGGGCTACTTGATGCGCACCGCTGCACCCGGTTCTTGCGTCAGCGGGGCGCCCGCGGGCGAAACTTCGGGTGAGTTCAGCCGCCGTCGAGGAGGAAATGGCGGGCGAGCTGACTGCGAGACGGATAGGGACTGCCTCGCTCAGCCGCGGCGCCGGAAGCGGTGCCGCCTGGCGGGTTCCGTTCTGGTTGATGCGACCGGGTGGCGAGTTCCTCCGGCGCGACCGTGACCCCCCGCCAGCTCGGCAGCGGTGCCCGGAATTCCTCGCCTGCGCACGCGCTCGGCAGACTCTCCGAGTCGCGGCAACTGCGACCGGCGTCGATCTGGAGCGGGCGCGCAGGCTACGTCCTGCGCGACGCGGTCACCGATCCCCAGTGCTTTGCCCCAGCCCGTGGTGTGGAGGCCGCGTGCACGGTTCGTTTCGTCTGGTCCGACGATGCGGCTTGGGTCGAGCTAAAGCCCATTGGGCGCCGAGCTTAGTTGGACGGGCGAAAGGCGCGTCTCCAAGGGGGCCTTGGAGTCGCTGGCTCGTTCCCAGGCCGAGGCGTGGTCGGCGCACGGCGTCACCTGCAACACGCTCGTGCCGGGTTTCGTGATGACGCCGCTCAACGCGCGGCTCGTCCGATCCCGAGAGGGTGGCGGCGCTGGCTGCTCGGACGATGGTCGGCCGCAACGGTCTGGCCGAGGACTTCGCGGGTGCAGCAGTGTTCCTGGCGAGCCGCGCGTCTAGTTACGTGACTGGGCAGGCGGTCTTCGTCGACGGCGGGTTCTCCATTCACTGAGCCCAACGCTGGGCGTCCTGTGAATCGCCTGTAAGTGTTCGTGGTGGCTGGCCTGGGGCTGGCTGGCAGGGTTGGTGTCGTCGCTCGGCGGCGGGTGTGACCCCTGAATCGCCTGACCCCCTTGGGGTGTCATGCCCGGGATCTGTCCGCTCGGCGCTGGGTGCCGACGCCGACCCTGGCCCACCACGATGGCTTGATCAGAAGCATGTCCGTTGCGGAGATGCCGTCCCCACAACGTGGCTCATTACAGGCCTGCCTCGTAGTGACTTCTCGCCCCGGGCCGACGCCGGCAACGACGTCCGTCCCAACGAGTGAGGAGAACATCGTCGTGTCCAGTTTGCAGGCCATCGTGGCTGGCATCTACCAGTTCGTCGTCGGGGTAGATACCCACGCCGCTACCCACACCTTCGCTGTCGTCGCCGCCCCGAACGGTGCCCTGGTGGATCAGGTCACCTTCCCGACCTCGCCGGCAGGGTTGCGTCGCGCGCTGGCGTGGATCGCGCGGCGCACCGGCGGTGACCTCGACGCCGTGCTGGTCGCCGCAGAGGGCACCGGCTCCTACGGTGCTGTCCTGAGTGATGTGCTCGGCCAAGCGGGCTACCGAGTTGTGGAGGCACCGACACCCAAGCGTGAGCGGGGCCGGGGCAAGACCGACGCCCTGGACGCGGTACTCGCGGCCCGCGCGACGATGGCGACGCCCGTGACGATGCTGCGTGATCGTCGCGCGGGCCAGGTCCAGGCCGCGTTGGCGGTGCTGACCGTGGCGCGTGACCAGCTCAACGCCGACCGGCTGCGGTGCATCAACGCGCTCACCGCGATCGTGCGCAGCCACGACCTCGGTCTCGACGCACGGCGCGCCCTGACCGCACCCCAGGTCGCTGCGATCGCCGGCTGGCGGCGGCGCGACGAGGGCCTCGGCCAGGCGACGGCGCGGGTTGAGGCCGTCCGCCTCGCCAAGCGGATCGTCGACCTCACCGCCGAGCTCGGCCACAACCGCGACCAGGTCACCGAGATCGTCGTCCAGCAGGCACCCGAACTGCTCGACCTGCCTGGCGTCGGCCCGGTCACCGCCGCCGTGATCCTGACGGTCTGGTCCCACCCCGGCCGGGTCCGGACCGAGGCCGCATTCGCTCAGATCGCGGGCACCTGCCCGATCCCGGCATCCTCCGGCAACACGGTCCGCCATCGACTCAACCGCGGCGGCGACCGTCGACTCAACCGGGCGTTCAACACCATCGTGCTCACCCGCATGCGCATCGACCCTGACACCCGCGCCTACATCGACCGGCGCCGGGCCGAGGGCAAGACGACCAAGGAGATCCGCCGATGCCTCAAGCGCTACACCACCCGGCAGATCTACCGCACCCTGGCCGTCGCGCACCCAACTCCCGAGATGATCACCTCAGCGGCTTGACGCGACATAGAAGCATCCTGGGTCTGATGGAGGCTCGGGCTATGGGATTTCGACCAGGATCTGGTCGCTCCCGTGGGTAGCGTAGAACGCGGTCTCGAACTCCGTCGGCGGGATGTCGCCGAGGTAGCCGTGTAGGCGTTGGGTGTTGTGCCAGTGGACCCAGCCCAGGGTGGCCAGCTCGACGTCCTCGACGCTCTTCCAAGGTCCGGTGCGGGCCGGCCCGCGGATCAGCTCGGCCTTGTAGTAGCCGTTGACGGTCTCTGCCAGGGCGTTGTCATACGAATCGGCGACGGTCCCGATCGAGGGGACCGCGCCGATCTCGGCGAGGCGCTCGCCGTACCGGATGGACGTGAATTGAGCTCCGGCATCGGAGTGACAGGTCAGCCCCTCCAGGCGCGTCCCGCGGGACCAGCGGGCCATCTCGATCGCGTCCAGCACCATCTCGGTGCGCATGTGGGATGCGGCCCGCCAGCCCACGATCATCCGGGAGTAGACGTCGACGATGAAGCACACGTAGGCGACCCCGGCCCAGGTCGGCACGTAGGTCAGGTCTGTGACCCACAACCGGTTCGGCGCGAGCGCGGTGAAGTCCCGGCGGACCAGGTCCGGGTGACGCGCCGCGACCGGGTCCGCCCGCGTGGTGCGGACCCGCTTGGAGCGCCGGACGCCTTCGATGCCCTCGCCGCGCATCAGCCGGGTGACCTGGTCACGGCCCACGTCCCAGCCGGCCCGACGTGCGGCCTTCCACAGCTTGCGGGCCCCGTAGACGCAGTAGTTGTCCTCCCACAGCTGGCGCACCACCGGGCGCAGGACCGTGTCGCGGGCGGCACGGGCCGACGGCGGGCGGGTCTTGGCCGCGTAGTACGTGCTCGGGGCCACCTGCAGCGCGGTGCAAATGGGCTCGACCCCGAGCTCTCGGTTGGCGTCGATGAACGCCACTACTTCCTGTGTTGGCGGTCGAGCTCCGCCCCGAAGAAACTCGCAGCCATCTTCAGGATCTCGTTGGCCCGGCGCAGCTCACGGTTCTCCTGCTCGAGCTCACGCATCCGAGCTGACTCGCTCGTGCTCACCCCCGGCGCATGGCCGTCGTCGATCTCGGCCTGACGCACCCACAGGCGCACCGACTCGGTCCCATACCCCAGCTGGGTCGCGACCCGCTGAACGGTGCCGTGCTCGGTACCCAGCTCGACCCGTAGGGCACGAACCATCCTGACCGCTGCGGCCTTCTCCTGATCGGAGTACCGACGCGTCGTCGGCCTCCCCTTCGATAGATCTCTCGGCATGGCCCCATCCTCGTTTCCAAGGTCAAGAGCCTCCAAGCAACCCAGGGCGATTCACTGTGAGCCGGCCCGGCCATCTTGGCCCGCCGCAGAGCGCCGAAGTAGGAGCCGTTTGAAGGGGCGTCTTGCCCCGCTCCTTCGAACTTCGTGCTTACCTGACATTTGCGTTGACGCGACGATGCTGAGCGATAGTTTTGTGTCGCTGGATCGGGGCTCTTCACGATGGTGGCCGCATGTTCGGCGTCTGCATGGTGCGAATGCGGTTGGATGTTAGATAGGGTGTTGCCCTATAGAAGCAGTCACGAGCAGATGACGCGATTCAAGGACGTGGTTATTCGATGGCGAACTCAGCCGTGACCGTCACCGTCATACTGAATGGCACACCCGTGCCGATCGAGCGCGACGTGTTCAGAGCACTGTTCAAGAACTCGATCGTCTCCAGCTATGCCGGTGTGCGGAACACGCTCGACGGCAAGCCGCTTCTCTTCAAGGATTTTCTCAAACTCGCACGGCAAGCGGAGATCCCCTACCCGCTGTTCTTTGCGCCAAAAGAGGTCGTTGACGAGCAAGTCAAGCTCAAGACCGAGAAACTCATGACTGGGTTCACGAAGGCGTCGTTCTCGATGCACTCGCGTCAGCGAGTGGACCTGTGCGACGTCGAACTCATCGTCAAGGACCTGCTGCGCAAGCAGGAAATGCTCCGGAAGTACGACTCCAGCCTGGTCAAGAACGAGCTCGTCGGACTCCTCAAAAAGTCCCGTCGGCCTGTAGTCGAAGACGCTGGCCGGCTCATCGGCGCCGTCGGCTTCACGCGTGGCGAAATTCGTGGTGCGAAGACGAAAGCGGCCGCGCTCGAGATCCTCATCGGCCGTCTCGAATCCAGGCAGATTTTTGTGTCCCGGAGTGCGCAGCATCACATGCCCCAAGAAATGCCAGCGCATGCCAAGTTCAGCGGGATGACGATCAAAGACAAGAAAGTCCCTTTTATCTTTTTGGCTACTGGCGACGAGGGGAAGCACCTAGAGCCCGCCGGGCGGAAGCTCTTCACTCTCGTTCTGCTAACCGTCTTGATTGCCCGAGGGACGTTCGCCCCGGTGAATTACGACGGCCACACCAAGGACGAAACCTCGCCAGTCGAATACGAACTCACAGCTGAGATCCTGATGCCTGCTTCAGAAGTGCGGACGATGAGTTTCCCCGACCTGGGCGCGATAAGAGACGCCGCTGACTTGTTCAAGGTCACGCCGAGCGCGGTTGCGATGCGTGCGCGGCGGCTCGCATGCATCGACAGGGACAGGTTCTCGGAATACATGGACGTCCTCCAGGCGGAGTACTCGAACCGGGCCAAGCAGCCCTTCTCCAGCCCGCGGCCGGTTAACGCGCTCAAGAAGTACAACGGCATCGAATGCTCGCGACGGATGCTTGGAGTGCTCGATTCCGGGCACCTGAACGCCAGTGAGTTCCGACGGATCATGTTCTATAACAAGATTCCCGCCGCCCAGATCAACGATTTTCGGGAGGCAGTCGGATGAACCAGACCATGTACCTCGTCGACAGCAATGCACTGGTCGCGCTCGCGCGACACCGCATCCTGTCGGCGTACTTCCGTGCGCACTGTCGCGTGACGGCAGACGTACTTTGGGAGGCACGCGAGCACCCGGAGCAGTCAGCGCTTGCGGAGGATGTCTGCGAGTTGACACCGGCGGTTCTCGAGCAAGTCCGAGCTGTCATGAAGACAGTTGATGTCGGCGACACCGGACTAGTCGACCTGTACAAGAACAAGGGCACCGCCGATCCCGGACTTATCGCGTCAGCGCTGGACGCGATCGCGGCCGACGAGGGAAAACTCCTTGGTGATACGTGGATCCTCGTCACCAACGACCGTGCCGTTGAGGCCAAAGCTGTCGAATTCGGGATAGCGGTGGTGCGGCCCGAGATCCTCATGGAGCACATCGACACAGCTGCGGCGCAGCACGGGGCCACGGGTTAGTCCTGGGTTAGTCCGCCTGGCGTTGGGATCGCTGCGACGAGGACAGGCGGCCACGATGGATGGCCATGCGATTCGGGCGAGAGGTCGCCGAACCCGCTCACCTCACTCTGAGACCTGGTGCAGAGTACTGAGCGACAGGTCTGGAGTCTCCGCCTCCGCTGTGATGTCGGGGCGTGGGGGCCGCTCCTTCCGGGTGCCTTGTTTCGGAGCACCCGCGGTTAGTGCCGGGCCCTGCGTGGGTAGGGCGTCGGAATCGTCCACTCCAAACTCACGATCAGCGATGGCAAGTGCTCGAGGTCGAACTGATTTGCCGAGGCGCCCGGGGTTACCGCCTGCGAGGTCTGTCGTTACTCCTAGCTGGGCACGGATCCGGTTCCCCCGCGCGCGTCGACCGTGCGCTAGTTCGGCGACTGCTGTCAGAGGTTGCCGGGGGACGGGTGATCGTAACCAGGGTGAATCTCCGCCCCAGTGGGAGGATCGGACGGTGGCGACGACAACCTGCGGTTGGTGCAAGTTCCCTTCTCATATGACGGCCATCCTGCCGAGGCCTCGAGTTAGCCGAGGCGTGCCTGGCCTCGACGGCTACGTCTCGGATGCGGCTTACACCTGCGATAACTGCGGGCGCCTGAGCGTCGTGACGTGGTGGACTAGTTACGATCCGTCCGACAGTTACCGCGACGGGGAGCCGCAGACCTACGATCGTTCCCGCTGGTCACCGTTGCCCGCCGTTAGCGAGGACTTTCCCGATGTGCCCGAGGCGATTGGGGCGGCCGCGTCAGAAGTCTTCCTCTGTCAGAGCGTCGGGGCATTCCGAGCGGCGTGTGCGCTCGCCCGCGCAGTGGTCGAGGCCACAGCGAAGGACCAGGGCATCACGGGTTCGGGAATCCTGGCGAAGATCGACGCTCTACATGCCAAGGGCATCATTCGCGCGGCGGTGCAGGAGTCAGCGCATGAGATCAGGCATCTCGGCAACGAGGTCGCACACGGCGACTTCGCGGATCCGATTACCGCCGAAGACGCCGCAGAGAACCTGGAACTCATGACCGAACTCCTGAACGAGGTTTACCAGGCACCCGCCCGCACCGCTCGTGTCAGAGAAGCACGCATCGCTCGGAAGTCCTCATCCGGCGACAGGAGTTAGACACTTTCAAAGGGGCTTCGCGTCAGATGTTCGTCGTGGCCGGTCCGCATCATCGGCCCGAGACCTCGTCGGAACGCTGCATAGTGCCACTTAGGTGACGGTCTGGTCCGGCGGTTTCCGCGTCGGGGCCCAGCCGTGGGTTGGTTGGCAATCGTGACCTGGTCCGCTGAGCATCAGAGATGCGGCACGCTCTCGCGAGGTGACCACGATGATGAGCAGCTCGCGAAGGACTAGTTGGGCGGTTGATCCAGCTGATGGCGCACCGCATGCGTGTGTCCAAGCAGCTCGACGCGGCGGGCTGCACGTCGCATGTGTTTGCGCGCTGGCGGGGGGGCTCTGGCTTACCTCTCCCTTTCGTACCTCGGCGGCCGCACGGCGCCGGCCACGGCGCGACCCGCGGGCCCCGCCCGGGCCGCCGGCCGAGCAGCGCCTCGCGACCGGCGCGTACGGCGTGCTGGCGGGCTTCACCACTGTGATCGCCAACGCGGGTTGGCCCGTGATGAGCCGTACTTCATTGATGCGCGCTTCTCCGTCCCCCAGTTCCTCGGGGCCGCGGCCTGGTTCTTCCTCGCCGTCAACCTCGCGAAGGTCCCGTTCTCGATCTCGCTCGGGCTGATCAGCGCGGACTCGCTCCGGCTCGACCTGCTGCTGGCGTCGGCCGTGGTCGCCGCCGCGTTCGGCGGCCGCACGCTGACCCGCACCTGCCGCAGCGCCTGTTCGACGCGCTCGACCCGACCCCGACGATGGTCTCGGCGACCTACCTCGTCGTGGCCTGACCCGAGCCCCGACTATTGGGGGGCGGCGGCGGGTCGGCGAGGCCGGCGACCAGCTGCGCGATCTCGGCCGCCCCGACCCGGCAGCACCCGCCGACGAGACGGGCGCCGGCCTCGACCCACGCCGCGACGTCGGCGGCGACCAGCCCGGGCGACCCGCCCCAGCGGCGCTGCGCCGCGTCCCAGGCCTCCCCGGAGTTCGGGTATACGACGACGGGCTTGCCCGCGGCTGCGGCGACGCGCACGGCCGCCGTCGCGCCGGCGGGGTCGACGCAGTTCACGCCGACCGCGACGATCTCCTCGACCTCGGCCGCCATCGCGAACACCTCCGCCGCGTCCTCGCCGAGGCGGGTGCGCACGCGGCCGTCGGGCCCGGTGACCGTGGTCAGGGCGAGCCAGGCGGGCACGCCGGACCCGGCTACCTCGAGCAGGAGCGCCTCCGCCTCCGCGGCCGCAGGGATCGTCTCGAGGGCGAGCAGGTCGGGCGCCGCAGCCAGCAGCGGGTCGAGCCGGCGGCGATGG
Organism: Pengzhenrongella sicca; assembly: GCF_017569225.1. Taxonomy (GTDB): domain Bacteria; phylum Actinomycetota; class Actinomycetes; order Actinomycetales; family Cellulomonadaceae; genus Pengzhenrongella; species Pengzhenrongella sicca. The sequence goes on from NZ_CP071868.1 coordinate 1,804,036, forward strand.
AACTCGCGCAGCTCGGCGACGGTCAGCCCGCCGCCGGCACGCCCGGCCCACCCGGGCGCCGCGTACTCACCGGTGTACTCCTGCCCGCCCGCGAGCATCGCGCCGTAGGGACCGACGGACGCCGCCACCCAGGCGCGGCCCGTCAGGTCGCTGAGCTCGACCGCCTCGCGCGCGAGCGTGACGGAGCGGCGCAGCAGGCTGGCGGTCTCCGACGCGTCGATGCCGTGCCGGGCGAAGCCCTCGAACGACGCCTGGTAGCTCGCCGTGATGGCGACGCGCGCCCCCGCGCGGAAGAACCGGGCGTGCACCGCGCGGATCGCGCCCGGATCGGCCTGCAGCAGCCGCGCCGACCAGAGGTCGCCCGACAGGTCGAGGCCCGCCGCCTCGAGCTCGGCGGACAGCCCGCCGTCGATCGGCATGACGCCGCGCGCGAGCGCCGCGGACAGCTCACCCGCAGGTGTGGGCGTGGCGGTGGAGCGGGCGGGCATCTACGCGCGCGACCCGCCCGCCGCGGGCGCCCACCGGCGCAGGAGCAGATACAGCTCGCAGCCTAGGCACAGCCCGAACACGGCGTTGAGGAAGGCCGCGACCAGGGCGAGGGCGGCGGCGATCGGGACGGCGTTCGGGACGCCGAGCGCCGCGAGCAGCAGCCCGACGCCCACGACGACGAGGCCGACGAGCTGCGCGAACCGGGGCGGACGCGGGTCCTCGAGCTCGGCCGGCGGCGACAGCCGGGGGCGCACCCAGCGCCGGTACGCGACGCCCTGGACCGTGCCCTGGACGCCCCGGGCCGCCCCGAGGAGGAACAGCAGTGCGATCGCGGCGAGCAGGACCGTCGCCGCGGCGCCGCTGCCGAGCAGCAGGGTGACCACGAGCAGCGCGGCGGTCACCCCCGCGCCGAACCGCGGGCCGCGCGGGTCGATCCCGGCGGGCTTCGCCGGGGCCGGGGCCGGGGCCGGGTCGGTCGTGCTCGGGGTCGCGGCGGTCTCAGACATCGATGCTCCTCAACGAGGCGGGTGTGGCGGTTGCGGCCGCGGCCGCGGTGGTGGCGGTGATGGTCGCGTGACCGGGACCCTGCGGGGCGAGGTCACGCAGGGCGGCGACGGCGTGGGCGCGGGTCAGCGCGCCGGACATCCTCGCCCGGACGACTCCGCGCCCGTCGAGCAGCAGCACGGTGGGGGTCCGGAACACCGCGAACCGGCGGACCAGGTCCATGCGCTCCTCGGCCGCGAGCTCCACGTGCGCGACGCCCGGCTCGGTCGCCGCGATCGAGGTGAGCAGCCGGTGGACCTGCGGGCACGTCGCGCAGGTCTGCGCCGAGAACTGCACGAAGGTCCCGGCGCGGCCGAGGTCGGCGCCGAGCTCGGCGGCGGTCAGGGCAGGCTCGGCACCGCCTCCCGCCGGCGCCGGCGTCGTCGGCGTGAAGCGCTCGGCCCGGCGCCGAACGAGCCACCAGACGGCGCTCGCCGCGCCGAGCAGGAGCGCGACCCAGAGCGCGCGGCCCGCGAGCGTGTCGGTGGTGAACAGGGAAGACAGCGAGTGCACGGGGTGCCTTTCGGGTGCCGCTGGGTGGCGACCGCGGCGGCGATCCGCGCCCGGACCAAGGTCGGGAGCGGGCGGCGCGGGCGGTGGGCCTGGCTGGGTGCGGTCAGCCGCGACAACAGGGGGCGGGCACGAGGAGCGCGGTAGGGGTCATCACGCGCTCCGTCCCTCGATCGTGGGCGTCGACGCAGGTGCGCAGGCCCACCGCAAGCATCCGGCACCCGGGTCGAACGGTCAACAGGCGGGACGCGCCGTCTCGCCGGTCGGTCGAGTGATCGTCGGTCGAGTGGTCGCCAGGCGAGCCGAGGCGCGGTCGGTCGACCGGTCAGGCGGAGGCGGCCAAGTGGGTCGGCCGCTCGCCGAACGAGCCCACCGTGACGCCGCCCGCGATCACGTCGCCGTGGGACCCCACGCCCGAGTCGAGGAGCGCGAGGATCTCGGTCCCGTCCTCGGCGAGCACGCGCACCGCGCGGACCCCGCACGAGCACGCGAGGTCGACGCCGTCGGCGTCGTCGAAGAAGACACATGTGTGAACGCCTGTCCTGGTCATATCTCGACGCTAGCGGCGGCCACCGACACGACGGCGCAGACATGCCGCAGACCTGCCGGAGTCCGGCCGCGGGCTCAGGCCGTCCAGGGCAGGCCGAGCACCGACGAGATCGTCCGCACGACGCCGTTGGCCGAGTTCGCCGGCGCGAGATAGCTTGCCCGCGCCCGCAGGTCCGGGTGGGCGTTGTCCATCGCGAACGAATACGTGGCGGCGTCCATCATCTCGAGGTCGTTGAGGAAGTCCCCGAACACCATCGTCTGGTCGGCCGTGACCCCCAGCGTCGCCTGCAGGCGACGGATCGCGTCGCCCTTGTTCGCCGACCTGCTCATGACGTCGACCCAGTGCTCGCCGGACACGACGACCTGGAGCGCGTCCCGGAACCGGGCGAGCGACGGCGCGCTCGTGCGCTCGGCGTCGCCGAAGTCGTAGACGGCGACCTTGACGAACTCGTCCCCCGTGACGGCGCGGAGGTCCTCGACCACCTCGATCCGGGTGAAGTACCGGCCGACCTGCGCGAGGAAGGCGGGGTCCCGGCGTTCGACGTACGCCGATCGTTTGCCGCCGACGACGGCGCCCACGTCCGCCCCCGACGTCGCCAGGGTGCGGATCGCGGCGACGAGGTGCCCGACGTCGTCGGGCGCGAGGCACTCGGAGCTGATCTCCTCGCCGCGGCCCACGACGTACGCGCCGTTCTCGGCGATGAAGACCATGTCGTCGGCGACGTCGCGGAAGCGCTCGAGCAGGTTGAAGTACTGCCGGCCGCTCGCGGGGCAGAAGGTGATGCCGCGCCGGTGCAGCTCGTGCACGAGCGGGAAGAGCGCGTCCGGCAGCGCGTCGCTGTCGTCGAGCAGGGTGCCGTCCATGTCGGCCGCGATGAGCCGGATGTCGGGACGGGGGTCGAACGCCTGGAGCGCCACGTCGATCGGAGCTGTCTGCGTCATGAGGCCATTGTCCCAGCCGCCGCGAGGCCGGCGTTATCAACCAGGGGGTTGACCAAGCCCGGGGTCGGCCCTAGGGTCGTGCTTAACCGCACGGTTGAGTACGAGGTACGAGGTACGAGGTACGAGGTACGGGAGAACGGGGGAGGCCGTGGCTGCCGATCCGCTGACCCGGGTGTTCGCGGCCCTGGCCGACCCCACGCGGCGAGACATCGTGACGCGGCTCGCCGTCGCCGACGCGACGGTGAACGAGCTCGCCGAGCCGTACGACGTGAGCCTGCAGGCCGTGTCGAAGCACCTCAAGGTGCTCGGCGACGCGGGTCTCGTCAGCCGCAGCCGCGAGGCCCAGCGCCGGCCCGTCCACCTCGAGGCGGAGGTCTTCGAGCTGATGACCGCGTGGATCGAGCGGTACCGCCGGCAGGCCGAGGAGCGGTACCGCCGCCTCGACGACGTGCTCCGGGACCTGCCCGACGACGTCGCACCCGAGCCCTGAGCTCGCACCCGCTATGGCGAGACCCCCACACACCCAGCAGACCCCAGGCAGGAGACCCGACATGACCACCACCGGTACGCACCAGACGCAGATCAGCGCCGATCCCGACGTCCCGCTCATCCGGATCGTCCGCGAGTTCGACGCGCCGCCCGAGAAGGTTTTCCAGGCCCACACCGACCCCGCGCTCGTGGCGCAGTGGCTCGGGCCGCGCCGGCACACGATGGTCATCGACCACTACGACTGCCGGACGGGCGGCTCGTACCGCTACCTGCATGTGTCGGACGGCAACGAGTTCGGCTTCCACGGGTCGTTCCACGAGGTCCGCCCGCCCTCGCTGATCGTGCAGACGTTTACGTTCGAGGGGTACCCGGACGGCGTCTCGCTCGAGCGGCTCGTGCTGGAGCCGATCGGGGCGGGCCGCACCCGGCTCACCGCGACGTCGCTCGTCGACTCGTTCGCCGCGCGCGACGCGATTCTCGCGAGCGGCATGGAGGGCGGGCTCCGCGAGGGGCACGAGCGCCTCGACGAGCTGCTTGCCGGCTGAGCCTTGGCGGGCCCACGGCCGGGGCGTACCTTGGCGAAATGTGCCGAAACATCCACACGCTGTACAACTTCGAACCGTCCGCGACCGACGACGAGGTCCGCGCCGCCGCGCTGCAGTATGTGCGCAAGATCAGCGGCTTCACCAAGCCGTCGGAGGCGAACCGGCCCGCGTTCGAGCGGGCCGTCGACGAGATCGCGCACCTCACCGGGCACCTGCTCGACGCGCTCGTGACGAACGCGCCGCCGAAGGACCGCGAGGTGGTCGCCGCCAAGCGCAAGGCGCTCGCGGTCCAGCGCTTCGGTCCCGCCTGACCTCGCGAGCCGGGGTGGGCGTGGCCGGAACCCTGCCGGGTGCCCACCCACCTCCGCTCCGTTAGGGGGGCCGCTAGGGGTGGCGGGCCGCCGCGCGGGTGGCCTTGGCGACCGCGTCCTTGGCCGCGCGGACGGCCGCGGTCGCGGTCGTGGCGCCATGCCGCGCCGACGTCAGGGCGGCGGCGGCGGCCTGCCGCTCGCGCTCGGCGTCGGCGAGCCTGGTCCGGACCCGCTCGAGCGAGGCCGTCAGCGTGCGCAGCTCGCGCTCGAGCGCCGTGATCTCGGGCCGCGCCGTCGCGATGACGTCGTCCCACCGCGCGACGCCGTCCTCGGCCTGCGCGCGCGCCTGCTCCGCCGTGCGCTGCCGTTCGCGCGCGCTCTCAAGCTCGGACCGGGCGCGCTCGAGGGCGGCCCGCGCCGCGGCGGCGGCCGCGACCTGCGCCGCGGCGCGCTCCTGTGCTCTGACCCGGGCCCGCCGGTCCGCCGGCGACTCGGCCGGCGCCGCCGCGGGCCTCGCGGCGGGCGGCTCGGTCACCGTGAGCCGGCTCCGCCGCGTGGGCGCCGGGCGGCCGGACGGCTTCGCCGCCGCGGCGCCGGCGGGGGCCGCGCTGGCCGGCACGGCGTCCCGGACGACCGCGAGGTGCGGGCCGGGGGCGGCCGCGGCGCCAAAGCCGACGTGCTCGCGTGGCCCGGTCAGCCGGCCCGAGAGCACCTCCGCGGCGATCTCCGGGTCGGCGAGCGCCGCGGTGAGCGTCCGGTCCAGCTCCTGCAGCGCCGAGTCCGCGACGCGGACGCCGGCCGACGACGCGAGCCCGCGCGCGCGGGCGACCAACGACGCGACGAGCCGCCGGCGCTGCCGGTCCAGCTCCCGCAGCTGCTCGCCGTCGAGCGACGCCTGCGCCGCGCGCAGCCCCGCGCCCAGCTCGGGTAGCTGGGCGGCGAGCGCGGCGTCGTCGCGCACGAGGAGGTTCGCGAGCCAGGCCGAGACGGTCGGCTTGCGCAGCGCGGCGAGCTCGGCCGCGAGCGGCCGGTCGCCGTCGGCGCGCGCCTGCCTCGCGGCGCCGTCCCGGGCCGCGACGAACTCCTGCGGGCGCAGCCCGTACAGCTCGGCGGCGATCGAGCCGGAGTCCGTCATCACGCCAGGATCGCAGCCGCGCCGCGATCGCGACGGGCGACGGGCTCAGGCGCCGCCGGGGAGGTCGCTCGTGTACCGGCGCGGCTTGCCGGCGCCGAGCCCGGCCGACGTCGCCACGGGGGTGACCGTGACCGGCTGGTCGAGCAGCCGCTCGAGGCTGAGTCGCGCCGCCGCCGGATCGCCGCCGAGCGCCGCGAGGGTCAGGTCGCCGCCCGCGAGCTGGTGTAGCCGCCATCCGAGCAGCCCATGGGCCTGCAACAGCTGGGTCGCGTTGATGCAGTCCGACCACGCGCCGTCGCCGCGCCGCAGGCGCACCGGCTCGCGCCCCTCGAGTCCCGCCAGCGCCGGGCCCGCGGGGGTGTGCACGAGCGCCGCGACGTCGCCCGTGCGGTAGCGCAGCAGGGGCAGGTACGGGTTGTCGTCGACCGTCACGACGATCTCGCCGCGCACCCCGTCGGCGACCGGCGTGCCGGCCGGGTCGAGGATCTCGACGTGGATCCGCCGCGGCACGAGCACGTGCGGACCGCCGTCCGTCGAAACCGCGAGCGGACCGGTCTCGCGCAGCCCGTACAGGTCCAGCACGGGCACGCCCCAGCGGTCCCGTACCCGCGCGCGCGCCGCCGGCGTGAGCGCGGCCGCGCCGCTCACCACCGCGAGCGGGTGCAGGTCGGCGTCGAGGTCGGCGAGCTCGAGCAGCGGCCACGGCGACGTCGTGATCACCTGCGGGTCGGTCGCCGCGAGGAACGCCTCGCGGTCGCCGGGGCGCCGCCACCCGCCCGGGTCGAGGTTGACGCGCGCCATCGGCGCGTGGCCGAACGCCGACATCGTCGAGGCGTAGGTGAAGGCGGCGTCCTGCGCGACGACGCTCGCGAGCGCGAGCCGGCCGGGCTCGGGCCGCCACTCGACGCCCACGCCGCGCAGCAGGTGCCGCAGCAGCATGAGGTCGCCCGCGACCGAGCGCGGGTGCAGCGCGATCACCAGCGCGCTGCCCGTGCTGCCCGAGCTCGACCCCTCGATGAGCCGGTCGAGCTCGACGTCGACCGGGACGAGGTCGGCGAGCCCGCCCGCCGCGCCGCCCGCGAGCTCGGCTCGGCCGATGGGCGCGACGTCCGCCAGGGGGCCGAGCGCCGCCGGATCGAGCCCGTGCAACCGCGCGATCCGCCGGTAGCGGGGCACGCTCGCGTGCACCCGGCGCACGAGCGCGCCGACCCACTCGGGCTGGTCGGGCTGCGCGGGCGGCGCGGCCGGCTCAAACCCGGCCCGCGCGCGGGGGCCCCGGTCGCCGCGGCTCGCGTAGTCGGCGGCGAGGTCGGCCAGCGCGGCGAGATCGCCCGCGTCGAGGCGGTCGCCGCACTCGTGCACCCACTCCGGCGCGTGGGGGTGCTCGCGGACGGCGCGCAGCGCGCGCTCCCCGGCGACGGTCTGCGTCGGCCACCGCTGCGCGTCCGTGAGCGCGACCGCGCTGCGCGGCACGTACTCGCCGAGCACGTCGGGGAGGTCGCGTTCCGGCTCCGCGCGCTCCGCCGTCACACGTTCCGGCGTCGGCTGGTCGGTCATCAGGCCCTTCGGTGGTGGTGGGGGGTCGAACGGAGGGGTCGAACGGAGGGGTCAGACGTACGTGTACTGCGCGACGGCCTCCTTGGCGCGCTGCTCCGCGAGCCGGCGCGCGAGCTCCTGCGTGCGGCGGGCCTCCTGGGCGATCTCGCGCTCGGCGTCGCGCCGCGCCGCGGTGCTGATCGCGGACCAGCGGTCCTGCGCGATCGCGGCGCTCTCGCCCGCGGGCAGCAGCCCGGCGGCCCGCAGGAACGCGCGCGCCGCCTCCTCGCGACCTGCGGGGTCCTCGATCCAGCGGCGCGGCGGCACGCTCGGGGCGAGCTCGGTCACAAGGGCGCGGACGGCGGCGAGCACCCGCTCGGCCGCCCCGGCGCCCTGTCCGGCCGGCCCCGCGGACCACGCCGCGCGCAGCCCCGGCGCCAGTGCGAGCCAGCACGTCAGCGCCGCGGCCGCCCGGGCGTCGTCGGTGGCGTCGACGTCGGTGCGCACGAGCGCGCGGGTCGGCCGGTCGAGCACGACGCCGCACGTGTCCACCAGCGTGTCCGCGACGAGCGCGACCGCGTTCACGCCCGGATCGAGCAGGTCGGGCGAGCCGCCCGCGAGGCGCTGCATCAGCGCGGCGACGGACGGCCCCGTCGGCGCGGCGGTCATCGCCGCACCCCGGGCGGCTGAATACCGGGCGAGCGCATCCCGGGCGAGCGCACCCCGGCGGAGCGCGCCCCGGCGGAGCGCGCCCAGGTGCGGCGCACGAACTCGCGGGCAAAGGGCATGAGGTCCTCCCACTCGACAACTGCGTACACGTCGTACCCGGGCGCGATCGACGCGATGTGCTCGACCACCTGCGCGCTCGCCAGCAGGATCAGGCTCCCGCCGCCCGCCGCGGAGCGCACGGCCCGGCCCGCGACGTCGTCGGCGCCGGGTTCCTGGCCCGCCCCGAACATCGACGACACGCCGTCGTCCGAGATCACGGCGATGTGGCAGGGCCGACGGCGCGGGTCGGGCAGGTCCGGGTGCGTCGCCGCGAGCAGCGGCAGCGGAAAGCTCGTGCCCCCGCCGAAGTGGGCGACGATCGCGGTGAGCACGGCGTCGGGGTCGCGCGTGAACCCGCCGGTGCCGGCGATCTGGTTCGGGCCGCTCCACGTCGTGGCCTGGACCCTGGCGCCGGCGCGCAGCGCGGACAGCGCGAGCACCGCGCCGGCGAGCGCGATCGGCGAGACCCGGCCGCGGGGGTCCGGCATCGACCCCGACGAGTCGAGGTACAGGTCGAGGTCGACGGGCTCGGGTGCGGGGTCGCTGCCGGGGGAGTCGTCGTGCCCGCGCTGGACGGTCGTGACGCCCGGCACCACGACGGGCGAGCGCAGCAGGGTCGCGGTCCAGTCGATGTCGCCGAGGTCGTCGGACACCTCCCACAGCTCGTGCGCCGCGAGCAGCGGCTCGAGGACGGCGGGCGAGGTCCGGGTCGGGAACGGCACGAGGTAGCGCGCGGCCTGCTCGCGGTACCAGCGGCGCGCGGACTCCTCGAGCGAGTCGCTGACCCCGAGCTGCGTGAGCACCTGGTGGTAGGCGGCGGGCGAGAGGGCCTGCCCACTGCCCGGGCCGACGCCGGGCGGCGCGGCATTCGGGTCGGCGGCCGGCTCGGCGTCGCCCGGGTCGGGCACCGGGCCGACGACGCGCGGGTCGAGCGCGGGGTGCAGCACCGGGGTGGCGAGGGTCGGGTCGCCGGACAGCCCGACGACCTGGCCGCCGGCCTCGCCGTGCTGCGCGCAGACCGCGGCGCGGCCCGTCCCGATGCGGCTCGAGGCGGCGTCCGTGCGGTCGGCGAGGGCGGCGGCGGACTCGTCCGGCGCGCCGGGATCGGGCAGGGGGCCGGCGAGCCGGCGCACGAGCGCCGCGAACCCGCCGATCCCGCCGACCGGGTCGTCCGCGTACGCCCGCACGAGCCGCGCGCACAGGCCCGCCTCGGCCTCGGGGATCGGGGCCGCGGGCTGGGTGAGCGTCGAGCTCGGGAGCGACCACAGCAGCTCGTAGGTCCGCGCGACGAGCTGCATCACGACGTCGTCCGGCTGCGGCGGCCCGATCGCGCGCCACAGCGCGTCCATCGCGATCCCGGAACGGCGCTGCAGCCGGTCGTTGATGAGCAGGTCGGACCAGAGGTTGGAGATCAGCGGCGCCGCGTCGACGAGGTCCACCAGGCCCGTGCGGGCCCGCGCGAGCAGGAGCGCCGACGTCGACAGGTCGCCGGGGGAGAGCACGTGGTGGCCGATCTCGTGCGCGAGCACCGCGACCGCGTGGTCGGCGAGGCCGCGGTCGGCGATGTCGGCGAGGTCGATGTGCACCTCGACGTCGGTGCATGAGAACCACGCGAACGAGCCGACATCGGCCGGCGTCTGGCCGCGCCCGTGCAGCACGGGCGCGTGCAGGCGGGTGAAGCGGCCCCAGGCGGCGAGGGCCTGCGGCCACTGCGCGGCCCAGTCCAGGCGGAGCGCGTCGATCTCGGCGCCGCTCGCGCCGCGACGCCGGGCGGGCCCGCGCGCGCTCACCGGTCCGCCACGACGACGTCGACCGCGTAGGAGCTCGCGCGGCTGAGCAGCGCGACGGCGCCGCAGGTCGCGCTCCCGGTGAGGTCGTCGTCCCAGGGCAGCCGGCCGGGGGAGCCCGCGAGCACGAACGCGCCGTCGGCGCAGTCGAGCCCCGGGCGCGCGCCGGCCGGGGCGTCGTCGGGGCGAGTCGTGCGCCGGATCGCGAAGCCGTGGGCGTCGGCCGCGACGAGCCAGTGCTCGGCGGCGCCGCCGGCGACGGGCGCGTCGGTCTCGACGTCCCAGCGCCAGCCGTCGCCGCGGGAGCCCACGACCCGGGGCTGGCGGACCCACGGCCCGCCCGTGCCGCGGAACCCGCCGAGCCGGGCCATGACGCGCGCCTGGCCCGGGTGCGCCGCCGCGGTGGGCCACCACCACGGCTCCGCCTCGATCCGCTCGAGTGCGGCGGGCAGGTCGGCGTCGGCCGCGAGGTCCAGGGCGATCAGGGCCGCGCGCGCGGGCACCCGCCGCGCCGCCGCGAGCGCGGCCGTTCGCGTGCGCACGACGCCGGCACGCCAGGCCGCGATCACGCCGAGGTCGCGCAGGGTCGCCATCGGGTCGCCCGGCGCGGACGGCCAGGCGGTCGGATCGCTGGCGGCCGCGACGAGCCGGCGCGCCCAGACGTCCGGGTGACCCTCGCGCGCCGCGTGGTGCGCGCCGTGCACGAGCACCTCGAGCGTGCCGCGCGGGTCGTGCGCGAGCCAGGCGGGCAGCAGCGGGGCCGTCTCGAGCACGCTGGTGCGCTCGGCCGACGGGCCGGCCCAGCGGCGGGTGCGGACCAGCCCGACGACGGTGTCCACGAGCGCGTCGCCGGCCCGCGCGAGCGCGTCGACCTTGCCCGACCGGTCGCGCGCGAACGCGGGGTCGCCGGCCAGCGTCTCGACGAGGGGCCCGAGGTCGAGCAGCGCGGCGCGCAGGTCCTCCGACCGCGCGCCGGTTGCCCGTGCGCGCGCGAGCACGGCGTTGGTCCGGTCCCGGCGCTCGAGGAGCAGCGCCGCCCACGCCGGGGCGGCGCCCGGGCCGGCCGCAGCCGACGCGCCCGGGCCGGTCAGGACGCGCTCCAGCGCAGCCACGTCAGGTAGTTCGTGTACCGCTGGTGGGCGTACTTGAGCACGAGCGCGTCGTCGTACAGGTGCCCGTACAGCTTGCGGCCGGTCTGCCACGAGCCGAGGAGCTGCTCGATGCGCGCGGTCCGGCCCAGCACCTCGGCCTCGGTCAGCCCGTCGAGGCCGGCGGACACCTCCGCGAGGATCACCCCGACGGGGTCGTCCTGGTCGAGGCCGATGGCGTCGTACTGCGCGCACGCGGTGTCGAACAGGTCGCGCAGCCACGAGACGCGGTCGGCCCGCAGGGCGTCGCGCGCGGGGTCGGCGAACGGCGCCGACTGCAGGTCGGGCGCGACCTTGTCGTGCAGCACGAACGGCAGCACGGCGCGCAGGTCGGCGAGGTCCACCTCGGCGCGGCCCCGGAAGTACGCCATCGCCTTGGAGTACGCGACGAGCGACTGGAGCGCGCGCACCGACAGCCCTGTCAGGGTCTGCTCGCCGATGTCGCCGAGCCGGTCCCGGCCGGTGTCGGCGGCCGCGAACTGGCGCGGGTCGATCCCGGCGAGCCGGGCGGTGTCCTTGGTCCGGTACTCGAACTGCCACCCGGCGCGTTCGAGCAGCTCGAGCTGGCCGGCGAAGAACTCGAGCCGGCGGCGCACCGGCTCGGGGATCCGCACGGCCAGCACCTCGCGGTGCAGCTGGTCGTGCTCGGCCGCCGTGTACACGACCTGGGGCGGCACGGCGTTCTCGGGCCGCACGCCCTGCTCGGCCCGGTCGATGAGCTGGCCGAGGAAGCGGTTGTTGAACGGCAGCGCGGGCACGACGACGTCGATCCGGTCCTTGAGCGCGTCCACCACCTGGTAGGTGCCGCCGCCGGCGTCGTCGTTCGCGGTGAGGTACCACGCGGCGTCGCCGGTCTCGTAGACCTGGTCGTAGACCTCGACGTACCCGTCGGCCAGCAGGGTGAGCAGCGCGGCCTGGGTGCGGGTCGGGATCCGGTTGTACTCGTCGACGATCTTGACCCGCAGGCCGAGCCACGACCGCCACGCGACGTCGACGTCGGCCAGCGACGCCGCCTGGACGAGGTCGCGGGGCAGCGGCGTGCCGAACAGGTCGGCGACAGACAGCTGCGGGTGGCCGTGCTGCATGCCGCGGCGCACCTCGCGCGCCGGGTAGCCCGCGAGCACGCCCATGAGCAGCGCGCTCACGGTCTTGCCGCGGCCGGGCCCGCCGACGAGCAGGCAGCGCCCCCGCACCGCGAACGTCAGCAGCGGCAGGAGCACGAACGACGAGTAGGACTGGTCGGTCGGCAGCGTGAGCAGCGCGCGGGAGTCGCCGAGCCGGAACGACGACGCCGACGCGTCGGTGAACTCGACGTCGTAGTGCGGGCTGATGATCGCGTGGTTGACGATCCAGAAGTACGCCTGCCGCAGCTTCTCGTCGAGCGGCAAGCCCGCGGCCTCCGGGTCGATCCCGGCGTCGGCGGGAAGCGCGGGCGAGCGGTACAGGTCCGCGACGTCGAGGTCGAACTCCGGCGCGCGCCCGGCACCGGGTCGCGTCGGCGCGGAAGACACGTGGCCCAGGGGCGGCGCGGGCGCCGGACCGGTCGGCTGAGCTGCGGACGGGCCGGGCGGGGGGACGCTCATCGGGACAGCATGCCCCCGTTCGCGGCGGGAGCAGCCGGTCCGTCCGCGCGGCGCGCCGCGCGGGGCCCGGCGAGCCCGTGCCCGCGCGCGAGCAGCGCCGTCACCTGGGTCGCCGCCTCGGCCAGCCGCTCGGCCCGGCTGCCGCGCACCTCGACCCACGGGGCCGGCTGCTGCGCGAGCACCTCGCGGAACCGCTCGGCCATCGCGTGCCGGATGTGCTCGCCGTCGCGCTGGCCGTCCGGGACGAACGGGATCTCGTCGCCCGTGAGCAGGTACAGGTCCGGGACGCGGCTCGCCGCGAGGCCGTGGACCGAGGCGGACGCGGCGCCGAGGTACCGCTCGTGGAACAGCGCCGTCGTGACCGCGTCGGTGTCGCACACCAGCAGCGGCACCGGGACCCGCTCGGCCGCGGCGTCCTCGGCCCGCGCCTGCTCGCGGGCGATGAGGTCGAACTCGCCCGAGTGCCACGGCGCCGTCGGCCCGCCGGGGCGCACGTCCGTCCACTCCCGGCCGAACTCGGGCACCCACGTCGTCCCGAACCGGTCCGCGAGGGCGGCCGCGAGCGTCGTCGTGCCGGTCGACTCCGCGCCGACGACGACGACGCGCAGCGTGAACCAGGCCCGCACCGCGCGCGGCAGCGCCCACCAGTACCCCGCCGGGTCGGCGCGGACCTGCGTGCCCGAGACCGCGGCGAGCGTGCGCCCGGGATCGACCTGGACCCAGGCGGCGCCGAGCCGGCGCGCGAGCTCCGCGCCGTACGCGTCGGACGTGAAGACCGCGTCGACCGGGGCGTCCAGCAAGGCCCGGATCACCGTCAGGTGCTCGCGCCACGCGGGCTCGCTGTCGTAGTCGACCGGGGCGTCGTCGAGCCCCGTCACGACGTGGGCCTGCGGCAGCTCGGACCGGATCCAGCCGGCGCGGACCTCGCCGGGCACGAGCTCCGCCGACGTCGTGAGCACCTCGACCGTGACCCGGTCGCTGCGCGCGAGCGCGGCCCGCACGAGGTTCAGGTGGCCCGCATGCAGCGGGTAGAACTTGCCGATGATCAGGGCGTGCCGGAACTCGCGGCGCGTCATGCTCGCGCGGGCACCGCGTCCGCGGCGGTTGGGTCGGCCGGGTCGGTCGGGTTTGCCTGGTCGGCCGACTCGGCAGGGTCGGCCGTGGCCGTCGCGCCCAGGTCGCGGCGCCACGTGCGGGCGCCCTGCACGCACAGCCCGATGAAGCCTGCGTACAGCGCCGCGGTGAGCCACAGGCCCTGGCTCGCGTAGAGGCCGACGAAGATGACGTCCGCGACGATCCACACGGCCCAGTTGCCGAGCCACTTGCGGCCCATCATGAGCTGGGCGGCGAGGCTGAGCGCGGTGGTGAGGGCGTCCGCCGTCGGCGCGGGGGAGTCCGTCCACGTCGCGAGCACGACCCGCAGCGCGACGGTCGCCGCCACGACGCCGACCGCCGCCGCGACCCAGCCGGCCGCCGGGGTCCGGCGGACGGGCAGCGGGGTGTGGCCGGAACCGCCCCGCACCCACCAGTACCAGCTCAGCCCGGCGAGGCCGAGGTAGACGACCTGCAGCCCCGCGCCCGCGTACAGCCCGGAGCCGAGGAACAGCACCGCGAACGCGACGTTGTTCACGATGCCGATCGGGTACGTCCAGATGTTCTGGCGCACGGCCAGCCACACGCACACGGCGCCCGTGACAAAACCGACGATCTCGCTGACGCCCATCTGCGTCATCCTGCCGTACCGCCGTCGCGGGGCGGATGCCGCACGAACCCGTAGTTGCGCAGGTGGAACCGCACCCGGGTGCCAATGAAGTACTCGCGGCCGATCTCGATCGGGCGCCCGGCGGCGTCGGCGGTGGTGCGGTGCACGTAGATGAGCGGCGTCCCGGCCGCGACCTCGAGGAACCCCGCGCGCTCGTCGTCGGCGAGCACGAGCTCGAGCGTCTCGTCGCTGACCGCCGGGGTGACGCCGTAGTGCGCGCCCAGCAGCGCGTACAGGCTCGACAGGTCCTGCAGCAGCAGGCCGGGGAACGTCGCCGTCGGCAGCCGGGACGCCTCGAGCGAGAGCGGGTGGCCGTCGGCGAGCCGCAGCCGGAGCAGGCGGTAGACGTAGTCGTGCGGCGTGAGGTCGAGGAGTCGCTGGTCCTGCCCCGACGCGAGCGCGACCTCGGCCCGCAGGACCCGCGTCTCGAGCCGGATGCCCTGCTGGCGGGCGATGACCGGCAGGCCCTCGATCGTCGAGAGGTTGCGCTCGAGCCGGCCGTCGGACGCGACGATGCCGCCGCCGCGGCCGATCCGGCGCCGCACCACCCCCTCGGCCTCGAGCAGGTCGAGCGCCTGCCGCAGCCGGGAGCGCGGCACCCCGAGGGAGGTCGCGATCGACCGCTCGTCGCCGATCCGGTCGCCCGGGCGCACCTCGTCGTGGCGGATCAGCGCGCGGACCCGTTCGCACAGCTCGTCGACGGGTGCGCTCATGTCGGCAGCGTCGCGAGGACCTCCTCGTAGGCGGTCAGGAAGACGTCGAGGTCGGCGGGCGAGAAGGCGAGCGGGGGGCGCAGCTTGAGCACGTTCCCTCCCGCCCCGCACACGGAGGTCAGCACGTGCCGTTCGCGCAGCCGCTCGACGATCTCGAGCGCGGTGGCCTGGTCGGGCCGCCGGCTCACGGGGTCGGTGACGATGTCCACGCCGACGTACAGGCCCGCGCCGCGGATGTCGCCCACGAGCGGGTGGCCCGCGCTCGCCGCTCGCAGGCCGGCCGACAGCTGCGCGCCGAGCCGCGCGCTGTGCGCCTGTAGCTCCTCGTCCCGGATCACGTCGAGCACCGCCTGGGCGGCCGCGATCGAGACGGGGTTGCCGCCGAAGGTGTTGAAGTACGGGATCGAGTCCCCGAACGCCGCGAGGACCTCGCTGCGCGCCGCGAGCGCCGAGATCGGGATGCCGTTGCCCATCGGCTTGCCCATCGTGACGAGGTCGGGGACGACCCCGTGCCGCTCGAAGCCCCAGAACGCCTGGCCCGTGCGGGCGAAGCCCGGCTGGACCTCGTCGGCGACGAACACGCCGCCCGCGCGGTGCACGACCTCGATCGCCGGCGCGAGGAAGCCGAGCGGGTCGGGGAACACGCCGTCGGAGGAGAAGATCGAGTCGGCCAAGAACGCCGCGAACCGCGTGCCGTGCCGCTCGAGGTCGGCGATCTGCGCGGCCACCTGGTCGGCGAACCACAGGCCGAGGTCGACGTCGCCCCCGCCGAGCCCGAGCCGGTAGGCGTCGGGGGAGGGCACGGTGCGCACGTCCCGCCCGAGCGGCTGGGCGGTCCCGAGCGCGGGGGACAGCTCCGAGGTCAGCGCCGTGTTGCCGTGGTACGCCTCCGACGTCACGAGCACCCCGGTGCCGCCGGTGTACGCCTGCGCGACCCGGATCGCGAGGTCGTTGGCCTCCGAGCCGGTGCACAGGAACATGACCTGGTCGATCGCGTCCGGCAGCGTCGACAGGAGGTCCTCGGAGTAGTCGACGATCGCCTCGTGCAGGTACCGCGTGTGGGTGTTCAGCGCCGCCGCCTGGCGCTGCACGGCCGCGACGACGCGCGGATGGCAGTGCCCGACGGACGCGACGTTGTTGTACACGTCCAGGTAGCGCTGGCCATCGGCGTCGTACAGGTGCGCGCCCTCGCCGCGCACGAGGTGCACCGGCTCGCGGTAGAAGAGCCGGTAGGAGGGCCCGAGCACGCGCTCGCGGCGGGCCGCGAGCCGGCGGATCGACTCCGGCAGCTCGTCGGTCGCCCCCCGGCGGAAGCTGTTGGTGTCCATGATCGTCGAGCGCGTTGCCACGGGTGCTCCTCCTCGATGGGTCGTGCGAACAGTCTGCCGCGCCGGCTCAGGCGCGGTCCGTCCCGCCGAGCGCGTACTCCTCCTCGGGGGACAGCACCAGGTGGTTGCGGCCCCACAGCGCGAACGTCGTGAGCCCGATCGCGAACACGACCGCGATCGCCACGATCGCCAGCCGGTAGTCCGGGTTCAGCATGACCCCGACGAGGATCGTCAGGGCGAGCAGCCCGGCCACGACGGCGCCGGGCACGCCGGTGGGGCTGACGTACGGCCGCGGCTTGTCGGGGAAGTTCCGGCGCAGCAGCAGGAACGCGACCATCTGCAGCACGTACGCGATGACCGCGCCCCAGACCGCGATGTTGAGCACAACGCTGCCCGCCTCGGCGGCGCCGTACTGCACGAGGAACAGCGCCACGACGCCGACGACGGCGCCCGCCAGCAGCGCGACCCACGGCGTCTTGCGGGTGCCCGTGAGCGACAGGACCTTCGGGTAGTAGCCCGCGCGCGAGAGCGAGTAGATGTTGCGGCCGTAGGCGTACATGATCCCCTGCGTCGAGGCGAGCAGGCCGACGAGCGCGAACGCGGACAGCACCGCCGCGAGCTCGCCGCTCGGCAGGATCGCGCGGAAGCCGTCGAGCAGCGGCTCGCCCGAGGTGCTCAGGGCGGCCGCGCCGGTGACGGCCGGGTTGAGCACGACGACGAGCGCGCCGCTGATCACGAGCGTGACCATGCCCCAGATCCCCGCGCGCGGGATGTCCTGCGCGGGGGTGTGCGACTCCTCGGCGGCCAGCGGCAGCTCCTCGATGCCGAGGAACAGCCACATCGCGAACGGCAGCGCGTAGAAGACCCCGGTGATGCCGTGCGGCAGGAAGGTGCTCTGGCCCGCGTCGGGGGTGATGTCGAACAGCTTGCCGAGGTCGAATGCCGACGACGTCACGGCCATGACGGCGAACACGGCGATGACCCCGAGCGAGATGACCGCGACCACCATCGCGAACTTGAAGGTGACCTCGGCGCCGGCGGCGTTGATCGCGAGGAAGACGCCGTAGATGATCAGCCACCAGCTCCAGGCGGGCAGCGACACCCCGAACAGCGTCGACGTGATCGAGTCGGCGTACTGGCCCGAGAAGAACACGACGACGGCGGTCGTCATCACGTACTCGACCGTCTCGGCGAGACCCGTCACGAACCCGCCCCAGGGGCCCATGGCCGCGCGGCCGAACGAGTAGGCGCCGCCCGTGTGCGGCATCGCGGCGGACATCTCGCCGATGCTGAAGAGCATCCCGAAGTACATGATCGCGACGATGACGGTCGCGACGACGAAGCCGCCCCACCCCGCGACGTCGATGCCGAAGTTCCAGCCGGAGAAATCACCCGAGATCACCGCCGCGATGCCGATGCCCCACAGGCCCCAGAATCCGGCCGAGCGGACGAGTCCGCGCTTCTCGAAATAGTCGTCCGCGGCGCGGGAGTACGTCACCCCGGACACGCTGGGCGCGCTCACCGCGCCGTCGAGCTCGAGCTTGCTCACGATTGCCTCCACGTAGTCGACCTGCCGGACCGCCAAGCCCTGGTGTCACGACCCATCGTGGCGGGGTGCCCGCGGCGAATTCCGGCTCCCGTGTAAGCACCGTGTTACAAGGCCGGGGGCACGTGTTAATGGCCGGTAAACATCGGCGCGCGCGAGCGATTCGCGGCGAAAAGGGGCAGCCACGCGGGCCCGGTCGCACCTACAGTCGGGGCTACCGTCAACCCTCCCGCACCGCCTTTTGCTGGAGAGGAACTCGATGAGCATCGACGACGTGAAGGTCGGAGAGCTGACACAGGTCACCGCGCTGTCGAAGGTAACGGAGCCGTCGAAGGTCGCTGCGCCGTCGACGGTCACGGAGCCTTCGGACTTCTTCGAGTCGCTGGCCCGGTCGGACCCGGCCCCGGACTGGCTGTTCGCCGGCGTCGTGCGCGCCTGGCGCCTGGACCCGGAGACCACGACGGTCACGATGATCACCGTCTCGGAGAACGCCACCTTCCTCATCGCCGCGGCGGGCGTCCCCGTCGCCGTGACCCGCGTCGCCCGGCCCGGCTACATGGCCGACGCCGCGGCGTTCGAGTCCGAGGTCGCGTGGGTCGCCACGCTGGCGGCCGCGGGCGTCGCGTCCGTCCCGCGCGGCCTGCCGACCGCGGACGGCGCGTTCGTCGCCGTCGTCCCGGACGAGCGGGGGGTGAGCTGGTGGTGCGTGAGCTACTCCTACGTCGCCGGCACGATCCTCGAGGACGTCGCCGACCCCGTCCCGTACTACCGGGAGATCGGCCGGACGACCGCGCTGCTGCACGACCACGCGGCGGGCTGGACGCCGCCGGCCGGGTTCACCCGGCACTCGTGGGAGCTCGCCGACATGGTCGGCCCGACCTGCCGCTGGGGCCGCTGGCAGGACGTGGGGTACGACCCGGCGGCGCTCGCGGTCGTCGAGGCGGCCGAGGCGGCGGCGCTCGCCAGCCTTGCGGACGCGCCGCGCACGGCGGGCTCGTGGGGGCTCATCCACGCCGACCTGCGGCCCTCGAACATCATGATCGACGCCGACCGGCTCACGGTGATCGACTTCGACGACTGCGGCTTCTCCTGGTTCCTGTACGACTTCGCCTCGGCGCTGACGTTCATGGAGCACATGCCCGAGGCGGGCACGATGGCGACGCGGTGGATCGAGGGCTACACCGAGGTCCGGGCGCTGACCCGCGCGGACGTGCGGCTCGGCTGCGACCTGTCGATGATCCGGCGGCTGCAGATGCTCGGGTGGACGACGACGCACCGCCAGGACGCGCTGCCGCCGGCGCTGTGGGCCGCGCAGAAGTCCGGGACGCTCGAGGTCGCCGCGCGGTACCTGCGCTCGCCCACCTGGCTGATCGACTGACGACCGACGCCTTTTCGCGGGTGGCGTGGCGGCGGAACGGGCCGGGATGCGAGAGCATGTCCTCCGACCCTGGAGGCGGCATGCGAGCACGCGCTCGAACGAAGACTGTTCCGAACGTCGCGGCTCGCGAGCGGCCCACGACGATCCTGTTTGACCTGGCGAACGTGTGGCGGGTCGGCCTGGTGCTGCTCGGCGTCGTCGTCGCCGCGGTGCTCGCGCGGTTCATCCTGCTGGGCGGCAGCTCGCTGCTTTTCACGGTGCTGATGGCGTGGTTCGCGTCGCTCGCGCTGGAGCCCGCCGTGGGGCGCCTCGCGCACCGGATGCGGCGCGGGGCCGCGACCGCGCTGATGATGCTCGCGATCGTCGCGTTCCTGGTCGTCTTCGTCGTCCTGTTCGGCCAGCTCTTCGTCGAGCAGGTCGGCCAGCTCGTCGAGGCGCTGCCCGCGCTGATCAGCGGCACGCTCGACTGGGCCAACGGCGCGATGGGGACGCGGTACGAGCTCAACGAGATCCTCACGAACCTCAACCTCACGCCCGCGAAGGTCGCCGGGTACGCCGGCCAGGTCGCCGGGGGCGTGCTCGCGGTGCTGGGATCGGTCGCCGGCGGCGTCGCCAGCCTGTTCATGTTCCTGCTCTTCACGTTCTACCTCTCGGCGGACGGCCCGCGGCTGCGGCTGTGGATCGCCTCGCTGTTCCCGCCGGCGATCCAGGAGATGTCGGTCGTCATCTGGGACACGACCGCGGAGAAGACGGGGCGCTACGTCGGGGTGCGCGTGCTGCTCGCCGTCATCAACGGCACGACCAGCGGGATCTTCTTCCTGATCATCGATCTGCCCTCGTGGCTCGCGCTCGGGATCTGGACCGGCCTCGTCGCGCAGTTCGTGCCCGCGATCGGCACGTACATCTCGATCACCCTCCCGGTCATCGTCGGGCTGCTGAGCCCGAACCCCTGGCTAGGCGTCATCGTGCTGGCCTGGGCGATCGTGTACCAGCAGATCGAGAACCTCACGATCGAGCCGCGGTTGAGCGCGCGGGCGGTCAACGTCCACCCGGCGGTGAGCTTCGCGTCGGCGATCCTCGGCCTCGCCCTGTTCGGGATAGCCGGCGCGCTGCTGGCGATCCCCGTCGTGGCGATGCTGCTCACGCTGCTCGACATCTACCGCACGCGGTACGAGGTGCTGCCGGGCCTGTCCGCGACCACCTCCGGGGCCGGCGCGCGCGGGGCCGAGGCGACCTAGCGCCATGACCCCGGACTCCCGCGACCTGTTTCCCGGCAAGCAGTTCATCAGCACGATCCTCGAGGTCCTCGCGACCAAGACCGCGATGTCCGGGCAGATGGCGCGCCGGTACCTGCAGCGCGCGGGCATGGCGGGGGTCATCATCGGGATCTTCTACGGGACGTACTACGCCGTGGTCGCGGCGTTCGACGACGTTGCGGTGGGCGGCGGCAGCCTGCACTCGATCGGCCGGATCGTGGGCGCGCTCGTGTTCGGCTGGGCCCTGGTCTTCATCTACTACTCGAAGTCCGAGCTGCTCACTTCGAACATGATGATCATCTCGATCGGCGCGTACCACCGGCGCACGACGTGGGGGAAGGCGCTGCGGCTGCTCGGCCTGTGCCTGCTCGGCAACTTCCTCGGCGGCCTGTTCATCGCGGTGCTCGTGCGGTTCAGCACGCTGGTCGAGGGCGCCCAGCTCGTCGAGATGCAGGCCGCGGTCGACCACAAGCTCGAGTTCATCACCACCGGGGTGACCGGGTGGACCGACCTGCTCGTGCGCGCGATCCTGTGCAACTTCATGATCAACATGGCGATGTTGCTGGTCTACAACGGCCTCATCAAGGACGACCTGACCCGGTGCCTGGTGATGATCCTGTCGGTCTTCATCTTCGCGTTCCTCGGCCTCGAGCACTCGGTCGCGAACACGGTGCTGTTCACGATCGTCGGCCTCAAGGACGGGATCGACGTCGGCCTCGCCGTCGCGAACGTCGCGATCGCGCTCGTCGGCAACTTCATCGGCGGCGGCGTGCTGATCGGCCTGTACTACGCCTACGTCAACGATGACGCGCGGTACGCCGGGCCCGGCTGAGCTAGACGACCCCGGATGAGCTAGAGCTGTTCGCCCGCGTGGCGCTGCCGCGCGGTGCGCCGCTTGAGCGTGCGCCGCTCGTCCTCGGACAGGCCGCCCCAGACGCCGGAGTCCTGGTTGGTCTTGAGTGCCCAGCTCAGGCACGTCTCGGTCACGGGGCACCGCCGGCAGACCGCCTTCGCCTGCTCGATCTGGATCGTCGAGCTGCCGGTGCTCCCGATCGGAAAAAACAGCTCCGGGTCCTCGTCCAGGCACTTCGCCCGATGGCGCCAATCCATGGGAATCTCCTAGGCATGCCCGAGGAGCCCGGTTCCGGGGAGTCTCGGTGGGGGAGCGTGCGCAAAGGTACTACTTGAGTGTACTTTGCCCGATCAGTTTGCAGTAGGCCTCTGGCGGCCCAGTTCGTGCCGGCTGTCAGGCTGGCGCGGTGAGGAACACGTCGAACAGGTGCGGGTGGCGCGCGTGCACGAGCACGGCGAACACGACGGCGTCGAAGAGCAGGTGGACGGTCAGCACATACGTCAGCGACGCCGTCTTGGCGAAGGTCAGGCCTTGCACGAGCGCGAACGGCACCGTCAGGAGCGGACCCCAGCTGCGGTAGCCGAGCTCCCACAGGAATGACACGAAGATGAGCGCCTGGAGCACGTTCGCCGGCCAAAGGGAGAAGTGCCGCCGCAGCAGCGCGAACACGGTGCAGACGAAGAACAGCTCGTCCCACGTCCCCACCGCCGCGACGCCGACGAACAGCCGCGCGATCTCGCCCGAGCTGTCCAGCGGCGGCCAGTTGGCCCAGACGCCGGAGCCCAGGAAATACGGCGGCAGCACGAGGTACCCAGCCAGGACCACACCGCCGAGATAAGCCCAGTGCACCCGCGTCCACGGGCGTCCGGCGCGCCACGGGAAGCGGATCGTCGTCTCGCGCAGCCACCAGCGCGAGAGCGCGAACGGCACGATCACCGCGAGCGAGAGCACGACCGCGAACCGAGCGATGCCCGCGTTCGACAGGTCCGCCGCGAGGGGGATCGAGCTCACGATCGTCATCCCGATCGCGATCAGCAGCAGGTCGGCCGCCAGCGCCCGGTCGACCCGCGCCGCGAGGGCGACGCCGGCCACGAGCGGGACGTACGCGAGCGGCCGGACGTGGATCGCGAAGATCCCGATCGCCGACCCGCACACCAGCGCGGCCGCGAGCAGCTCGAGCGCGGGGTGCCGGCCGTCGCCGGTCCACCGCGCCGCGCGCCGAGCCGGGGGGCCGCCGTCTGCCACGACCCCCACCCTGCCGCACCGATTCGCGGCGGGCCACCGGTCGGCGATGCACAATGCGGGGGTGCTGCACCTGCGGATCTCCGTCCCGGCCGACCTCAGCGACCCCGTCGTGGCCCTGCTCGCCGCCGATCCGGCGGTCAGCAGCCTCGCCGTGATCCCCGGCGCCTCGATCCGCCCGGCCGGCGACCTCGTCCAGGCCGACGTCGCGCGGGAGGCCGCCGACGACGTCATCGAGCGGCTGCGCACGCTCGGGGTGCACCGGTCCGGGTCGATCCAGGTCGAGCCCGTGCACACCTGGGTGTCGCGGGCCGGCTACGACGCGGAGCGGCGCACGCCCGGCAGCGGCGCCGACTCGGTGGTCTGGGCGGAGGTGACGCAGCAGGCGTACTCCGACTCGGAGCTCAACTGGACCTACGTCAGCTTCATGTGCCTGGCGACCCTGATCGCCGCGATCGCGATCGTGCTGGACTCGCAGATCCTGGTGATCGGCGCGATGGTGCTCGGCCCCGAGTTCGGCGCGGTCGCGGCGCTCGGCGTCGCGCTGGTGCAGCGCCGCTTCCGGCTGTTCCGGCTCGCCGCACGGACGCTGACGCTCGGCTTCGTCATCGCGATCGGCCTCACGTGCGTGCTGGTTCTCCTCGCCCGAGCCGTCGGCTGGGTGACGCTCGAGGACGTCACGGGCGATCGGCCCGGCACGTCCTTCATCTACACCCCGGACAAGTGGTCGTTCATCGTCGCGATCATCGCGGCGGCCGCCGGGGTGCTGTCGCTGACCTCGGCGCGCGTCGGCGGCCTGTCCGGGGTGTTCATCTCTGTCACGACCGTCCCGGCCGCCGGCAACGTCGCGCTCGGGCTGGCGTTCGGCGTCGGCCAGGAGGTCTGGGGGAGCTCGCTCCAGCTCGCGATCAACCTCTCGGGGATGGCGTTGGCCGGGTGGGTGACGCTGCTGATCCAGCGGGCCGTCGGCGCAGGGCCCCCGCGAGGGCACCTGCCTTCGGGGCCGCCGCGCGCGTCGGGCCCGTCGCGGACCTAACCCGGCGGTCGGCGGCCCAGGCTGCGGCCGCCGGTGGCCCAGGCTGCGGCCGGCCGGTCGGCCGCTCCCCGAGCGCGCCGAGTGTGGGCGATCCGCTCTCTGTCGCGGTGGTGTGGGCAAAGTGCGGGTCGACGACCCGATCAGGGGACCGTTTGCCCCGCCGCCCGGACGGCTCGCGCTACCGTCCGTCGCTGCGGGCGCGGCGCGACACTCTGAGTCACACCTTCGCGTACCGGGACCGCGCGATCGAGTAGGCACCGAAGGCCGCGAGGCCGAGCGCGACCAGCGTGAGCAGCACCGGGCCGAACGGTGCGTCGAGCACCGCGCGCAGCGCGCCGTCCAGGCACTGGGCCTCCTGCGCGTCGTGGGTCACCGCGGCCTGGATGAACAGGCCGCCGACGACGACGAGCGCCAGCCCCTTGGCGATGTAGCCGAACCGACCGGCGTGGACGACCTGCCGGGGAGGGTGCTGCCGCAGATCCTCGAGGAACGACCGCCGCCAGCCCTTGACGACGTGGTACCCGCCGATCCCGACGACCGCGAGCCCGAGGCCGGCGATGAGCACGACCCCGAACGGCTTGCTCATCACGGTCGCGGTGAGGTCCGCGCTCTGCTCGGAGCTGCTCGACCCGGTGCCCAGGATCACCGCGACGGTGGTCCAGGTGAGCGCGAGGTAGGCGACGCCCTTGCCAGCGGCCTTCGCGCGCGTGGCCGCGTCCCGCTGGAGGACGGCCTCGACGACCTGCCACACCCCGAGGAGCCCGAAGCCCGCGACGGCGAGCCACAGCGGCAGCGCCCCAAGGCCGGTGTCGCCGAGGGCCTGGAGCGCGCCGGTCTGGTCGGCGTCACCGCCCGAGCCGAACCACGCGAGCTGCACCGCGACCCACGCGATGAGGAGGTGGACGACGCCGCTGGCCACGTAGCCCAGCCGGGCGCCCGCCTCGAGGACGGGGTTGTCGCTCGCGGTAGCGGCGGACGAACGGACCGAGGGCGTCATGGGAATCACTGTGACATCGCCGGACCCACCCCGCCCGCCGGGCGCCCGCGGCGGACGGTTGCGCAGCGGTCCCGGCCGGGGCGCTAGGTATCACCAGCGGCCGCGCGGGGCTCATCCCTCGTGACGTCCACCGACGACGACGACGTCGACCGACCACCGCGCGGAGGATCCGATGACCACGATCGGGTACGGGGCCCTGACCCGCCAGCGCCAGCTCGCCGAGCCGGCGACCAGCTCCCGCGGCGGCTCGCCGGGGGTGCGGGGGTACGTGGACTCGGTGGCCGCGCTCGTGCCAGCCGAGGTGCTGGGGCTGCACGCCATCGTCGTCGGGCTCACCACGACGACCATCCGCCAGCCGGACGGCACCGCGGTCACGACGGTGCTCGACGGGACGACCCTGCGGGTCTCGTTCTGGGCGCTCGTCGCGGTCAGCGGCGCGCTGTACGTCGTCGGGCACAAGGGCGGGCCGTGGACTCGCGGCGACCTTGCGCGCGTGCTCATCCCCCCGGCGGCGGTCGTGCTGTGGACGATGCTCCAGGCTGGCAGCGCCTTCGACGCTGTCGCGCCGAACTGGCCCCAGAGCTCGCGCATCACCACCGCGACGTTCGGCGCCATCGTGCTCGGGCTCGTCGCGGGCCAGCTCGCCCGCACTGCGGACGCCGTCGTGCCGGGTTTCGAGTTCCGGCTCGCGGACCCGGGGGGCCGGCGCGTGCCCGAGCTCCTGACGCCACGAGCCACCTGATCCAGCCGGGCTCCGCGGCGGCCATCGTGCGATGGCCGCCGCGGGGCGCTTACGGCCGGATCTCGTAGACGGCGTTGAACGGCGTCTCGGCGGCCCGGCGGAACCGCGTGAAGCCGGCGGCGATCGCCACGGCGCGGGTGGCGGCCTCGCCGGCCTGCGCGCCGAGCGGGCTCGCGCCGTCCTGGGACATGCCGGTGGGCACGCACAGGAACGTCGAGCCGCTGTAGAACAGTCGGCCGACCGGCGTGAGGTTGTCCTCGAGCCGGTCGCCAGCGTTCGGCTCCACGAGCAGCCAGGTGCCGTCCGGCGCCAGGGCCTCGCGCACGCGCCGCGCGGCGCCGACCGGGTCGCCCATGTCGTGCAGGCTGTCGAACATCGTGACGAGGTCGAAGCCCGCCCCGCTGAACGCCTTCGCCTCCGCGACCTCGAAGCTCACGCGGTCGCCGACGCCGGCCTCCGCGGCTTTCTTGCGGGCGTGCTCGACGGAGCCGGGGTGGTAGTCCGAGCCGACGACGACGGCGCGTGGGTAGGCCTCGGCGATCAGGATGGCGGCGGACCCGAGCCCGCAGCCGACGTCGGCGACCCGCGCGCCGGCCGAGAGCTTCTCGTCGACGCCGTCGAGCGCCGGGATCCAGCTGGGCACCAGCGCCGCGACGTAACCGGGACGGTAGAACGCGTCGCAGCCGACGAAGACGTCGTCCTCGTGCTGGTGCCACGCGAGCCCGGCTCCGGACCGGAACGCCTCGGTGAGCTGCGGCTCGGTGCGCAGGTACCCGAGGGCGGCGACGAAGGCCGCCGGCACGTTCGGACCGTTCGGGTCCACGAGGCAGAACGCCTGCTCCTCGGTCAGCGCGAACGTCGCGGTCGCGGGGTCGTACGTGACGTAGCCGCCGGCCGCCTGGCCGCTCAGCCACTCGGTGAGGTAGCGGGGGTGACAGCCCGAGCGCGCGGCGAGCTGGTCCGGCGTCGCGGGCCCCTCGGCGAGCGACGCGTAGAGGCCGAGGCGGTGGCCCACCACGACCGATCCGGCGGCGCCGGTCGCGCCGAGGTCGACCACGAACTGGCCGAGAAACTCCGAGACCTTCTGCTGATCCATCTGACTTCCTTCCGTCGACCGCCGGCGGAGCGCCGGCGTGAAATCGACGCTCCGCGATCGCCCTTGCAGGGCGCTGTCGGCCGCTGGCACGCTGCTGACACCGCGACCGTCCCGGGGTGGGCCGGGTCCCGGCGCGGTCGGGAGGCGCGATGGACGGCAACGGGGGAGCGCCGCTCCTGCGCGTCGAGGTGCTCGGGCCGCTGCGCGTCGTGGTCGACGGCGTCGCGGTGGACGTGCCGGGCCCGAAGCGGCGCGCGGTTCTCGCGCTCCTCGCGCTCGCCGAGGCGCGGACCGTCAGCGCCGACTCGCTCGTCGACGGCCTGTGGCCCGTGGAGCCGCCGGACGCGGCGCGCCAGGCGCTGCACTCCCACGTCTCCCGGCTGCGCGGGCACCTGGGCCCGGCGTCCGGCGCGCTCCAGACGCAGCGAGCGGGCTACCGGCTCGACGTCGACGCCGCCGGCCTCGACCTCGCGCAGGCCCGCGCCCTGCTGGCGGCGGCCCGGGCGCACGGCGCGGGCGACCCGGCCCACGCGCTGCCCCTGCTCCGCCAGGCCGACGGGCTGTGGCGCGGGCCGGTGCTCGCCGACCTGACCGACCTCGAGCCGATCGGCGCCGCGGTGACCGAGATCGCTCGCCTGCGCCGCCAGGTCGAGGACGCGCTGATCGCCGCCGCCGTCGGTGCCGGGCACGCCGACGAGGTCCTGGGGCTGGCCGCGGACGCCGTCGCCGCCGACCCGTTCCGCGAACCGGGCGTGCTCCTGCTGATGCGGGCGCTGGCGGGGTCCGGGCAGGTCGCCGAGGCGCTGCGTGCCGCCCGCGAGTTCCGTCAGAGGCTCGCCGCCGAGACGGGGCTGGATCCCTCGAGTGCGCTGGGCGACGCCGAGCGCGCCGTCGCCGGCGGGACCGCGGGAGCCGGGCTCGCGCGGCCCGGCGCGGGCGGGGCCGCGGCCGACGGCACCCGCCTGATCGGCCGCGCGGCGCAGGTCGCGGCCCTGCACCGGGTGCTCGCGACCGAACGACTCGTCACCGTGACGGGGCCGGGCGGGGTCGGCAAGACTCGCGTCGCGCTCGAGGTCGCGCGCCGGAGCACGACCGCGACCGTGCTCCTGCTCGCTCCGGTCACCGATCCGGCCGCCGTGCCCCACGCGCTCGCGGCCGCCCTGAACCTGCGGGTCGCCCGCGGCGACGTCCTGGCGGCCTGCGTCGCGGTGCTCGGCGACCAGGCGCGCCTGCTCGTCGTCGACAACTGCGAGCACCTGCTCGACGCCGCCCGCGGGGTGATCTCCGCCGTCCTGGCCGGGTGCCCCGAGGTCACGGTGCTGGTCACGAGCCGGGAACGACTCGGGCTCGCCGCGGAGTACGCGTTCCGCCTGTCCCCGCTCGCGCTGCCGGGCCCCGACCAGGACGCGGCCCAGGCGCCGTCGGTCACCCTGTTCCTCGAGCGCGCGAGCCGGGTCCGGCGCGGCCGCGAGCCCACCGCTACCCAGCTGCGCACCGTGGCCGACATCGTGCGCAGGCTCGACGGGATCCCGCTCGCGATCGAGCTCGCCGCGGGGCGGCTGTCCACGTTCTCCCTCGAGGACCTGCGCGACCGGCTGGACCGCGCCCTCGATCTGCTCGGCGGTGGCGCTCCGAGCGGCGAGCCGCGGCACCGGACGCTGCGGGCGACGATCGAGTGGTCGTACGACCTCCTCGCCGAGCCCGAGCGGCTGGTGTTCCGGCACCTGTCGGTGTTCGTCGACGGCGTCCCGCTCGAGACCGCCGAACGCGTAGCCGCGGAGCTCGCCCCGGGCCTGGACTCCGGCAGCGTCCTGGCCCGGCTCGTCGACGCGTCGATGCTCACGGCGGTCTTCGGGCCGGACGGCACGCGGTATCGGATGCTCGAGACGCTGCGCTCGTTCGGCACCGATCGGCTGGCCGCCGCCGGTGAGTCGGCCGCCGCGGCCGACCGCTTCGTCCGGTGGGGAGTTGCGCTGGCCTCGTGGATCGGGGCGGGCCTGGCGTCCGAACGCGAGCCCGAGGCCGACGCGGTGCTGCGCCGCGAGCTCGCGAACCTTCGCGCGGTGTGGCAGCTGATCCGCCGGCGCGAGGCGTTCGACGATGCCGCGGTGCTGGTGACGGCCCTCATCAATGCGATCGCCTACCGCGACGTCGTCGAGTTGCGGGCGTGGGCGCAGGAGCTGGCCGACGATCCGGCCCTGGACAGGTCCCCGCACGCCGCCGCGGTGCTCGGGACGGCGGCGGAGGCCGCCTACCAGGGCGGCGACCATCGGCGCGCCGCGCGGCTGGCCCGAGCCGGGCTCGAGCGTGGTCCCGCCGCCGAGTCCGCGTGGTTCTGCCTGCTGCCGCTCGCGGTGGCCGAGCTCGCCGACACCGCCTACGCCGACGTCGTCGAGCACGCGCTGGCCGCGGCCGCGCAGCCGGGCCCGAGCCGCGAGAGCTTCGGGATCGCCGCGCTGGCGCGCGCCCAGGCGGGTGACCTTGAGGACGCCCGAGCCCTGAACGCGCGCGGCCACGCCGACGCCGGGTCACCCACCTTGCGCTCGTGGGGCGAGTACGTCGCAGGCGAGATCGAGAACCGGGCCAGGCGCGCCGAGCTCGCCGAGCAGCATTACCTGCGCGCGATCGACCTCGCCCAGACGTCGGGGGCGACGTTCCTCGTCGGGATCGCGACCGTCGGCCTGCTGACCGTCCGGGTCGCCGCTGGACGGGTCGGCGACGCGCTGCACGGCTACCGCGACGTCGTCGACTACTTCGCGCGGACCGGCAACTGGACCCACCTGTGGGTGACGCTGCGCAACCTCGCTGACCTACTCCGCCAGCTCGGGGACGACGAGACCGCCGACCAGCTCGACGCGGCGGCGGCCGGCGCCCCGGACGCTCCGGCGCGGGCGCAGCGGGCCGGTCGGCCGGTGCCTGCTGCGGGCGCCGGGGACTCGCAGCGAGTGCTGGGCCGGGACGCCGTCCTGCGCATTGCCCGGCTCGGGATCGACCGGTGCCTGGCGAACTGAGCTCCTTGTACAGGCAAAGGGTCTGTCATGTCGCTCGGTGATTGCGCGCCGGAAGGCGCGCCTCCAGCCATAGGATCCGGAGATGAGCGAGATCGATCCGTACGACGCGCGCCGGTCGATGCCGGCGGTCGTTCCGCACCAGCCGGCGTGGCCGGCCCAGCAGGCACCGGCGTCGGGCTATTGGCTCGCGACCGACCAGCGCCCGGCCTCCGGCGCCGTCCTCGTGATCGCCTGGGCGAGCACGGTCCTCACCCTTGGCTACATGCTTCCTTGGGCGATTGCCGCGTCACGCGGGCGGTCCAACCAGGCGGCCATCGGCCTGGTCAACCTGCTCCTCGGGTGGAGCCTGATCGGGTGGATCGCGGCGCTGGTGATGGCATGCCAAGCCCATTCGGTCGTGGGGCAGATGCCGGTGGTCAACGTGCTGGTGGCGCAGCAGTTCCCGCAGGCGGCACAGGGCTACGCGGGCCAGGTTCCCGTGTCGGGTCCGCCGCCAGGGTGGTACCCGTCGCCTCTGGGGGCTGGCCAGCAGTACTGGGACGGCGTTGCGTGGACGGGGCACCGCGCGCCCTGAGCGGGCGCTCTGGTCCGTGGGATGGGTGTCGGCAGATCCGTGGTCGACGGAATTCCGCGCTGTGGTCCGGATTGCTGCAACTGCCGCGCGCATCGGGACGAACGCGGGCTGGACTCGGTCGGGCATCACGCTGCGTCCCCGCCGGGCCGCCACATAGGTGGCACTATGCGAAACCCAACAAACGACCACGCCGTTCCGTCGTTGGGCGATTGGGGGCAAGAAGTGGAGACCTGGGCTCCTCGTTGCGCCGTGTCGACGACGGTCGACGACCCCCCGGCGCGACTCGGCAGTCGTTCCCTGCAGGGGGTGTCAGCAAGAAGTGGACCAACTTCCACAAGTCTCGGTTCGCGATGTCATACCCTCATGCAACCCTCCGATCATGACTGAACCACTGAGCATTCTCGGAGTAGACGCTGCCGGAGTTGGCCAGCCGCGCAATGACGGCACACCTGGATCGGCGCTGTACGCCGTTCCGATCAAGTTGTCACGCGCACCATCGTTCCGCGAGGGGCAGTTCCTCGTGTATCACTGGGACAACCCGTCTTCGTGGTCAACAATGCACAGGAAGGGCATTGCCCGCGTCGTTGGGGATTGCCTCGTGCTGAACGGCACGACGGTCGAAGAGGTGCGCGACCACCACGTCGGCACGCTCAAGCAAGTCGTGTTGGCATCGAACCAATCTGAGTCCGAGGCCGCGGTCGCAGAGAAGTTGGCCCTCGACGCAGCAACTGCCCGGCGCCGTGCTCACGAGACAACCGTCGAGGCCGTCGCCTCGGAGATCCGGTTCGACTGACCGTCAGTGGCTCGGTCCACCACCTGCGATTTACTATCACGGCTTCATCGGTGCCAGGACGGAACGCATGGTCGAGTCGCCACTATCGTGGCATTGGGCGCCCGGTACCTAGCACCCTCGGGGAGCTGACGGATGCCATCGAACGAGCTCCTGCAACTCGTACGGAAGGACGACGCCGCTTTCGATGCTCCCGTTCCGATCCAAGCCGCTATCCATGGCGGCATTTCGGGGCCCGGTCGTATGGCGTTGAGGGCGGCTACGCTCCTCCGCATCTGCCGCTGTCACAGGCACGCCCGGTCCCGAAAGAATGCTGCACTTGGTGGTCTGGCTGACGGTGGTTCCGGGTTCCGGGTTCTGACGAAAGGCGGAGTGATGGTTCGTTCCCACGCTGGGCGCGACGCGGCCGAAGTCTAGTGAGTCATCGATATTGACTGACCATTGTCGGGGTCAAGAGTGAACTCTCCTGAGGCGCTATATGCGGCTTCTCTGCGACGGATTAGGTCGTTGACCTCGTCCACTTCGGCGCCATGCAACGTGCCGTACTGATCGAGCACCCACCGGTAAAGGTTTTCAATGAGCTTTTCGTATTCCCCGATCGCTTGGCGAAGTGGTACCACAGGGTGGTCCGCGAGATACGGCTTTGCGCCCGCCGGACACTTTTCCCATGCCAGAACATCTTTGGAGTCGACTACCACGCTCAACGTGCGGCCGACAACATCTTGGCTGAACGCCGAAGCTACCACCGGATTTCCCCGATGAAGCATGTAGTTCCGCAACGTCTTCACATACACGACGACGGGCGCTTCGACCATCTTGGCCTTCTTGCTCTCATACTCTGACCAGAACGAGCCACCCTCGTATTTTCTGAGCAGATTGCGAGTGTGGTCCACCAGTGTCATAGCTGAACTCACGAAATTCATAAGAAGGCGCAGCACGTTCATATTGAAGATCTGCGCTTCAACACTGTCCCGCCCGAGAGGTTCCGCTGTCGCTTCCCTCCGAGCGATGTAGTCCTTGAGTTCGGCCGCGTTCCCAAAGACAATTCCAATCGTCTGTTGAAGATTGGCCCATCGAGCCTGAGCCGCAACGGCAGGATGTGCTGCGATGCGCTCCCGAAGGTCTTCTACCTCCTCCAGGGTCAAAGTTCCGTTGAGATTCAGCACGGTGATCTTGAGCTCTTCGTCGCTAGACACACCATCTCCGTTCACGGTTCCCGGCAGTGACGCCGGATGGCGCCTCGACCCCAGTGGGGGTGGTTCGGCGTCGATCCCTGCCACTTCAATGTGACGGGGACTCGACCGATCTTCATGCCCCACACGCTGCGATCACGCTCATGTCGGCCGGCGCCGGGCATATCGGGGCCGCGATCGCCGTGCTCGCTGTCCGCCATGGCGGCATGTCGTCGAACCTGGCCGCCATTGTCCGCGCTCGTGCCGACGAGCGCGACCGCTACTCGATCTTCGGCATCGACACGGACTGCGCGCGGCCGTACTGGGTGCTTCGGCCTGTGCCCGAGTGGCGTGCTGCGGTCAAGGAGTGGGCGGCAGGCCGGCCAGTGAATTACGGTCCTTTCTACGGTCGACCAGAACCAGGTCCATGTCGCCCACCGTGAACCGGTCTGTCCAGTACGTGCCAGACAAAGTCTTGGGGAGCCTTCCGACAACCGTGAATTCGCAGGCCCCCCGGTGTGGAGAACTCCGGGGCCGATGCTGTTGCTTCGGCTCGTTCCGGTACGTGTATGTGAGCAGACACTGTTCGCGACTATCTCCGTGGGCGCGCATTGACGCAACCTCAGACATCGACGAGCTTTCTGCCGTCAGAAGCCGGGCAGTCACCGTCCAAAAGGTTTGCTCAATGACCACAGCGCTCGTGATCGGGCCACGGTTCCCGTTCTTGGGGATCCGACTATTCTTGTGTGGTCGGATCGTTGTCCTCCAGGTCCCGTCCACCCGGGGGCGGCCCACGAGCATGTGTATACCCGGCCACTTCCACACCCACAGATCGAAGGCGACCGTGAGCAGGACTAGAACCGACGGGACGTAGGCGAGCAAACGCTGCATCGAACTTCCTACGGTGACGCCACTCAGGTGGAGCACCATACCCCAGGCCGTGCTGACGCCAACAGCAACAATGCGAACCAGCCGTGCTTGATCCTTTGCCATCAGTAGTCCAGGTATTGCCAAGTGGCGAGCACGAGCCCACGTGCGTCCGCCGGTGTCCACTTGGACCCGCCGTGGAACAGGTACTTCAGACCGTTGGGCTCTTCCCAGTCAGTCCGCACATAGGTCTCTTCCTTCACATGGTCCCAGAGCCAGACGAGAACGGACTGGAAGCCTGCGCTAAGGTCCTCTCCGCTTAATAGGGTGCGGTCGGGCACGTTCCAGACCAAGCACTCCATGAAGTACGAGGGGAGATCACTAATAGTGCCGTCCGCGACCAACTGATTCTCGGCGCTCTTCAATGCCCGAACGAACTTCTTATATCGACCATTGGTTCGCCCATTCTTGGCGGCACCCCGTTCGAGTTGCTGGTCGGGGTAATTAACAATAGACATTCCTGAGAGGGGAAAGACCTTGCTCCCGTCGTGCCGCGACGATTTGTCCGAAGAGTCATAGCGGACGAAGGCGAAGCTCGGCACCACGTCGATGTCGGGTCGGGTCCCGTCGTGTTCGTCGATGGTTATCGCCACCGTGCCCGATCCGGATACCTCGCCCGGGAATTTGCTCTTTAGAGCAGCGAGAATCTCGGCACGCCAGCGACTTGGTGTCCACTCGCCCGCATAGGGCGAGGTCACCTCTCCCGATGCCCTCTCGCAGGCGTGGTAGTCGTAGTAGAGGCACTCGCGGTTCTGTACCGCGATGTCCACGTCGCTATCGAGACGGACGTTCGTGTTGTTCGCGTACGACCCCTTGGCGTAGATGGTGTACGAAACGCCCTTGAACGCCGGCCACGCCTCGACTGCGCTCTTGACCATCCGCAGCGCGCGGTCTTGCTTGTCCTTCTCGAACTCGCTCGATGGCATGACCCATCGGCGCAGTTGAGTCTGCCGATCCACCACGTTCACATCTGCTCCTTGTTCGTCTCCCGCAGCATAGGTTCCCCCACCGACAGAAGCGCTCGTGCCGCCGACGGCGAAGATCGATGAGCATGATCTCGTCCGGCGGGGCGGCGACGGGGTCACCTTGTCGGGCGCCAACCTTGTGGAACTCCCTCGCAGGAACCCTTGTCAACCGCCGAAGTATCCGCGAGTTAGTTGGTGATAAGCGGCGTTGGACAGACGCTGCCTTCTCACCTCGCGGACCGCGCCAGTGCAGCGGCCAGGCCCTCCTCAGCCCCTCGAGTCGGGGCGACCACGACCAGCCCCCGGTACAGCGTGACGAGCGCATCGGCGTCGACCTGGCCCGTGCGCGCCCGGTCGCAGTGCACCGACTGGATGGCGGCTTCGAGCTGGAACCGGCCCAGCGGCATCACGAACGACGCGGCGCGCTTGAGCAGCGCCTCGCCCTCGCGGATGAGCTCCTGCGACCACAGCGCTGGATCCTGATCGTCGAGGCGCGGCCACGGGTCGCCGACGCGCGCTGGCGCCCTGGATTGCGCCAAGGTGAGCAGCGCCGCGAGGCCCCAGGCCTCAGGCTCGGTCTGGAGCAGCGATGCCGTGAGCACGGCGAGCCAGCGGGCCTCGTCGGCCGTCGACTGCCGCACGTCGTCGCCCTGCGAGAGCCAGTCGATCGCGTAGGCCCCGTAGATCGCCTCGAGCACCGAGGGAAGCCGGGCTGGCATGTCGGCGCGCGTCGGCACGACGAAGGGGATGCCGGCGTCGCGAATGCGGCGCTTCGCTCGGACCAGTCGCTGGGCCATGGCGGCGGGCTCGACGTCGAAGGCCTGGGCGATCCGCGCGGCATCGAAGCCGAGCACCGTCTGGAGCATGAGCGGCGTGCGGATGCGGGCGTCGATCGCTGGGTGCGCGCACACGAAGAGCAGCTCGAGGCGCTTGTCGCCGATCGCGTTGGCGTTCTCGGCGAGGGCGGTGACGTCGAGCGCGTCGACCACGTCGAGGTCGGGGGACAGGGGCGCTGAGGTGCGGCGGGCGGCGGAACCGATGACGTCGCGCAGGCGATTGCGGGCCACGGTGAGCAGCCACCCTTCGGGATTGTCGGGGATGCCGGACCTCGGCCACGTTGCGAGCGCACGCTCGAAGGCATCCGCGAGCACGTCCTCGGCGAGGGCGACGTCCCGCGTGGAGGCGGCGAGCAGCGCGACGAGCCGGCCGTAGCCCATCCGCGCCGCGCGCTCGGCGACGGCGCGGACGGACTCGGCGTCTGCGGGCATCAGAGCTGTGGGCCGCCCGTCCACGCGCCGTCGACGAAGCGCGTCGCCGTCGGGCGGATCTCGATGTGCCCGTAGTGCGCCGACGGCGCCTTCCCCGCCCAGGCGAGGGCGGCATCCAGGTCGGCGACGTCGATGACGAACGTGCCGCCGAGCTGCTCCTTGGTGTCGGCGAACGGGCCGTCCTGGACGACGAGCTCGCCGGTCGCGAGGCTGATCGTCGTCGTGGCCGCAGACGGCATGAGCACCTCGGCCGAGGCGAGCACACCCGCGGCGTCGAGCGCCTTGGCGTAGTCGTCAAACGCCTTCATGCCCTCGGCGAGTGTTTCGGGACCGAGGTCCTCGGCGGACATCTCGGGGTAGTGGAGCAGGAGCGAGTAGCGCATGGTGCGTTCCTTCCGGGCTGTGTTGTCGATACTGACACCCAGATGACGATCGAGTCAGGCTCCGATCGACACACGCCGCGAGGTCCGGCGCCCGCAACCTACAAGTCGTAGTCGAACCGAAGCCGGATCTTGTCGCCCCGGAAGATGATCCGGGAGTACTCGAAGACCCGGCCCGTCCCGTCGGCGATGGTGTCCTCGAGCTGCAGCACGGGCTGGTGCGCACGCATCGCGAGCAGTCCCGCCTCCGCCGCCGTCGCCGACGACGCCTCGAGGTTCTCCTCGACCCGTTTCATCTCGAGCCCGTAGTGCTTCTCCAGGACGACGCACAGCTGCTCGGCGCCCGTGTCGTGGGCATCGAGGCCCGGGGCCAGCGCCGCGGGGACGAACGAGTGGTGCAGGCTGATCGGCTCGTCCTGGACCGAGCGGAGCCGGTGGATCGCGTAGACCGCCTGGTTGGGGTCGAGCCGGAGCCGGTCGCGGACCGTGGACGCCGGTCTCTCGAGGCTCACGCCGAGCACCGTCGTGCGGGTCTCGTAGCCCATCGCCTCGAGCTGCTCGCGCACGCCCCGGTACGCGGGGGAGACCGCGCTGATCTTGGTCGGGGCGAGGAAGGTGCCCTTGCCCGGCACGCGGAACAGCAGCCCGTCGTTCACGAGGGTCGTCAGGACCCCGCGGGCGGTCATCCGGCTCAGCCCGTACAGCTTGTTGAGCTCGTTCTCCGACGGCACGCGCTGGTTCGCCTGCCACTGCCCGGCCGCGATCTGCGCGCGCAGGATCTCCTCGAGCTGCGCGTAGAGCGGGACGGCCGAGTCGCGCTCGAGCGCCTCGACCGCCGGAACCGCCTCGTCGGACCTCACGCGTTTGCTCATCCCCGTAGCCGGCACGAATCTGGTGGAGTCAGGGAAATTAGCAGAGTCGGGCGCATCGGCACGGACCCGGGCCGCCTCCTGACCCGGTCACCGCCTCTGCCCGACCCGCTAGAAGACCCGGTAGGCGACCTCCGCCGGGGCGGCGAGCAGCGCGTCGATCTCGTCGTCGAGCCGGACGAGGGTCAGCGACGCCCCGGCCATCTCGAGCGAGGTGCAGTACTCGCCGACGTAGCTGCGCGTGACCTCGATGCCCATCGCCGCGAGCTTCTCGTGCGCGCTGCCGTACAGCAGGTACAGCTCGCTGATCGGGGTGCCGCCCAGGCCGTTGATCATGAGCGCGACCTTGTCGCCCGCCGCGTAGGGCAGGTCGCCGACGACGGCGCTGAGCAGCTCGTCGACGATCTCGTCCGCGGAGGTGAGCTTCGCGCGCCGGCGGCCAGGCTCGCCGTGGATGCCGACGCCCATCTCGACCTCGTCGTCGCCGAGCTCGAACAGCGGGGAGCCCTTTGCCGGCGGCGTGCACGCCGTCAGGGCGATGCCCATCGTCCGGGTCACGGAGTTGACCTTCTCGCCGACCCGGATCACCTCGTCGAGGTCCGCGCCGGCCTCGGCCGCCGCGCCGACCGCCTTCATGACGAAGAAGTTGCCCGCGACGCCGCGCCGGCCGACGGTCCACGTCGAGTCCTCCACCGCGACGTCGTCGTTGATGAAGAGGGTCTTGACGTTGATGCCGTCGGCCTCGCTGAGCTCCTGGGCCATGTCGAACGCCATCTTGTCGCCCGTGTAGTTGTTCACGAGGAGCAGCACGCCCTTGTCGGAGGCGAGCAGCTTGACCGTCTCGTACACGTAGTCCATGGGCGGCGCCGCGAAGACGTCCCCGGGACAGGCGCCGTCGAGCATGCCCTTGCCGACGGTCATCACGTGGGCGGGCTCGTGACCCGAGCCGGACCCCTGGATGATCGAGACCTTGTCCTGGCGCGGCGCGTCGGCCCGCATGATCAGGTTGTACGCGGGCACGTACCGCAGGGTGTCCGGGTTCGCCAGCGCGATGCCCTTGAGCATCTCGGGGACGTACTGCTTGGGGTCGTTCACGAACTTCTTCACGACTGCCTCCACGACGGTGTGTTGGGGACGGAACTGCGGGATCGAACTGCGGGACGGAAACTGCGGGGTCGAACGAGAAGGTTCTACGAGGCGCGCACCGCGGCCCGCTCGGGCCACCGGGCCGCGACCTGCTCGGCGAGGACGGCGACGGCGACCGCGCCGGCGTCGGGGGAGCCGATGCTGCGCTCGCCGGTGTAGCTCGCGCGGCCTCGGCGGGCCTGCAGCGCGCTCGTCGCGTCGGCGGCGCGGCGCGCGGTGGCGGCCGCGGCGTCGAAGATCTCCTGGGTGGGGGCGCCGCGCGCGACGAGCTCCTCGATCGCATCCGTCATCGGCACGAGCGCGTCGAGCAGCGTCTTCTCGCCGACCTCGGCGCCGCCGCGCGCCTTGATGCCGTCGATCGAGCTGCGCAGCAGGCCGACGACGGCCGCGCCGTCGAGCACGTCCGCCTTCTTCGCGGCCATGGCCGCCCGCAGGAAGGCGGTGCCCCAGATCGGCCCGGAGGTCCCGCCGATCCGGGCGCTGATGATCATGGCGATCTTCTGCAGCAGCGTCCCGCTGTCGGCGCGGTCGAGGGTGTCCCACTGCTCGAGCACGATCTCGAACCCGCGCGCGAGCGAGTACCCGAAGTCGCCGTCGCCGACCACCGAGTCGAGGTCGCCGAAGTACTTCTCGTTGTCCACCACGGTCTGCGTGATGACGTGCGCCACGAAATCGACGTCGGCAACCTCAGCGGGCATGGGGGTGACTCCTTGGTGGGGTGGGGACAGCCGATGGGGTCGGGCGCGTGGGCGGGGCCGGGCGTGGCCGGTCCAGGTGAAGCAGCCGGGCGAGGTCGGCCAGGGTCACCTCGGGACCGATGCCGAGGCGGTGCGGGTCGTCGATGACCTGCGCCTTCTCGTCCGGGTCGCCGAGGGAGCTGACGACGAGGGCGGCGCCGGTGAAGTCCTCGGCGACGGTGTAGGTGCTCACGGTCACGACGGTGGTCAGGCCCGCGGCCCGCGCGGCCCGGAGCCCGTTCGCGCTGTCCTCGACGACGACGACGTCGGCGGCCCGGGCGCCGATCCCGCCGAGCGTGAGGAGGTAGATGTCAGGAGCGGGCTTCTTGTGCGCGACGACGTCGCCCGCGAACACGGCGAAGTCGCGGGCCCGATCGGCGCCGACGACGTGCTCGAGCACGGCGCGCACGGCCGGCTCGGCCGACGTCGAGGCGACGGCGAGCGTCCAGCCGGCGTCGGCCGCCTCCTCGACGATCCGGGCGATCCCGGGCCGGGCGGGCATCGCGCCGGCGGCGACCTTGGCGGTGTACCTCGCCGTCTTGCGGCGGTGCCAGTCGGCGACCATCGCCGCCTGCTCGCCTGGGTCGGTGGGCAGGCCGGCCGCGGCGACGAGCTCCGGGGTGAGCAGGCTCGCCATCCGTTCCTTGCCGCCGCCGATCTGCACGTACCGGGCGTAGTCGGCGTCGGACCACCGCACGGGCAGGCCGACCTCGGCGAACGTCTCGTTGAAGGCGGGCAGGTGGCCGTACCGCTCGGTGTCGGCGAGCACGCCGTCGCAGTCGAAGATGAGCGCCGGGCTCATCGCGCCACCGCCGCGGCGTCGGCCCGGCCCGCGGAGCCGAACATCTCGAGGTGCTTCGCCGCCTCGGCCCGCACGGCCCGGCTGATGTCCGCGAACATCGACGGCGGGTCCCACTTGCCGCTCGCCTCGGCCCGGGCGAGGTGCTCCTGGGCGGAGTGCATGTAGGCGAGCTTCAGCCCGGTGGAGATGTTGATCTTGGCGACCCCGGCGTCGATGAAGGCCCGGAAGTCGGACTCGGCCAGGCCGGTCCCGCCGTGCAGCACGATCGGTCGCTCGCTCAGCTTCGCGAGCTCGCGGACGCGGTCGGGGAGCAGGACCGGGGCCTTGCGGTACTCGCCGTGCGCTGTGCCGAGCTGGGGCGCGAGCAGGTCGACGCCCGTGCGCTCGGCGACGTCGGCGAGCACCTCGACGGAGTAGCCGTGCAGGGACACGTCCGAGCCCACGCCGTCCTCGACCCCGATGATGTTCTCGATCTCGGACTCGACGTCGACGCCGGCGCCGTGCGCGAGCGCGACCACCTCGGCGGTCTCGGCCTCGGCCTGGGCAAGGTCCCGGTCCGACGCGTCGAAGAGCACCGACGACCAGCCGGCGGCGACGACGTCGGCGATCACCTGGCGGTCCGGGCAGTGGTCGAGGTGCAGCGCGACCGGGACGGGAGCGCCGGCGGCTGCCGCGCGGAACATCGCGGTGAGCAGGTCCACCCCGATCGAGCGGACGGTCTTGACCGAGACCTGGACGATGACCGGGGACGAGAGCTCGGCGGCCGCGGCGACGACCGCGCGCAGGCTCAGGTCGTCCAGGATGTTGATGGCGGCGACGGCGTAGCCGTGCGCCTGGCCGTGCCGGGCGAGCTGCGCCGTCGACGCGATCATGACCGTCTCCTCAGCGTTGAGAATCGGACCTGCACGTCCCGGCGTCGCTCGTGAGAGCTTGCGTATACGGCTCTATACAAGTCCTCCTCGGACAGTACGCAAATGCCGCATATGTGTCCAGAGCGCGCGCGGACCTACCTCGTGCGCGCGGTCATCTCGACGTAGTGCGGGTTGTGCATCAGCCCGAGGACGTTCCCGAAGGGGTCGACGACGGCCGCCGTGACGAACCCCTCGGACCGGTCCATCGGCTCCTGGTAGGTGGTCGCCCCCATCGCCAGCACCCGTGCCAGCGTGCCGGGCAGGTCGTCCACGTGCCAGTACACGACCGCGCCCCCGGGCTCGGCCGGCGCTCCCGGCGGCGCGTAGCTCCGGTCGATGATGCCGAGCTCGTGCTCGTGGTCGCCGATGCGGAACTCCAGGTACGCGGGGGGAGCGGGCGCCGGCGGCATGCGGAAGTAGGGCTCGACGCCCAGCAGCTCGGCGTACCACCGTGCGGCGGCCGCGACGTCGGTCGCCCAGAAGCTGACGGTGGCCAGGCCCCGCAACGGTGTCGCGCTCATGACTCGTTCCCCCTCAGGTCAGTTCACAGATCGACGGTGCACAGATCGACGGTGCACAGCTCGACGGTGCACAGCCGCCCCACCCACGCTAGGACCGCTCGCCCGGCGGCGCGCGGCAGGCGGCGCACGCAACACTCACGACACACGCCCCCCGTACGGTCACCCGCATGGACGTAGCGGTGCTGGGCGCGACGGGCGACGTCGGCCGACAGGTGTGCACGCAGCTCATCGAGCGGCGGGTGCTGCCGACGTCGTCGCGCCTGCAGCTGGTCGGGCGCCCGGGCGGGGCGTCGGAGCGCGCGACCTACGGCCTGCGCGCCGACCTCGTCGACGCGTACGACGAGCACGCCCCGCTCATCGACGTCGCGCTCTCGCCGCGCGACGTGGTGGCCGACGTCGTCGTCATGGCGGCCGGGCGGACCGCGCCCGCGACCGCGGGCGGGTCGACCGACCGGGCGCAGCTCGCGGCCGACAACTACGCCGTCTTCGAGTCGTACGCGCGGGCGCTCGCCGAGCACGGGTCGGGGCACGAGGTCGTCGTCGTGGTGTCGAACCCGGTCGAGCTCGGGGTCGCGGTGCTGGCGAACGCGCTCGGGCGGCACCGGGTCATCGGGATGGGCGCGTGGCTGGACACGCTCCGGTTCCGCAGCGAGATTGCGGTGTCGCTCGGGCTCCGGCGCCATCGCATCGGCGGGTTCGTCGTCGGCCAGCACGGCGCGGACCTCGTGCCGCTGTGGTCGACCGTGCGGATCAGCGGGCTGGACCTCGCCGAGCGGCGCGACGCGGTCGAGGGGCTGCGGCGCGGTCGCTCGTTCGAGACGTTCGGCGCCGAGATCGCCGACGCGCAGCGCCGCCTGCTCGCGCTGGCCGCCGACGACATCGGGGCCGCCTTCGACCTCATCGACACCTGGCCGCCGGACCTGCGGGTCGTCGCGCGCCCGTGGATGACGCACCAGAGCGGCGCCAAGACCGCGACCGCGACGGCGAGCGCGACCGTCGACCTGGTCGACACCCTGCTCGACGGCCGCGAGATCGTCGTCGCCGGCCAGGTCGTGCTCGACGGCGAGGCGACCGTCGGCGGGCGCCCGCTCGCCGGCGTGCTCGGCGCGCCGGTCGTGCTCGGACCCGAGGGTTGGACCCGGGTGCTGCTCGACGAGCCTGCGCCCGACGAGGCCGCGCGCGTGCTGCGCTGCCGCGACCGGATCGACGAGATGCTCGTGCCGTGGGGTCTCGGCCGGGCGGGAGTCGCGACGTGAGGACGGGAGAGAGCTGGGTCGTGCTCGTGCGCGGCGCCGACCGGCCCGGCACGCTCACCGCGCTGACCGGCGTGTTCTCGACGCGCGGGGTGAGCTTCGAGTCCCTCACGACGGGCGCCGTCGACGGCGACGTCGGCACGATCGCGGTCACGTTCCGCGCCACCCCGCGGCGCCAGCAGCTGCTTGTGCGGACGGTCGAGCGGCTGTCGGTGATCCATTCGGTCCGGGTGCGCGCCGCCGACGACCCCGCGGTCCGCGCCGCGGGCGTCGTCCGGATGCCCGACGGCGTCGCGTTCGCCCCGCCGGCCGCGGCGGACGTCCGGTGGTCGGGCGACGCGTCCGCGGGTCAGCACGTGCTGGTCGAGGGCTCGCTCGC
This sequence comes from Pengzhenrongella sicca, assembly GCF_017569225.1. Lineage (GTDB taxonomy): Bacteria > Actinomycetota > Actinomycetes > Actinomycetales > Cellulomonadaceae > Pengzhenrongella > Pengzhenrongella sicca. Next base: position 1,846,025 of record NZ_CP071868.1, read on the forward strand.
CGACGTCACGACGGTGATCGCCCACGCGCGTGCGCAGGGCGCGGCGATCACGGCGACGGTCATCGTCGACGTGTGACGGGAGTTCGCGACTGTGCGATCAGGCAGCTAGAACGTCAGGTGCAGAGTGCTGCCCTGCCGAACGAGCGTGCCGGCGGCCGGATCCTGCGACTTCACGGTCGCCCCAGCGGCAGGTGGCGGATCGGGCAGCTTCAGGGCCACCGAAGATCCGCTGATGATCACCTGTGCCTCCTGCAGGGTCTTGCCCACCACGTCCGGGGCCGAGACGCCTCCGCCCGTCGCAGTGAGAAGGTCGCGACGCGCCTCTGTCGCGCTGCTCGAGGCGAAGTAAAAGGCGACCACGCCGGAGCTCAAAGAAATCACCCCGCCGACCAGAAGATTGCGGGTGTCGGTATCCTTGAACGAAAGGGAAGCGGCCGCGAGAATCAGCACCGTTCCGACCAGCAGCACGGCCAGGACCGGCCGAGTCATGCCGGCCTCGGCACCGGCGTCGGCCTTGGACTGCATGATGAAGCGATGGGCCAGCACGCTGAGGAGCCCGAGGAGCACGAGGAGTCCCACGGCCCCGAGGATCAGATTCGATCGGAGGGGATCGGTGACTGCTGGTGCGTAATTCAACGCGTTCGGCAGGACATGCGACATGGTCGGTCACTTTTCCTTCGATAGTCACACCTTTGTGGCCTATCACCTCAGGACGCGCTTTCACCCTGGCCCTGCGTGCGTCCGCACGCAATAGCCCGATAGTGGCAATTGCGGGCTCCCCGGCGGGGCGTGCGCGTGGCCGGGGTCGCGGTGCCTAGGCTGGTCCGGTGGTGGTTAACCGAAGTCGCAGCGCGCGGGCCGCCCGCAAGCGCAAGCGCCGGATGGACGGCGTCGATCACGACCTCACGGACGAGCAGTGGGCCGCGCTCAAGGCGGCGTGGGGCGGGTGCGCGTACTGCGGCGCGGTCGGGAAGCCGCTGCAGCGCGACTGCGTGCTGCCGATCTCCCGGGGCGGGCGGTACACGCTTGAGAACGTCGCGCCGGCCTGCGGCTCGTGCAACGCGAGCAAGTGCAACGCCGAGGTCACCGGCTGGCTGCGGCGCAAGCGGCTCGACGAGGGCGCCTTCCTGCTGCGCCACCTCGAGATCCGGGCGTCGTTCGCGAGCTGAGTGCTGTGCCGGGGTGCGTGGATCGCGCTTGTTCGCTCGCCTTTGGGGCGCGCCGGTGCCAGGATGGCGCCGTGCGACACAACGGGGCGAATCGGACAGTGTGGGTGCTCGGCTGCGTCGTCGCGGTGTGCGTCGCCGCGTGCTCGGGGGCGGATCCCGACGGCGACTCGTCCTCCGCCGCGGCCGTCGAGACCCCGGCCGAGGCCGAGACCGAGACCAGCGCTGAGACCGAGACCGAGGCCAGCGCCGCGGCCCCCGACGACGACGTCGCTCCGGCCGAGGGCTCGGAGGTGTCGGCCGCCGCGCTGTGCGAGTACCTCACCGGCGAGCTGCCCGACCTGCGTGCGATCGGCTCGGAGGTCGGCGTCATGGCGAACCTGACCGTGAACCTCTACACCTGGTACGAGTCGCAGGGCGCCGTCCCGAGCGGGACCGAGCTCGACGAGATGACGCAGGCCGAGTGCCCGGACGTCGGCGCGGAGGCGCTCACGCTCGCCGGGCTCGAGAGCTTCACGGCGCTCTAGCGGGCCGGCGCGAGTGTGGGCCTTCTGCTCTCACCGGCGCGCGTGTGTGCGTTCGGTTCCCTGACCGGGCGGTGGACCAGCAGATCCTCCACACCCGCGCGCGGGAGAGCAGAACGCCAACACTCGGTGCTGCTCGGGGCTAGGCCTGCGGGCCGTAGGCCCTGGCGCGGGTCACGTACCGCGCCGAGTTCCCGTGCATGCCGTCGATCTCCTCGTCAGTGAGCTCGCGGCGCACCTTGCCGGGGATCCCCGCCACCAGCGAGCGCGGGGGGATCGTCGCGCCCTCGAGCACGACGGACCCGGCCGCGATCAGGGAGTCGCGGCCGACGACCGCGCCGGTCAGGACGGTCGCGTTCATCCCGATGAGGCACCCGTCCTCGACGGTGCACCCGTGCACGACGGCGCCGTGGCCGACGCTGACGCCCGCGCCGATGACGGCCGGCGAGCCCAGCTCGGTGTGCAGCACCGCGTTGTCCTGGATGTTCGACCCGGCGCCGAGCACGATCTCGTCGATGTCGCCGCGCAGCACCGCGCCGAACCACACGCTCGCGTCGGCATCGATGCGCACCTTGCCGATCAGGGCGGCGCTCGGTGCGATCCAGGCGCTCTCGTGAATCTCGGGCGTGCGTCCCTCGAAGGGCAGATTGATCATGCGCCCGAGACTACGTCGCCGCGCGAGAGGGATCAGTCAGCGAGCGAGTCAGTCCTTGCCGCGGTTGGTTGGCGTGAGCTGGTGGCGGACGTCGAGGATGACCGGCCCGATGCCCCCGCCGGCGTCGTCAGCCCGCTGGAAGTGGTGCGCGCAGAACGCGAGCGGACCCGCGGAGGTCATGACGAGCACGTAGGCGCGGTGCCCGCAGGCGTCGCACCGCTCGTGCGCCATGTCGCGGACCGAAGGGAGCGCCCGGGTCTCGGTGGGTGCGGCCGCGGTGGCCGTCTCGGCGTGCTGCGAGCTCATGGCGTCTCCTTGTCCGTGTCGAGCAGGTTGATGACCACATCGACCGGAACAGCCCGGTTCTTAGCGAGGAGCCGCCGCTACTCGCGCCCGGTGGCTCTCGCCGTCGGACAGGAACGTCGCGAGGGCCCGTCCCTCGTCGGCGACGGCGGCGCGGTCGGCCCGCGAGAACCGGCGCAGGGGCGTGGCGACGACGGTTCCCGCCTCGACGGTCCAGGTCGCGGCGACCCGGCCGTCGACGAGCACGACGCGCTCGCCCGCGACCGACACCCCGCGATGGGCGTCGTCGACGATCCGCGTGCGGTCGTCGTACCCGAGGATCGCGTTGTCGAACGCGGGGAGGAACCGGACCGGCGCCGGGGTGTCCGGGTCGGGGCGGGGCGCGTCGGGGAGGTCGAGGAGCTCGCGGCCGCGCTCGTCGCGAAACGTGACCAGCTCCGCGCGCACCGCGGCGACGGCGGCGGGCAGCCCGGCGAGGCCCGACCACATGCGCACGTCCGCCGTGGCCGCCGGCCCGAACGCGGCGAGGTACCGCCGCACCAGCGCCGCGCCGACCGGATCGGTGCCCGCGGGCGCCGGCGGGTCGATCTCCCGGCCCAGCCACGCCGCGAGCGGGACGTTGCGCACGCCCGCCCGCGTGCGCCACAGCCCGCGCGGCGGCAGCTGTGCCATCGGGATGAGGGCGGCGACCAGCATCTCGCCGAGCGCACGCGGCGCCGGCGTCGGCCACCGCCCGGCCACCGCGCGGGCGAGCTCCGGCATGGACCGGGGCACGCCGTCGGCCAGGACCGCCCGGCCCGCGGCGGCGAGCTCGTCGAGGTCGACCCCGTCGAGCTCGCCGCGATAGACCCCCAGCACCCGCTGGCGCAGCATCGCGTCGTGCCGGGCCCGCCAGGCCACCGCGTCGTCGGCCGTGACGAGGTGGACCGTGCGGCGCATGAGGTGGGTGCGCACCACCCGCCGGTCCGTCACGAGCGCCGAGAGCTGCGCCGGCTCGAACGAGCGCAGCCGCGACCAGAGCCCGACGAACGGCTCCTGCGGCTCCTGGGCCTGCAGGCCGCCGAGGTGCGCGACGGCGTCGAGCGCCGGCACCTCCGCGCGCTCGAGCAGCAGCTGCCGGGCGAGCGTCGCCCGACCGAGCGCTCGGGAGTCGAGAACGGTCATCGGGTCATGATCTCCTGGTCAGGACAGGTCGTGCTCGGCGGGGCATCGCGGGTCAGGCCGGCGCGTACTCGGCCGCGACGTCGAGCACCCACGTCACGCCGAACTGGTCCCGGAGCATCCCGTACAGGGGTGCCCAGCCCGCCGGCGCCAGGGGCGCGAGGACGGTGGCGCCCGCGCTGAGCCGCTCCCAGTAGGCGGTGATCTCGTCGGCCGACCGGCCGCGGACGGAGATGAAGTACGCGTTCACCCCCGGGTCCCACGCCCGTTCCGCGGGGACGTCGTACGCCATGACCTCGAACCCGGCGTCGGAGGTCACCTGGCCCCACATGAGCTGGTCGGCCTCGTCGGGCCGCGCGACGTTCCCGGCGTCGGCGTAGGTGACGGCGACGAGGTCGCCGCCGAAGACTGACGCGTAGAACTCGAGCGCGGCGCGCGCCGTGCCCCGCAGGTTGAGGTGAGCGACGGTGGTGATGGTCATGAGGACTCCTATGGTGGGGGACTGTCGTCGGGGACGTCGTTGTGGGCTTCGGTCAGGGACAACACTCGCAACCAAAGTGGCCAGGATGTGGCCGCTTCTCGTGGCAGCATCGGAGCTGTGCAGAAGACCTCCGCGCGACTGCTGTCGCTGCTCTCGTTGCTCCAGGCGCGCCGGGACTGGCCGGGGGCCGTGCTCTGCGAGCGGCTGGACATCAGCCCGCGCACGGTGCGCCGGGACGTCGACCGCCTGCGCGAGCTCGGCTATCGCATCGTGGCCACCCGGGGCCCGGACGGCGGGTACCGCCTCGACGCGGGCACCGAGCTGCCGCCGCTGCTGTTCGACGACGAGCAGGCGGTGGCCCTCGCCGTCGCGCTCCAGACCGCCACGACCGCCGGCGCCGGCATCGAGGAGGCCGCGGCGCGAGCGCTGCAGACCGTCCGGCAGACCATGCCGGCGCGCCTGCGGCGCCGGATCGACACGCTGCAGTTCACGGCCGTCGAGAGGCCCGCGGGCCGGCCGACCCCCCAGGCCGACGCCGCCGTGCTCGTGTCGCTGAGCGCCGCCGTCGGCGCCCGCGAGGTGCTGCGCTTCGACTACGCCGCTGGCGACGACCACGGCGCCGACGTCGGCGCCGACCGGCCCGAGCCGCCGCCGCGGCGGGTGCAGCCGCACCACCTGATCACCTGGGGCGGCCGCTGGTACCTCGTCGCGTGGGATCTCGACCGCGACGACTGGCGCACCTTCCGCGCCGACCGCATCGCGCCGCGGACCCCCACCGGCCCCCGCTTCGTCCCGCGAGACCTGCCCGGCGCCAGCGTCGCCGCGTTCGTCCTCAGTAGGTTCCAGGGCTCTGGCGGGCAGGGCTCTGGCGGGCAGAACCCTGGCGGGCAGGACGCCGGCGCGTGGGCGTGCCGCGGCGAGGTGATCCTCGACCTGCCCGCCGGCGTCGTGTCGGCCTACTCGCGGGACGGGCTCGTCGAGGCCCTCGGCCCGGACCGCTGCCGGCTCGTCACGGGCTCGTGGTCGTGGCCCGGCCTGGCAGCCACCCTCGGCCGGTTCGACGCCGACATCGAGGTGATCGGACCGCCCGAGCTCACGCAGGCGTTCGCGCAGCTGGCCCGGCGCTACGCCGCTGCCGCGGCGGGCGGGCCCACCGCTGGCGAGCCGGCGGCGGTGAACGTCAGCGAGTAGCGCCAGAACAGGCGCCGGCGCACGCGTGCGCCTGGCAGGACCCGCGCCGCCGCGGCCGCGATCTCGGCGAGCGTGGTGTCCGGGGCCGCGGTGGGCGCCGCCATCGCGACCCGCGCCGCGGCCGAGCGGTTCGACCTGAAGCGGTTCGAACGGGCCAGGCCGACGATCACGTTCGCCGGGACGGCCACGGCCTCGACCAGCCGGTCCGCTCGCGTCGCCGCCCGGTAGCAGCCGACGATCACGAGCGTGCCGCCCGGCGCGAGCAGCGCGCGCAGGCCCGTGAGCGCGGCCTCGAGCGGGAGGTGGTGCACGACGGCGACCGCGGTGACGACGTCGTACCCGTCACCCGGCGCGTCGGCCAGGTCGCGCAGGTCGGCAAGGTCGCGCAGGTCGGCCAGGTCGCGCAGGTCGATCGCGGCGAACGACGCGGCGGGGCAGCCCGTCGAGAGCCCGCGGGCGACGTCGACCACCCCGCGATCGGCGTCAATGCCCAAGACCGCGTCCGCCCGACCCGCCAACGCCCGGACCAGGTTCCCGGTGCCGCAGCCGACGTCGAGGGCCGTGCGCACGTGCGCGGGAAGCTGCCGCATGATCCAGCGGTGGTAGTGGTCGTTGTGGCTCCACGGGTGCGCGGCGTTGAACGCGTCGATCCGCTCGACCAGGGCCGTCAGCACAGGTCGGACTCTCCCACACGCGGGACCGCCGCACGCGCGGAATGGGACCCTGGTCGCATGCTGGCGCCACCGACCCACCTGCTCCTCGACTTCTTCGGCACCGTCGTCGAGAACTCGCCGTTTCACTCGGCCGAGGGGTTCGAGCGCACGCACGCGCTGACCGCGGCGATGGGATCCGCGCTGACGCCGGAGCAGTCCCGGGCGGCCTGGTCGGCGGCGTTCGATCGGCTCACCGGGGACACGGCCGAGAGCCTCGACGAGTTCGCGCTGACCGACGTCGCGCGCGTGGCGCTGGAGGCGATCCTGGGCCGATCGCCCGCCGCCGGTGAGATCGAGGCGGGCGCGCGGGCGTACCAGGTCGACTGGAACCGCGGCGTCGGCTATCCGGCAGGCATGGTCGACGTCCTCGAGGGCCTCGGCCGGCGGTTCACCCTCGCGATCGTCTCGAACACCCACGACGTCGACCAGGTGCAGTCCCACCTGGCAGCGATGGGCGCGGAGTCGCTCGTCGAGACCGTCGTCACCTCGATCGGCGTCGGCAAGCGCAAGCCGCACCCAGCGATCTACGCCGCCGCGCTCGCGGCGTGCGGGATCGGCCCCGGCTCGGCGCTGTTCGTGGGCGACACCTACCTCGCGGACTTCGTGGGTCCGCAGCGGCACGGGATCCGGGCCTTCCTGATCGACCCGCGGCGGCTCGCGCGCGTTCCGGAGTCCCGCCGCCTGGACTCGCTCGCCGCGCTCGCGGGCCGCCTCGACGTGCTCGGCAGCGACGAGTACGGCAGCGGGGTCGCGCCTACGCGGGGCTGACCTCGAAGGTCGTGGTCAGCGGCGCGGTCGAGTCGCCGCCGGCCCAGACGTCGAAGGTCGAGGCGTCGCTCACCCAGTCGTGGGCGGCCGCGTTCCAGTAGCGCCGTTCGGCCGGACCGATCGAGAACGTGAGCGTGCGCGACTGACCGGCGGCGAGCGCGACCCGCTCGAAGCCCTTGAGCTCGCGGACCGGGCGCGCTGCGGAGCCGTGCCGCTGGTGCAGGTAGACCTGGACGACCTCGTCGGCGGCGCGCTCGCCGGTGTTGGTGACCTGCACGGACACGATCACGGTCTCGTCGGCGGTCACGGTCGGCCGGTCGACGCTCAGGCCGGCGTACTCGACGTGGCCGTAGCTCAGGCCGTGCCCGAACGGGAACAGCGGTGTGCTGGCCTCGTCCCAGTACCGGCGCTCCTGGTTCTCGGGCTCGTGCGAGCGCAGGTGCGAGTACACGAGCGGCACCTGCCCGACAGTGCGCGGCCAGGTGAAGGGGAGCTTGCCGCCGGGGGAGACGTCCCCGAAGAGCAGGTTCGCCGTTGCGGCGCCGCCCTGCGTGCCGGGGTACCAGATGTCGAGGATCGCCGGCACGTGCGCGGCGGGCCAGCGCAGGTCCAGCGGCCGGCCATTCATGACCAGCAGCACCACGGGAGTTCCGGTCTCGACGACGGCCTGCAGCAGCTCGAGCTGGCGCCCCGGCAGGTCGAGTGAGGACCGCGACGCGCCCTCGCCGATCATGTTCTGCCACTCGCCGACGACGACGACCGCGACGTCCGCCCCGCGGGCGAGATCGACGGCGGCGGTGAGCTCGGCGGCGTCGTCGAACCCGGGCGGATCCGCGGGCGTGTTGCGCCCGAACATGTCGAACAGCGAGGGGAACTCCCGCTGCACGACGGGCACGCCCCGGGCGTGCTCGACCCGTATGCCCGCGCCGGCCCGCGCCCGGATGCCGGCGACAACCGTGACGGTCTCGTCCAGGTCGTAGTCGAAGACCCACGGCCCGAGGGTGTCGCGCGGGGAGTCCGCCAACGGGCCGATGACGGCGATCGAGCTCAGCGCGCCGGCGTCGAGCGGCAGCAGGGCGCCCTCGTTGCGCAGGAGCACGGCCGACCGCTCGGCGGCGACGCGCGCGACGTCGCGGTGCGCCGGGTCAGCGAGCACCTCGCGGGCCCGCTCCTCGTCGACGAACGGCGCGTCGAACAGTCCCATCCGGACCTTCGCCTCGAGCACGCGCCGCACGCTCGCGTCGACCGACGCGGCGCTCGCGGCCCCCGACTCCAGCGCCGCGGGCAGGTGCGCGCAGGCGGGGTCCTCGATCGCCATCTCCAGGTCCACCCCGGCGGTGACCGCGCGCGCGGCGGCGTCGGTCAGGTCCGCCGCGAAGCCGTGGGTCACGAGGCTGCGCGCGACGTTCGCGTCGCTGACCACGAAGCCCGTAAACCCCCAGGTCTCGCGTAGCAACTCGGTGAACAGCCACCGGCTGCCCGCCGCCGGGACGCCGTTAAGGGCCATGTAGGCGGTCATCACGTTGCCGGCGCCCGCCTCGACGGCGGCCCGGAACGGCGGGAAGTACACGTTCCACAGCTCGGAGTCGGAGAGGTTGACCTCGTCGTAGTCGCGCCCACCGAGGGCGGCGCCGTACCCGGCGAAGTGCTTGGGGCCGGCGATGACGTGCTCGGGCGCGCCCACCTCGGCGCCCTGGAAGCCGCGGACCTGGGCGACGGCCACCGCGGCGCCGAGGAACGGGTCCTCGCCGGCGCCCTCGACGATCCGGCCCCACCGCGGGTCGCGCGCGACGTCGACCATGGGCGCGAACGTCCAGTGGATACCGACGGCGCGGGCCTCGCGGGCCGCGACGGCCTGCCCGCGCGCGATCGTCACGGGATCCCAGGACGCCGCCATCGCGATCGGCACTGGCAGGATCGTGCGCAGGCCGTGGATCACGTCGAAGCCGAACAGCGCCGGGATGCCGAGCCGGTTGCCCTCGATGGCCAGGCGCTGGAGTCGGTTGATCTGCGCCGGGTCGGCCACGAACAGCAACGAGCCGGCCGCGCCGTCGCGCAGCGCCGCCTCGACCTGCGCGGGCTGCGCGTCGGCGTCGAAGTCGAGCGCCGGCGTCGCCCCCGGCGGCAGCCGGAAGTAGAAGTACTGCGTGAGCTGCCCGGCCTTCTCGGCCGGGGTCATCCGGGCGATGAGGTCATCGACCCGCGACTGGTCGGTGTGCATCCATCCTCCTGCTGGCCTCGGTGCCCTGGATCGCGTCAGGATAGTGCGGCCGGTCTAGTCGCCGATGACGGCCGCGTCCTTGTCCTCGCCGACCAGCGTGGTCACGACGACGGCCAGCCCGTCCGGCACCTGCCCGTCGAGGTCGCTGATCAGGTCGTCGACGGCGGGGAGGTCGCCCGGGGTGCGCACGTGCACGTAGAACGTCCCGGAGGTGAGCTCGACGAGGTCGACGCGGCCGCCAGGAACGCCCGAGATCCACTGCTCGGCGGCCACCGTGACGCGGTCGGTCCAGACCGACAGGGCGTAGGCGACGACGGAGTTGGCCACCAGCGGCACGAGCACCAGCAGGAGCACCGTGCCGATGGCGGCGAAGGCCCGCCGCGGGGACAGCGCCGTCGCGGCGGAGTGCGTCGCGGCGGAAATTTCCGTGGCGTACCCGGTCGCGGTGAACACGAGGATCCCGACGAGCACGAGGGCGACGACGTTCGACCCGAAGAGCACCAGGGCGCCGAGGGCCAGGACCCCGGAGCCCTGCCCGAGGCAGACGCCGACGACCACGAGCGGGGGCACCAGGGAGATCGCGATCGCGACGCCGGGCAGCACCGCGGCGACGTCTCGGCGGGCGAGCGCCACGGAGCCGGCGGCCCCCGTAGCCACCGCCGCGACGAGGTCGAGCAGCCCGGGGGAGGTCCGTCCGGTGATCTGGCCGTTCGTGAACAGGTTCACGTCTCCGGGCATCACGACGGCGGCGAGCAGCCCGAGCAGCACGACGAGGCAGCCGCCGAGCACGACGTACCGCACCGATCGTCCCGTCAGCCGGGCGTCGCGGAGCACGACGCCGAGGGCGATGCCCATGATCGGCGTGGACAGGGGAGCGATGATCATCGCGCCGATGACCGTCGCGGTGGAGTCGGACAGGACGCCGGCCGCAGCGATGATCGCCGAGAGCGAGAGCATCGTCCAGAACGCCGACCGCTTCGAGGCCGCGTCGCCGGCCGTCAGGTCGACGTCGCCAGTGAGCTCGTCGAGCGTGCGCCGCTGGACCGCGGGCAGGAGGAGCTCGTTCAGGCGACCACGCATGTCGGCAACCTTTCGCCGCGGCGTCGGGAGTGTCCTCAGATCCGGTGCCTCGAAATCTAGGGCGTACCGGGCATTCCCTCTACGGTGGCGCGGGTCCTACTCGATACCGATCTCCCCGGGCGTCACCCGCCACCGACCGTCCTGGTCCGGGGCAACGGCGGCGACAATCATCCACGCCTTGTCCCTGTACTCCTCGACCTCCACGAGGCAGCTGAGGGACCCGACCGCGGGGTCGTAGGCGACGTAGGCGAGACAGCCGGGTTCCGGCCGCGCCACGGGGGTCAGCGCCATGAAGTGGGCCATGAAGGGCCGCGATTCGGACGAGGTGAGCGCCGTCATCAGCTCGTCGTCGTTGGTCGTCCAGGCCGTCGCATATGCCTCGAAGGTGGCGGAAGCGATCTGCTTGCCAAGCTCGTCCCGTGCGGCGCACGCGGCAAGGCTCGTGTCCGTGCTCTCATCACGGCAGCCATCGTCGAGCGTCTGCCATTGGACGGCGAGCTCGTCGAGCTCGTCGAGCTTGTCGACCTGGTCGGCCGTGGGCTCCCCGGCGCTGGCCTCGGGCGGGGTGCTCGGCAGCGGCGCGGGATCGTCGTCCGGTACTGGGCTCGAGGCGACAGGGCTTGGCGTGGTGGGCCTCGGCGTCGAGGTGGGGACCGGCGCCGCCGGTGGTGCCACCTGGTGCGGTGCGACCGCGACGCCGATGAGCACGATCGCGCCGATGACGCCCATGCCGACCGATCCGAGCGCGGATGCGCGCAGGACTCGGCGGCGGTGCACCCGGCGAATGATCGCGTCGATCGGAAGGTCGCCATCGGCCCCGGGGTCGTCGCCGAGCTCGCGCATACCCCGCCGGAGGTCGAAGTCCATGATCAGCCCCTCGCCGTCGTGGTCGGGTGCACGCGGTCCACGACGACCATCTCGTCGTCGAGCGGGTGCAGCTCGCGCATCGGCCCGAGCGTGGTCTCGAGCTTGTGCACCGCGTTGCTCAGGTAGCGCTTGACTGTGCCCTCGGCGAGGTGCATCTGGGCAGCGACGTCGGCGACCCGGAGGTCCTCGTAGAACCGAAGCACCACGCACGCCCGTTCTTGGGGCGACAGTCCAGCCAGGGCGGCCCGCAGGTCGATCCGGTCCGCGAACTCCATCTCGCGACTCCGCTCTTGCGGACCGGCCGCGACGAGGTGGCGCACCGACGCCCACCGCTGGCGGCGCCGATACCCGTCCACGTACAGCGTCAGGATCGCGCGGCGCACGTATGCCTCGGCCGCGTCCGGTGTGAAGCCGGTCCGGAGGCGGACGAAGACTTTCACGAAGGCGTCTTGGACCAGATCCTGGGCCGCGGCCGAGTCGCCGGTCAGCAGGACGGCGTAGTTAACCAAGGCCCCACCTCGCTCCCGTGCCAGGTCTGCCATCACGCGGTCGGCCACACGTTCAGCCATTCTCGACTCCACATCCCACGCTCCTGTGGGCCCCCTGCGGGCCGGGTGATTGCTGCATCACCCTATGGACGCGCGGGCGACCGAAAACGTTGTAGGGGCCCGTCTCCGCCCCCGCGAGATTCTTCAGGGCGCCCGGCTGCGGGCGGACTCTTCGACTGGCGGCGCGTTCCCGCGCGCCGGATCGGGGCTCGGGCGCCGTCGATCAGCCCGCCGCGGCGACCCTCTCGCGCGCGAGCGCGACCAGGCGGCCGGCGTTGAGGGTCCAGCCGACGCCGAACGCGCGCGGACCGACGAGGTGTTCGCTCTCGGGGTTCCACACCCGCTCGCGGAGCCGCGCGAGGGTCGGGACCCGGAAGTCGTAGGGGACGAAGCCGGCGACGACGCCGTGCCAGGTCCGCTCCTGCGCCGGGGTGCGCACCTCCTTGACCACGGCGGTGATCGCCAGGCCCAGGACGACGAGCCGGTAGAGCTTCTGGACGACGTGCCGCTTCGCGGTGCGCTCGGTGCCATCGGTGCTCTTGTGGTGCGAACCCATCTCAGCCTCCCCATCGAGGTGACGGCACCGTGCTCTCCACCGTGCTCGCCACGTGCTCGCCGCCGTGCCTTCGCCATGCTCGCCATCGTGCTCGCCCAATACTCCTCCGCCGGGACCGCGCTGGCCAGGGACTATGGCCGTCGAGCGGGTGGCTGCCGCGCGAAGCCAGCGGCGACGTCGACCCAGCCCTGCAGGCCGGCGTCGTCCAGCCCCGGCGGGTCGACGAGGACCATACCTGGCATCGGTCGCTTCGTGAGGTCCATCGGCCGCACGTGGGGCTCGGCGAGGGCGCGCTCGGCGCGTTCGGGACCCAGCCGCAGCATGAGGGAGTCCTTGACGACGCCGCAGCACATGTGGCCGTCGAGCATGAAGACCAGGCCGCCAAACATCTTGTGCTCGTCGATGAGCGCGTCGGCCGGCAGCGTCGCGCGGATCCGGACCGCCAGGTTCTCGTCGTAGACCATCGTTTCGCCTTCCGTCGGGCCTGCGTCACCACACGATAGGGCGCCCGGGACGGGCCCGCGACGATAGGGCGCCGGTGACGGGCCCGCGCGGGGTCCGCGGGACGCCGAGACCGAAGAGTGATTTCATGTCGAGAACCTCCGACCGGCTCCGCTCACCACGTGACGGGCCGCGACCGCCGCGGCCCCCGACCCCAGGAGATCCGCATGCCGAAGTACCTGCTCCTCAAGCACTACCGCGGAGGCCCGGAACCGCACCGCCGGGTGCCCCCGATGGACCAGTGGGCGCCCGAGGACGTGGAGGCGCACATGGCGTTCCTCTCGCACGTCGGCGAGCTGCTCGAGAAGAACGGCGAGTTCGTCGACGCGCAGGCGCTCACGCCGGAGCGCACCTGGGTGCGTTACGGCGGCCCCGACGCCGCGCCGGTCACGTCCGACGGCCCGCTGCCCGAGACCAGCGACCTCGTGGCGGGCTGGTACCTGATCGACGTCGAGTCGCACGAGCGAGCGGTCGAGGTCGCGGCGTACGTCTCGTCCGAGCCCGGCCCGGGCGGGACCCCGCTGTACGAGTGGATCGACATCCGCGAGGTCATGTCCGGCGCACCGGCGGGCGACTGACCGGCGCGGGCGACTGACCCGGCATGGTCGGCGACCCGGCGCCGCGGTGGGACGAGGGCGCGCTGCGCGCCCTCGTCCCGCGGGTGCTCGCGGGGCTGGTTCGCCGGGGCGAGGACTTCGACGCGGCCGAGGACGCGCTGCAGGAGGCCCTGGTCGAGGCGTTGCGGGCGTGGCCCGAGCACCCACCCCGCGACCCGCGCGCGTGGCTGACCTCGGTCGCGACGCGCCGGCTGATCGACGCCCGCCGCAGCGACGCCGCGCGCCGACGCCGCGACGAGGCGACGCGGGCCGAGCCGCGGCCCGCGGCTACCGAGGAGGGCGACGACACCCTCTTCCTGCTCTTCTGCTGCTGTCACCCGGACCTGACCCCCGCGTCCCAGGTGGCGTTGACCCTGCGCGCCGTCGGCGGCCTGACGACCCGGGAGATCGCCGACGCCTTCTACGTGCCGGAGGCGACGATGGCGCAGCGGATTAGCCGGGCCAAGCGCGCACTTCAGGGGCGCCGGCTGGACCGGCCCGGCGACGTCGCCGTCGTGCTGCGCGTGCTCTACCTCGTCTACGCGGCCGGCCACGCGGGCCGGGTCGACCTGGCCGGCGAGGCGATCCGGCTCGCCCGCCAGCTCACCCTGGCCACGCCGGAGCCGGAGGCGCGCGGGCTGCTCGCGCTGATGCTCCTCAACCACGCTCGCCTCCCGGCGCGACTCGATCCCGAGGGTCGCATCGTCACGCTCGACCGACAGGACCGCGCACTGTGGGACAACCGCGAGATCGCCGAGGGCGTGCGGGTGCTGCAGTCGGCGCTGGCCGAGCAGCGTCCCGGCCGCTACCAGGTCGAGGCAGCCATCGCTGCCCTGCACGACGACGCGGCGCGCGCCCAGGAGACCGACTGGCCGCAGATCCTCGCCTGGTACGACGACCTCGTGGCCCTCGCCGACGACCCCGCGCGGCAGGACCCCGCGGCGGTGCTCGGGCGCGCGGTCGCGGTGGGGCACGTCCACGGCGCGGCCGCCGGCCTGCGCGAGACCGAGCGGCTGCGCGACGTGATCGGCGAGCGGCACCGCTGGCACGCCGTCCGCGGGCACCTGCACGAGCTGGGCGGCGACCTGCCCGCCGCCGCGGCGGCGTACGCCGAGGCCGCGCGCCGGGCGACGACCGTGCCCGAGCGCGACCACCTGGTCCGCCAGGCGGCTCGCGCGCGCCGCGCCGGCGCCGGGCGGGACGGCGCCGGGTGGGAAGGCGCCGGGTGGGAAGGCGCCGGCGGGCGGTGACGCGAGTCGTACACTTGTTCGATGATGGTGGAGGTCGACTGGTCGCGGTGGCGGCGCACCCGCGCCGGGTACGAGCTGATCCCGCCCGCCGGCTGCCCGCGCGGGCACCGCTGGACGCTCGATGGGCCGGGCCGCCCGCGGCAGCGGTCCGTGACGTGCTCGTGCACGACGGCGCGGCACCACCTGGTCTGGGTGTGCCCCGCTTGCGGGACGTACTGCGCGGAGGGGTGCACCGACGTCGACCTCTGGGCCGGCTCGACCGTGCCCGCAGGCGTCGGGCGCGAGCGACGGGCGGCCCTGGCGCCCCGCCGCGAACCTGACACCAGAACCTGACACCACATTCGCTTGACGTGACACCATGATGGTGTCAGGATGGCGCCATGGAACTCGGGCAGTACATCAGCGACCTCCAGCGCCAGCTGGTGGAATCGGCGGCGAACGGCGCAGAGGAGTCCCGCGCCGTCGCCGAACGGCTGGCCGCCGGGCTGGACGCCGCGACGCGGCTCGTGCTGCTCGACGCGCTGTCGGCCGCGGCCGGCGAGATCACCCGGGACCTCGCGCCCGGCTCGGTGGACCTGCGGCTGCGCGGACGCGAGGTCGAGTTCGTGGTCACCCAGGCCAGCGCCGAGGTCGAGGCCGACGAGCGGCCCGCCGCGACCGTCGAGCTCGACGACGTGAGCACCTCGCGCACGACGCTGCGGCTGCCGGACGCCCTCAAGGCGCGGGTCGACGAGGCGGCGGCGGCGGACGGCCTGTCCGTCAACACCTGGCTGGTCCGCGCGGTTGCCGCCGCGCTCCAGCCCAAGCAGCGCCGATCCGCGCAGCGCACGCTGCGCACCGGCGACAACTTCGCGGGCTGGGCGCGCTAGCCCGCTCCGCCCCACACCGACGGGCCCCACACCGACGGGCCCCACACCGACGGGCCCAACCGTCAGGCCCCCACATCGATCGTCAACCCCGCGGACCCGCGGGGTCGGACAAGCACGCTCACCGAGAGGAAGGCGCTCGCATGCCTACGTTCACCACTCCCTCCCTCATCGACCTGGCCATCAACCTCCAGGTCGGCGCGATCGAGGTCTACGCCAGCGACCGCGGCGACACGGTCGTCACCGTGTCGCCGACAAACCCGGACCGCGCGGTCGACCGTCGCGGCGCCGAGGAGACCAAGGTCGACTTCGACGGGCTCCGGCTGACCATCACCGGCCCGAAGGCCCGCTTCGCCGTCATCGGCCCCACCGAGTCCGTCGACCTCAAGATCGAGCTGCCGGCGGGGTCGCGGCTCACCGCCGAGGCCGCCATGGGCGGCGTGCGCACCGTCGGCCGCCTCGGCGCGACCCGCATCAAGTGCTCGATGGGTCCCGTCGACGTCGACGCCACCGGCGATCTCTGGATGCGCGCGGGGCACGGCAACGCGAGCGTCGCCGTCGCCGACGGTGGGCTCGAGATCACGGCCGACCACGGCCAGATCCGGGTCGGCTCGGTCACGGGGGACTCGATCCTCAAGGCGTCGCACGGGTCCATCCAGGTCGGCGAGTCGGGTGGCGACCTTGAGGCGAAGCTTTCGTACGGGGACCTCGAGATCACGAAGGCACTCGGTTCGGTCTCGGCGAACACCGCCTACGGCAGCATCTCGCTGCACGAGGTGTCCAGCGGCTCCATCCAGGTCGAGAGCGGCTACGGCCACGTCATCATCGGCGTGCGGCCCGGCGTCCCCGCCTGGCTCGACCTGTCCTCGAAGCGCGGCCGGGTGCGCAACGAGCTCGCCGGCGAGGGGGCGCCCGGCGCGTCCGAGCAGACAGTCATGGTGCGTGCCCGCCTCCAGGGCGGCGACGTCGACATCCGGCGGGCGCGATGAGCGCCCGCGACCTGCAGAAGGGAAACACTGAGATGACCAGCACAGCGATCGAGCTCCGCGGGCTGCGCAAGTCCTACGGCACGAAGGTCGTGCTCGACGACGTCGACCTCACCGTGCGCGCGGGCACCGTCACCGCGCTGCTCGGGCCGAACGGCGCCGGCAAGACGACGACCGTGCACATCCTGTCCACGCTCCTGCGGCCCGACGGCGGCGCCGCCCTGGTGAACGGGTGCGACGTCGTGCGCGATCCCGAGGGCGTGCGCGCGGTGATCGGCCTGACCGGCCAGTTCTCCGCCGTCGACAGCCTGCTCACCGGCGAGGAGAACCTGCTGCTGATGGCCCGGCTGCGTCACCTCGGGGGGAAGCGCTCGAGGACCCGAACGGCCGAGCTGCTCGAGCAGTTCGATCTCGTCGAGTCGGCCCGCAAGCCGCTCGCCACCTACTCCGGCGGGATGAAACGGCGCCTCGACCTCGCGATGACGCTCGTCGCGACCCCGAGCGTGCTCTTCCTCGACGAGCCCACCACGGGCCTGGACCCGCGCAGCCGCCACACCCTGTGGGACATCGTGCGAGGCCTGGTCGCGGACGGCACGACCGTGCTGCTCACCACGCAGAACCTCGCGGAGGCGGACGAGCTCGCGGACCGCATCGCGGTGCTCGACGGCGGCCGCATCGTCGCCGCCGGGACGCCGGACGAGCTCAAGCGGCTCGTGCCGGGCGGGCACCTCCGGCTCCGGTTCGCGGACCCGGCGACGCTCGACGACGCCGCGCGCCTGCTTGACGGGTCCATCCGCGACGACGCCGGGCTCGCGCTCACCGTGCCGAGCGACGGTGGGGTCCGGGCGCTGCGAGCCGTGCTGGACCGCCTCGACGCGGCCGACCTCGAGGTCGACGACCTCACCATCCACACCCCGGACCTCGATGACGTGTTCTTCGCGCTCACCGGCCGGGCCGACGCGAAGGAAGCGCAGTCATGACCACCCTCACCGCCGGGCGCCCGGCGCCCACCGGCACCCGCGGCCCGTCGCACGTCCTCGCCGACGCCATCACGATGCTGCGCCGCAACCTGCTGCACGTCGTGCGCTACCCCGGCCTGTCGATCTTCACGATCGGCGGACCGGTAGTGATCCTGGTGCTGCTCGTGTTCGTGTTCGGCGGCACGCTGGGGGCCGGCCTGCCCGGCGTCGACCCGGCCGTCACCGGTCGCGACGCCTACCTCGCATACGTGCTGCCGGGGATCCTGCTGATCACCATCGCCGGCACCGCGAGCGGCGCCTCGATCACCGTCGCGATGGACATGACCGAAGGGATCACGGCGCGGTTCCGCACCATGTCGATCTCGCGCGCGGCCGTCCTGGCCGGGCACGTGGTCGGCAACACGATCCAGGCGATCATCGCGGTCGCCCTGGTGCTCGGAGTCGGGATCCTCGCCGGCTTCCGCCCGACGGCCGGGCCGGCCGAGTGGGCCGGCGTCGCGGGCCTGATCGTGGCCATCTCGTTCGCGGTGAGCTGGGTCGGGGTGGCGATGGGGATGCAGTCGAAGACGGTCGAGACGGCGAGCAACCTCCCGCTACTGCTGTCCCTGCTGCCGATCCTCGGCAGCGGCTTCGTGCCGACCGAGTCGATGCCGGCCGGGATGCAGTGGTTCGCGGAGCACCAGCCGTTCACACCGTTCATCGAGGCGATCCGCGGGCTGCTGCTCGGCACGCCGCTCGGCTCGAACCTTCCGCTCGCGGTCGGGTGGTCCGTCGTGATCGCGGTCGCCGGGTACGCGTGGGCGATGGCGCTCTACGAGCGGAAGTCGGTGCGCTGAGCCGCGGCCGCCGCGAGGCCCGCGCCTCGAGTTCGCCATCTCGAGCCGAGAGCGCAGATTCAGTTCTGCGCTCTCGGCTCAGGATGGCGAACTCGCCGGCGATGCGCTGCTGCACCCACGCGCCGGGTGGCGAACCCGTCGGCTCAGCTCCCCAGTCGCCACGCGAGGAGGCCGAACAGCACGCCGAGGCTGTTCGTGGCCCAGTGCATGCCCATGCTGGCCAGCAGGCTCCCGCTGCGCCGGCGCAGCTCACCGGCCACCACCCCGCCGAGCGCGGTGAACCCGACCATGGCGACGACGACGAGCGCCTCCGCCCACGGTCCCGCGCCCCGCGCGCCGTCGGCGACGCCGGCGTTGGCCGTGGCGAGGTGCAGCGACGGCAGGATGTGCCACATCCCGAACAGCGCCGACGACACCAGCAGCACGCGCCACGCGGTGGCATGCCGGGCGAGCATCCCCCAGAGCACCGAGCG
Source organism: Pengzhenrongella sicca (assembly GCF_017569225.1). Classification (GTDB taxonomy): domain Bacteria; phylum Actinomycetota; class Actinomycetes; order Actinomycetales; family Cellulomonadaceae; genus Pengzhenrongella; species Pengzhenrongella sicca. The sequence goes on from NZ_CP071868.1 coordinate 1,864,747, forward strand.
GAACGCGACCTCCTCGAGCAGGATCGTGCCGGCCGGGATGAGGACGAACGCGGACAGGAGCGCGCCGGGCACCCCGAGGTGGTAGCGGGTGTCGAGGAACGCGGGGCGGGTCAGCGGCCAGCACACCCCGACGAGGTACACCAGGCCGATGAGCGCGATCGCGCCGAGCCCCCACTGGAGGCCGGAGCGCAGCCGGTCCCGGTGCAGCCCGAGCTGGGACCAGCTCAGGCCGCTCCAGCGTGCGAACGCGAGGAGGGCGACCGCGGCGAGCGGGCCGAGCCAGAAGGCGTCGTCCAGCGCGTGCTGGGCGACATTGACCGTCGCGAGCGCCGCCACGACGACGGCGGTCGCCCGCCACCCGCGGCGCGCCACACCCCGCAGGGTGGGCTCGGGTGCGCAGGCGGTCACGCCTCCTTATCGGCGGCCACGGGCGTCAGTCAAGCGGATCGGGACTCAGTTCGTCGCGTGCGCGACGTTCGGCGCGCCGGTGCGGGTGGTGCGGGTGGTGCGGGTGGTTCCGGTGGCGCGGGCGGTGCGCACGATCTGCGCCAGGAGGGTGAGCGCCTCCGCCGACGGCGACCCGGCGGCGGCCGTGTGGGTGACGAGGGCCTGGTCGGGGTTCGTGGCGGACCGGAGCGTCTGCTGCGTCACCGTGAGCGTGCCGACCAGCGGGTGGTCGAGCTCGAAGACGGTCGCGGAGCACGCCTGCACGCGGTGGCTCGCCCAGAGGCAGGCGAACTCGGGGCTCGCGATGGTGAGGCCACCGATCATCGAGGCGAGGGCCGGGTCCGCGGGGTGCTGGGCCACCATGATGCGCAGGCTGCCGACGACCGTCCGGCTCTTCGTCCGCCAGTCGGTGTAGAGGCTGCGCGTGTGGGCGTCGAGGAACACGATCTCGGCCATGTTGGGCCGGGTCCGCGGTGTCAGCGGCGATTCGGCGTCCAGATGACCCGCGAGCAGCGCATGGCCGAGCGGGTTCCAGCGCAGGACGTCGCTGCGCCGGCCCAGGATCAGCGCCGGGACGTCGCCCAACGCGTCGACGAGCTCGGCCAGGGCGGGATCCGCCCGCTCGACCGGCTGCCGCCTGGCGGCGGGACGCCGGCCGTCGGACCGGGCGAGGCTGTGGATGTGGGCGCGCTCGGCGTCGTTGAGCCGTAGTGCGGTGGCGATCGAGTCGAGCACCTGGACGGAGGCGCTGCGCGACTGACCCTGCTCGAGGCGGGTGTAGTACGACGAGCTCACGCCGGCGAGCAGTGCGAGCTCCTCGCGGCGCAGCCCGGGCACCCGCCGTCGGTCGCCGTACAGCGTGACCCCGGCCTCCTGCGGCGTGATCCGGGCGCGCCGGGCCTGCAGGAACTCGCCGAGGGCCGTGGCGTCGGGTGGGGTCATGCCCACCAGTGTCGACTGTGCCGGCGGCCCGTGGGTACCCCTGCTGGGGGTAGTCACGGGCGGGGCTGGCTGGCCGTAGGGACGCGGGAGATCGTCGTCCCGGGACGACCCCCCGTCGCCCCGGACGACCTGTCGAGCTGAGAGCTGGCACCCCGAATGACCACCACCGCGACTTCCACCGCGACCTCTACCGCGACATCCGCCGTGACTTCCGCCGCGACCTCCACTGCGACCCCTACTGCGGCTTCCGCCGGGACCGCCGTCCTGACCTTCGGCGACGTGAGCGTCACCCGTGCCGTCGAGAGCGTCGGCAGCATCGGCATGACGCCCGAGCAGTTCTTCCCCGGGACGGACGCGTCCGCCTGGACCAGCCAGGAGGGTCTGCTCAGGCCCGACTTCCTCGAGTCCGACGCCGAGACCGTCATGGCGAGCACGGCCCGCGTGGCCATGCAGACCTGGATCCTGCGCAGCGGCGGCAAGACGATCCTGCTCGACACCGCCGTGGGCAACGACAAGGACCGGCCCGACGTCCCGAGCTGGTCGCACCTGACGACCGCGTTCCTCGAGCGCCTCGCCGCCGCGGGGGTCGCCCCCGACGACGTCGACATCGTGATCAACACCCACCTGCACGCCGATCACGTCGGCTGGAACACGCGGCTGGTCGACGGCGCCTGGGTGCCGACGTTTCCGAACGCCCAGTACCTGATGCCGGCGCAGGACCTCGCGTTCTGGGACCCGGCCACCGACAGCCAGACGATCATGGGGCCGGGCGCCCACGGGGTCTGGGCCGACAGCATCGCTCCGGTCATCGCGGCGGGCCAGGTCACGTCGTGGAGCGGCTCGCACCGCATCGACGACGCGCTGACGCTCGAGGCGGCCCCCGGCCACACCCCCGGGGCCTCGATCCTGCGCCTGGTCTCGGGCGGCGAGGTGGTGCTCTTCGTCGGTGACACCCTGCACAGCCCCGCGCAGGTGCAGGACGTCCACACCAGCAGCTGCTTCGACGAAGACTCCGCGCGCGCGAACGACACCCGGGAGCGCCTGTTCGCACAGGCCGCCGACCACGGGTGGCTCATCGTGCCGGCGCACTTCGGCGGGCACGGCGGATTCCGCATCGAGCGGTCTGGGGTCGGGTCCGGCTACGCGATCAGCGGCTGGGCGCCCCTGACCGCAGTCTGACCCGCGAGGGGCGAGCCCCGTGATACCTTCGGCGATCGAGAGATCGTTCTCTCGCCGGGCTCCGGTCGCCGAAGGTTTGCGGGCTGGCCGTCCTGGGTTGGCGCGAACGAGGACGTGACACGGTGAGCATCGACCAAGGTGCGCGGGCGCTGCTGACGATCGACGGCGACGCGCGCCGCGAGGCGGTCCTGCGGCACATCTGGAACGAGTGCGTGGGGGCCGGGCGCGCCAACGAGGCGCTGCGGGCCGACTGGCAGGAGCACTTCCGCGAGGCCGTGCAGCAGCTCGGCATGCGCTCCGTGCGCTTCCACGGTCTGTTCCACGACGACATGTTCGTGTATCGCGCGGCGCAGGGGAGCGGCTTCGGGTCGGACCGGAGCCTGGCCCAGCCGATCTACACGTTCAGCTACGTCGACAAGGTCTTCGACGCCATCCTCGCGCTCGGGGCGCGACCGTTCGTTGAGCTCGGCTTCATGCCGCGTGAGCTGGCGACCGAGACCGAGACGGTCTTCTGGTGGGGCGCCCACGCGAGCCCCCCGAAGGACATGGGCCGGTGGGCGGAGCTCGTCTCCGAGACCGTCAAACACTGGATCGAGCGCTACGGCATCGACGAGGTGCGCACCTGGCGGTTCGAGGTGTGGAACGAGCCGAACCTGGTGCCGCACTTCTGGACCGGAACCAAGACGCAGTACTTCGAGCTCTACGAGCACACGGTCCGGGCGATCAAGTCCATCGACAGGCAGCTCATGGTCGGCGGCCCGTCGACCAGCGTCTTCGTACCCGACGAGCGGTACGCCGGCGAGACGGAGGACCGCGCGGCGCAGGCGGGCACCGCGCAGGCGGTGGACGTCGACGCGCTCGACTGGCGGCCGGTCTGGATCGACGACTTCATCGACTGGTGCGCGACCCGGGACCTGCCGATCGACTTCATCACGACGCACCTGTACCCGACCGACTTCGCGTACGCGAGCAGCGGCGAGGCGCGCGCCATCAGTCGCTACGCCGACGCGACGTTCGACGACCTCACGCGGCTGCGCGCCCTGATCGCAGCGAGCGCGTTCCCGTCGGCCGAGCTTCACGTGACCGAGTGGTCGACGACGCCGTCGAGCCGGGACAGCGTCCACGACACCGTGTACGCCGCCACCTACATCGCGCGCGCGTACCTGCAGTGCGCCGCCCTGGCAGACTCGATCTCGTACTGGACCTTCACGGACGTGTTCGAGGAGGGCGGCGCGGGGATCGGACCCTTCCACGGCGGGTTCGGCGTCGTGAACGAGCAGGGCATCCACAAGCCGACCTTCCACGCGTTCGCGGCGCTGTCGCGTCTGGGGGACCGGATCCTGCTGGCCACCGGTCACGGGGTCATCACCCGGGCGAGCGAGACGGGAGCCGTGTCGGCCCTGTTCTTCAACTACCCGGACGAGATGAACGGACTGTCGGTCGGTCCGCACGACAGCTTCCCCGAGACCCGCGCCCTGAGCGCGAAGGGCCCGGCGCGGCGGGTGCGGCACATCGTCGAGGGCGTGGCACCGGGGGCGGTCTTCATCACCGAAACCGTCGACCTCGAGCATGGGAACGTCGCGGAGGAGTGGTTCCGGATGGGGTCGCCGGTGAACCTCACGCCGACGCAGACCCTGCACCTGCGGGCCGTCGCCGCCGACCTCGATCGCTGCCTGCTCACGGCCTCGGGCGACGGCGTGCTCGAGATCGACGTCGAGCTCGCGCCGTGGGCGGTCATGTCGATCGTGCAGGCGTGAACAGTCCCGGCGGCTAGCTCAGAGGGGTTCGCGGTTCAGAAGGGTGGGTCGTCGGGCTGGGGCGTGTGGAGCCAGGGCCGGTCGGGTGGCGGGGGTTCGGGGTTGACCTCGGTGGCCGGTCGCTTGTAGCGGTGTTTGGTGGGTGAGGTCCACCACGTGTCGCCGGTGGTGGTGTCGAGGTCGGGGTGCCAGCCGCCGTAGGTCTTGGCCCGGTGATGGTGGCGGCACAGCGAGTGCAGGTTCTCCGCGCAGGTTTGCCCGCCGAGGTCGGGGTGGTCGTGGTCGTAGGGGTCGCGGTGGTCCAGGTCGCACCGCCACGCCGGCATCCGACACCCGATGAACGTGCACGTTGTGTCCCGGGCCAGGACGGTGCCGGTCAGGTCGGCGCCGGGGCGGTACCCGCGCGGTCCGATCCCGGTCACGCACCCGGTGGCGGGGTCGGTGAAGATCCGCCGCCACGTCGCGTCCGCCGCGATCGCCCGCACCAGGTCTGCGGGGATCGGCCCGTACCCGGCCAGCTCCCCGGGCACCTCATCCAACCCCAACAACGTCGTCGCGGCGGCGGTCACCTGCAGGTGCGGGCGACGCCCCTGCTCCGTCTTCAGCGTCCCGCCAGCCTGACCCGCTGTCCCGGACCCCTGACCCGCTGTGCCCGGCAGTGCGGTGGTGGGGGCGATGCCGTTGTCGAGGATGTCGGTGCAGAGGTCGGTCAGGGCGTCCGCGCGCCGCGCCGCCACACCGCGCGGGTCGGCGGGGTCCGCGGACGCCGCGATGGCGTCGATCGCGGTGAACACCGTCATCGCATCCTTAGCGGGCAGGTACGCGGTCAACCACGCCATCACCCCCGGCGCCGGGCTGACCCGCACATACCTGTCCGCGGCGTCGCGGGCGTGCCGCTCGGCGACGGCGGCCGGGTTCACGGTCAGCTCGACCTTGCGCAGGCGCGCCTTCAACGCCGGCACCGTCAATCCCGGCGCGACCGGCAGCACCTTGTCCAGGACGACGGCGGCCGCGTCGTCGTCGAGGTGCCCGACCCCGTCGACCAGGGCGGTGGCCTTGCGGTGATCAATCACCCCAGATGCGAGCGCCTCATTCACCGCGGGCCACACCTGCAGCGAGGTCCCGAGGCTGACCTTCGCCTCCGCCACCGACCGGGACATCACCAGCACCGACGCGACCTCATCACCCACGAACTCACCCAACCGCTGCGCATCCCGGCGCCGGGCGAGCTCGGCGATCATCTCGCCCTGCCGCGCCGCAGCGAGCGAGGTGACGCGTTCCCAGGCGGCGATCGCCTCGATCAACACCGCATCATGCACCTCCGACGGGCACAGACCCTCAAGCAGGTCCACCAGCGGCGAGCCCGGCGCCTGCCCCATCAACGCGGCGGACAACGCGACCTGATCGATCGGCCCCGCGATGCAGGACCCCGCGGCCGCGGCCTGCGCCAACGCGGCCCCCGCCTCCGCAAACACCCGCCCGAGCAACAGCCCGAACGCCACATCCACTGAGACCGATGTGGCGCCCGCGACCGCCAGCCCGGCCCCCGCCGGGACCCCCGTCATCTCGTCATCGCTCGGTTCGAACATGTGTACAGACTAGGACGCACCACCCACACGCACCCCACCCCGCAACCGCCCTGTGCACACACGCACGAGCGGCGACGGCACCCGTGGAATCAGTCCTCTCGGTCCAGGCGCGCGGCGGCGCGGCGCCCACCCGCACCGACTCAGTCCGCCGGGACGATCGATCTCCGGTCCTAACGTGCGCGGCGGCGGCGGGCGTGGTGGATCGGTGGGCGGGTCGACCCCATCGATCTCGAGCCGATAACGTTTTCTGCCGAAGTCCTTGCCTTGGTGCCCTGCGGGGTTTAGCCTCGGGGCAAGAGAACGATCTCTCGCTCCGAGGCGATGGTGCCTCTGGAGACGCACGCGGCCCCCAGAGAAGAGGAACTGTCGTGACACAACGCAAGAGTGTGTCGTCCGTAGGTGCAGTCGTGGGCGTTTTGGCGCTGGCACTCGTGGCCGGGTGCGGATCGGGCGGTGGTGACGACTCTGCCGCCGCCGGCGACCCGAACGCTGAGTTCACGTTCTGGTCGTTCACCGGGATCGGCGCGAAGGACTCGGTCGACGAGTACCTCGCCAAGAACCCCGATGCCAAGGTCAAGCTCTCCGAGGTCGGCAGCACCACGGAGACCGCGACCGCGCTCACCGCGGCGCTGGCCGGCGGCGAGGTCCCGGACCTGGTGATGATCCAGGGTGACGACCTGCCCAAGTTCGTGGAGAACCCGGACAACTTCATCGACCTGCGGACCCTCGGCGGCGACGACCTGGCGGACGAGTACCTCGACTGGGCCGTCGGCGGCGCCACCGCCACCAACGGGTCGATCGTCGGCGTTCCCACCGACGTCGGCGGCCTGGGCCTGGCCTATCGGGCGGACCTGTTCGAGGCGGCGGGCCTGCCGTCCGACCCGACCGAGGTCGCGGCGGCGTGGTCCACGTGGGACGACTTCATCGCGATGGGCGAGACGTACACGGCCGCGACCGGCAAGCCGTTCGTCGACAACGTCGAGACCTCGGTGTTCTTCTCGACGGTCAACCAGGTCACCGAGAAGTACTACTCGGACGACGGCGAGATCATCTACGACACCAACCCGCAGGTGGCAGACGCGTTCGACGTCGCGGTGCAGACCTACGACGCCGGCATCAGCGCGAACATCGCCGCCTGGTCCTCCGGCTGGGACCCGGGAAAGGCGAACGGCTCGTTCGCGGTGACGGTCGCCCCGTCCTGGATCCTGTCCGGCATCAAGACCGCGGCCCCGGACACGGCGGGGGACTGGCGCGTGACCACCGTGCCCGGCGTCGGCGGCAACTGGGGTGGCAGCGTCATCGCGATCCCGGCCCGGGCGGAGCACCCCGAGGCGGCCTGGGAGTACATCAAGACCATGATGTCGGCCGAGGCGCAGACCGAGCACTTCCAGAGCACCGGCACCCTGCCGGCCGCGAAGGAAGCGCTCACGAGCGAGGCGGTGCTCAGCTACACGGACGAGTTCTTCGGCAACTCGGCGCTCGGACAGGTGATGAGCGACTCGGTGCTCGATTTCAACGCCTACTACAACGGCCCGGACACCAGCGCCATCGGCGCCGGGCTCCTCAACGCGCTCGTCGACATGCAGAACGGCAATGTCGCCCCGGACGACGCGTGGGACAAGGGCGTGCAGAACGTCAAGGATGCACTGGGCTGATCGGCTGAGCGGTGGCCCGGCGCGAGCGCCGGGCCACCACGGACGGAGGTACAACGTGTCAGTAGCAGCACCGGTCAGCATGCGCGGTAACCGTCAGCAGAAATCCCAGCGGCCGACCAAGGTCAAGAGCAGCCTTCCCGAACGCATCGCGCCATATGCGTACGTCGCGCCGTTCTTCATCATCTTCGGCATCTTCGGCCTGTTTCCCCTGGTCTTCACGTTCTACGTCGCGCTGTTCGACTGGAACCCGATCGGGGCCCACACCTTCATCGGGCTCGCGAACTTCGAGCGACTCGTGCAGGACTCCCGCTTCTGGAACGCGCTGGTCAACACGTTCGGGATCTTCATCATCTCGACGGTCCCGCAGCTGATCCTGGCGCTCGGGCTGGCCCAGCTGCTCAACCACGCACGGCTGCGGTGGGCCAACTTCTTCCGCATGTCCATGATGCTTCCGTACATCACGTCCGTGGCCGCGACGGCCCTCGTCTTCGGCCAGATCTTCGACTACAACTTCGGGCTCATCAACTGGGTGCTCGGGCTGGTCAACATCGATCCGATCAACTTCCTCGCCTCGCGGGTCGGCTCGTGGTTCGAGATCTCGGCGATGGTGATGTGGCGGTGGTTCGGGTACAACACGCTGCTCTACCTCGCCGGCCTCCAGGCGATACCGCGAGAGATGTACGAGGCGGCGTCGGTCGACGGCGCCAACGGGTGGCAGCAGTTCTGGCGCCTGACGATCCCGTCGCTGCGTCCGGTCATCATCTTCACCGTGGTCATGTCGACCATCGGCGGCCTGCAGATCTTCACCGAGCCGCTGCTCGTCTCGCCCGAGTCGGGCCTGACCTGCGGGGCCGGGCGGCAGTGCCAGACCCTCGCGCTGTTCCTCTACGAACAGGGCTTCGGTCAGTTCGACTTCGGGTACGGCTCGGCGATCGGGGTGGCCCTGTTCGTCATCGTCGTCGTCGCCGCACTCATCAACTTCTTCCTGACCACCCGCACGCGAGGGGCGAACTGATGGCCGGCGTGACCGCAGTCCTGGCGAGCACGGTGCCGCCCGTCGCGCGACGCAACCGGGGAGGGCGCCTCGGCAGGGTCCGGTGGTACGTCTACGTGCTCCTGGGTCTCGCCGTGATCGTGTGCGCCTTCCCGCTGTACTACATGCTGGTCGTCGCGACCGTGGGCGCCTCGGCGGTGACGTCGACGCCGCCGCGCCTGTACCCGGGCACGAACATCGTCGACGTCGCGCGCGCGGTGTTCGACACGGTGCCGTTCTTCCGTTCGCTGCTGAACAGCGCCTTCGTGTCGCTGACCGTGGCCGCGGTGTCCGTCATCCTGTGCGCCCTGGCGGGCTTCGCGTTCGCGAAGCTGCAGTTCCGCGGCCGCGACGCCCTGTTCATCCTGGTGCTCTTGACGATGACGGTGCCCGCGCAGCTCAGCGTCATCCCGCAGTACCTGATCATCTCCTGGCTGGGCTGGGTCGACTCCCTCCAAGCGATCATCGTGCCGGGCCTGGCCAGCGCGTTCGGCATCTTCTGGATGCGGCAGCACATGTCCAGCACGGTCACCGACGAGCTCATCCACGCGGCCAAGATCGACGGGTGCAGCAGCTGGCAGCTGTTCTGGCGCATCGCGTTCCCGGTGGTGCGCCCGGCGGCCTTCGTGCTCGGGCTGATCACGTTCACGGCGGTCTGGAACGACTTCATGTGGCCGTTCATCGTGCTGAAGTCGCCGGAGCTGTTCACCGTGCAGATCGCGCTGAAGCAGCTGCAGGCGAACAGGTCGGTCGACGTCGCGCTGGCGTTGGGCGGTTCGTTCTTCGCGACCCTGCCGCTGCTGATCGCCTTCGTCTTCACCGGCAAGCAGATGGTCTCCGGGATCATGGACGGAGCCTTTAAGGGGTGACTCAGCCGTTGAGGGCTGACGGAGCCTTGCGGGGCTGACGCGACCGCCCCGCCGCCGCCGTGATGGCGGCGGCGGGGCGTTGCCGCGTCCAGTCACCCGGCGCTGATGCGCAGGCTCGTAACGGACCACCGCGGCACGACGAGCTCGAGCCCGTCGATCCCCGCGAGGTGCCCGTCCCGGCGTGCGAGGGCGGACGGCTCGAAGGGCGCGCCCGCGTCGGGATCGGAGCCGGCGAGCACCGTGACCGCGGCCGTGATCGACCCGGCCAGGCCCGCCACGGACACTCGGGCCGTGCGGTCGAGGTCGCTGCCGTTCACGAGGGTCACGACGGTCTCGGCCGCGACGGTCCCGGCCGCGCTCCCGACCGTCCGGGCGGTCGCGCCGACGACGACCTCGGGCCAGTCGCGCCGGTCGTCCGCGTGGTCGTGCACCACGACGCCGTCGTGATGCACCACGACCCGGGACCCGGCCCGCTCGATCTCGATGCGCCGCGGGACCCCGGTCTGCACGCCGGCGAAGGGGTAGGGGCCGTCGACCTCGTCGCCAAGGCCGTCGTCGGAGCGCGACCAGATGAGCGACTTGTTGCCCCAGCTGCCGACGACGACCTCGTGGGTCGTGCGCGCAGGCCCGCCCAGGCGTACCTGGAAGCCCTCCGTGCCGGCCTCGCGGGTCGCGGTCAGCGCCAGCCGCGCGGTCGCGGCCGGCACGGGCAGGGTCGCGGTCGGGCGCTCGTCGTCGACGACGACGTCCGGCAGGCTCGCGCCGTCGGCCTCGATCTGGGTGAAGCGGACGCGGGCACCGGGGCAGGTCAGCGTGGCCGGACCGAGCCGCGGCTCGGGCTGGCTCCCGTGGGTCGCCCCGGTTACCCGCACCTCGAGCACCTGCTGGCCGCGCGCCTGCGCGAACAGCTGGTGCACGTCGTAGGCGGCGGACCCGAGCACGGCGTCGTCGGTGAAGTAGATCAGGTCGGGCGTCCACTGGCTGCTGCCCACCCGGGCGAGCAGCGGCGCGTAGGACGCCATGCGGACGATGTCGGCGTTGCGCTCGAGCGCGACCATGTAGCCCGCCTCGGCGATCGCGGAGCGGACCGTGGAGCTGCGGGCGGCCCATTCGCCGAGGTAGACCGCCGGCCCGGTGCGTGGGTACGCGTCGTAGCGCTCGTGGTTCTGCCACAGCCACCGCGGGGTGCGGTAGCCGTGCTCGTCGACGAGGTCGATGCCCTCCCGGCGGGCGAGCTCCCAGCCGGCCTCGAAGTCGAGCCCGAAGGGCAGCGGCCCCGCGGTGCCGATCAGCTCGATCTCCGGGTGCGCCGCGCGCAGCGCCGCGCTCAGCTGGATGAACCGTTCGGTGAACTGCGCGTCGATGACGTCCTCGTTGCCCAGGCCGATCATCCGCATCCCGAAGGGCTCGGGGTGGCCCGCCGCCGCGCGCACCTCGCCCCAGCGGGTGTCCGGGGCACCGTTGGCGTACTCGACCAGGTCGACGACGTCCTGCACGTACTGCGGCATCCGGCCGGCCGGGATGGCCTGCGGCCCGCCGGGCACGTTCTGGCAGCACACGCCGGCGGCCACGATCGGCACGGGAGTCGCGCCGAGCTCCTCGCAGAGCAGGAAGTACTCGTGGTACCCGATCGCCATCGACTGGTGGTAGCCCCAGGTGTTGGGCAGCGGGCGGCGCTGCGCGCGCGGGCCGATGGTCGTCTTCCAGTGGTACATGTTGTCCAGGCCGAAGCCGTGCACCAGGCAGCCGCCCGGGAAACGGACGAACGCGGGACGGAGCTGGCGCAGGGCCTCGACGAGGTCGCGCCGGAAGAGCTCGGGCCGGCCTGCCGCGTCCAGGGGGCGCAGCTCGACCAGGTCCACGTCGACCCGGCCCGAGCGCGCCTCGAGGACGAGCTGCATGCGCGACGCCTGCGGCGGGTGCAGCCGCGCGCCGACCGGGTGCCATGCGCCGTCGGGCACCAGCGCGAGCTCGTTGGGCGCGGCGGCCGCCCCGCCGACCGGGCCCAGCCCCGCCGCGAGGCGCGCCCCGGCGTCGCGGGTGCGGGCCATCAGCTGCAGGTCGAACGCGGCGGCCGGCACGGGCATGCCGTCGGCGCCGTAGCCGCCGTTGACGAGCCGCGCCACTCCCGCGCCGGGCCGCAGGCTCGCGTACGCGGCGTTCGCCGAGCTCACGGGGTCGGCGCTGCCGACGTGCACCTGTCCCGACCGGCCCGACCCGCCCGACCCTCCCGACTCGCCCGACCCCTTCGCCCCGACCGACCAGCCCGTCAGCGGACCCCAACCGGGCCGGTCCGCCGGGCTCGCCTCGAAGTCACCGTTGCGCACCAGGTCGGCGTTCAGGCCGCCGTCGAGGGCGAAGTTGATGTCCTCGAGGAACAGGCCCCAGAGGTCGGGGCTGATCGCCCGCCCCGTCGGGGCGCCGACGACGATCTCCAGCGGGGCGAGGTCGTCGCTCACAGCTGGCCGACCAGGTGCGCGAGCCGCCCGTCCCGCGCGAACACGGGGATGACGTGCAGGGGCGCGTCGACCACGACGTCGGCGCCGCCGTCGTGCACGACGCCGGAGTGCAGCTCCGTCCAACGGGCGCCGGCGGGCAGGTAGACCGACCGGCTGGTGGCGCCGGCCACCACCACGGGAGCGACGAGGAGGTCCGGCCCGTAGAGGTACTCGTCGAGGTCGCCCCAGCATCGCTCGTCGCCGGGGAACTCGTGGAACAGGCCGCGCATGACCGGCTGGCCGTCGGTGTGAGCCTGCCGCATGAGCTCGCGCGTGTAGTCCCGCAGGGCCTCGCGCAGGTGCAGGTAGCGCTCCAGGATCCCGTAGACCTCCGGGCCGAACGACCACACCTCGTTGGGCGCGCCGCTGGGCTGGCGGGGCGTCCCGTCGGCGGCGATCGGGGTGGTCTCGGGCAGCCGCGTGCCGTGCATGCGCATCACGGGCATGAACGTGGCCGCCTGGAACCACCGCACCAGCAGCTCGTGGAAGGCCGGGTCGTCGGTGCGCGCGCCCCAGAACCCGCCGATGTCGGTGGTGAACCACGGGATGCCGGCGGCGCCGACGTGCACGCCGGCGGTCAGCTGGCGGCGCAGGCTGTCGAACGACGAGCCGATGTCTCCGGACCACATGAGCGCGCCGTAGCGCTGGGATCCGGCCCACGCGCAACGCACCAGGTTGACGACGTCCTCGACGCCGTCGGCGCGCTGGCCGTCGTAGAACGCGCGCGAGAAGTGCTGCGGGTAGAGGTTGGCGACCTCGTCGCCCTGGCCAGCGTGGAAGCGCCACGCGTCCCAGTCCTGCTTGCCGAACTCCGGCTCGGCCTCGTCGAGCCAGAACAACCGGATCCCGTACCTGGCGTAACCCTCCCGGCACTGCTCCCACAGGAACTCGCGGGCCTGCGGGTTGGTGGTGTCGACGAACCGGCTGGGCCCGCCGAACCACATCTGGACGTCGATGCCGCGGTTGGTCGCCACCAGCAGGTTGCGGCGGTCCATCTCGGCGAAGTTCGCCGAGTCCAGCGCGACCTGCGGCCACACCGACACCATCAGCTCGACCCCCAGCTCGCGGAGCTCGTCGACCATTCCCTGCGGGTCGGGCCAGAACTCCTCCTCGAAGCGGAAGTCGCCCATGTGCGGCCAGTGGAAGAAGTCCGCGACGATCACGTCCAGGGGCAGCCCGCGGCGCCGATGCTCGCGGGCGACCTCGAGCAGCTCCTCCTGGCTGGAGTAGCGCAGCTTGCACTGCCAGTAGCCCAGGCCGAGCTCCGGCATCATCGGGACGTGGCCGGTCGCGTCGGCGTAGTGGCGCGCGACGTCGGCCGGGGTGGCGCCGGCGGTGACCCAGTAGTCGATCTGCCGGGTGGCGTTGGACTCCCATTCGGTGCGGTTCGCCCCGAACGTGGCGCGCCCGATCGAGGGGTCGTGCCAGAGGAAGCCGTAGCCGGCCGTCGAGGTGACGAACGGGACGCTCGCCTGGCAGTTGCGCTGGGCGAGCTCGAACGTCGACCCCTTCAGGTCGGTGCTGAGCTGCTGGTACACGCCGAGGCCCGCAAGGTGCTCGTCGGCCGCGGCCAGCGACAGCGTCGTGCGATACACCCCGCCGGGCAGCGCGCGGTACCGGCGCGGGTCCGGCTTCGCGGCGCCGTCTGCCACCACCTCCTGCAGCAGCAGCCGCCCATCGGCGTCGTAGAACGCCAGCCGGCAGTCGTGCCGCAGCCCGCCGGCCTGCCAGTCCTTGCCGGACGAGGCGCGGGCGACCACGTGGAGGCCGCCATTGACCAGGGTCGCGACGTCGCCGTCGACGTCGATGCGCAGCGCCTCGGGGTCGTTCGCGGCGGGCAGCAACGCCCAGTCGGTGTCCGCGATCTGGCCCATGCTGCACCGGACGCGCACCGAGTCCGGTCCCCAGGGCTCGATGGCGATCGTCTCACCCCCGCCCGTCCAGGTCAGGCGGCCGTCGGCCACCCGGAACGGGGTCGGTGCCTGGGGCAGGGCGCTCTCGGTCATCTCGGCTGGTCCTTCGTGGCGGGGTCAGGCGGGCTGGATGGTCGCGGACACGGTCGCGAACGAGTGCGGCGGCAGCGTCAGGCGCAGCCCGGTCGGCGTCTGCTCGAGCTGCTCGAGGTCCACCGGCCGCACGGTGTCCGGCGCGTCGGGCCGGTTGTGGGCGCTCGCGGTCGCGGCCGTCAGCAGCCGGCCGGTGGCGCCGGCGAGCGTGGCGCCACGGATCACCACGTCGACCTGCCGGGGCGTGTCGAGGTCGACGTTGGTGACCGAGATCAGCACGGCGCCGTCCTTCGTGCTCGCGGACGCGGAGACCACGGGCACGTCCTGGCCGTCCGCGGTGTGCGACGGCCCGGACACGTGGGTCGGCAGGGCCGTGGCGTCGTGGTGGCCCTTGTTCATCTCGAAGACGTGGAACGTGGGGGTGCGCACCATGGGCCCGCCGTCGGGGTCCGTGAGCAGCATGGCCTGCAGGACGTTGACGGTCTGGGCGATGTTGGCCATCGTCAGGCGGTCGGCGAACTGGTGGAAGACGTCGAAGTGCCAGGCCGCGACCATCGCGTCGCGCAGGGTGTTCTGCTGGAACAGGAACCCGGGGTTGGTGCCCGGCTCGACGTCCCACCAGGTGCCCCACTCGTCGAGCACCATCCCGTACGTCTTGGCGGGGTCGTAGACGTCCATCACGGCGGCGTGCGCGCGCAGCAGCTCCTCGATGCCCTGGGCAGCGACGATCGTGCGCCAGTACGCGTCGGGGTCGAACTGCGTCGCGCTGCCCTTGGCCGTCCAGGTGCCGCCGATCGTGTAGTAATGCACCGACACGGCCTCCCACGGCACCTCGGCGAACGGGTGGGCGCCGATCTCGGGGATCACCTTCATGAGGGTCTCGGTCCAGTGCACGTCGGCGCCGTCGGCCCCGGCCGCCACGCGGTACAGCGGCGTCTCGTTGCCGCTGCGGCAGAACGTGCCGAACTGCCGCGCGAGGTCGGCGTAGGACTCGGAACGCATGTTGCCGCCGCAGCCCCACGACTCGTTGCCCAGCCCCCAGAACCGGACGATCCACGGCTCGTCGCGCCCGTGCGCCCGGCGCAGGTCCGCCATGGGCGACCGGCCGGCGCCCGTGAGGTACTCCACCCAGTCGGACATCTCCTCGACCGTGCCGGAGCCGATGTTCCCGGACACGTACGCGTCGGCGCCCAGCAGCTCGCACAGCGCCATGAACTCGTGCGTGCCGAAGGCGTTGTCCTCCAGCGTGCCGCCCCACAGCGTGTTGATCAGCGCGGGGCGATCGGCCCGAGGCCCGACGCCGGCGCGCCAGTGGTACCGGTCGGCGAAGCAGCCGCCCGGCCAGCGCAGGTTCGGCACGTCGAGCTCGCGGAGCGCCTCGACCACGTCGAGCCGGATCCCGCCGACGTTCGGCACGGGCGAGTCCTCGCCGACCCACATCCCGTCGTAGATGCCGCGCCCCAGGTGCTCCGCGAAGTGGCCGTACAGGTGCCGGCTGATCGTGGGTCCGGGGCGGTCGGCGTCGATGGTGATGACTGCGGTCACGGGTTGCTCCTTTGAAGGGTGGTGCCGGCGTCCACCGCGACCGCCCGGACCAGCAGGACGCGGTCGGGGTTGAAGGTGGGCAGGTCGAGGCCGGCGCGGCCGAGCACGTCGCCGGACAGCACGGTGGTGCCGGGCGCGTCCGCGGCTCCGCGCCCGAGCGCGGGCACGGTGCGCAGCCACAGCGGCTCGAGCCACCCGGGCCCCATCGTGGCGGGCCGTGCGGCCTCGAGCCGGTAGCGGCGGTCCGGCCGCAGGCCGGGCAGCCGCACGCGGCGCCGCGAGTCGGCCGACAGCGGTGGGGTCACGATCGTGTACAGGGCCTCGCCGCCGTCCGCCGCCACGACGCCGCGCAGCGTCGGCGCGTCGGGGTCCTCGTCGCCGCCGGTCACGACCCGGCCCGTGGAGATGAGGTCGCGGTGCACCTTGTAGTCGGCCACCCAGCGCGCGAGCTCGGCCCGGTCCGGCCCGCTCAGCTCCCGGACGTCGCACTCGATCCCGAAGTGCCCCAGGAACGCGATCGCGCACCGGGTGTGCAGGTCGTGGGTCCGGTTGGTCGCCGACGACGTGGCCGACGCGACGTGCGAGCCGAGCATCTCCGGCGGCACGAGCAGGCCCGTCCACCGCAGCATCCGGGACCGCTCGAGCGGGTCGTGGTTGTCGGAGGTGTGGACGCGGTCCGTGCGCTGCAGGATGCCCAGGTCGACCCGGCCGCCGCCGGAGGCGCAGCTCTCGATCTCGAGCGCCGGGTGGGCGGCGCGCAGCTCGTCCAGCAGCCGGTAGACCGACAGGGTCTGCTCATGCACGGCCGCGGCGCCCGAGCCCGGGTGGCCGGCGTCGACGAGGTCCCGGTTGTGGTCCCATTTGAGGTACGTCAGCTCGAGGTCGCGGACCAGCTCGTCGAGCGCGGCCAGGATGTGGGCGAAGGCGTCCGGGTTGGTCAGGTCGAGCACCTGCTGGTGGCGCACCCGCGCCGGCAGGTCCGGCCCCGCGCGCAGGATCCAGTCCGGGTGCGCGCGCGCCAGGTCGGAGTCCTCGTTGATCATCTCGGGCTCGACCCACAGGCCCAGCTCCATCCCCAGGGAGCGGACGTGCCGCGCGAACGGCGCCAGGCCCTCGGGCCACACGGCCGGGTCCGGGGTCCAGTCGCCCAGCCCGGCGCGGTCGTGGCGCCGCCCGCGGAACCAGCCGTCGTCGATCACGAACCGTTCGACGCCGAGCTCGGCGGCCGTCGAGGCGAATGCGTCGAGGGTCGCGCGGTCCTGGTCGAACAGGACGGCCTCCCAGATGTTCAGGGTCACCGGGCGCGGCCGCGCGCTCGAGCGGGACAGGCCGCGGAGCAGGCGGTGGTACCGGTCGGCGGCGGCGTCCAGGCCGTCGCCGTAGCTGCCGTAGACCCAGGGGGAGGAGTACTCCCGCCCGGTCGCGAGCCGGACCTCGCCGGGCAGGAGCAGCTCCCCGCCCCGGAACGCGAGGTAGCCGTCGGACCGCTCGACCGCGTGCTCGTGGTTGCCCCCGATCCCGACGTGGCACAGCCACACCTGCCCGCTCCGGCTGTCGAAGCCGGGGGTGCCGAGCGCGATCGTGCCCGTGGCGTCCAGGCCGGTCCGCCCGCGGCGCGACTCGCGCGCATGCGTGCCGACGACCACCGGGTGGCGCTGCGGCACCTTCTCGGTGCCCCACCGCCCGGCGAAGTCGAGGACCTCGCGCGCGGCGGTCGGGACGGCCAGCGCGAGGGACACGCCGCCGACCTCGAGCGGCTCGGCGGAGCCGCTGTCGTTGCGCACGATCGCGCGCGTGCGCAGCAGCCCGGCGTCGGTGAGAGCGATCTCGAGCACGAGGGTGACCTCGGCGGCGTCGTCGCGCGCCAGGACGCACACCGTCCCGGCGCCCGACTGGACCACCTGCCCGGCGGCGACCTCGCGGCCGTCCAGCTCGACGCCGTCGACGGCGAGCCGCGGCGACCAGGACGCCCCGCCGCGATGCATCGCGACCCCGGGCCGGCCGCCCCAGCCGAAGGTGTGCTCGGGCAGCAGGCTCGGCTCGTACGGCACGTCGGAGGCGCCGTCGATGCCGGTGCGTCCGGACGATGCGGCGAGCACCCGCAGGTCCTCGTCGGTGGCGACCAGGCGGTCGCCCCAGTAGGTGATTATGGGGAGCCGCACGCCGTCGATCGTGAGCAGGACCGACACGTCGTCGGCGGACAGCGCGATGATGCGAGCAGCGTTCATGGCCTCGGCTCCCCTGAGCGGCCGGCAGGGGTTGCCGATCCGTCGCTGGATGCTCCTAGACTACAGGGAGATCGATCTCTCGAGGGAAGAGGCAATGGTGCTTTGGTCACACGTGAGCCACGCGAAGGTCCGGCTGGCCCCGGGCGTCTTCGACACCCGCCGCCGCCTGAACCGGGCGTACCTGGAGTCCCTGCGCGCGCCGGCGCTGCTGCAGAACCACCTCACCGAGGCCGGCATCGGTGACCAGGCCTGGCACCTGCACCCCAGCGCGGGCGGCGCCGCCGATCGGGGGCTGGACCGGCACTGGGGCTGGGAGACGCCCGGGTCGCTGCTGCGCGGCCACTTCACCGGCCACTGGCTCTCGGCCGCGGCGCGCGAGGTGGCGGTCACCGGGGACGCCCACCTGCGGGCCACGCTCGACGACGTCGTCGACGGGCTGCGGCGATGCCAGGACGAGAGCGACGGCGAGTGGGCCTACGCGATCCCGTCGAGCTTCCTGCGGCGCCTCGAGCTCGGGCGCGACGTCTGGGCCCCCCAATACACCCTGCACAAGACGCTGATGGGCCTGCTCGACGTCTACCTCGACCTGGGGGACGAACGGGCGCTCGAGGTCGCGCGGCGCGCCGCGCAGCCGCTCGTGCGCTGGGCCCGCGCGATCGACCCCGAGCAGTTCCAGACCGTGCTCGAGGTCGAGACGGGCGGCATGCTCGAGGTCTGGGCCGACCTTCTCGCGGCGACCGGCGACGAGACGTACCGCGAGATGCTCGAGCTCTACTACCACCGCTCCGTGTTCGACGGCCTGCTCCAGGGCGTCGACGTGCTGACCAACCGGCACGCGAACACGACGATCCCCGAGGTGCTCGGGGCCGCCCGCGCGTACGAGGTCACAGGCGACGAGCGGTGGCGCCGCGTCGTCGAGGCCTACTGGGACTGGGCCGTGACGCGGCGGGGGACGTTCTGCACCGGGGGGCAGACCTCGGGGGAGATCTGGACCCCGCCCTTCGCCTTCGCGGCGCGCCGCGGCGAGAAGACCCAGGAGCACTGCTCGGTCTACAACATGATCCGTCTGGCGGACGTGCTGTTCCGGTGGACCGGGGAGGCGTCCTACCTCGACTACATCGAGCGCAACCTG